>NZ_JADNQY010000021.1:0-198034 GCF_015709545.1 Methylocystis sp. H4A | reverse complement strand
CGAGGCAAGCGTGGCAGGCCGAGCGCCGCACGGACCAATACGATGACCGAAGCTGAGAAGCTGATACGAGGAATAGAATCGCTGCGTGAGACTATCCGGCGCGAGTGGTTCAACATCAGGCTGGATACTCTGACGCATGATGACCGAGTCGTCATTCGAGAGCATATCGAACGCTGCCACGCCGATCTGAAAATCCTGCTGGATCGGCTATGGAATTTGGATGACGGAAATTCAAATTAGCCGCCCTATTGTCGGTTCAATTCGGCTCATAGCGCCTTATTTGACTAAGGCGATCTGCAGTCAGGAAGGAGCCCGTATGCATCAGGATTTGATCGACGAGGCCTTCCGGGCCGCCAATAGAATGGCCGCCGATCGCGGGATAAGCCTCGACGGAACTGCGCTGATGCGGGCTGTGCTTGCTGTCGCCGGGGAAGGCGACGGGCAGAACGAGCCTGAAGAAATTGCCGAGGATGCCATGGAGCTATTGGGCAAGGGCAACGGGGTCTCATCCTCTCGGCGAGGCCGCAGACCATTCTGATTTCCACCGCCGCACCGCGCTGGCCGAAGGCGCGAAGCCCTACCGCTTGCGTGATTCATCGCACGTCCCCACATTTCGACCGACAGGGATAGGCCGGCCAGCCGACAAGCCGAGAAAGCATCGCTCGGTTTCCCTGCGCTCAATTTCGATGCGCGCGAGATGCAGCGCGATGACAAAGCGGAAGAATGAGCCAGAGCCGGTAAAATGGACAGGTCCGCTCGCGACGCCAATAAAGTGGGTCGGTCCAGAGTCACTGGACCCTTACGCAGGAACGCTATTACAAGGCAAGAAGCCCGATGAGGCAAAGCAGCGTGAACGAGCCGCGCGCTACAAGGAGGCGCTTGCGCGTGAATTTGTGGAATGTCTGGAGAAGCTACAACTCCTAAAAGAACACTTCGCCATTCCTCCCGAAATGGATAGCGGGTCTTCTTGGATGTTACTTTCACTTAAGTTGGCGCAATACGCCAAGATACCGGGTTTCAGGCGCGAGTATTGGTGGGAAGCCCGCGGGCGAAAGCGCATAGCCACCGAAAAACAACTCGCATGGACTGACGCTCATTACATTGCACTAGAATTGGATGTGAGACGTCTCAAACGAGAGCGAGATTTTAAGACTGATTCAGATGCGTTGCTTTATTTGGCGAGCAACAGGACCGCATATAACAAACAGAACCCGCCAAGGAGCGAGCCGATGCAGAAGAAGCTCGCAAGATCCTTGAGTAACAGATTGGGAGAGGGTCGCCGCCGTCCTGCCGTGAAAAAATTTGTAGAGAGCGTGGACATCGACAATCCTGTCATTCGCGCAATGTTTGCGCCGGATTCTCCGATGATCCAAGATGGGTTTATGTTCTCCCCTTACTAGATTCACGGAAAGGCGGCGGTCCGTTTTACCGTGAATATTTGAATGCCATCGTCTGTCCCGAGCCGCGCCAGACCGCGGTCGTTGAAGGACAGACAACATGGAAAGACCTGAAGTCACTGGACGCAAGGCGGGCATTGCCGCCTGCGACGCGCAAGGTGTTTTCAAGCCGCGCGCCCGACGAATCAACGATGCGTGCGCAGCGCTCGGCGTCAGCCGCAGCCACCTCTACAGCCTAGCGAGCGAAGGCAAACTCCGCCTCGTTCGGATTGGCAACCGGACGGTAGTTCCCGAGTCGGAAATCGACCGCCTGCTCGGGGGGGCCATTTGACCGATGGCCTCTTCAAACGCGGCGACGCCCGCCCCTGCGGTTTCAGGGAACGGGCGTCGAGATGTCGAGATGCTTGGCGGCTCTCGCAGTCCAGATACCGCAACGATCCTCTCCGATCAACTCGATTGCTTCGATTCGGAAGCACTCGGGGTTGACCCGACCGAAGTTGAAACAGCGCTCGCGCTGTGCGCGCCTGTCGTGCTGCATGAACCGTCTTGGCGCCATCTGCACGATCTGGGAATTCGCAGCGGCGGCATGAACGGGAGCCGCCCGCTTGATGCGCTTTGCGTCGAGGAAGTGGTTTTTCTCGACGGCGGGCGTTTCGAGTTCTGCCGCGACGCCGGATACGGCGGACGGCGTGTCGCCATTATCATCCCCGCGCGCGATGAATTCGGCGATCTTGCCGACCTTGCCGCGTGGCATATCGAAAGCGGCAAATTGGCCCTGTGGCGAGGCCGCGCGGCAATGTTTGGGGCTGAGAACGTCTATGCGCCCCGTCTCGGCGAGCCTCTCAAGGTTGACGAGACGGTAAGGGATTGGCTTCGCGCTGGGCGTGAGGGCGTCTTCGTCATCGACGGCGCGCGCCAGCGCGCCGCAGCCCTGCTTCGCATGGCGGAACCGCTTGGCGTGCGAACGGAAGCCTTCGGGCGCCGTCTACGCGAAGCTCTTACCATCCGCGCTCCGCGCATTGTTGTGGCCGCCCCTGCGAGGGCAGCGGCATGAGGGAATGGCAACCGCTCGCCGATGACGCCCCGCTGCAAGAGCCGCCGGGCGCATATGTCCCGCCAGGAGCGCCTGCGCAACCGCTCAAGTCCAAATTCCATGTAGAACGATGGGAATCGATCGTCTTCGACGGGCGCGAGGAATGGGCGATCAAACGCATCCTGCCGCGCCAAGGACTTGCTGCCATTTATGGGAAGCCCGGAAGCCTCAAGAGCTTCGTGGCCTCCCATATTGCGCTTTGCATCGCTCTCGGATGGCCATGGGCAGGCCGACGCGTCACGCAAGGGGCGGTCGTCTATGTCGCGGCCGAAGGCGCAGGCGGCCTGCGCAAGCGAAAGGCGGGGTTCGCCATCGCGCATCCCGACCTTCCTGCGGATGTTCCTTTCGCACTGATCGCGACGGCCCCGAATCTCGGAACCGAAAAAGGCGACCTCGCCGCGCTCGTCTCGGCAATAGAAGGCGCAGGGGTTTTCCCCGTGCTGATTGTTCTCGATACGCTGGCCCAGACGCTCGGCGCCGGCGACGAAAACGGCGCGGGTATGACGGCCTTTGTCGCGAACGCCGGCGCACTGGCGGCGCATTTCAGGGCGCTCGTTTTGATCGTGCATCACGTCGGGCTTGGCGACGATCGGCGGATGCGCGGGCATTCGAGCCTGAACGGCGCGCTCGACGCAGTTATTTTGAGCGAGCGCCAAGAGGGAGAGATCGCTGCGACGCTCACCTTGCAAAAGCTCAAGGACGAAGCGTCCGAGGTGCGGCTGATGGCGCGCCTATCTCGCGTTGTCCTGGGCTACGACGAGGAAGGCGATGAAATCTCGACGCTAGTTGTCGACTCGATTGAAGACGCCGAACGGGCGCAGCCCACGCAAAAGCCGAAAAGCGTTCCGCCGTCGCAAAGGCTGCTTATGGCGATGGTGGCCGAAGCGATCGACGACGGCGGAACGACGATCCGCCCATTCGGCGCGAGCGGCCCAGTTGTGCGAGCCGTTGCCGATGCGGCGGTACGGAGCCGCTTCTATTCGCGCATCGCTGAACAAGCGGAAGCTGGCGAGGACGCGGGCAAGATCGCGGAGCGCCAACGCAAAGGTTTCAACCGCGCGATTGCAGAAGCGATCAAAGCCCAGCGCGTCATTGCCGGTGAGCACAATGCGGAGCGGTTCATATGGCTCGCCTGAATTTCGACCATCGGGACGGGACGGGACATCCGGGACACTCCCTAAAGGGAGTGTGTACCGTTTGTCCCGCTCCACCCCCCGTTTATGGCGGGACGTTGCGGGACAAATGTCCCGTGTGTCCCGTTTGTCCCGCAAGAGGCGAGCGCAAGCTTTGACTCGCATTCGCCTCCCTAACCGCCGCGCGGGCGAAACCATCGGCTTTGAATTTCGCGGGTCGGAATATTCCGCGACATTCTCAAAATTCCCAGATGGGTGGCTCGCAGAAATTTTTATCGACGCTGCAAAGCCGTCAAACGACGCAGCGGACGACGCTCGCGATGCTGCGGTGGCAATGTCGATCGCCCTGCAGCATGGGACACCTCTTGAGGCAATCAGGGCGGCCCTGACGCGCGACGGCGCGGGACGGCCCGCCGGGATTTTGGGCGCTGCGCTCGGCGCCATCGCCGAAGAAATCGGAGGCCAGGGCGCATGAGCAACGTCATCGGAATCGACATAGGCGCGCGTGGCGCGCTGGCGTTGCTCTCGCCGGCGGGCGAACTGATCGAAGTCGCCGACATGCCGATCCTGCGCGACGGCCCCGCCAATCGTCCGAACGTGAACGCGCCGCTACTGGCAAACATCGTCCGCCGCTGGCAGGCGTCGCAGGCTTTTGTCGAATACGTCGGCGCGCGGCCCAAGGAAGGCCCTACAGGGGCTTTTGCCTTCGGGCGGTCCAAAGGCGTCATCGAAGGCGTTTGCGCTGCTGCAGGCCTCCCTGTGGCTTTCCTGACGCCATGCGCTTGGAAACGCGCTGTGGGCATTCCGCCGGGCAAGGATGGAGCAAAGGACGCGGCCCGTTCGGAAGCCATTAGACGATGGCCGGGCCACGCGGAGCTATTCGCTCGCGTCAAAGACGATGGGCGGGCGGAGGCGGCACTGATCGGACTCGCCGGCTTGCTTCGGGAAGGGAGGGTCGCCGCGTGATTGACGAGCACGACCACATCTTGAAGCCATACGATGCTCGCGAGGCCATCAGCGTCAGGGAGGCGGCAGAGATCGCCAGGAAGTCCAAGCGCACGATCTTGGAATGGGTGCCTCGGCATGGGATAGGCCGCAAGGTTGTGGGGCGCGTCGAGGTTAGCAACGTTGCGTTGTTCATGTTGCTCGATGGCGACGAGGTTGCACTGCGCGCATACCGGCGCGGCGATCGAACAAGCGAACGTGTAGCTCGGTATCTCGTGCGCGCCGGCTTAAAAGATCCGTACAACGCGCAGAACGCGCAGAACGCGCAAGACTGGTCTGGCGACTAATAATCGACGCGCGTAGTCTCACGCTCATGTCATCGCTCGACACAAATCAAACAGCCCTTGCGCTCGCCTGCGTCGTCGATGCACTCGCCAGCGCAATTGATCCAACCGGCGCCTCTCTTCGACGAGCACGTCGCCATCTAAACGACGGCCTTCTGCTTGCCGAGCAAATGGATGCAGCGAATAACCCTGTCGCTGAGATCGTGCGCGGATTGATCGCAAACCTAGAGGAAATGGAGACAATAAATTGACCGACGCGCCCGCCCTTCTCCAGCGCCGTTTTCAGCTCGCGGAGCATACGCGCACGATTTACTTCGTGACCGTCGAGCAGCTCGTAAAGCCCGAGGACGTGCTGAAGCCGGACTTTTGGCGGCATGTCGCCTCGCAGCTGCGGCCCTATGACGAAATCATCGTCGCCACGGATTCCTGCGAGTGGCGCATGGAGCTTCTGGTATGCGATGTCTGGCATTGCGGCGCCCGCGTCGTCGAGCTGAGCCGCTTCGATATGAGTGGCCAAGAGGAAGAGGACCAAAGCGTAGGCGATGATCTGCGGGTGCGATGGCGCGGTCCCGTCAACAAATGGTGTGTCGTCCGCGCGTCCGACAGCGTCGTTATGCGAGGCGGACTCGAAAACAAGAACGTCGCGCTCGAAACGCTCGCCGCCATCGCCCAAGAACGCGCGGCAATAGGCAACTAAATGGCTGGTCGCCCTTCAAAATACGAAGAACGCTTCTGTGATGAGATGGAAGCGTTCATGGCGCAGGGATATTCCGCAACAGCGTTTGCGGGACACATCGGAGTCAGCCGCTCCACAATCGACAATTGGGCAAAGGAATATCCAGAATTTCTGGAAGCGCTCAATCGCGCGAAGGCGAAACGTCTCCTGGAATGGGAGAAGATCGGCCTGACAGTCGCCCGCGAGGGTGGCACTGGCGGCCAATCGACCATGATTACCTTTGGCCTGAAAAACATGGGCGGCGGCGAGTGGTTCGATAAGCAACAGCTCGAGCACACCGGCAAGGACGGCGGGCCGATTGAAACCGTCGAGCTATCTCCGCTGGAAGCAGCAAGGCGGATCATATTTGCGCTTGAGAAGGGGCTGAGGGAGCAGCAAGGCAAATGAGCGGGCTTGGAATGGTAGCAAAGGAAATAAGCGGGCCTCTTACCCCTTCAATGTGGGGGTCGCTGGGAATGGGCGCCGCCGGAACACTTCTCGGCGGCTATGGCGAATATCGCTCTGGCATGGATCAGGCTGCGGCGATCGACGCATCGCGCCCATATGACCTGATCAACGCCGCCAATCGCGCGCAAGGGCTGAAATACGGGGCTGACACGGCGCTTGCGGGGGCGCAGCGTCAAGCCATGGGACGCGCACAAGACAAAAACCTTGCGCTTTCGAAGTCGCGCGCGATCACAGCGGCGGGCGGCGGCAGCACCTCTGATACGTCCGTCGTCAATCAAGAGGCGCTAATTGAGCGCCAAGGCGCATTCTACAAAGCCCTTGAGATGTTTGGCGGACTGGAGCAGTCCAACCAGCTCAATTACGAGTCTCAGAACGCCTTGCTTGAGGGCGTGAACACATACAACGCCAAGGGCGTTCAGGCCAGTAGGGCGCGCAGCGCGGCGAGAATGCAGGCGGTAGGGACGCTTCTGCAAGGCGGATCGGAGGGTCTGAAGCTTTATGGCAAGCTCAAATACCCAAACCTCCCAAACTACAAGCTGACTGATTGAGAATGCCAAAGAAGCCACCGGCGCCGTTCGAGAGCGCCGAATCTAAAGAAGCGTTCCGGCAAGCGCTCCGATCGGCCTTCGCGGCGAACCGGGCGCTTCTGGACTTCACCGAAAGCGTCCTGCACGATAACCCCATCGTGGAGCCTCTGGACGCAGTCCAGAAGGCGGCTGCGGCAGCGCACGATGCTGAAGCGGCGTGGGCTTACTTCCTGCGGCTCTCACACAAAAGCTTTCCAGATAAGGTAAGCCTTAACTGAGCGTCGAGTGTCGGTCTGCGACGACGTGCCTAATTGAAATTCGGTGCGCCTGCGCGCACAAATTCGCGCATGATCCGCGCACCGATTGCAAACGCTGTGATCGCATCCATCGTCGTCGCCGAGATTTTGGGCGGTATGATGCTGTTGCTTGGGCACTGAGCGGACGGCTACTGCGCATTTCGCACAGGCTATCGAGCAAAGTCGCGTCGCTCTCTGCGCCATTCCCAAGGCGCTTGAGTATATCCAGCCCACATGCCGCGACGATTGTTCTTGGCCTCCTGCTCGGCGCCGATGTAGTCCGACGAATAGCGCCGATACGCGAAGGCATGTCCGCTTCTGACCAACCAATGCCCTAGATCCTCGCCCCGGACCAGACAGGCGGCGACGATCCGCCCGTAGCGGTCGACATCCTTCTCTCGGCACGACACGGGCGACTGTCCGACAAATTCGTCTAAGGCCATCGCGGCTTCCTGTCCGCAGCGGTAGGGTTGGTTCGCGGCATCGAAGCACGGCTGCCTCTTCTCAGGCGCGTCAACCCCATGGAGGCGGATGCGCTGTCCGTGAATCTCGATCGTATCACCGTCGATCACTGACGCTCGCCCGACGATGTCCGCCAAGCAGACGCCGGAAAACAATACAAAGGCTGCAATTATGAGCAGGCGCGTCGTCATGCCGATTTGTGGCTCTTAATGTAGCGCGAATGTGTAAAGACGCCTATCGGCCATGGAGACCGGTCGGCGCTGAGTGAGCTGGAGATGACACGGAGCTGCGCCATGTTCAAATGGCTTCGTCGCCGCAGCGCGATTGATCCATTAGTGGAATCCGATGCTCGCACGTTTATCGAGCGCTATGGCGATGACGCCTATCTTGAAGCACGGCTGCGCCAGCATGACGATGCAAGCATAATCGACGGCAACCGGCCGCCAGGACATTGGGAGAGCGTCAAGGCATTGATCCGTGAGAAGCTGGAAAGACGCTAGAGTCGAACGCCGTCATTTAAGCCATGCCACAAGGGGGAATGATGCATACCGATTCTTACACAAAAGCCGTTCTGACGATAATTGCTGCTGCGTTGGTTGCGATAGCACTTCAAGGCAATATCCGTCCGGCGTCTGCGCAGATGGATAGCGAATGCGGTCGGTCGGAGCGCGCGCCCTGCTACGTGCAGGTAGACGGAGGCAAGCTTCCCTTTGTCGTCACAGTCGAAGGGACTGTCGACGTAAGAGGCAGATAAGCGTGCGCCGGCGCGATTTGTGACCACTACCAACTCAGGGCGCGAATTGGCCGATCCTTGGAGGGCGAGGTTCCGCGAAGTGTGGGACTAGTTGTGGGACTACCTAATTTTTCTTTGCGTATCTTATTGAAACTGCTATCAAAAAAAGTAGTCCATTGGTGCCCCTGGCCGGAGTCGAACCAGCACTCCTTGCGGAACTCGATTTTGAGTCGAGCGCGTCTACCAATTCCGCCACAGGGGCCCGGCCGGCGGGAAGCCGGCGAAGCGGCGCGGATATTAGCGGCGGCGCGGCGCCCGTCAACCCGCGAAACTTCTTTCTTCAGCGCTTACGTGCTATGCGCGGGCAGCGCGCCGCGCCAACCCCCCGGGAACAGATGAAAAAGCTCTACGACTGGACCATGTCGCTTGCCGCGAGCCGGCATGCGCCCTTGGCGCTTGGCGCGATCGCTTTTGCCGAGAGCTCCTTCTTCCCGGTGCCGCCCGACGTGATCCTCGTGCCGATGACGCTCGCCGAGCCGAAAAAGGCCTGGTATTTCGCTGGCATCTGCACGATCGCCTCGGTCGCGGGCGGGGCGCTCGGCTATGCCTTCGGCGCGCTGTTTTACGATACGATCGGCCAGTGGCTGATCAATCTCTACGGCTACGGCGAGAAGATGGAGGCGCTGCGCGCCTTCTACGCGCAATGGGGGGCGATCTTCATTCTGGTCAAGGGCTTCACGCCCATTCCCTTTAAGCTCGTGACCATCGTCTCGGGGCTTCTCGCCTATAATTTCCCGCTGTTCATCGTATTGTCGATGGTGACGCGGGGGGCGCGGTTCTTCGTGCTGGCGGCGGCGATCAATCGCTTTGGCGATCCGATCCGCTCGAAGCTCGAGAGCCACTTCGGACTTTTCATCGCGTCGCTGGCGGTGATCGTGGTCGCCGGCTTCGCGCTTGCGGCGAAGATGTTTTAAGCGTGCGAGTCTGTCGAATGGAGTGGCACAGCGTCGTTCATTGCGTCTTCGAGCCGCGCAACGCATCGCTTCTCATCCTCGCCGCCGCCGTTGCGGCGATCGGCGGCGCCTACGCCTATGAATCGCTCGGCTATCTGCCGTGCGAACTCTGCTACAAGGAGCGCGTGCCCTATTACGCGGCGTTCGCGCTCGCGCCGCTCGCCGCCTTCGCCGCGCAAACAGGGCGGAGGGGGATGGCCCGCGCGGCCTTTCTGCTGATGGCGCTGCTCTTCGCCGGCAACGCCATCCTTTCGATCTATCATTCGGGCGTCGAGTGGAAGATTTTCGCCGGGCCGTCCGATTGTTCCGGGCCGCTTTCGACGGCGCCGTCGGTCGCCGATTTCATGAAGCAACTTCAATCGGTGAAGGTCGTGCGCTGTGATGAGCCGAATCTATGGATTTTCGGCCTGACGCTGGCGAATTGGAACGTCGCGATCTCAGCCGTGCTGGCGTGGATGGCTGTCTTGGGCGCGCGTCGCATTCGACCATAGTTCGCCGCCCAGTCGGCGCTCATCCAATGATCCGCGCGCTGCGCGACCATGTTTCGTCCTCCGTGACGGCTCGGATGATCGCACCGGCGATTTTGGCTCCGCCGATTGAGGAGGGCTCGATCGGGTTGGCGTAATCGGCCGGCTCGTTGCAGACGAGGCGCAGGTCGATGATTGTCAGGCCATGCTCGACGCCGATGCGGATGATCGCATCATTGAAGGGCGAGAGCGCCACGCTCGCGACGCGCTGGAAGTCGGCGTCGGAGAAATTGCCGGAGTAGATCGTGCAGATCGCCAACCGCCGGTCGAGCTGTAGAAAAGGCGGCAGCATCGCCCTGTAGGCGGCTTCGAAACCGCGCGCGGCGTGACCAATCATCGCCACCGCCTGTGCGCTGCGCGACACCGGCCGTTCGAGTAATTCCGCATGACGCAGGACGTCATTGCCCCCGACGCTGAGGACGAGGCGATCCGCATCGGCAGGAAGTTTTGCGAGCTGCGCCGCGACGCTCGCGATTGTCGAGCCGTCCACGGCGGCGAGCGTGGCGCGCCAGCCGACAGGCATCCGCGTCCTCACCTGAGCAATGACCGCAGGCCCGCCGCCAGTATAGGCGCCGTTGTCGAAGATCGAGTCACCCAAAAGAACAAGATGGGCCATTTACGCCGACGCCGCGGCCAAGGGGCTTTTGTCGCCAATCCAAGTAGCGCACTGAGTCGGGGCAGAAAGTCGCAGCCGTTCGCGCCCTTGCGAAGTTTCCGCTCGTGATCGATCGAGCCGACAGATTGTTTTTCTTAGCCCGCCGTCATCCTGGCGCTTGCCCGCAACTTTTCCGTCTCGCTCTTTAGCTGTCCGCAGGCGGCGAGAATGTCGCGCCCGCGCGGCGTGCGCACCGGGCTGGCGTAGCCGGCGTTAAAGACGATGTCGGAGAAGCGCTCGATCGTCTCCCAATCCGAACATTCGTAAGGCGCGCCAGGCCAGGGATTGAAGGGGATCAGATTGATCTTCGCCGGCAGGCCTTTGAGAAGGCGAACCAGCTCCCTGGCGTCGGCGGGCGAGTCGTTCACGCCCTTCAGCATCACATATTCGAAGGTGATCCGCCTTGCGTTCGACGCGCCCGGATAGTCGCGGCAGGCCTGCAGCAGCTCCTTGATCGGATATTTTTTGTTGAGCGGCACAAGCTCGTTGCGCAGCTCGTCGCGGACCGCATGCAGCGAAATCGCCAGCGCCGGACCGCATTCGGCGCCGAGGCGTTCGATCTGCGGCACGACGCCCGAGGTCGAGACGGTGATGCGGCGCTTGGAGAGCGCAAGCCCATCGCCGTCGGCCATGACCTCGACCGCCGCCATGACGCTGTCGAGATTGTAGAGCGGCTCGCCCATGCCCATGAAAACGATGTTGGAGATGGCGCGCACGCCTTCGCCCGCTGGCACCAGCCCATCGGTCGGTCGTTCGCGATCAGGAAAATCGCCGAGCCGCTGCCGGGCGAGCAACAACTGCCCGACAATCTCGGCGGTCGTCAGATTGCGCACGAGCCGCTGCGTGCCCGTGTGGCAGAAGCTGCAATTTAAAGTGCAGCCGACCTGAGAGGAGACGCAAAGCGTCCCGCGGTCGCTTTCCGGAATATAGACGCATTCAACTTCGGCGCCCTTGTCGAAGGCGTCGACCGGCTGCAGCCGCAGCAGCCATTTGCGCGTGCCGTCGACGGAAATCTGCTCCTCGACGATCTCCGGCAGGCGCAGCGCGAAGGCGTCGGCGAGCTGGACCCGCATCGCCTTCGAGACATTCAGCATTTCGCCGAAGTCGCGCGCGCCGCGGAAATAGACCCAATGCCAGATCTGCGACACGCGCATGCGGATCTCGCGCTCCAGCAGGCCGAGCGTCCGCAACGCGTCCGCGATTTCGGCGCGGGTCATCCCGGAGAGCGAAGGCTTAAGCGTCATCGTGGGCGCAGCGGAAAGATCGGATAGGCTCATGAAGTCCTCGGAACAGCGTCCCTTATATCATGTCTCTGCGCGAGATTTTGAGAGCGCCACGGCGACGTAAGCACGGATCAGCCGGCGGTCGCTTCCTCATTCTGCATCGACTGCAGGAAGCGCTTCCAGTTCTCAGGCGTCACAACCTCGCGATAGCGCGCGGTCTGCGCCGGGTCCAGGAATTCCAGCATGAATGCGCCTTCGACCCACACTTCCGACAGCTGGAACAATCCGTCGCCGCGATCGCAAGCCCGCGCCGGCCAGCCGGCCCGTGTCGCGATGGCGATAATCTCCTCCGCCGGCCGAGCCACGCAAATGGCGAGATGCGCTTCGGAAAGACGCGTTCCCTGATTTTGCGGGGTCCAGTAGCCCTCGTCAGGGCCGTAAGCCAGCACATGGCCGCGTGGCGCGATCTCAAGCTCGACTTCGCCGTCGCCAGACCAAGCCATCCAGGAGTTCGGCCCTGCTGGAGGGAAGGGCGTCGCTTCGCCCTGCATGATCTCTGCAAGCACTTTGGCGACGACCTCCGGATTGTCCGCTGGGATGGAAGCGTGGGCGATGCTGGTCATTTCTCTTCTCCATGTGAAAAAACGCGTTCAGGCGACAAATCGCGTTCATCGGCGGCCGAGCGGCGACCGAGCAGGACGGCGATCGCCTCGGACGCCGCGCGGCCGGCCTCTGCGCCCTCCAATCCCCAGAAATCCCTGAGGACCGACCAGGCGTAGGCGCTGTCGATCAGCTGGGCGACCGCAGCGCGCCGCCGTTTGGCGGCGTCATCCAGCTCGGGCAGCGCGTCGGCGACGCAGGCGAGCATCGCCGCCTGACGCTGCGGGTTCGAGCTTAAGCGCATTTCGCGTCCGGTTTCGGATGAGATCGACGCCCTGATCAGCCCCTCGTCTTCATCAAATCGAGGGAACAGCCGCAGCGGCGTGGCGATCAGATCGTCTGCGGTCTGCGGAAAGCCCGAACTGCCCACGCGCGCCTGCATGCGCGGCCAGACCGCCTTCAAGAGGTCCTCGCGGGTCAGGAAGTGACGGTAGACGGTTCGCTCGGTCACTTTCGCCCGCTCGGCCACTTTGGCGACGGTGAGGGCGTCCAGCTTTGCCTCGCGCATCTCATCGATCGCGGCGTCGAGAATGCGCGTTCGCGTATGATCCTTGTGGGTCTCGCGAAGTGATGTCAGTTTATATGACGTCATGTCATGGTAGGTGACATTGCCGCTCGTCTCTGTCAAGCGGCTCGTCGATCCTCCAGGCTTGATCGTGCTTCCGAGGCTCGACGCCACGCAGGGCGGGGCGTTTATTGATGTCGCTCTGCAAAACCGATAAACGCTGCGCGCTCACGCCGTGATGGCTGATGGAGCAACCTTCTTGCATAGCGCCGCACCCAACGGATCGGATCCTGCGCTCAAGGCGACCCGCCGGGAGTGGATCGGGCTCGCCGTCCTCGCTCTGCCCTGCCTGGTCTATGCGATGGACTTCACGGTGCTCAATCTCGCCATTCCGGCGCTGACGGCGGAGCTGCGGCCGAGCGCGTCGCAATTGCTGTGGATCATCGACATCTACGGCTTCATGGTGTCCGGCTTCCTGATGATCATGGGCGGGCTCGGCGATCGCATCGGCCGGCGCAAGGTGCTGCTGCTGGGCGCCGCGGCGTTCGGCGCCGTATCGATCCTGGCGGCTTTCTCGAAATCGGCGCAGATGCTGATTTTTGCGCGCGCCGCGCTCGGCGTCGCGGGAGCGACCCTCGCGCCGTCGACGCTGTCGCTGCTCGCCAACATGTTCCGCGATCCGTCGGAACGCACCTTTGCGGTCAGCATGTGGATTTCGAGCTTCTCCGCCGGCGCCATTATCGGGCCGCTCGTCGGCGGCGCGCTGATCCAATCTTTCGGCTGGGGCTCGGTCTTTCTCGCGGGCGTCCCGGTGATGGTCCTCCTGCTTGTGCTCGGGCCGATACTACTGCCGGAATATCGCGATCCCGACGCGGGCCGGCTGGATCTCGCCAGCGCGCTTCTGTCGCTCACGGCGGTGCTGTCCTTCGTTTACGGATTGAAGCGCGCCGCCGAGGCGGGCTTCGGCGCCGACGCGATCGGAGCGATGGCGGCAGGCGTCGCGCTCGCGCTCCTGTTCCTGCGCCGCCAGGCGCGGCTTGAAGATCCTTTGATCGATCTCGCGCTGTTTCGCTCGCGGTCGCTGAACACCGCGCTTTGCATCAACATGCTCGGCGTCTTCTTCATGTTCGGATCGTTCATTCTGCTCGCACAGTATTTTCAGCTCGTTGCTGGTTTGACGCCGCTCGATGCAGGGCTGTGGTCGACGCCGTCGGCGATCGTCTTCATGATCGGCTCCTTCGCCACGCCCGCGCTGGCGCGCCGCATCGCGCCCGTCAATCTTCTCGCCGGCGGACTCATCGTCGCCGCGGCTGGATTCGTCGGCCTCGCGCTGGCCGGCGGATTCTACGGCGTGCTTCTATCGTCTCTGCTTCTCGTCGGCTTCACGCCGGTGATCGCGCTGACGACGGAAATCATCGTCACATCGGCGCCGCTCGAGCGCGCTGGCGCGGCGTCAGCCTTGTCGGAAACGGCGATTGAACTTGGCGGCGCGCTCGGCATCGCCGCGCTCGGCAGTCTCGGCACGCTGATCTATCGAGCGAAAATGGCCCACGTCGTCGCGGGGCTGCCGGCGGACGTCGCTCGGGCGGCCGGCGCGACGCTCGGCGGCGCGGCGGATGCGGTCAAATTCTTGCCCCCGGAGCAGGCCGAGCGGACGCTCTCCGCCGCGCGCGACGCCTTCTGCGCCGGTTTTCAGGCGACCGCCTGGTTGGGCGCCTTGGGGCTTGTCGGCGCCGCGTTCGCGACGAAGATTGCGCTCAAGCAAGCGCGTCCTCCATCGGCGGAGGGCTCGGGCGAAAAGCCGAGTTCGGCCCCGGCGTAGCGTGTCGCCCGTCATGCGCTTGTCACGGCGCGCGTCGAGCTTTAGCCTCCAGCGCATTCTGTTGTTTTTTGCGCTTGGGGGATTTCATGAGACTCGCCTCATACAACGTCGAGAATCTTTTCGATCGCGCACGCGCAATGAATCTCAAGAGCTTTTCGCAAGGCAAACCTATTCTCGAACGTTTCGCGGAACTGAATACGTTGCTGGCGCAGCCTTCGTACAGCGCCGCCGACAAGACGCGCATGGCGAAGCTTGTCATTGAACTTGATTTGGAAAAATCCGACGTCGGCGATTTTGTCATTCTGCGGCGTAATAGGGGCGCACTGATCAAACGCCCCAAGTCGGGCGGCGTTCAGATAGTCGCGAGCGGGCGCGCCGATTGGGTCGGCTCGCTGGAGTTGCGCGACGAGCCCGTCGACGAACAGGCGATGCGGAATACGGCGCGGGTAATGAGAGATGTCGAGGCGGACGTTCTCGGCGTCGTCGAAGTCGAGAGCCGGCCGGTGCTGCGGGATTTCAACGCGGACGTCGTCGCTGCGCTCGGCGGCGAGGCATTCCGCCATGCGATGGTGATCGACGGCAACGATACGCGCGGCATCGACGTCGGCCTGTTGACCCGGCAGGGGTTTCCGATTGGCGTGCTGCGCAGCCATGTCGACGACAGGTTGACCGAGCGGAATCCGATCTTTTCGCGTGACTGCGCCGAGTTCGAGGTGACGGCGCCGTCCGGCGCGCGCCTCCTGGTGATGCTCAATCACTTCAAGAGCAAGGGTTTCGGCTCGCAGCAATCATCCAACGCCAAACGTCGCGCGCAGGCGAAACGCGTCGGTGAAATCTACGACGAACGCATTGCCATGGGGATCAAGAACATCGTCGTGATGGGCGACTTCAACGACACGCCGGACAGTGAACCTTTGAGTCCTCTTATCGAAGGGACGGATCTGAAGGACATTTTTTTGCATCCGAAATTTGACGACGGCGGTTTCCCAGGCACCTACGGCAGTTGCGCCGCGGACAACAAGATCGACTTCATTTTGCTGTCGCCCGCGCTGTTCGACAGGGTCGCGAGCGGCGGTGTGTTTCGCAAAGGCATGTGGCCCGGCGCGCGGGCCAAACGCTGGGAGGCCTATCCGGAAGTCACCCGCAAGGAGGATGCAGCGTCGGATCATGCGGCGATATGGGCGGATATCGACCTTTAGAGCGCTTCCACCCTGCCTTAGCGGGAGAGTCGCTCGATCAGCGCCAGGGCGGCGGCCGGATTGCGTTCCTTAGCGCCGCTGATGACATAGAGAAACACGTCTCGCGGCGTCGACGCCTTCCGTTGTGTTTCCGCAATATAGTTGAACTCGCTCGGCGCAGCGCCGCTCGCCCAACGCCGCGCGCGCTTCGCCCATTCATCGAGGGCGGCGGCATCATAGCCCTGCGATTCCGCCTCACGCGTTCCCATGATGCGCGCATAGACGAAGGGCGCCGTCACGTCGGCGATGAGCGGATATTTTGCATCGCCGGCGACGACGATGGCGACGCCATGTCGGCGCGCCAGCGCGACGAACTCGGCGGTCTTGAAGCTCTCATGGCGCGGCTCGATCGCGTGCATCAGCGACCGTCCGTCGATGTTCCTCGGCAGCAGCGAAAGAAAGCCGTCGAAGAACGCCGCGTCGAATTTCTTCGTCGGGAGAAACTGCCACAAGATGGGTCCGAGTTTGTCCCCGAGCTCCATCACGCCGCTTGCGAAAAAGCGCTCGATCGACTCGCCCGCCTCCTTTGACGTCTTTCGCATCACTGCAAAGCGCGGCGCCTTGACGCTGAAGATGAAACCCTCGGGCGTTTCGTCGCGCCATTTGGCGAAGCTCGCGGCGCTCTGCGTGCGATAGTAGGTGGCGTTGATTTCGATCGAGGTGAGGTTATGGCTCGCATATTCGAGTTCCCGCTTATGCGGCAGGCCGGCGGGATAAAAGGATGCGCGCCAAGGGGCGTAATCCCAGCCGCCGACGCCGACATAGATGCGTCCCGTCTTTTGACTCATTTGTGCTCCAGCTTGGCGCGTCGACTGGCGAGGGCTTGAGACTTGCCCCTGCTGCGCCATTTTTAGCGGCGTCATCGACAACATATTTGTCTTCGTCGCCGGGTGTCGATCGTCAGAAGCTGCGCCGATCGCATCTACCGGGTCGTTTGGGAAAGGGGTCGCCATGGCGGCGAATTTTTTCGGGAGATTTCTATTCGCGCTGACCGCAATCGCGCTTGCCGCCTGCGATCGCGGCCCCGAAATGCCGGAGAGCGCCGGCTACGGACCCAATCCGACGCTGCCGGCGCCGCATCCGACCGGCGCCTTTCCTTATGTGAATATCGCGCGCGCCGTGGGCTGGCCAAGCGCTGAAAAACCCACGCCCGCCGAGGGGCTGGGCGTTGAAGCTTTTGCGACGGGGCTCGATCATCCGCGCTGGCTGTACGAATTGCCAAACGGCGACATTCTTGTCGCGGAAACCGATGCGCCGGCGAAATCCGAAAACGAAGGCGGCGACGGCGTTCGCGGTTTCTTCATGGGCCTCTATATGCGCCAGGCCGGGTCGAGTAAGCCGAGCGCCAACCGCATCACGCTGCTACGTGACGCAGACGGCGATGGCGTGGCTGAAACGAAGGAAGTCTTTCTGGAAAACCTCAATTCGCCCTTCGGCATGGCGCTGGTGGGCGATCAGCTTTACGTCGCCAACGCCGATTCGCTTGTGCGCTTTCCATATAAGGAAGGCGATACGCGCATCGAGGCCGCCCCCGAAAAGGTCGCGGATCTGCCGGCTGGACGCAATCATCACTGGACGAAGAGCCTTGTCGCCGATCCTGTGGGTTCGCGTCTCTACGTCGGCGTCGGGTCCAACTCCAATGCCGCCGAGAATGGCATGGAGGAAGAGCATAATCGCGCCGACATCCTGGAGATCGATCCGGCGACCGGGGACATGCGGGTGTTCGCTTCGGGACTGCGCAATCCCGTCGGGATGGATTGGAATCCCGCGACGGGCGACCTCTGGGTCGCGGTGAACGAACGCGACGAGATTGGCGACAATCTCGTGCCCGACTACATGACGAAGGTCCAGGAGGGAGCCTTTTACGGCTGGCCCTACAGCTACTACGGACAGCATGTCGACGAGCGCGTGCAGCCGCAAGATCCGGAACTCGTCAAACAGGCGATCCGGCCGGATTACGCGCTCGGCTCGCATACCGCTTCGCTCGGATTCACCTTCGTCGGCGACGCGAACCTCGGGCCGTTCCAGAACGGCGCCATCATCGGCCAGCACGGATCGTGGAATCGCAGTCCCCGCGTGGGCTACCGCGTCATTTTCGTAAAGTTCGAGAATGGCGCGCCGGTCGGCGCCCCGAAAGAGGTGCTGACCGACTTTCTGAACGAGCGCGGCGAAGCGCGGGGCAGGCCGGTCGGCGTCATCGTCGATAAGCGCGGCGGACTGCTGGTGGCTGATGACGTCGGCGGCGTCGTGTGGCGGGCGAGCGCCGCCAAGAAGCAAGCGGAATAGCCAGGGGAATCGGGTGAAGGATAGTTTTCCTCACCCTCATCCTGAGGAGCCGCCCGCAAGTCGGGTTTACCCGACTTGCGGATTTAATGTCGATCTCGGGCAGGCCCGAGATCGAAGGCGGCGTCTCGAAGGACGAGGGTGAGGAAAAGACACGTGAAAGCGGGCTTCCTCGTCCTTCGAGACGCGTGCTGCGCACGCTCCTCAGGATGAGGAAGCCCTTCACCCGATTCCCCTGGTGGAAATAGCCGGTAGTGTCTCAGTTTGAAATTTGGCGAGGTTGACGCCGCCTCGCACCCGGCCAATCTCCCGTGCTATGCTTAGCGAAAAGCAGGAGAACAACATGTCTCAAAGAGCTACTGATTTCATCGAAAACTGGGTTGCGAACAACATTTTTGCCGAGGGCTATGAGGAAGAAGGAACGAACGCTGAAGCAATGAGGTTTGCCGGTCTATGCGCTACTGCCGCCGAGGCGCGTGGGATTCCGCGCAAGGAACTTGAAGAAGCCGCAGGTGACCTTGTTGAGCACATGGCAGACGCCATCGAATCCGCGAATGATGCTGAGGTAGCCCGCCAAGCTGGACGAGACGACTAATGCCAACCGGACCTAAAGGCGAGAAACGCCCCGCCGACGCCATTGCGCGCGCCGTGAAGGTTATGCGCATCGCAACAGGCGAAGAGCCGGAGGATTACGGAAACGCGCCAGCTAAGAACCAAGCTGCCCAAGAGCTAGGCCGCAAGGGCGGGAAGAAGCGCGCCGAGGGCATGACGCCAGAGCGACGCGCTGAGATCGCTAAGAAGGCTGCGGCGAAGAGGTGGTCTAAGTAGCTTTCGTAAGCTTATCTTTAAGCGCACGGAAGCCAGTTAATATTTTAACCTTGTCGGGTGCGTTGAGCGGAGCGTTGATAGGCCCAAATACTTCCTCCCACGCGTCTAACGTCTTTGTTAGATAGTCGACAAAATATTTAAAATGTTCAGGAGACATCCTGACGGATGCCTGTTCTTCCATTAGGGGAGCCCCAGGGCCGAGTTCTCCCGTCCGTGAAAACATAATGGCAATGTCGAATTGAGAAACAATTGTTCTAGCGCTATTCGCGTAAATATCTACGAAATTTATGCTTTTTGTGAATGTGGTGGTTCGCAAGCCGGGAGCCTGAGGCGATGCGGCAGGTTTAGAGCCTTCGGCTGGCGGTGCGTTAGGCGACATCTTGGATTCCTTGAATTTAGTCAATGGTGACCGTATCGCTGGCGGCAGGCGGCATCAGAGCGAAAATTGAAGGTGCCGCGGAGTCTATCAGCTGGCGACGAGTCACATCATCTGCGTCCGATAGCCAATCGGGCTCGCAATAGTTCCGCGACGGCTCATCAAGAGGATGCCTTATGGAGTATTCTGGCTCAGCACCAGATATAGCGAACAGGAGATCGCTTACGGTGTCTATGCCCCAATTGCCAGGAGACCCAAGCCATCTGCAAATTACTTCTGGGCGCTTCCCAAGTCGAGCTGCTAAATCTGCTTGACTAAGTCCGCTTAGTTCGAACTCGTCCAAAACTATACTATAAATTCGCCCACGGTTACGCTGACGAAAGTAACTAAGAGCCGCAACGTCAATTGCGTCTCGACCGGAAGGCCTAGAAAGAAATGTATCGATTTGAGACATAATCGCTTACCACCCTCCCTCGATACGCTGCATTCCCAGGCAGAATTCTCTGCCATTCCGACAAACAACGGTCACAAGCTGCGTCCCATTCACTCCCCCACAGTTGTTCGCGAAATTCCCAAGTTAGGGCAACGAATACATCTTGTTCACTAAATCGCCCAAGAACTCTGATCTGCGGTTTGGGATCGCAACTCCGAATTTCCCATACTTCTGACGTTACCGGCTTTAACCGCTTTAGGTAGCTGCTCGGCTTATCCTTTGGGTTCAGCATGACTGCTATGCGCTCGCCTGTAACAAACCTATCTAGGTCCGCTCGAAGCTTAGCCATCCGGTATCGCTCGCCATTATCCCAGCTTGTTGGCTGTAGTGCGTTCATAACGTTGCGGCTCACGAAAATTGTTCTCGCGAACTGCGAACCTTCGACGACAGGGCGAAGGAGGAATAGCTCCGTGCCATGTTGGTGCTTGATCTCATCTCGAATTGACATATAAGTCAATAGCGCCATTCTGCAATGGTTGATTTTTGCGATGAGTGTGACTCGCTTACCAATGGGGGGACAAGAAAAAATTCTGTAATTACACATAATGCTTGACGCTAAGCACAAAAGTTCAGATACTCGGGCTATGAACAAGCTCGACACCAAGACCCGCGCCCAAATCCTCGCCATGCTCTGCGAAGGCGCGTCGATGCGTTCCGTTTCACGCCTGACCGATACGAGCATCAACACGGTTTCGAAGCTTTTGGTGGACGCTGGCCGGTTCTGCGCCGGCTTCCATGACGCCAAGGTGCGCGGCGTGAAAGCGAGCAAAGTTCAGGTTGACGAGATTTGGTCATTCACGGCGGCGAAAGAAAAGAACGTCGCGAGCATGAAAGCGCCGGTTGATGGCGCTGGCGATACATGGACGTGGACGGCGATCGAAGCGGGCACGAAGCTGCTTATCTCGCACTTCGTCGGCGGCCGCGATGGCGAGTGCGCCAAGTGGTTCATCGAAGACATGGCGTCGCGGATTACAAACCGCATTCAACTGACCAGCGACGGCCACAAGGCGTATCTAGAAGCCGTCGAAGGCGCGTTCGGCGCGGACATCGATTACGCCATGCTCGTGAAGCTCTACGGCGCGACGCCTGAGAGCGCCAAGGGCCGCTACTCGCCGGCGGATTGCACTGGCATCAAGAAGACGAAGATCGAAGGCAAGCCCGACATGGCGCATGTCTCGACCTCATATGTCGAGCGCGCAAACCTCACCATGCGGATGCACAATCGCCGCTTCACGCGCCTCACGAATGCCTTTTCAAAGAAATTCGAAAACCATGCGCACATGGTCGCGATCTATGCCGTCTGGTATAATTGGCTCCGCATTCACAAGACGCTGCGCGTGACGCCCGCCATGGCCGCTGGCCTGTCAGATACGGTTATGACGTGGGAGCAAATCGTTCAGGCGATGGACGCGGATGCTCCTAAGCACGGCCCGCGCGGGCCGTACAAAAAGAAAGATCACAAATAGGAGCGCAACTCTTTCATCCGAATTTCTGCAACGGCGGGCGAAACTTTGAACTCCCGCGCCAGCGCGGTTGGCGTTTGATGGCCGGCGCGATATTTCTGAATCACTATCTTCCAAGGCATCAAAATCTCAGCGGCATACTGGTTAGCTTGCCGTTCTATTTTTTCAGACCGACCGCTGCGATACATCCCATCATCGACTATCCCGTCACCAATCGCATCACGGTGCAGGATGAAGTGCGCGATCTCGTGCGCGATGGTAAATCGCTGGCGTGATTCAGGGTGCATCGCGTTAACCGTAATCGTGCAAGGCCCCCCATTCGCCTCACACTCAATTTTTCCAGACTTATTATCAGGCCATAGCTCTCGATTAATGGCGAGACCAAGGGCTGTCGCGAGCCCTTCAATATCGACGGGAGCCTGCTCCATATACTGACCGACCGTCTCGATTGGCAGTTGGTCACTCACCGCCTTGGTCCTTTCCTGCCGCCTTCCCGTAATCGTCACGATCAACCTGTTCCGGGACTGCTTGTTTGAAATAGGCAAGAGCTGCCTGAATAGCAGCCTTCTCACCAGAGATTTTACCTTCTTTTTCCGCTGCTTGTACAGCCGCGATCTTAGCTATTCGGCGCGCTTCCTTTCTGATCTCGTTAAATCCGAACACAGCCAGGATGGCGATAAACGCGCCCAGGATTGTCACCAAGAGCGATAGCGCAGTAAGCACTATCGAGATGAAATCCTTATATTCTATGGCCGGATTCCCGGGAGTTAACGTCCATCCTCCCTTGTAAAAGAGGAAGGCGCCCGTCAAAATTACAGCCACATTCAAGCACGCAAGAAACGCCTGAAACCCGCGCCACATACGAAATTCCCGCTCAAACCGAATCGCGCGATGGTAGCAGTAGGCTAGTCGGGATGGCTAATAGCGACCTACCGCGTGCTGAATTTCAAACTGAGACACTACCAAATAGCCGCTTCGCTCGCATTTGGCCGCCGCCTGTGCTAACGGCTGCGGTCAGTCCGGTTTTCTCGGGCGGAGTCAAGGGTCTGGCGCACATGTCCGATATTTTCCACGAGGTCGATGAAGACGTCCGGCGCGACAAGGCGGCGGAGCTTTGGCGGCGCTATCACACGCCGATCCTGATCTTCGCCGTGCTGATCGTCGCCGCGACCGGCGCGTGGAGCTATTACCAGACCAACCGTCAGAAAATGGCGGAAGCCGCGAACGCCCGCTTTGAAGCCGCGGTCGCGCTGGCCAACGAGGGCAAGGCGCAGGACGCGGCGGCCGCTTTCGACGCTGTCGCCAAGGACGCTCCCAAAGGCTATGCGACGCTCGCGCGCATCCGGGCTGCGGAACTGCGTGAAGATAGGGCGCGCGCGCTCCAGGAATTGGAGGCGATCGCCGACGACAAGAATGTCGACAAACTGAATCAGGAAGTCGCTCTGCTGCGCGCCGCGCTGATCATCCTCGAGAGCGGAGACCGCCAGAAAATGGAACGCGCGCTCGGACCCATGATGACGTCGAACGGCGCATTCCGCTTCTCGGCGCAAGAATTGAATGGTCTCGACGCGCTGGCCAATGACGATTTCGAAGAGGCCGAAAGGGATTTCAACGTTCTGCTCAGCGATCGCGACGCTCCGCAATCCATGCGTCAGCGGGCCGCGGCCTATCAAGGATTGCTGCACGCGAAACGCGGACCAAAGCCGGCGGCGGCGCCGACGGCGGGAGCCGGGGGAGCGGCGAGCGGCGGCAATGTCTCCGTGACGCCGGTGATCGAGCCGGAACAGGAAGGCGCTGCATCGTCCGGCGAGGCGCCGTTCGAGGTGAAGCCCTCGAAATAGTTGGCGTAGGGGCGCGGCAGCGCAGCGAGAAACGAGTCATGTCCTTTTCGCTCGCGATCATCGGCCGGCCGAACGTCGGCAAATCGACGCTGTTCAACCGGCTGACCGGCAAGAAGCTGGCGCTTGTCGACGATCGTCCAGGCGTCACCCGCGATCGCCGGGAGGGCGACGCCAAGCTCGCCGATCTGCGCTTCACCATCGTCGACACGGCCGGGCTGGAGGAAGGCCGGGGCCCGACCCTGGAAGGGCGGATGCGCGCTCAGACCGAGAGCGCGATCCTCGCCGCCGACGCAATTCTCTTTCTCATCGACGCGCGCGTCGGCGTCACGCCCGACGACAAATATTTCGCCGATCTGGTCCGTCGCGCTGGCAAGCCGGTTATCCTGATCGCCAATAAGGCGGAAGGAAAAGCCGGCGGGCCCGGCGTCTACGACGCCTTTTCGCTCGGTCTTGGCGATCCTGTGCCGTTTTCCGCCGAGCATGGCGAAGGCATGGGCGCGCTCTACGACGCGCTACGCGAGGCTCTGCCCGAGGAGACCGCCGAACCTTTCGAAGACGACGTCGCCATTGAAGAAAATCTGCGGAACGACGATGAGGACGGCAGCGACCTCGATGTCACGAAGCCGCTGCGCATCGCGGTCGTTGGGCGGCCCAACGCCGGAAAATCGACGCTCATCAACCGCATTCTCGGCGAGGAGCGCCTGCTGACGGGACCCGAAGCGGGAATCACGCGCGATTCGATCTCTGTCGATTTCGTGTGGCGCGACCGCAAGATGAAGCTTTTCGACACGGCCGGTCTGCGCAAGCGCGCCCGTGTCGTCGACAAGCTGGAAAAGCTGTCGGCCGCCGACGCGCTGCGCGCCGTGCGGTTTTCGGAAGTCGTCGTGCTGCTCGTCGATTCGACGATTCCCTTCGAGAAGCAGGATCTCTCCATCGCCGACCTCGCGGCCCGCGAAGGGCGCGCGGTCGTCATCGCGCTCGGCAAATGGGACCTCGTCGAGGACCGCGGCGCGACGCTCATCAAGCTGCGCGAAGACGCAGAACGCCTGCTGGCGCAGCTGCGCGGCTGTCCGGTGGTTCCGGTGTCAGGCGCGACGGGGCAGGGGCTGGACAAGCTCATGCAAGCGATCCTCGCGGTTCATGAAATTTGGAACAAGCGCATCGGGACGGGGCGACTCAATCGATGGCTGCTGACGCAAATCGAGGAGACGCCGCCGCCGGCGGTTTCCGGGCGGCGCATCAAGATACGCTACATGACGCAAGCCAAATCGCGGCCGCCGCATTTCGTGCTTTTCGGCAATCAGCTCGACGAGCTGCCGACGAGTTACGAGCGCTTCCTGATCAACGGTCTGCGCAAGACGTTCGACCTTCCCGGCGTGCCAATCAGGATTTCAAAAAAGGCGGGGGAGAACCCGTTCGAAGGACGTCACAAAGGCTGAGCAACTCTTGTGTCATGACGCCGCTCACGAGATTGTGGCGCCATGCTCAAGCCTTCTCCTGAAAAACTTCTCGCTCTTGGCATGTCGTTCTGGAACGCCAAGGCGCTGCTTTCGGCAGTGGAGCTTGGCGTCTTCGACGCTCTCGCCGACGGCCCGGCCGATCTGGCGGCGCTGACGGCGAAACTCGGCCTGCATGAACGCTCGGCGCGCGACTTTTTCGACGCGCTCGTGGCGATGAAAGTTTTGGAGCGAGATGCGGCCGGACGCTACGCCAATACGCCCGAGACGGATTTTTTTCTTGTGCGCGGACGGCCGAGCTATGTCGGCGGGCTGCTGGAGATGGCCAATGCGCGTCTCTATGAGAGCTGGGGGCGCCTGTCGGAGGCGCTGAAAACCGGCCGCCGACAGAGCGAAGATCAGGACGCCAGCGATCTTTTCGCGGCCCTCTACGCCGATCCGCAACGTCTGCGCGGCTTCCTCTCCGCGATGAGCGGCGTGAGCGCCGGCGCCGCCCAGGCGATCGCCGACAAATTCTCCTGGCGGAACTATCGGACCTTCGTCGACGTCGGCGCCGCGCAGGGCATGGTCCCCGTCACAATCGCGCGGGCGCATCCGCATCTTTCGGGCGGCGGCTTCGACCTTCCCCAGGTCGGACCGATATTCGAGGAATTTGTCGCCGCCAATGGGCTCGCGGAGCGACTACGGTTTTACCCCGGCGACTTTTTCAAGGACGATCTGCCCAAGGCCGACGTCATCATCATGGGGCACATCCTTCATGACTGGGATCTTGAGCAAAAGCGGCTGCTGTTGAGGAAGGCCTATGACGCCCTCCCAGAAGGCGGCGCGCTCATCGTCTATGAAGCCATGATCGATAATGATCGCCGCGAGAACGCTTTCGGCCTGCTGATGAGCCTCAATATGCTGATCGAGACCGATGGCGGCTTCGACTTTACGGGGGCCGACTGCGAGGGCTGGATGAAGGAAGCCGGGTTCTCCAGCTCCCGGGTTGAGCATCTGACGGGGCCGGATTCCATGGTGGTCGGCGTCAAATAGAGCCGCCGCGCGCGCGAACGCTTCCACGGCGCCTGCGACGAATCCCCGCGCCGCCGCGCTGGATTTTGGTTGGACAGAAGCTAGTTTTGAATTATTCTAATTCCTGTGTCGCGGCCTGACGGCCGCGCCGACTCGAATAATCGGAGGCAAGAAAATGGCTATGCTCAAGGGCAGCAAGACCGAAGAAAATTTGAAGGCCGCCTTTGCGGGCGAATCGCAGGCGAACCGCCGTTATCTCTATTTCGCTCAAAAGGCCGACGTTGAGGGCTACAACGACGTGGCCACCGTGTTCCGCTCCACCGCCGAAGGCGAGACCGGCCACGCTCATGGCCATCTAGAGTTCCTGGAGACCGTCGGCGATCCTGCGACCGGCCTGCCGATCGGCAAGACCGCCGATAACCTCAAGGCCGCGGTCGCCGGGGAGACGCACGAATATACGGACATGTATCCCGGCATGGCGCGCTCGGCGCGCGACGAGGGCTTCGAGGAGATCGCCGACTGGTTCGAGACGCTCGCCAAGGCAGAGCGTTCGCATGCCGGCCGCTTCCAGCGCGCCCTGGACGAACTGAAGTAAGTACAGAGCGACTTATCCGAAAAGAGTTCCCTGTGCGTCATGGCCGGGCTTGTCCCGGCCACCTCCACGCGCAGGGACTGCGAAAAAGCAGAAAGACTCTTCGAGTGCCGGCGGCGGGATCGCCTGTGGCGTCTCTGCAATGCGGCGACCGCTCCGCGCCGTCTCGGCGCGGATGGCCGGGACAAGCCCGGCCATGACGACCGTGTTTTGGAACAACAACAATGAGAGAAGGCAGTCTCGAGGCTCCGATCCGGCATCCGCTGGATTGGCGCAGCGCCGATTTCTATGACGATGCGAAGCTCGACGCGGAAATGCGGCGGGTTTTCGATATTTGTCATACGTGCCGGCGCTGTTTCAATCTGTGCGACTCCTTCCCGCGGCTGTTCGATCTCATCGACGAATCGAAAAGCGGCGAGCTCGACACCGTCGCGAGCGCGGATTTCAAGCAGGTCGTCGACGCCTGCACCCTCTGCGACATGTGCTTCATGTCGAAGTGCCCCTATGTGCCGCCACATGAGTTCAACATCGACTTTCCGCATCTGATCCTGCGCTACCGCGCGGTCGAAGCGAAGAAAAACGGCGTGCCCGCCGTCGATCGCGCGCTTGCCGACACTGACCGCTACGGCAAATGGGCGACGCTGATCTCAGGCGCGGCCAATTGGGCGACGCGCCGCGACAACACAATGATGCGCGGCCTCGAGGAGAAAGTCGCGGGCGTCGATCGCAACGCCGAGCTGCCAAAATACGCCAGCAAGACGCTCGAAGCGCAGGCCGCGTCGCATCCGCCGATGCGCGACGAGTCGGCGCCGGCCAAGGCGCGCAAGGCCGTGCTCTACGCCACCTGCTACGGCGACTACAACGATACGTCGATCGGCATGTCGGCGTTGGCCGTGCTCGCGAGAAACGGCGTGGAGACCAAAGTCGTGCACCCGGCCTGCTGCGGCATGCCGAAGCTCGAACAGGGGATGCTCGATGAAGTGGCGGAGGCGGCGCGCAAGGTCGCCGCCGCTTTCGCGCCCTACATCGACGAGGGCTACGACATTGTCGCGCCGGTGCCGTCCTGCGCGCTGATGCTGAAATTCGAATGGCCGCTGATTCTGCCGGAGGACGAAAGCGTCAAGCGTTTGGCTGAGGCGACCTTCGACCTCTCCGAATATGTCGTCGACATCGCGCGCAAAGAGGGGCTGGCCGAAGGCATGGCGCCGCTCGATGGCGGCGTCGCCTTCCATGTCTCCTGTCATTCGCGCGCCCAGAATATCGGCCAGAAGGGCGCGGAGCTGCTTGCGCTGATCCCGCAAGCCGATGTCGCCGTGGTCGAGCGCTGCTCGGGCCATGGCGGCGCCTGGGGCTACAAGAAGGGCAATTTCGAAACGGCGATGAAGGTGGGCAAGCCCGCCGCGCGGCAGTTGCAGAACGCCGACAAGAAGCACGTCGTATCCGAATGCCCGCTTGCCGGACTGCATATCGAACAGGAGATCGAGACGCTCGGCGGCGAGACGCCGAAGCCGGAACGCGTCGGCCATCCGATCGTGCTGATGGCGAGAGCTTATGGACTTACAGGCGTGTAGACGTTTGGTTTTTTCCTCATCCTGAGGAGCGAGCGAAGCTTGCGTCTCGAAGGACGAGGAATTTGCGTAGGGTGCCTCGCCCTCGTGCTTCGAGACGCATCCCCTGGATGCCTCTCGGCATGAGGGCTCAGGTTGATGGAGCACCAAGAGATGACGAGCCGTCACGAACTGACCCCCGCCGATATTCTCCCTTGGGCGGAATATGCCAAGGACCGCGCCGAGCATCGCAAGCGCCTCACCGCGATCAAGCGCAATCGCCGGGTCGAGGTCGGGCCTTACGTCACCTTCTACTTCGAGAATTTCGACACGATGTGGATACAGGTGCAGGAGATGCTGCACATCGAAAAAGGCGGCGAGGCGCAGATCGCCGACGAGCTTGCGGCCTACAATCCGCTGGTGCCGAAAGGCAAGGAACTCGTCGCGACGTTCATGATCGAGATCGACGACGCGCTGCGGCGGGCGCGCGTATTGTCGCAACTCGGCGGCGTCGAGGAGACGGCCTCCATCGAAGTCGGCGGCGAGCGCGTCGTCGGCAAGGCCGAGCAGGATCAGGATCGCACCACGGCTGAAGGCAAAGCCAGCAGCGTGCAATTCGTGCACTTTCCCTTTACGGAGGCGCAGATTGCGGCGTTCAGGGAGCCGAACACGCGCGTGATTTTGGGCCTGTCGCATCCCAACTACAGCCATATGGCCGTATTGTCGGAAACGACGCGCGCAGCGCTCGCGGAGGATTTCAACTAGTTTCGATAAGCTGCGCGCTCTGCGCGAATGTCGATCGACTCACCTTCCAGAAAGACTGCGCTTCAAATGTGGGTCGGCGGCCGCTTGCGGACCTGTCGACTCTGAGCGCCGCGCTGGTTCCTCGCCGAGTCTCAGCAGAAACCGCCGGTGGATGAGCGGAAACGCGACGCCGAGCGTCAGGCCCCAAGCCAACAGCCCGAGGAAAAGTCCCATCGCCGGATAACCGCGCATGATCGGTTGCTCAGGGACCCACTGCAGCAGCGGCGTCGCCGCCAACATCCACAGCAGGTAGCCGAAGGAGAGACCGAAGAGCCAGCCGCCGCGCGGGTCGTTGGCGGCTCTGCGAAACAGCCAGCCGTAGAGCAGGCCGCCGACCAGCATAAGGGCGACAAAGGCCTGCGCCGCTAAGGTGGTCGAGACGTTGGCTGCTTTTGCCAACGCGTCGAGCGCGCCGAATGCATGCAACACAGCGATCGCCGGAATGTCGGCTGGCAGGCTCGCAAAAAGGCCGGCCAAGAGGGGCCTCTGCGTGGGGCCGGCGTCCAGTCCATGCGCACGCAGCATGCTAAGCATGACGCCGCCTCGCATCAGAGCGTTGGCAGTGGTCTATGACCGCTTCGATCGGAGGCGTGTCGCGCATCTCCGCAGAGAAAAGGCTGATGAGATAGCGATAGGCCTGCCCGACGGGACGAGGATCGCGGTTGAGATCGAAAAGCCCAACCGGATTGACATTGCCAAGAGGCTCGCGAAGCGCGATGTCCCAGTCCACCTGGTCGATGAGAGAGTACCAGGTGAAGCCGACAATCGGGACGCCGCTTCGGCGCATGAGTTGCACATTGTGCCACTGCCGCCAAAGCCAGCGAGGAGCTTCGCGCGCGTCCAGACAGTTGGTTTCGGTATGCATCATCGGGCGCTGATAGCGACGGTAATATTGCTCCACGATAACATGCCAACCGAATAATTCGCCGAGCGCCTGGACGTGGCCCTCGGAGTCGACGAGCTTCTCGTTCCACTCGTAATAGTCGACGCCCAGAATGGCGCGCTTCCCGACGTCCTGTCGCATGAACCAGGCGTATTCCTCAGGCGGCATGCCATGTTCGTAGAGATAGTCGCGCATATCTTCGCGCACCGGATGGGCGTAAAGCAGATCGAGAGCGAGAAAGCGGCGCTGGTTCTCGAAGTCGGCTATTTTGCAAAGGTTCGGATCCGGACAGCAGGACTGAAAGAACTCGCCGCTCTCGCTGTTCACAAAGATCGCGTCGGGCCGCTCAGTCGCAATGGCGCGCATCATGAGCACATTGGCCTTTGCGAGGTGACGGACGGCGGTGACGAAGGCGTGTTCGTCATGCGCTTGCTCGTTCCACAATCCTAAAAGCGCGCTGAGTTTCGCGCAGACGTACATTTCATTGACCGGCGTGTAAAAGCGCACCCAGTCATAACGCTGGGCGAAAGCCCGGGCGTAATCGGCGAGCGCCTGCGGCGTCTCCGGATTCTGGAAGTTTTCGAGCCAGTTCGGCAGGCCGAAGTGGCATAGATCCATGATCGGAATGACGCCCAGCCGCCGCATCTCGACGACGACTTCGTCCAGAAAGGCCCAATCGTAGCGCCCCCTATGCGGGTTGGTCAGATGAAGCGGCGGGCCGTAGCGGAGATAGCGAAGGCCCAGCTGCCGAACCAGCTCGAGATCCTTGCGCCAGTAGCGATAGTGATTGCAGGCGGCCATCTCATCCATGCGCCAGCGTCCGCGATCGAGCGTCGGATAGCTGCATTCGACGCCTGTTGCGAACATGAACCTGTCCGCAGGAGGAGGATCGGGGAGTTTCGCGGGAAGGATTGTTCTACGGGGACGCTCGGACCCGAGGTTTGGCCGTCGTTCGACAGGATAGCCGACCGGCCGCACGTAGATGAGACCGAGCGTCGCGCCCCAGATTACATGCTCAACCGCTATGGAGATCGGCCCGCTTACGCCTCCAGCTAAGCCAAAGAGGCCAGAGGGGGGCGGTTCGCGGCTGACGGCGAGCGGATTCATAAGCTCGAACTGCGGGCCTATGATGACGATCGCCAGGACCATCGGGAAGAGCGCAAACACAACGCCCTGAAACACGGGCCGAAGGGGCAGGGTCGACCAGAAAAAATAGGCGTAGAACACGGCGAAGATCGCCCCGACCGTCAGATGCAGCGCCATGCCTACCGACCAGGACGCCAATCCGCTGGCGTAGGGCTGCGCGAGAGCGCCGAGCGTGCCGACGATGTCAAAAACCGGCGCTCCGGCCAGGATCAGTAGCCGCGCCACGATCTCCAGGGCGACCGCTCCCGCCATGCCGGCGAAGACCGCCTTACCGTATGCGACTCGGCGGATCATGCTTTGCTCCTCGAGCTGACATCTGGAGCTCGCCCCGAGAGCGCAACCCCGCGCGACGCGTGAGGTTCCTGCGTTGCGGAATTTGATCTGCGCTGGCGGCCGCGGCGATGGTTCAGGTCGAGGCTCGTCCGCTCTCCGCGGATGTGAGCCGCGAACTCCTCGAACGCTCTGCGAAGCCTGAGGCAGGACGAGCCTGGTATTGCAGTCTCAGTCCCTTGCCGGTAAGGCCTGCGTGAATTCCTTTGGAAATCGAGCCCACTTGCATACCCCAGCCAACGATCCCGTTTCCCGCCGCCGCACCTTTGCGATCATCTCGCATCCCGACGCCGGCAAGACGACGCTCACCGAAAAGCTGCTGCTCTTCGGCGGCGCGATTCAGCTTGCCGGCGCCGTCAAGGCCAAGCGCAACGCTCAGCAGACGCGCTCGGACTGGATGAGCATCGAGCGCGAGCGCGGAATCTCGGTCGTCACCTCGGTGATGACCTTCGAATACGGCGGTTGCGTCTTCAATTTGCTCGATACGCCAGGCCACGAGGACTTTTCGGAAGACACCTACCGCACGCTGTCCGCCGTCGACGCCGCGGTGATGGTGATTGACGCCGCCAAGGGCATCGAGGCGCGCACGCGCAAGCTCTTCGAAGTCTGCCGTCTGCGCGACATTCCAATCGTCACCTTCATCAACAAGCTCGACCGCGAGGCGCGCGACCCATTCGATCTGCTCGACGAAATCGAAAAGACTCTCGCGCTCGACGCGACGCCGATCACCTGGCCGATCGGCTCGGGAAAAGGCTTTGCCGGCACCTACCGCTTCGCGACGAAAACCGTGCGCCGGATCGATGAGGACGCCGAGCTACTGCAAACCAGCGGCCTCGACGATCCGCTCTTCGACACGCTTTTGCCGAGGGGCGCTGATGAATGGCGGGAGGAGGCGATGCTTGCCGAAGCAGGCAACAAGCCTTTCGATCTCTCCGCCTTCCGCGAGGGGCATTTGACGCCCGTCTTCTTCGGCAGCGCGCTGCGCAACTTCGGCGTCCGCGATCTGATCGACGCCATGGCTGAATATGCGCCTAGCCCGCGCGCGCAGGAGGCGGACAAGCGTCTGGTCGAGGCCAAGGAGCCGAAGATGACCGGCTTCGTCTTCAAGATCCAGGCGAATATGGACCCCAACCATCGCGATCGCATCGCCTTCATGCGCGTCTGCTCGGGTAGGCTCACGCGCGGCATGAAGGCGAAACTCATTCGCACGGGCAAGAATATTCCGATCAATGCGCCGCAGTTCTTCTTCGCGCGCGACCGCTCGATCGCCGACGAAGCATACGCCGGCGACGTTGTGGGCCTGCCCAATCACGGACAACTGCGCATCGGCGACACGCTGACCGAGGGCGAGGAGATCGTCTTTCGCGGCGTGCCGAGCTTCGCGCCGGAAATCCTGCGCCGCATTCTCATCGGTGACGCCATGAAGGCCAAGAAGCTGCGCGAAGCCTTGCAGCAGCTTGCGGAAGAGGGCGTCGTGCAGGTCTTCACGCCGCATGACGGCTCGGGCGCGATCGTCGGCGTCGTGGGCGCGCTTCAGCTCGACGTGCTGGCGACGCGGCTCGAGGGGGAATATGGATTGCAGACGCGCTATGAACAGCCGCGCTTCGCCATCTGCCGCTGGATCGCATCTGACGACCCAGCGAAGCTGAAAGGCTTCATCGATTCGAACGGCTCCAGCATCGCCGAAGATCTCGACGGGTCGCCGGTGTTCATGAGCTCGTCGGCGTTCCAGCTCAACTATGACGCCGAGCGCAATCCGGCGATCATATTCTCGGATGTGAAGGACTATCAGAAAGGCGCCTGACGGGGCGCTTGAAATCCACAAAAGGCGAAAAGCCTATGCGCCTTTGACAAGCGCCCAGAGGGCGATGACGAGCGCGATCGTCGTCGCAATGATGAAGAGATTCTGGGTCAGCTCCACATATCGTTGAGCCTCGACCAGAACAGCCTCATAATATCTACTATACCATAAACTCTGCATTTCAGTCCTCGATTGCTCAACGGCGGCGAACTTCGACAGGGCGCGTCAGTCGATTCCCGGAACGAGCGGCGAAACGCGCTTTGGGTCGCGGAGAGGCGGCGCGCCGGACGGCGGCGGCCCAAGTCCTTCCGGGGGTCTGCTCGCCGACGCCTTCGATCGGGCGGCGGGGTCGACGGCAATGACGAGCGTGACGAGGTAGCGCTGGTCTTCCTCGGTGACGCTCGCGAAGGAGCCAAGGCCGGCGCCAATCGCGATGAAATCATCCTTATTCATTGTGTCGCGCTTGGCCGTCCGCTCCGAATAGGGACGAATGTCGCGATAGATGAATTCGCTCAGCGCGTCCGGGAAGAAGAGTTGTCCAGTCAATACGTTGGCGTCGTTAAGGAACGCCTTGAAGTGGATATGCGGCGTGCGTCCTGGATACCAGCCGGGATAGATGGACTTGAAGCTCGCGACGCCGGCGTTGTCCGCGAGCTGAGAGCCGCGCAGGAAGGTTTCGCCTTTCGTGCTGATGGGTTGCGCGCGGTCGTCGCCCTGTCCGGCATAGTTCGAATAGAGGCCCGCCGCGTCGCAATGCCAGACGTCGACTCGCGCGCCGGCGATCGGCCGGCACGCCTGATCGACGATCTGAAGGCGCAACATGATCGGAACGCCCGTCTTATTCTCGCGAATGTCGCAGCGAACCAGTTTTGGATCGTCGTAATAGGGGCCCTGCACCGCTTCCGGCGTCAAAAGGCACGCCGGCGCCCCAAGCAGGGGAGGCCCCGAGTCCTCGGTCGGCGTCTGAGCGAAGCTCTCGCGCGTCGTTCCTCCGGCGGTCAAAGCGGCGATCATTCCCAGAACGTCGCGCCGATCCGGCCATCCTCTTTCGTCATTCATGCCTGAGCCTGTCGTTTGGACATTTTCCGTCGAAGCGGACGCCGCCTCGCGTCAGAAAATGCGTCGGTTCAAGAATTTGAGCGCCTTCTTCATTAAAAGACGCGCGTAAACGAGCTACAGGTTTCCGAGTCCGCGAAGACTGAAGCTCGCCAGCGTATCGACCAGTCGTTCGAGCGACGATTCGTCGAATTTCAGCGCGAATGGGGCGCGCGCCAGCCGCTCCGCGTCGCGCACGAAGAACATCGGTTGATGCGCGAGCCACAGCGTTGCGAAAGTGACGGTTTCCGCGGGCGCCTCTTCGGGCAGGAAACGTTTCACGACGCGCTCCGCCAGTTGAAAGATGCGCGGCGGCGACGCCACGATGAAGGCGTTGAACGCTTCGCTCGGCCGCACGCTTTCCCAAGCGAAAATGCGCAAGTACATGCTGACGCGATCGCGCTTGACGAGCGGTAGCAGAAATTGACGCAGATAGAGCCGCAGCGCCTCTTCGGGAGAACGCGCGTCCAGTTCTTCCGGGCACAGAAAACTGTTCTGCTCGAGGGTCTTGGTCGCAGCAATCAGCACTTCGCGATAAAGTCCGTCCTTGCCGCCGAAGTGGTAATTGACGGCTGCCTGGTTGGCCATCGCCCTTTGGGTGATGAGCCGCACCGAGCCGCCGTCATACCCATATTCCGCGAAGACCGACGTGGCCGCTTTGATGAGCGCGGCGCGCGTCGTCTCTGCCGAGCGAGACGCAACGCGCGCCTGATCCAGATTACTCAAAGCGTCATCCTCAGAAAGGATATATGTTGACGAGGCTCGACACTGCGCCGCCGAGCGACGTCGCGCTATTCCAGGCCTTGCGGCCGAGCGGAGCCAGTTTGGATGAGAGCCCTGTCGGGTCGAGCTTGGCCCACAAACTCCGTTCCGGTTGCTCCGCGTTCTCGCCCATTGTCCCAAGAGAGGTGGGCGGCTCGGCGTTGGTTGTCGGGGGCGCCGGCGGCGTCGACTCGACAGGAGTTCTCTTTTCCGGAGACGACTTGCGCAAGGCGACGACTTTCGTCGACCTGACGGTGATCGTCTCCGTCTTTTCAACGACGGCTTCGTTCGACCAATCCGAGATGTGCACCTGCGGATAGACGGCGAACAGCGCCGGAGCCGGCGGAGCGTTTTTCAACTTCAAGGATGGGCGCTCCGACTCCGCGGACTCGATCCGGTCGATGATTTTGCCGCTCACCGGGTCGGTCGTGAAAGCGATTTCCTTCAGCGCTTCGCCATTCTTCCATTGCTGGGGCAGGAATGCGATGAGCCAGGTCGCGACGAAACAGACTGCGGCATCGATGAGCAGTCTGCGTGACTTGGCGCTAAGCGCGGCAAATTTTGTTTCCAGATGGTCGCTCATGACGAACCTCCGTTTTAAACGACTGATTGAAATTCAAACGCTCGTTTGAAGCGAAAATATGGCGACGCGGCAACGCGTTATTTCTGGCTATTTGGTCGAGCGCAACATGCGTCATTTTGGCGCTTCAGGAAACGGAGACGCTGGCGTGCGAAGCTTGCGCGGCCCACCCAAAGCCCCCACAACAAAACTGGGCTGACGAAGCCCGCGCGAGACTTGGCGTGGCCTTAGACCGCGACGACGGCCGCTCTTCCCGTCGCGGCTTCGCCGTGATAAGCGACGCGTCTCACGATGCGCGTCCTAAGGACCGGCTTCGCCGATTAAGACCGGGAGCCGGTTTTTGTTTTCGTTCAGCGCCGTTAGGCATAGAGGTCTATTCCAATGAGCCAATCCGGTTTCTTCACCGCCTCCCTCAGCGCTTCCGATCCGGAAATCGCGAAGGCGATCGAACTCGAACTCGGCCGCCAGAGGCACGAGATCGAACTGATCGCCTCGGAGAACATTGTCTCCAAGGCGGTGCTGGAGGCCCAGGGCTCGGTTCTCACCAACAAATATGCCGAGGGCTATCCCGGCAAGCGCTATTACGGCGGCTGCCAATTTGTCGACATCGCGGAGAATCTCGCGATCGACCGCGCCAAGAAGCTGTTCGACTGCGGCTTCGCGAATGTGCAGCCCAACTCCGGCTCGCAGGCCAATCAGTCGGTGTTCCTCGCGCTGCTTCAGCCGGGCGACGTCTTCATGGGGCTGGATCTCGCCGCCGGCGGTCATCTGACGCATGGGTCGCCGGTCAATGTCTCCGGCCGCTGGTTCAAGCCGGTGAGCTATACGGTGCGCAAGGACGATCAGCGCATCGACATGGAGCAGGTCGCCGCGCTGGCCAAGGAGCATAAGCCGAAGCTCATCATCGCCGGCGGCTCGGGCTATTCCCGCATCTGGGACTTCGAAGGCTTCCGCAAGATCGCCGACAGCGTCGGCGCCTATTTCATGGTGGACATGGCGCATTTCGCGGGGCTCGTCGCTGCGGGACTTCATCCGTCGCCGCTGCCGCATGCGCATGTCGTCACCACCACCACGCATAAGACGCTGCGCGGTCCGCGCGGCGGCATGGTGCTGACGAACGACGAGGCCATCGCCAAGAAGATCAATTCGGCGGTCTTCCCGGGCCTGCAGGGCGGTCCGTTGATGCATGTCATCGCCGGAAAGGCCGTGGCGTTCGGCGAGGCGCTGACCCCGCAGTTCAAGACCTATCAGCAGCAGGTCAAGGACAATGCGCAAATGCTCGCGCAGACGCTTGTCGACGCCGGTCTCGCGATCGTCTCGGGCGGCACCGACAACCACCTGATGCTCGTCGATCTGCGTCCCAAGAAGATCACCGGCAAGGCGGCTGAGGCCGCGCTGGGCCGCGCCCACATCACCTGCAACAAGAACGGCATTCCCTTCGATCCGGAAAAGCCCTTCGTCACCTCCGGCATTCGTCTCGGCTCGCCGGCGGCGACCTCGCGCGGCTTCGGCCAGAACGAGTTCAAACAGGTCGGGCAGATGATCGTCGAGGTGCTCGACGGCCTCTCCTCGAAGGGCGAAGAAGGCAACGCCGGCACGGAAGCCGCGGTGAAGGAAAAGGTTCACACGCTGACCGCGAAGTTCCCGATCTATTGAGCGGGGCGCGCCACCTCCCCCTTGAGGGGGGAGGTCGGTCGCCGGAGGCGACCGGGAGGGGGTGAAACCCGAGTCGAGTTGGTTTGTGACCCCACCCCGACCCCGCTTCGCGGGCTCGACCCTCCCCCTCAAGGGGAGGGTGTCGCGCGCAGCTCCAAGGACGACCGATGCGCTGTCCCTATTGCGGCTCCGTCGACACGCAGGTGAAGGACTCCCGTCCTGCGGAGGATTCATCCTGCATAAGGCGGCGCCGCGTCTGTCCGACCTGCGGCGGCCGCTTCACGACCTTTGAGCGCGTGCAGCTGCGCGAAATCATCGTCGTGAAAAAGTCGGGTCGCCGTGCGCCGTTCAATCGCGACAAGCTGACGCGCTCGGTGGAGATCGCCTTGCGCAAGCGTCCAGTCGAAGCGGAACGCGTCGAGCAGATGATTTCCGGAATCGTTCGTCAGTTAGAGAGCCTCGGCGAAGTCGAGGTGGAAAGTCAGCGGATCGGCGAATTGGTCATCGAAGGCCTGCGTTCGCTGGACCCCGTCGCCTATGTGCGTTTCGCCTCGGTGTATCGCGACTTCCGCGAGGTTCGCGACTTCTCAGCGGTGATCGACGAATTGGAGAGCGGCGGTGACGGCGCAGCTTTTGCAGCGGACGCCGACGACCCAGAGAAGGCATGACGATCCACGAAGCCTTTCCGCAGACCGCGACCGACGACGCCTATATGGCGGCGGCGCTTGCGCTCGGCCGGCGCAATCTGGGCCGCACGGCGCCCAATCCCGCGGTCGGCGCGCTGCTTGTGCGCGACGGCGTCGTTATCGCCCGTGGCTGGACCGCGCCGGGCGGGCGTCCGCATGCGGAGGCGATCGCCATGGCTGCGGCCGGCGAGGCGGCGCGCGGCGCAACGCTTTACGTCACTTTGGAGCCCTGCGCGCATCATGGGGCGACGCCGCCTTGCGTCGACTCGATCATCGCCGGCGGCGTCGCACGCGTCGTCACCGCGCTAGAGGACCCCGACCCACGCGTCTCGGGCGACGGCCATGCGCGGCTGCGAAACGCCGGAATTGAGGTGCTGGTCGGGCCGGGCGCGGCGGCGGCGCGCGCCGATCATCTCGGGCACATTTTGCGCGTCACCCGTCGCCGCCCGATGATTACGCTCAAGCTCGCGCGGACGGCGGACGGCTACGCCGCTGGCGCCGCGCATGATCCGCGCCTGCATATCACCGGACCCGTCACTGACGCCTTCACGCATGTGCAGCGATCGCTGCATGACGCGATCATGGTCGGCGGCGGCACGGCGCGTGACGACGATCCGCTGATGACCGTGCGCCTGCCGGGCATGCAGCGGTTCAAGCCGCTGCGTGTCGTGCTCGACGAGAAGCTGTCGCTGTCGCCGCGATCGCGTCTGGCGTCGACGGCGCGCGAAACGCCGCTGCTCGTGATTGCTGGAGCGGACGTCGCCGATGAAGCGGTCAAAGCGTTTGAAGACGCCACTGGTGCAGAAGTTGTCCGCATCGCGACACGGGATGGCGTTATCGATCTTGTGAGCGCGCTCAGACTTCTCGCCGATCGCGGCATTACCCGCGTCTTCAGCGAAGGCGGACCGCGCGTCGCCGAAAGTCTGCTCGCCGCGGATCTTGCCGATGAGGTCATCCTGCACACCGCCGTCAAGCCGCTTGGGAGGGCAGGCCGTCCCGCGCTGACGCCGGCGGCGCGCGCCGCGCTCGACGACGATTCGCGCTATCGTCTGATCGAAACGCGCGCGCTCGGCGCCGACACCATGACCCGATACGCGCGGGTCGACTGATGTTCACCGGCATCGTCACCGATGTGGGCGAAGTTGTTGCGATGACGCCGCGCGGCGAACTGCGCCGCCTGCGCATCGCCTGTTCATACGATGCCGACGGCATCGCCCTCGGCGCCTCCATCGCCTGCTCGGGCGTGTGCCTGACGGTCGTCGCCGTCGCGCGCGAGGGCGCGCGAACGATCTTCGAGATCGACGCCGCCGCCGAGACGCTCGCCGTCACGACGGTCGGAACATGGGCCTGCGGAACGCGCGTCAATCTCGAACGCGCGTTGAAGATCGGCGATGAACTCGGCGGCCATATCGTCACCGGTCATGTCGACGGCGTTGCGCGCATTATTTCGCGCGATGATTTCGATGACATGTCCCGATTCTGGGTCGAGGCGCCGCGCGCGCTGTCGCGCTTCATCGCCAAGAAGGGCTCCGTGGCGCTGGACGGCGTTTCGCTCACGGTGAACGAGGTCGACGGCGATCGCTTTTCCGTGCTGCTCATTCCGCATACGCTTAGCGTTACGACGCTCGGCGCGCGCAGGGCAGGGGATGCGCTCAATATCGAAGTCGATCTGATGGCGCGCTACGCGGCGCGGCTGAGCGAAGCGCGGTAGCCTGAGTTTGGCGCGAGGATGTGTATAACGGCCATGCCGGCTGACAGAGCGCCGCTCGTGTGACATAACGCGCCGAGAAATCGGCTCGCGGATTTCCCCTCCCATATGGAGAGGGGGCCCGGCCAAAGGGCGTCTGTAAGGACGCCTGTTGTAAACGACGGGCTTTTGGCCGGTCGGTGTGGGGTTTGCGCCTCAGCGATAATGCGTTCGCTGTGGCGGCGCGTCCCGCACCTTTGCAATTGAGAACGCTAACCCTCGCTTGGCTGCTTCGCAGCCCAACCCTCTCCCGGCGGGAGAGGGTTGCGTGCATTCATGGAGTCGCCTGAATGGCTGGTTTTGCACCCGACGACGCTGACGTCGCGCCCGTGCCGGGCGCGCATATTCTCGTCGTCACGACGAAGTTCAACGGCGAAATCGTCGAGCTGCTGCGCAGCGGCGCGCTTGACGCGTTGCGCGCGCTCCAGGCGCAGGCGACGGTGATCGAGGTTCCCGGCGCGCTGGAGATCGCCACAGCGGCGGCGATCGCGCTGGACGACGCCGAGCTTGCCGGCGCGCCCTATGATGGAGTCGTTGCGCTCGGCTGCGTCATCCGCGGCGAGACCTATCATTTCGAACTCGTCGCCAATGAAAGCACGCGCGCGCTGATGAATCTTTCCGTCTCGCGCCGCCTGCCGCTCGGCAATGGCGTGCTCACCGTGGAGAATGAGGCGCAGGCGATCGTGCGTGCCGATCCCAAGCAGGGCGACAAGGGTGCCGACGCGGCGCGCGCGGCGCTCGCGCTCGTGCGCCTCAAACGGGGCGTCGTATGAGCGTCGATCAACGCTCGGCGTCGCGTCTGGCGATCGTGCAAGCGCTTTATCAAATGGAAGTCGCCGGCAAAGGACTCAACGAGATTTTCGCCGAGTTCGAGTCTCACTGGATCGGACGCGAGATCGAAGGCGCGCAATATAAGCCGGCGGACGCCGCTTTCTTTCGTGACGTGCTGCAAGGCGTGCTCACCGATCAGGTCGCCATCGACCGGCAGATTGATCGCGCGCTTTCTGGCGGCTGGCCGCTGTCGCGACTGGAGTCCGTCATGCGCGCCGCGCTGCGCGCCGGCGTCTATGAACTGCGGTCGCGCAAGGACGTTCCGGCGCGCGTCGTCATCAAGGAATATGTCGACGTCGCCGGCGCCTTTTTCGGGCCGACCGAGTCGGGGATGGTGAACGCCGTGCTCGACAGGATCGCGCATGAGGAGCGCGCCGAGGAGTTGAGTTAGCATGTCGCGCCTTCCTTCTCCCGCTTGCGGGAGAAGGTGTCGTCGCGGAGCGACGACGGATGAGGGCTCTCACCCGACCCCGCTTCGCGGGGCCACCCTCTCCCGACGTGAACCGGGTGTTCCCGGTTCGCGCAAACAATGCCGAAGTCGGCAACAGCCGACTTCAGTTTGGGAGAGGGAAGTCGAAGGCTTCCCGCATGCCGCGCTATAGCGAAGACGACATCATCGCTCGCGTCTTTGCGCCGATCGCCGGCGCGGCGGCGCTGGGGCTAAAGGACGACGCGGCGCTTCTCGCGCCGGAAAGCGCGCCGCTCGTCGTCACGACTGACATGCTCGTCGCAGGCGTGCATTTTTTCGCCGACGACGATCCGTCGCTGATCGCCAAGAAGGCCCTGCGCGTCAATCTCTCCGACCTTGCGGCCAAGGGCGCGGAGCCGATCGGCTTTCTGTTGGCCTTGGCGCTCCCCCATGACTGGACCAACGCTTGGCTGGACGCTTTCGCCGCCGGGCTCGCCGAGGACGCGCGCGCCTATGGCGCGCCGCTGATCGGCGGCGACACGGGCGCGACTCCCGGTCCGCTGACGATTTCGATTACGGCGCTCGGGCGCGCCCGGCGCTTCGTGCCCCGTACTGGCGCAAAGCCAGGAGACGCCATCTTCGTCTCGGGCCCGATCGGCGACGCCGCGCTGGGACTTGCCGTTCGACGCGACCCAGCGCTCGCGACGCGCCTCTCGGCTAGCGCGCGTGACCATCTCATCGGCCGTTATCTGCTCCCGCAGCCGCGTCTCGATATCGCGCCGTGGCTAGCCGCCAACGCCAGCGCCGCGATGGACATTTCCGACGGCCTCGCCGGCGATCTCGCCAAGCTCTGCCGCGCCTCTGGCGTGAGCGCCGCCGTCGATCTCGCCTCCGTGCCGCTTTCAGCGGCGGCGCGAGAGGCGATGGCCATTGATCCCACGCTCTTCGAAACGGCGATAACCGGCGGAGACGACTACGAAATCATCATCGCCTGCGCCAGCGGCGCGGGGCCGCCCGCGCCGGCCTGCCGCATCGGCGAGATTGTGGCGGGAGACGCGCCGCCGAGCTTCCTTGACGCACAAGGAAAACCCGTGTTTTTCAAAAAATTGTCCTTCCAGCACTTCTGAAAAATAGACGCGCGCCCAGCATTGCCGCCCGGCCACGTTTCTGGCAGAAAGCCCGCTGGAAAGCTGCTGTCCCCGCCCGATTCGCTCGGCGGGGCCGCTGCTCCTTTTTTTGTTGCGCGACTCCGTTCGCGGCGACGCGACCAATTCGGCCATTCCCCGGTCGAAGAACGAAAAGGCGAAGCCAAAATGGTTCTGTTTCTAACCATCGTCTTCGGATTGATGTCTATCGTCTATGGCGTGAAGACCTCGCAGGAATTGCTCGCAGCCGATCCGGGGTCGGCGCGGATGCAGGAAATTTCGGGCGCCGTCGCCGAGGGCGCGCAGGCCTATCTCAACCGCCAATACAAGACCATCGCCATGGTTGGCGGCGTGATCTTCGTCATTCTCGTCATCCTGCTCGGCTGGGCGGTCGCCTTCGGATTCTTGCTCGGCGCAGTGCTCTCCGGCGCGGCCGGCTATATCGGCATGAACGTCTCGGTGCGCGCCAATGTCCGCACCGCGCAGGCGGCGACGAAATCGCTCGCCGGCGGCCTCGACATCGCCTTTAAGGCGGGCGCGGTCACCGGACTTCTGGTCGCCGGCCTCGCGCTGCTTGGCGTCGCGGTGTATTACGCGATCCTGACCTGGTTCGCCGGCTATGCGCCTTCGGATCGCACGGTCGTCGACGCGCTGGTGGCGCTGGGCTTCGGCGGATCGCTGATTTCGATTTTCGCCCGTCTCGGCGGCGGCATCTTCACCAAGGGCGCGGACGTCGGCGCCGATCTCGTCGGCAAGGTCGAGGCCGGCATTCCGGAAGACGACCCACGCAATCCCGCCACGATCGCCGACAACGTCGGCGACAATGTCGGCGATTGCGCCGGCATGGCGGCCGACCTCTTCGAGACCTATGCGGTGACGGTCGTCGCCACCATGGTGCTCGCCTCGATCTTCTTCGCCGGTCAGGAAGGCCTGTCGTCGGCGATGATCTATCCGCTCGCGATCGGCGGCCTTTCGATCCTCACTTCGATCGCCGGCACCTATTTCGTTAAAATGGGCGACGACGATACGGAATGGGGCAAGTTCGCCGCGCCCTATTTCAAGAAGCTCGGCATCGATGATTCCATCATGGGCGCCCTTTACAAGGGCCTCGTCGCCGCGGGCGTGCTGTCGATCGGCGGGCTCTTCCTGGCGACGACCTTCACCGTCGGCTGGGGCGAGATCGGCAAGGCGAATGGCGAAGCCATTCACGGCTACGGCCTGTTCCTCTCCGGGGTGCTGGGCCTGATCGTCACGGGCGCCATCGTCTACATCACCGAATATTACACCGCCACCGGCAAGCGTCCGGTGGTGTCGATTGCTCAAGCGTCGGTGACGGGCCACGGCACCAACGTCATCCAGGGCCTCGCCGTGTCGCTTGAATCGACCGCGGCGCCGGCGCTCGTCATCGTTCTCGGCATTATCCTCACCTATGAGCTCGGCGGGCTTTATGGCACGGCGATCGCGGTGACGACGATGCTCGGCCTCGCCGGCATGGTCGTGGCGCTTGACGCCTTCGGCCCCGTCACCGACAACGCCGGCGGCATCGCCGAAATGGCGGGTCTGCCGAAGGAGGTGCGTCGCAACACCGACGCGCTCGACGCCGTGGGCAACACCACGAAGGCCGTCACCAAGGGCTACGCCATCGGCTCGGCGGGCCTCGGCGCGCTGGTGCTCTTCGCCGCCTACACGAACGATCTGAAGCATTTCATCGACACCGACGTGCCGTTTTTCAAAGGGCTGGGGAAGATCGACTTCGAGCTCTCCAATCCCTATGTCGTTGCGGGCCTCATCTTTGGCGGCCTCATTCCGTATCTCTTCGGCGGCATCGCCATGACGGCGGTGGGGCGCGCGGCGGGCTCGGTGGTCGTCGAGGTGCGCCGTCAGTTCAAGGAAAAGCCCGGCATCATGGCGGGCACGGACCGGCCGGATTACGGCCGCGCCGTCGATATGCTGACGCAGGCGGCGATCAAGGAAATGATCGTGCCCTCGCTGCTGCCGGTGCTGGCGCCGATCGTCGCCTTCGTCGTCGCCTGGATCCTTGGCGGCAAGGCCAACGCCTTCGCGGCGCTGGGCGCGTTGCTGCTGGGCGTCATCGTCAATGGGCTCTTCGTTGCGATTTCGATGACCTCGGGCGGCGGCGCTTGGGACAACGCCAAGAAATCCTTCGAAGACGGCTTCATCGACAAGGACGGCGTGAAGCATGAGAAGGGCTCCGATGCCCATAAGGCGGCGGTGACCGGCGACACGGTCGGCGACCCCTATAAGGACACCGCCGGTCCTGCAGTGAACCCGGCGATCAAGATCACCAATATCGTCGCGCTGCTGATGCTGGCGATCCTGGCGCACTGAGGCGTCGCGCAAAGCAATTTTGAGAGGGCGGGGGAGACCCCGCCCTTTTGCTTTGGGAAAGGTCCGCTCTCCCCTTCATTCACCTCCGGGATGTTTCAAAATCCGCCCGAAGATGCGCCGTGTCGTAAATGATCACGATCTTCGTGAACTGATTTCTGTCTTCCGAAAGCTCGAAAACATCTACGCATTCGAAGGCGACCGCCTTGCCGCTCTTCAATGTCCAGACATAGCGAAAATGGAGCGCCACCGCAGACCCGTTGGAGGAGCTGTCAAAGACGTTCAGGAGCGTGGTTTCGGAACGGTTCGTGTCTGCGAAAAGCTCGGCGTAGAACTCCCTGGCGGGTCGGACGCCATAAAGCGGAGAGTGAGCAACAGCGTCGGCGGTGAAAAGGCTGCACACGGCCGATAGATCGCTCCTATCCAACGCGTTCAAGTAGCGTTTACAGAGGGCTTCCGTGTCCATTCAGGTCTCCATCGCCAGAGGCGATAATAGACTGCTTTGCTCTATAAAACGGACGGGTCGGTAACGCCCCTGTCTCGCCGTTCCGAATGGAATGTTTCGGCCGCTTGCAGAGCGGAGCTTCCGCATTCCGTCCCTGGGGAATTTAGACCGATCCTGCCAGATCTTGACATTTCTTGATGAAACAAGATACATATTTCATACGAAATTCGGCCGATCGGTTCGTTTGGGCCGTGTCATTCCCGGCAGGCCGAAGGCCTGACCGGGAATCCAGGGCAAATCCAAGAGCGCTGTTTTTTGCTCTGGATTCCCGATTGCGCGCGTCGGGAATGACATCCGAGAGATCAAACGGAATCCGTATCAGTCTGCTGGAAGACGATGGCCGCCATGCGCGAAAAATTCGCCACTCAGGTCGATAAGGATCTGCTCGCCGAGATCCGAAGGATCGCGAAGGATGAGGGGCGGCAGCTTCAGTCCGTCATCGAGGACGCGCTGCGGGCGCATGTCGAGGAACGCAGCAAGGCAAAGCCGCGGCGTCACGTCATGGACGCCTATCGTTCGAGCGTGCCGCGCTACGGCGGGCTTTACGAAAAACTCGCCAAGTGAGCGGCAGGCGAACCGACTATCTGACAGTCGCCGAGATACTCGCCATTCACAATGATCTGATCGAACGATACGGCGGCGCGGCGGGCGTGCGCGATCTTGGTCAGCTCGAAGCGGCGTTGTTTCGCCCGCAAACGGGCTATTACGCCGACGAGATCGGGCAAGCGGCTGCGTTGTGGGAAAGTCTTTCACAGAACCACGCCTTCGTCGACGGCAACAAGCGTGTCGCCTTCGCGGCGATGTTCGCCTTTCTCACCATCAACGGCATTTCACTTACGGCGAATGCGGACGAAGCCTGGACCTTCGCTTCTGCGCTCTACGGCAAAGACGCATTTCGCTTCGAGACGCTGGAGGCGTGGTTGCGCCAGAACTGCCGATGAAAGCATTCAGCTTACGCCTTAACTACCTGCGCCTCTCGACGACTGGCGCGGGCCAGTCCGCGCCATGTGACTTTCCCGCGGGCGTCTTGCATTATCACGATGGACAAGCGCTCCAGTCGAACCTTCGGCCGCCCGGGCGGACTTCATGACCCATCCTTTCTATTGTCTGCACACGCATGGCTTCATCCGAGTCGCCGTCGCGACGCCGAACGTGCGAGTCGCCGATCCGGCTTTCAATGTCGCGCGGACGATCGAACTGGCGCGTGAGGCCGATCACCACGGCGCTTCGCTGGCGCTGTTTCCGGAGTTGGGGATCTCCTCTTACGCGATCGACGACCTCTTGCAGCAGGAGGCGTTGCTCGACGCCGTCGACGCGGCGCTCGTCGAACTCGTCGAGGCTTCTTGCGGCATTCATCCGCTGATCGTCGTCGGCGCGCCGCTACGCCATCGTGGCCGTCTCTATAATTGCGCCGTGGCGATCCTGCGCGGCCGCATGCTCGCCGTGACGCCCAAGGTCTATCTGCCGAATTATCGCGAGTTTTACGAACAGCGCCATTTCGCCTCGGGCGCTTTCATCTCCGGCGAGGACATCAAGGTCGCCGGACAAACCGCGCCGTTCGGCTCCGATACGCTTCTCGAAGCGACGGATTTTCCCGGACTCGTGATCCACACGGAGATCTGCGAGGACGTATGGGTTCCCATTCCCCCTTCGGCGCGCGCCGCGCTGGCGGGCGCGACCGTGCTGCTCAATCTCTCGGCGTCGAATGCGATCGTCGGCAAATCCGACTATCGCGAGACGCTCTGCGCTGCGCATTCGGCGCGCTGCCTAGCGGCCTATCTCTATTCGGCGGCGGGGCAGGGCGAGTCGACGACGGACCTCGCTTGGGACGGAGAAGCGCTGATCTGCGAGAAGGGCGAGGTTCTCGCCAAGGCGCCGCGCTTTTCCGACGAGCCGCAGCTGACGCTCGCCGATGTCGATATCGGTCGTCTTCTTGCCGAGCGGATGCGGCAGGGGACATTCGGCGCCTGCGCCGACGTGGAGCAGGGCGCGACGAATTACCGTCGCATTGCTTTCGAACTCGCCGCGCCGTGCGACCGCGATCTCGGGTTTCTGCGCGAGGTCGGACGCTTTCCCTTCGTCCCGGCGGATGAAACGCGGCTCGCCGAGCTGTGTTTCGAGGCGTTCAACATACAATCGCACGGCCTCGAACAACGGCTGCGCGCCACGAAAATCAAAAAGGCGGTGATCGGCGTCTCTGGCGGACTCGACTCCACTCAGGCGCTGCTCGTCGCGGTGACGGCGATGGATGCGCTCGGTCTGCCGCGCGAAAATGTGCTCGGCTTCACGCTGCCGGCCTTCGCCACCAGCGAAAGCACCAAGGCCAACGCCTGGCGGCTGATGCGCGCTCTTGGCGTCACCGCGCAGGAAATCGATGTCACCGCCGCGTGCAAGCAAATGCTCGCCGACATCGATCATCCGGCCGCGCGCGGGGAAGCGGTTTACGACACGACTTACGAGAATGTGCAGGCGGGCGCGCGCACGTCGCTGCTGTTTCGCCTTGCCAACCGCCATGGCGCGCTCGTCATTGGCACCGGCGACCTTTCCGAACTCGCCCTCGGTTGGTCCACCTATGGCGTCGGCGATCAGATGTCGCATTACAACGTCAACGCCTCTGTCCCCAAGACGCTCATTCAGCACCTGATCCGCTGGTGCGCTCGAGAAGCGCGCTTCGGCGCGGAAACGGTGGCGGTGCTCGAGGACGTTCTCGCGACGGAAATCTCCCCCGAGCTTGTGCCCGGCGAAGAGAGACAGCGCACCGAGGAAACGGTCGGGCCCTATGCGCTGCAGGATTTCAATCTTTACTATGCGACGCGCTACGGATTTACGCCGGCGAAGATCGCCTTTCTCGCTTGGCGCGCCTGGCGGCATGCGGCCGCGGGCTCATGGCCTGTAGGCGTCGGCGAAGAGGACAAGGTCGCCTATGACCTCTCGACGATCAAACATTGGCTCGGCGTTTTCGTGAAGCGATTCTTTGAGGGCAGCCAGTTCAAGCGATCGGCGCTGCCCAATGGCCCGAAAGTCAGTTCGGGAGGATCACTGTCGCCGCGCGGCGATTGGCGCGCGCCATCGGATTCGGTTGCGAACGCTTGGCTGAGTTCGCTCGACGACATTCCCTGACAACGACAAGCCGGCCGCTCGCGAAAAGCGGTCGGCTCATAGCGTATGGATGAGCGACGACCGCTCAGGCGCGCCGGATCAGGCCGAGAACGACCGACACGACCAGCAGAATCAGCGCCAGCCAGAACAATATCCGCGCGCCATCCACCGCGACGCCGGCGACGCCGCCAAATCCCAGAAAGCCGGCGATGAGAGCGACGACCAGAAACACGACGGCCCAATACAGAAGGTTGCCCATTTTGACCTCCGCGTGTGAACTCACGTCCTAGAACGCGTCTGCTGCACACATGTTCCGGCGCGAACTGAGCTCGCCATTCAGGGGAATCGGGTGAAGGATTGTTTTCCTCACCCTCATCCTGAGGAGCCGCCCGCAAGTCGGGTTTACCCGACTTGCGAATTTCATGTCGATCTCGGGCAGGCCCGAGATCGAAGGCGGCGTCTCGAAGGACGAGGGAGAGGAAAATACGCGCAAACGGGCTTCCTCGTCCTTCGAGACGCGTGCTGCGCACGCTCCTCAGGATGAGGAAGCCCTTCACCCGATCGCTCTGGCCCGCTATTGCTCAGGTCTCGACGCAGGCGAAATCCGCAATTAAAGTAGTTCGAAGCGTTAACGTCCATTTGGGCTGAAATGCTATGTGCTATTCGCAGTTTTGTCATTGCCTTCGCGATCGAAGAAGAGCGCAGCTCTGACTACGATGAGCTGGAAATGCAGCGCTAGTCGGTCCGGGACGTGTTCGTCGCCCATTCGATGTAGCGCTTGCGCAGCAGGCGGCTCGTGTCGCCCGGCGCGCCAGATCCGATGGGGCGGCCATCGAGCGAGACGACCGGCAGCACAAGATTGGAGGCGCTCGTGAGGAAGGCTTCCTTCGCCTCATAGGCCTCGGTGACCGAGAAACTCCGCTCCTCGACGGTCAATCCTTCCCGCGCCGCGATCACCTGCACGGCTTTCCGTGTGCAGCCGGGAAGAACTGCACAGGAGTTTAGACGTGTCACGAGCACGTTCGCGCCGGTAAGGATGAAGGCGGTCGAGGAGGAGCCTTCGGTCACGTATCCGTCCTGATCGACCATCCAAGCCTCCTGGCAGCCGCCCTCGAGCGCCGCTTGCTTCGCCAGAACCTGCGCGAGCAGCGCCGTGCTCTTGATGTCGCGTCGCGCCCAGCGCAAATCCGGAACAGTGAGCGCCTTCACGCCGGTTTCGGCGGCGGGCGAGGCGATGATGTTTTTCTTCTGAGCGAAGGCGACGAACGTCGGCGCCGCTTCCGCGGGAAACCCGAACTCGCGTTCGGCGGCGGCGCCTCTGGTGATCTGCAGATAGACGAGGCCTTCGCTCAAACCGTTTCTTGCGACGAGTTCGGCTTCAACTTCCGCGATGCGCGACACTGGAATGGGACTTCCGATACGCAGTTCGCGAAGAGAGCGCTCGAGGCGTGAAAGATGCGATTCATTATCGATCAGCCTTCCGCCGATGACGGCCGCGACCTCATAGACGCCGTCGGCGAACAGGAAGCCGCGGTCGAGAATCGACACGCGCGCCTCGTTGATGGGGATGTAAGCTCCATTCACGTAAGCGATATCAGACACGGTCGGCTCCGGGTGAGGGGAGCGCAATCTACAGCAGCGCTTGCGGCTTGTCCTGCCGACGCTTCGGGCTCTATCGATAGGACGGAGGACGCCTAAATAGAATGATCTGCGGCGGATCCTCCATGAGGGCTCCTCGCGACCTCGGTCGCGGACGCCGTTGCGCTGGCGCGCGTGAGAAGCGGAAAACTGCGCTTACACTCGGAAGGGGGATCCTTTGGGCGAGGAAATCAAGACCACGGGCTTCACGCCCGCCGACAAGGCGCGCTTTGCCGGCCGGCTCGCGCAGGAGACGCATCTCGCCCGCGCCCTGTTTGAACAGGACAAATTTTCGCGTGACGGCCACATGGTCGGCTTCGAAATCGAAACCTGGATCGTCGATCACAATTATGCGCCGTCCTCGATCAACCAATATCTCCTGGAAACCCTCAATCATCCGCTCGTCGTGCCGGAGCTGTCGCGCTTTAACGTCGAATTGAATTGCGCGCCCTTCCGCCTCAAAGGCGACGCGCTGACGCAGGCGCACAATTCGCTGACGGATCTATGGGCGAAATGCAACGACGTGGCCCATCAACTCGACGCCAATCTTGTGATGATAGGCACGCTGCCAACGATCCGCGACGCCGATCTGACGCTCGCCAATATGTCGCCGCTCAACCGCTACTATGCGCTCAACAAGGAAGTGCTTCGTCTGCGCGGCGGACATCCCTTGCACGTCAACATCGCCGGCCGCGACCGGCTTGCGTCCGAGCACAAGGATGTGATGCTCGAAGCTGCGACGACCTCGTTTCAGATTCATCTCAAGGCCCCGGCCGATCTGGCGCATCTCTATTACAACGCCTCGGTGGCGGCGTCGGGGCCGATCCTGGCGACCTGCGGCAATGCGCCTTTCCTCTTCGGCAAGGCGTTGTGGGAGGAAACGCGCATTCCGCTGTTCGAACAGGCGGTGAAGGTGCCGGGTCCGGCCAGGGTCAGCATGGGTTCAGGCTATGCGACGGATTCTCTCATCGAAATCTTCGAGGAGAATTTGCGCGACTATGACTCGCTGCTTCCGATGGCCTATGACGATCCGCCGGAGGCGATGCGTCACCTGCGGTTGCATAATGGCGTCATCTGGCGCTGGAACCGTCCGCTGATCGGCTTCGATGAGAGCGGTGCGCCGCATCTGCGCGTCGAACACCGCATTTTGCCCGCCGGACCAACCTTCATCGACATGATGGCGAACGCCGCGCTCTACCTTGGCTTAGCGCGCGCCATCGCGATGAGCGGGGACGGCGGCGCAGGCGGCCTCGCCTTCGCAGACGCCAAACGAAATTTTTACGCCGCGGCGCGTTTTGGCCTCGACGCGAAGCTCGAATGGCCGGGAGAAGGGCAGATCGCCGCCGATCGTCTGCTGCTGGAACGGCTCATTCCCGACGCCAGGGCGGGGCTGCGCGACCTGGGCGTCGCCGAAGCCGATTTCCTCGATATTATCGAAGCTCGGGTGCAGACGCGGCAGACCGGGGCGGCTTGGCAGCGAAAAGCCCTTGAGGCGCGCGGCGGGGACCTTTATGGCCTGATGGCGGCCTATTGCGAGCGCCAGCGGAGCGGCGCGCCCGTCCATCAGTGGGAAACGTGAGGAGAACAGTGACCGACGCGCCCTGCGCCCTGCTCGACCGGCTGCCCGACGGATTTCTCGACTGTCCCGCCAATCGCCTGAAGGACATCCTTCCCCGACCGACCCTGTTCGACCTTCCGGGCCGCGACCCGCAACCGCTGTTCGTGTCTACGCTGCTGCACGGAAATGAGACGAGCGGGCTCGCCGCCGTGCAGGAGACTTTGCGCCGTCACGCCGCGCGCGGGCTCAATCGGTCGCTCATTCTGTTCATCGGCAATGTCGACGCCGCAGCGGCGAATGTGCGCACGCTCCCGAGCCAGCGCGACTTCAACCGGGTGTGGCGCGGAACGGCCTTTCCCGATGATCCGCTCGCGCATATGGCGCGCTGGATTTACGAATATGTCGAGAAGCGCCGAGCTTTCGCCGCCGTCGACATCCACAACAACACCGGTTTCAATCCTCACTACAGCTGCATCACCAAGCTTGAGCCGAAATATGTCGCGCTTGCGCAGCTTTTCTCCCGCATTGTCGTGCATTTTCAGCGCCCGCGCGGCACCAGCGCAGCGGCCTTCGCCGAACTATGTCCGGCGATCACGGTCGAATGCGGCAAGTCGGGCGCCGATGTGGGCGTGGCGCATGCCGTCGAATTGCTCGACGCCTGCCTCTCGATCGCAGAGCTTCCCGACCACGCGCCTGCCCCGCAGGACATCGAGTTGCTGCGCACATGCGCCATCGTGAAGCCGCCCGCCGGCGCAAGCTTTTCCTTCGACGGAACGCCGGCGGATTTTGTCTTCCGCCCCGATATCGACCATCTGAATTTCAGCGAATTGGGCGCTGGCGCCTCTTTCGGCGCGTTGGGTCATGATGACGCGCGCCTCGAAGTCCTTTCCGGCGAGGGGTTCGACACGCCGCCGATCAACTATTTCGATTATGCGGGTGGCCAAATCAGGCTCGCGCGCCCCGCCATTCCGGCCATGCTGACAGTTGACCCCCGCGCCGTGCAGCAGGATTGTCTATGCTATCTGATGCACCGCATCGGTATGGACGGCCTGGGATACAGCCGCACTGACGCGAACGCGCATTAGGGTTTCTCCGGCCGCACGTCCTCGATGACATAGAGGCCTTTCGCGTCGCGACTGATCGTGAATTTGATCTTCATGCCCTTTGACAGGCTGGCGAGGTCGACGTTCGGCGCCACGCGAAACGCCATTGTCATAGGCGACATTTCCAAGGGACCCGAGACCGGACCATGCGTGATCATGATCCGTCGCTCATCCGCGTCGACCGCCCGGACGACGCCCTCGCCTTGCCCCGTCGTCTTCTCCGCCTTCTCCGCCTTTTCCGTCGCCTCGGCGACAGTGTAGCGCGGCGCGCCTTGGACCGCCGCGCTGGCCGTCGCGCCGCCAATCCCGATAGAGATGGCGGCGCACACCGCGACGCGCGCAAATCGCATCTTCATCGAAGCTCCCGATCTGGCTGCTGAGGTCGGCTAGACTTTACGGCATTCGTCGGCGCATTTCTGGCACGCTTTGCCGCAGGCCACGCATTCGGCGATCTTCGGAAACTTGTCGCATTGCTTCTTGCAGTCCTCGCAAATCAAAGCGACTGTTTTCGCCAGCGCGACGGTATGCGACGAGTTGAGCGCCGCCAGCGATGCGAGCGCATTGCACGCAGCGACAAGCTGCAGCGAGGCGTCCGCACATTCGGCCATGCTCGTGTCTTTCATCGCAAACATGCCAAGACAGTGCCGAAGGCAGTCATTGCCCGTGGAGACACATTCGATGCTCGCATTTTGCAGGTTTTTGTAGAGCGGCGGATGCATATCCTCCATTTTAGCGCCGTTGGTTGTCTCAGCGAACGCTTGGGTGGCGGTGGCGACAGCGGCGGCGGTCCCGACGGCAATAAATTCGCGACGTTGCATGGTCACTCTCCAAGTGGCTTGATTGGGCTTCACTGACACTGACGCGTAATGCCGATGGAGCTGTTGGGTTCCATCGGGATGGTTGTGCGCTCACGCTGCTTCCGAGCTGCGGCGAAGAATGACCGGCGTTTGCACGATCTGAGGACTTCCTTATCCCGTGCGCGACCCCTGTGGCCGCTTCCAGAACCACGCACGCCCCACGCGGTGTTGCGAGCGTGAAGGCTCGCGTCGAACGCCGCATTGCTCGGCGCGGTTTGCGCGCCGCCGCGCCTGTATGGACCGTATAAATAGAGCGGCGCTCCCGCGGACAAGGTCCTGACTCCGCTCTCGAACAAAGCCTCTGTCGCGCTCCAGGGGGAAATGTGCGTTATGTTTATGCAGATGATGGCGTCCGCCGCACGGATCAGCCAGGGAATTTGCTCTACCTTCAGCGCAGCGGCGCATCCACATTGGCAAGTTCCATGGAGCTAGTCCAGGCGGAAATGCTCGCGCGCGCTTCAGCGCTCGGTTCCGACGGACAGAATGTCAGCCCGGGCGGATGCTGCGCGAAGCGCCGCTTGTCATTCATATTTTTCTCTCAGTTGAAGGAGCAACGCGAAAGAAGCTCTACGGTGTTCAAATTGCACACTCATGACGTGGGCTTAAGCTACTTCGAACCCAGCCATTTACATTCAGTCGTCCCACTCAAAGCGAAGCCCTTGGCTGTTCGTAGGCATGAAATTTGATGCGCCTCATATGCGAAAGGCGGGCGCCTGACAGTTCCTGTCAAGAAGGGCGCCTGCGCGAGGCGTGCGAAAGCTCTTCGCCTGCTGTGTCGAACTGCCGTGGGTCTTGAAAATGTCTCAGCGCTTCGAGCTTGTCGCCTCAACGCATCGATCGTTTGTCGCATTGGCTACGCTCCGTCTTCCCGGTCACCCCCTGCGGCGCTTTACCAAAGAAGAGGCGGCGATCCTTTCGCGGGCCCTCGACTCCGTCGCGAAGGGCGACCGCGGCGAACAGCAGATCTATATGAGCCCCATCGCCAGCGATCATGACTTCGACGCGAGGGTCGAACAGAGCGGCGTTGTCCTCTCCTCCGAAGGTCACGGCGACGTCAAACTGGACTGGAGCGAAGCGCGCGCCCTGGCCGAAGAGTTGAGATCGTTTGCGTTCGGGTAGCAGGGAACGGTTTACGTTTGAGCGGCGCGTTGGGGTTCACAAGCGGCGCCGCGGTTCATTTTGCGACGAGCTCAAAACGCGCGACCACGGGCGCGTGAAGCGAACCCTCGACAGGCTCTTTCGCGTAGACTTCGTCCTGCAGCCCTTCGTTCAAGATCGTGGTCTCGCGCCAATTCGCGGCCAATGCGCGTGAGGCAAGGAGGTGGTCGATCAGCGTTGGACGTCCCGCATGCACCACGGTGAAGCGCCGCGACGGCTCGACGCGCTCTTCCAAGGCGACGAGGGCCCGGTCCCCTTCCGCCGCTTCGTCTCCGCCGCCGCGCAAGAGTCTCGTCGGCGCGTCATGCTCGTCGGCGTTGAAGTCGCCGGCGATCGCGATCTGCGCCTCCGGCTCCGCGTCAAAGAGAGTCTCGGCGAACAGCCGGGCCTCCAACGCTTGCCCTTCGCGCTTGAGCGCGGCCACGAACTGGCCCTCGATTTGCGCGCGGCTCGATCCGAAGCCGCGCGCCGTCGCGATAGGAATGGCGCGCGGCGCGCGTAGATGCAGATTGACGACGTGGAGCGCGCCTCCGTTGGGAAGCGCGACGGCAGCGTAGAGCAGGGGCCTGTCCCAAGCAATTTCGACCGGCTCCGGCTGGGAGCCGTCGGCGTCGCGCGGCGGCGGCCAGACCCATCGCGCCACAATATCGTGGTGGATCTGCCGTTGCGCGCGCATCGGCCATCGTGAAAGGATTGCGAGATTATGCACGTCGGCGGGGGCGTCGCCGCCCGGCCTGACGGTCGTCGCCCGATGAAAGTTCGCGTATCTGGTCGTCGCCAGCAACCGGTCGAGCGCGATATATTGCCGGGCGCCGTGCTTATGAAGCCTCTGCGCATGGATTTCCTGCAGGCACAATATATCGGCGTCAAGCGCCTCCAGCAGTGGGCGTAGCGCGTCGCTTCGGCGCGCAAACGCCTCCGGTTTGGTCCCCGACCAATCGAGATTTTCGAGATTGAAGGTCGCGAGTCGGAACGCTTGCATCGTCAATCCTCGCCCGAAGAGTCTGCATCCGCTAGCAGATTGCGCCTCGACGAGGTCGACATTTAGCGGCAATATCGGCGCTATTTCCAATCCAGGAGCGCGATGTGTCCCTATTTGACGGGATTCCTTTCTTTGTTGGCCTAGACCCCACGCGCGGCGAACAGCTAGCGCGCCAATGCGTGCGCAGGCGCTACGCCGAGCATGAGCTGGTCCTCGATTTCGACGATCCGTCGACCGATGTGTATTTCATCGTCAGCGGCGACGTTCGAGTGCTGATACGAACCGCCGCCGGCAAGGAGATGATCTTCGGGGACTTCGGACCGGGCAAATTCTTCGGCGAGATGGCGGCGGTCGACGGGGCCAAGCGTTCCGCCAATGTGACGGCGCTCACCAACGCGGAACTTTTGCTGGTGCCGCCAGCGGTCTTCAAGGAGATCCTGTTCGGCGAGCCGGAGATTTGCGAGCGGCTGTTGCGTCTGCTGACGGCGCGGGTGCGGGAGCTGAATACGCGCCTGTTCGAGCGCTCGGTGCTCGACCTCAAGCATCGGCTCTATTCCGAATTGTTGCGCATGTCGGCGCCGCGCAAGGGATCGACGGGGCAATCGATCGTATCGCCGCCGCCGTTTCAGCACGATCTCGCCGCCCGTATCGGTTGCCGGCGCGAACAGGTCAGCCGTGAACTCTCGGCCATGATCGACGAAGGCCTCGCCGAAAAAATTCGCGGCGGTCTCGTGTTGTTGCGCCCGTCGGTCCTGGAGAAGCGGGTGCAAGAGGCGCTCAACGAAGCCGAATGACCCCTGTGCGCTCACGCACAAACAGATGAGGGACGAGGCGCTACCGTCGCTATGCTGCCGACAAGAGACAAAGGACCCGGCAGAGCAAGCGACTGGGAGAACCCAAATGATTCCCGAATTGACGCCGATCGAGCGTTGCGCCGAAGTGGCGGGTCTGCGCGGTCATGAACTCATCCTGGGCGTGAGCCCCAGCGACAAGCACCATCGCATGCTGGCGCGATACCGCCGGGCCGTGTCGCTCGACGCCGCGCGCGGGCGAGTCGTCGCCGACATCCGCAACGCGGTGGAGATCGGAGCGTCGCGCCGCGCCGCCGACTTGCTGATCGTGCTGCGCTGGCTCCTCGCGCCGGGCGCGTCCTGCGACGATTCACGCGCCATCGCGCGTCCGCGCCGCCGCGCGTTCTCGACGCGCTGGCGCAGGGGCGTCATTCCGTCGCCGGTCGCCGAGCGGTCGTCGACTGAAAGCGGCGAAGTCGTCTCTCTCTTCGATGACGGACTCCGGCGCTAGCCGCGCGTCGCGCCTGTGGTTTCAACGCAACACCCGAGAATTTGTTGTGTCCGACGTTTGCGCGCCAAGGATGGGCGGAAATGCCCATAAACCGTTGCTGCAAAGCGTTAATTCGTAACAGACGCATTGCGCCGTCGCGTCGTTCTCATCGGCGCATCGTCCGGCGCTAGCTTGCTACTCCAGGCGACATGAGTCAGCTTCCGGTCCAGCTGACGGTCAGGGCCTGGGCTGCCGTTTTTTCGATCTTTTACTGGGGCTTGTCATTTATGTTCGCATATAGAGCGGCGCCGAGGCTTTTGGGCGCACTGTTTGCCGCATTCGCACTTTTCAGTCCGGCTCTGGCGCAGGAGGATCCGCGCGCCGAACAGGAGCGCCTGTCAGCCTATATTCAGCATAATCCAACCGACTATGACGCGACCTATCGTTACGTCCTGCTGTCGACGGAGCTGCGCGACTATGAAGCGGGAATCGGCGCGCTTGAACGCCTGCTGATGTTCAACCCGAACTTGTCCCGCGCCCGAAAGGAGCTTGGTTTCCTTTATGCGCGGCTCGGCGCCTATGAACTCTCGGCGCAGCATTTGCGCAATGCGCTCGCCGAAGGCGGCCTCGATCCGGTTCAGGTGGCTCAGGTCGAAGCGCAGCTGCCCGATATCGAGAAGCGCACGCAAGCCAACCGGCTTTATCTGCGGATGCACGTCGGCCTGCGGGCGCAATCGAACGCCAATTTCTTCCCGACCAATAATCTCTTCCAGGTCGGCGGCGTCGGCGTCGCGTCGGCCGCCTCGCGCAAGGGCGACATCAACAGCTTCCAGTTGGTGCAGGCCGCGCATGACCTGGATTTTCAGAATGCGCGCGGCGACCAGCTCGAGACGCGCGTGACGGGCTACGCCACCGAGCAGTTTCGCCTGCCGCAGTACAGCGTCGCGCTGTTCGCCGGCTCCATCGGGCCGCGCATCCATATCGCGCCCGATCTTTATCCGGGCCTCTCCATCAAGCCATACCTGACGGGCGCGGTGGCGCTGCTCGGCGGCAGCAATTATCTGAACGCCGGCGGCGCCGGCATGAGTTTCGGCGCGGAGCTCAGTCGCGACCTGTGGTTCGAGCCGGGCGCCGAATGGCGGGCGATCTGGGTTGATCCCTCGCCGGGCTACCTCGGCTATCTGGGCGGCGTGTCGCCATACTCAACGGTGTCGACTTTGGCGACCGGGGACGTGGTCACCGGTTACCTGAGCAGCTCATACAGACTGACCAACGACTTGAGGCTTGAAGGTCGCGTCGCCTATACGCGGGCGTGGGCGGGCAATCCGCAGCAATCTTCCGATCAGGTTGACGTTCAGGCGATGCTGCGGCTCGAGGTCGACCCGCCATTTCCAATTATTCCGCGCCGATGGACCCTCGCGCCGTATGGCCGCTTTACCCACCTTGCGTTCGACGCCGCCAATCCGGTGATCAATCCCTTCGTCGCGCGTCGAGACACCGTCTGGATCGGCGGCCTGATGGTGGACTTGCCGATCACCCCGTATCTCGGTTTCGCGGGCAACGTCGAATATGCGCGTAACGATTCAAATCTGCCGAATTTCAAGACTGACAACGTATCCGTCAGTTTCGGGCCAACGGCAAAGTTCTGACGGAGACGATAAATGAAGAAGTTCTCCGCGGCCGCCACAACAGCTCTCGCGCTCGTCGCAGGCCCCGTGCTCGCAGATAACGTCGGGAATGTCGGCGCGGTCAATCAGACGGCGCACGGCACGCCGCCAGGCGCAGCGAAGCGCTCGCTGTCGGTCGGTCTTGGCGTGCAGCGGCGCGAACGCATCGAAACGAGTCCGTACGGCAGCGCCCAGATCGTCTTTAACGACACATCGACGATGACCGTCGGACGCAACAGCGCCGTCACCGTTGACGACTTCGTCTATTCGCGGGGCGGAGGCGGTCAGCAGGGCGTGTCGATGGCGAAGGGCGTCATGCGCTTTGTCGGAGGCGGCGTCAGCCACGAAGGCGGGACACGGCTGCGGACCCCGACGGCGTCGATCGGCGTGCGCGGCGGGACGGCGCTGGTTCGTATTGGCGGCTCGTGCGGCACGCTCATCGTGCACCAATATGGCTTCATCGACGTTGGCGGCCAAGCGCTCACGCGCCCGGGCTATGGCGTTTGCGCGCCGAGCGGCGGGCCGGTGTCGGAGCCTTTCCTCGTGCCGCCTGAGACGATCGCGGAAATCATCGCCGCGTTGGAGAGCGGCAAAACGCAACGTGGCGGCGCCAAGCGCGAGCCGACAAACGAAGAGGCGAACCTTGCGCTCGGCAACGACCGTCCGCCGGACGTCGTCAGTCCGCCGGGGCTCGACGCGCTGGGTCCGGTTTGGTTCGGCAATGCGCTGGTGCAGAGCCGCGCCAATGTCGACAATCAGCCTGCTCCGCTGCCGACGCCAGCGCGCGACGGCGGAAACGACGGCCACCACGACGATCAAGATCACGGCGGCCACGGCGGACATGATCACGGTGGTCACGAGGGCGGCCACGGCGGTCATGGCGGCCACGGCGAGGGCGGTCATGGCGGCCACGGCGAGGGCGGTCATGGCGGCCACGGCGAGGGCGGTCATGGCGGCCACGGCGAGGGCGGTCATGGCGGCCACGGCGAGGGCGGTCATGGCGGCCACGGCGAGGGCGGTCATGGCGGCCACGGCGAGGGCGGTCATGGCGGCCACGGCGAGGGCGGTCATGGCGGCCACGGCGAGGGCGGTCATGGCGGCCACGGCGAGGGCGGTCATGGCGGCCACGGCGAGGGCGGTCATGGCGGCCACGGCGAGGGCGGTCATGGCGGTCATGGCGAGGGTGGACATGGCGGCCACGGCGGAGAGGGCGGCCACGGCGAAGGCGGCCACGGCGGCGGATACGGTGGCGGTCATGGTCAGGGCGGCCACGGCGAAGGAAGTCATGGCGGCGGCTATGAAGGCGGCGAGGGCGGACAGTACGGCGGAGGCGAGGGTGGTTACGGCGGCGAAGGCGGCGGTGGAGGCCTCTTCGGGAGCGGCGGCTCGGGGGGCGGCCACGGTAGCGGCGGCGGCCAAGGGAGCCACGGAAGCAGCGGTCATGGAAGCAGCGGTCACGGAGGCGGGCCTGTTGCGATTGAAGGTCCGGGCGACTAGTTCTGCGGCGTCGCCAGCCTCGCCGATCGCCACGGTGGCGGCGTGACCGTCATGCGAGGTGGAGATGTTGAAGCGGCGCCGCGCCTATCTTCTTGCGCTTATCGTTGCTGCGGCTCTCATTTTTCCCTGGGGCGTCATTCAGCCCCGGGCGCTCGACGACCTTCGCAACTTCGTCTTCGACACGTTTCAACGTCTGGCTCCTCGCGCCTATGATCCCGAGGCGCCGACGCGGGTCGTGGGCGTCGACGAGAAAAGTCTCAGCGCCTATGGGCAATGGCCTTGGCCGCGCGCCCGGCTCGCCGAACTTCTTGACCGACTGCGCGAGCTCGGCGCGGCGTCCATTGCATTCGACTTTATCTTCGCGGAGGCGGATCGCGCCGGAGCGTCCCAGCTCATCGAGGCGATTCCTGACCCGCGCGCCCGCGCCGAGGTGTCGAAGCTCGTCGCAAAAGCGCCGAGCGGCGATCAAATCTTAGCTCAGGCGCTCTCGAAGGCGCCCGCCGCGCTTGGAGTCACGCTGACTGACGCCGTTTCCGCGCCGCTGTTGGCGAAGTCGGGACTCGTCACCGCCGGCGACGATCCCGCCCCGTTTCTCGCCGCATTCGCCGGCGCGGTCGGCCCGGAACGAAAGCTTGCGGAAGCGGCGCGAGGGCTCGGCGCGACAAACTGGCTGCCCGATCACGACCAGATCGTTCGTCGGGTGCCGCTGGTGACGCGCGCCGGCGACGTTCTGATGCCCTCCCTGGCGCTCGAAGCCCTGCGCATCGCCCAGGGCGAGTCGGCCATCATCATTCGGTCTTCAAACGCCAGCGGACAAACGGCTTTCGGCAAGCAGACGGGCGTCAACGCGATCAAGGTCGGGGCCTTCGAAATTGCGACCGGCCCGAACGCAGAGGTCCGGCCACGCTATTCGCATAGCGACGCAGTGCGAGACATTTCAGCCAAGGACGTGCTCGAGGGCCGCGTTGCGCGCGAGGAAATCGAGGGGCGCATCATCTTCGTCGGCGCGTTGGCGACGGGTCTCGGCGACGTCCGCGCGACGCCTTTGGAGCCGGTCGTTCCCGGCGTCGACGTACACGCGCAAATCGTCGAATCGATCGCCTCGGGTTCTCTGCTCGCGCGACCGGACTGGGCGCCCGGACTGGAGTTCGTCGTCGCCGCCTTCGCGTTTTTGCTGATCATGAGCCTGCTCTTCGTCGCGCCGCCGCTTGTCTCGGCGGCGGCGGCGCCGCTCGCCGTCGCGGGGCTATTCGCCGGCGCCTTTTATCTGTTCGATCGCCACGGCGTACTGCTCGATCCCTCTTATCCGAGTCTCGCGATCATTGGCGGCTATCTCGTCGGCGCAGTGACGCTCTGGCGGGCCGAAACGTCCGCGCGCCGCCACGTGCGTCAGGCTTTCGGCAAATTCGTCGCGCCGGCCGTCGTGGATCGCCTCGCCGAACATCCGGAGCGGCTGGTGCTCGGCGGCGAGACGCGCGAATTGACCGTGCTGTTTTCCGATCTGCGCAATTTCTCGGGGATTTCGGAAGGTTTGAGCGCGCGCGAACTCACGCAGTTCATGAATGAATATTTGACCCCGATGACCGACGCCATCCTCGAAGAGGAGGGCACGATCGACAAATATATGGGCGACGCGGTGCTCGCCTTCTGGAACGCGCCGCTCGACATCGAGGACCATCCGCGCAAGGCCGTTCGGGCCGCCCTGACGATGCGCGAGGCTCTCGTCAGCCTCAACAAAAGGCGCGCCGAGGCCGCTGCGTCGTCGGGCAATGATGCGCAGCCCGCGGCGATGGGGCTTGGCCTCAATCTCGGGCCTTGCAGCGTCGGCAACATGGGATCCATCCGCCGCTTCGATTATTCGATTCTCGGCGACACGGTTAATCTCGCGTCGCGGCTCGAAGGGGCGAGCAAGGCCTTTCAGACGGACATTGTGGCCTCTGGCGCGGTGCGCGACGCCGCGCCCGACTTCTCCTGGCTTGATCTTGGGCGTGTCCGCGTCGTCGGAAAGAGCGAACCGACAAGGGTTTTCGCCCTCGCCGGCGACCGCAGCATGGCGGTCTCGGACTCGTATGTGCGCTGGCGCAAGTCGCACGACCTCATGCGCCAGGAATATGAGTCGGGCCGATTCGAGGCCGCCGCCGAGGGCGCCTCGGCGTTGGCGCGATCGGTTCCCGAGCCCTGGCCCGCGCTCTATGTCGTCTTGGAGCAGCGGTATCGCGGTCTCGCCAGGGAAGGGTCGCAGGATAACTGGTCTTCGGTATGGAATCTTTCGAGCAAGTGACGTCTTCGTCCGAGCGCGACTGCTGCCCAGCCGTGTAGCCGCACGTATTATGGGTTTCTCTTATGATCGCTACTCGCGCATGATCTCAAATCCGGTGCAGAATTATTGGGCCCTGATCGCAGGGCGTCACGACGCGGATGCTTTTTCGGTCATCGACGCCGCCTATCGCGAACCGCAACGCGGGTATCATGACTGGCGCCATATCGTTGATCTGCTGACGAAGCTCGACTCCTTGAAGGCGCTCGCCGTCCGGCCCGATCTGATCGCCGCTGCAATCTTCTGGCATGACGCTGTCTATGTGACTCGCGAGCCCGACGGTCTGCTTCGTCCCGACGCCGAAAATGTGCGCGCGAGCGCGACGCTCTTCGAACGTCATTCGAAATTCGACGAAACAGATGCGCGGGCCATCCATGATCTGATCATGGCGACAGCGAATCACCTCAACGCGCGCGCTCCGGCTGAGCATTATCCCGGCTTTTCGCGCGATCTGGACCTCTTCCTCGACCTCGATCTTTCCTCGCTCGGCGCGTCCTGGTCCGAGTTCGAGCAAAATCTGGCGCGGCTTCGTTTCGAATACGCCTGGGTGCCCGAGCCGCTCTTTTGCCTTGGGCGGCTCCAGATGATCGACACATTCGCCGCGCATGGAGACGCGCTCTACCGACGCGACGAGACGCGCAAGCTCTGGTCCGCACGGGCGCATCAAAATCTCGCACGCGCGCAGGAGGAATTGCGCCTGCAGGTGGCGCGGCTCGCCTCGTCCGCGTAGTTACAAAGCGAGCGCCGAGCGCACCTTCGCCGAATAGCCGTAGATGTCGTCGTAAAGCTTCAGCGCGCCCGCGTCGTTGACCACGGCCGTGAAATATTCGATGTGCACCGGAATGGGCTTCGCCAGATTGATGCGGTGCTCCTTCTTGCCGATCAGAGCCTTCAGGCGCTTTTCGTCATAGTCAGGACGCCCGATGACTTCTTCCGCGAGCTTGAACGGATTCTGGACACGTACGCATCCGTGACTGTATGCGCGCTTGGCGCGGGCGAAGAGTTTCTTCTGCGGCGTGTCGTGCATGTAAATCAAGAGATCGTTCGGAAATACGAATTTGAGCCGGCCAAGCGCGTTCTTCTCACCGGGCTCCTGCTGAACGATCGCACGGCCATTTCGAAAGGTTACCTTATATCCGCGCTTTCGAAGCTTGGAGAGCTTGCCGCCGGTTTTGGGCTCCAGCTCCTTCTCGATGATCGACTCCGGAACGGTCCAGGTCGGATTGATGATGATATATGGCATCACGTCGGAAAACACCGGCGTTGGCGACGTCTTCTTCCCGACGACGACGCGCGCGCGAAACACAATGTGATTGTCGCGCGTGAATGTCGTCTCGAATTGCGGAATATTGACTTCAAGGCGCGTCGCGCCCATTTCGCGCGGCTCCCAACGCCACCGCTCCATATTGGCGATGATCTCCGCCTCGACGCGCTTCGCCTTGGCTTCGGGCAGCGACGCGAAGTTAGTGATGGGCTTGGCGTCCGACTCGTGAGACGCAGCGGCCTCGCGGCGCGGATGGCCGCGCGCGGCGCGCAGTTCGGCGAGTTTCTCGCGCAAGGCGGCATAGGCCGGGTGCGGCGGATTGAAGGCGGCAAGCCGCGCGCCGGCCTCGTCTCCAGCCTCGGCGACGGCGTCGAGCGCTTGGGGCGACTTTACGACAGACGGCCGCTCCTCGATGTCAGGCGAAATCGTTGCGGGATTGACCCGGGCGCCGCTCGCTTGCGCTGCATAATCGGCGACGGCCTCCGATAGCGCCAGTTCGGCCGCGGCGCTCCAGGACGACTCTTGCGCAGGAGCCTTTACGCGCAGGCCGTCGCGGCCGGCGTCGCGCAGAGTGTCCAGCGCGCTTTTCGCCGATTTGGTGAAGCCGTCCGCATCGCGCCAGATCGGCGCATAATCGCGGTTCTTGTAATAAGCGGCGATTTCCGCACGCTGGACGCTTCGGTCGACGCTGGGCTCCTCGTTCGACCAGTCGCGCAGCGCGCGCGCGAGGCTTTCGCGCGCATCGGTCGCTTGCCGCTCATCGACCCTCTGCTGTTCATCGACGCCTTGCGGCGCGTCGGCTCCCTGCTGCTTTTCGAGCTCCTGGCGCTCATCGGTCTGCTGCTGCTCATCGGCTTCCCGCGGCGCGTCGGCCGTCTGCCGGTCGGAATTCTCGCGCTCTAGCGCCGGCCTCGCCCTGCGCTCGGCGGCGGCCGGCGAGTCGGGCGCCTCGTTTGGCGCGCTCGACATTTGCGCCATGGCCGGGGCGGCGAGCAGGGCGCCTGCGATGACGAAAGGAGCGGCCTGCGGGAGGAGCGAAACGCGAAACATGCTCGAACTCCTGTGAGCCTCTTACAAGGCCTTGCGGCAAACGAAACGGATCGTCTGTCCGCGCACGCCATAGCCCTCGTCCGTCTCGACGGTGACGCCATGGCAATTCTGCGTCGGATCTGACTGCGCGACGGCGGTCGACTCCTGCCAGTCGATGGGGAGGATGAAAGGCCGCACCGACGAGGCATCGGCGGCGACGCGAGCAGGCTGCGAGTCGGGCGCCTTGACGAGGAGCGCCTTGGCGGCCGCGAAGCTGACATTGGCGGCGAGGATCGCGAAGGCGATCTTCATGGCCAGCGCGATGCGAATCGGTCGCGAAGCGAAGCTGGTCTTGGTCGTGCGGTTCGTCGTGTTGTTCATCGAACGGTTCATGGCGAGTTCCCCGTGGTCCGTCCGCTCGATCAGCGGATGATCGGACCCTAGAACGCCGCTCGGGGAGTCGCGGTGCGCTGGCGCACAGGGCGCCAGATACAAGAACTCCCGGCCCTTGCGGGGCCGGGAGCCAAATTTCATCAGACGTCAAAGCCGCCGTCGCCGCCGCTGTCGAAGCCACCGCCGTCATCGAAGCCGGGGTCGGAGCCATAGTCGGCGTCCTCCACCCCTCCTGCATGGTCGTCGCCGGAGTCATAGCCGGCGTCGGTGGCGCCCGACTGGTCGCCGTAATAGTTGTTGATCACCGTGTCGCCGCCGGCCGGCGTAAAGCCGGAGCCGATGCCGAGATTTCCCATCCCGCCATAGCCGGCGCCATGCGAGAACAGGCTGCGGATGCCGTCGGCGAGCAGCACGCCGCCCGCGACGCCCGCGGCGGCGCCGAGCGCGCCCTTCAGAAATCCGCCGCTTTCAGGCGCAGGCGGCTGCTGCTGGCCCCAGCCCTGCGGCGCGTAGCCGCCGGCCACGGGATTCATGCCGCCCTGCTGGGCGCCGCCCCAAGGTCCGCTCGGACGGGCCTGCTGAGGAGGACGCGGCGGCTCCGGGCGGGGACCACCGCCGAACAGGCCGCCAAGGAAACCGCCGGCGGGCTTCGACTCAAGCTCCTGCACACGCGCCTCGAGCTCCTCGATGCGCGCATTGGCGCCTTGCAGCGCCTGATCCTGCACGATCACGGTCTGCGCCAGGAGATAGGGCGCCGCCGGCTGAGCCTTGATCTGTTCGCTGATGAAAGCCTCCGCCGCCTGGTCGCGCGGCGTCGAGGCGGCGCTCTTGGTGCGCTCGAACAGTCCAGCGATGAGTTGGCGTTCTTCCGGTGACATAGGGTTCTCCATCGTTGCCGCCCTCGAAGGCGCGGCGCAGGAAGATATGGCCCCGGCGCAAAACGCCGCCAAGCCCCAAGCGCGAACGCGGCCGATTAAACTTTCGAAATCTGGCGCAAGGCGGGCGCGCCGAACTCTCCCGCCGATGTTTCGCGCGCGTTTACTCACGGACAACGTGATCGATCCTACCGGACTGCCGTTGCCCTCCCGCTATGCATGCGGCCAGTGGCGTTCGCGGAACCAGTTGCGATAGTCCGTCATCTTCGCGCGTTGGGCGGCCGGCGCGCGCCGGCCGCACGTCGCCGCCTCGGCGCTCCCGTCCGAAGCGCCCCACCGCAGTTCGACGCAGTCATTGGGATTGTAGCCCATCTCAAGGTCCGTCGCGCGGTCCATGACGTCTTTCAGCGAGAGCGTCCAGGCGGAGCCGTCGCTGCGCGTATAGGAAAAGGTGCGGGCCGCGAGTTCGCTCGCCAGCGCGCTTTGCAGTTGGGCCTGAACGCCCGCCGGACCTCTGCCAAACGGCATGGCGTAGCGATCGCTGCGCCGCGCGACACGATCTGGAAATCCGCGCACCACATCGATTGCGATCAGCAGGCGGAGATCGCGCGCCGGCGTCGAGAAGTCCTCCCATGCGCCGCTGGTCGCGAAGATCGCCGGACCGTCCGGCATCGACGCCTCGCCGCGCCCGCCGTTCTGGAACTTTCGACCGTTTTCGACCGCCGTCGCGCGCGTCTTCACCTGCTCCTCAAGCGCCGTGATGGCCGCCATCATCGCGCGCGTCGGATCGAGCGGCTCAGGCGACATCACCTCATCCATGCGATCGTAGAATTCCTCGGCGCCGAACTGCGACTGCTCCAGGGAGAAATCGCCGTAATCCGGGTTCTTCGCGATCTCGGCATTGGTGAGCGCCCGCAACCCGCCGTTCTCCCGAACGATCGGCCGGAAGCGCTTGAAGCCCGGGCTGCCGAGGGAAGCTCCGTTCGCGAAAAGGAAATTGCCGCGCCAGAACCGCTTGCGGGTGACGGTGCCATCCGGCTCGGCGTCAACGGCAAGAAACACGCCCGCGGCGTCCGCCGTCTGCGGGACGCGTTGCACCAGCATCATGACGTGCCCGTACGGATCAGCGTAGGCGGTTCCGGGACGCAGCGTCTCCTGCGTCAATGGAATCGTATAAAAGTCGGACTTGTCGCTGTTTGCCGACGCTCGCACCGAACCGGAATGAACGACGTCGCCCACGGCCCGCAAATATCCGGCGACGCCCGCCGGCCGCTTCGGGGCAGGCGGTTTCGCAGGGGCGACCGGCGCAGTCGTCGGCGCTGCGGCCGGCTGAACCTGCTGAGGCTGTGCAAATAGCTGCTGTAAAAAGTTCGTGGGAGGAGCCGCTATGCGGGTAGGGGCCGGAGGAGCGGCGGCCGACGCCACGGCTTGTTCGGGCGGCGGCGCGGGTCGGGTCAGTTGGGGATGCAGTATATCGAATCGCTCATTGCATCGCGGCGGCGCGCCGCCGGCCCCGCGCGAGCAATTCGAATAGGCGAAAGGCAGCCCCATCTTGTAGGCGAAATAGGCGCGTAAGAAGTAGACGAAATCGGCGCAGTCGGGCTTCAGCGATAGGGTGAGGCTGTCTTCGCCCGCGCCGAGATGATTGAACAGGACATTGCGCGAGGGATTGCGCAGCACCTCGTGCCATGTCTTCCACGACTGCTCCGCTTCGAGCGGCGCGTCAAAAAGTTTGGCGATCCACGCCGAATACAAATTTTCAGTCGCGCGGTTCCATGAATTGTGCACCCGCCAGACGCTGCCTTCCGCCGCGTGCGAGGCGGACGATTTGCGCGCGCTCACGGCGATGTCCTTGGTAATCACGCCGCAAGTGAACGAAGACGTGTCTAGCGTGGCGCGCCACGCGCCGGCGGCCGGCGACGCAACCTCGGCGAACCAGACATACGGCGGTCCGCCACGCTGTCCGCGCGATCTGGCCGCGACCCGTCCATCAGGCGCAATCAGCGAAAGCTCGCCGTCGAGCGGCTTTTCCGCAGCGACGAGAATGCGCAAGGGCGCGCCTGCCCAAGGCGATTCGGGCGAGGTTATAACCGCGACCTCAGCCGATTCCTCGCAGGGCGAATCTTGAGCCTGGGCGTTTGAGAAGGGAAAAAGAAAGGCAAAAAAGGCGCTTGCGACAGGCAAGAATGCAGCGAATCGGCGCGCTGGAAACATTTGTGACCCTCTCTTGGACCGCCCTCGATGGTTTTCTTCGTCAGAGGCCGGTTCGCAGGATACGGAGTTGGCGGCAATCCGGCTGGGGACGTGAGGCGCGACTTTCGCACAGCGGCCCATTGCGCCGGCCCATTGTTTGAAAGAAATGGGTCAAAATGGCGACGGCTTGGCCGCCACGGTAGCGGCGCCTCAACCTTGCACGGCAGCGGCTATCGTCAGGACGTTACCTTTCAGCGTCATGCCCGCGCTTGACGCGGGCATCCACGCGGCGCCGCTGCGCAGGACTTTCAGCATTGGCGCAATGTCCCGGCGTGGATGGCCGGACAAGCCCGGCCATGACGCGGAGGCATTAGCGGTCAGAGCTCCCCCTCACGCCGCCGTGAACTTCTCGCTGAAGATACGATCATGCGGGACGCCGGCGGATCGGCCAGCCTCCTCGGCCGCGGCGATGAGCGCCGGCGGGCCACAGACGTAAATGTCGGGCGGCTCGGTTGCGCTCGACAGCGCCTGCGCAAGCGCTTCGACCGGCGTGCCGACGAACTCGCGCCATTCCTGTTCCGGCTTCCACACGCAGAGCGTTACGACGAGTTGCGGCAATGCCGCCTTGATCTCCTCGATCACGTCGAGCGCGAAAAGCTCGTCGACTTTATTGACCCCGAAGAACAGCCGGCAAGGGCGCTGATCGGCGAATTCCGCCATTTGCCGCAGCATCGAAAGCGCCGGCGCGAGGCCCGTGCCGCCGACGACGAACCAGCGCGGCGCGGCGCTCGACTCGTCGAGGGTGAACTGTCCCTGCGGACCGCGGACAAGCAGTGTGTCGCCGACGGCGGCGCGATCACGAAGATAATTCGAAAAGGCGCCGTGCGGCTGAAGGCGGATGAACAGCTCGAGCGTTCCGTCCCAATTGGGCGTATTGGCGAGCGAATAGGAACGCTTTGCCGAGCCGTCGGGAAGCGTGAGTTCGATGAATTGGCCGGCAGTAAACTGCGCCGCAAGTCCGAACGTCGGATCGTCTTCATATTGAAGCAGCAGGCGCATGGCGCCCGAGCCTGCTGGTTCAATCGCCACAAGCGTCGCGCGCCGTTCGGGCACAGGCGCAAAGCCGACCGCCGCTTCGTCGAAGGGCGCTCGCAAAGCGAGATCGCTGCGCGCCTGCGCGCGGCACAGCAATATGTCGCCCGCCATGCGCTCATCTTCGCTCAGCGCTGCGCAGCTGTAGGACATGAGTTCGACCTCTCCGCTTGCGCGAGCGACGCGGCATGCGCCGCAGCCGCCCTCCCGGCAGGAGGAGGGGAGATAAATGCTCGCGCGTTCGGCGGCGTCCAGTAGCGTGTCGGAGGGATCGGCGTCGAAGGCGATCGTCGCGCCGTCGCGCGTGAGAAGGCTGACCTTGTACATGGCGGATTCCGGCGAAGGGCGGACGCCCGAGGTGGGCGTCCGCTGCATGATGGCTAGGCGGCGCGGGCAAGCGAAGCTGCGATGTCGGATTTGGCGTCGCCGATCGGCTGGACGCCGAACTTCTCCACCAGCACGTCAACGAGCGCGGGCGTGAGAAAGGCTGGCAGCGTCGGGCCGATGCGCACATTGCGCACGCCGAGCGCGAGCAGCGTCAGAAGAACGGCCGCCGCCTTCTGCTCGAACCAGGAGACAATGAGCGACAGAGGCAGTTCATTGACGCCGACGCCGAAGGCCTCCGCCAGTTTTGTCGCAACAACGAGCGCCGAATAGGCGTCGTTGCACTGGCCCATGTCGAGAAGACGCGGCAGCCCGCCGATCGTGCCGAAGTCATGCTTGTTGAAGCGATATTTGCCGCAGCCGAGCGTCAGGATCACGGTATCCTTCGGCGCTTCGTCGGCGAAATCGCTGTAGTAGTTGCGGCCCGGCGCGGCGCCGTCGCAGCCGCCGACGAGGAAAAAGTGGCGGATGGCGCCGCTCTTCACGGCGTCGATCACCTTGTCGGCGACGCCAAGCACGGCCTCACGCCCAAAGCCGATGATGATGGTCTTCTCCGGCGCGTCTTCAGTAAAGCCGGGCAGCGCCTGCGCCGCCTGCGCGACAATCGCGAAATTCTCGTCGGCGATGTGGCGCACGCCCGCCCAACCGACCGGCCCTGCCGTAAAAATGCGTCCGCGATAACGCGGCTGCGGCTCGATGAGGCAGTTTGAGGTCATGACGATCGGGCCGGGGAATTCGGCGAATTCCTTCTGCTGATCCTGCCAGGCGCCGCCGTAATTGCCGGCGAGATGCGGATAGGCCTTGAGCCTCGGATAGGAATGCGCCGGCAGCATTTCGCCATGCGTATAGACGTTGATCCCCTTGTCCTTGGTCGCTTCGAGGATGGCGTGCAGATCCTTCAGATCATGGCCGGAGACAAGGATCGCTTTTCCCTTGACCGGGGTCACACGCACATTCGTCGGCGACGGCGCGCCAAAGGCGCCGGTGTTCGCTGCGTCGAGCGCCTCCATCGCGAGAAAGTTGGCGCGGCCGAGCGCCAGCGCTTCATCGAGCAGCGTCGCGACGTCACGCTCTTCGCGCGCCAGCATATCGAGCGCATGTTCGACCGTCGCATAGATTGCGTCGCGCTCTTCGCCCAAAACGCGCGCGTGATGCGCATAGGCGCAGACGCCCTTCAGGCCATAAAGAATGAGCGCGCGGGCGCCGACCGCGTCCTCGCCGAGGATCGCCGCGTCTTTGCGCACTGCCGCTTCCGAGGCTTGTGCGGAAAGTCCGGCCATGTCGCTGGCAGGCGCGAAAGCGGCGGGGCCGGAGAGACGTTCGGGCGTCTTGCCGGCGGCGCGCGCGGCGTCTTCGTAAAGCGCCTTGGCGCGATCGCGAATTTGCGACGCCTGCTGAATCAACTCGACAAATTTCGCCGCATTGAAATTGACGTTGGTGAGGGTCGTGAAGAAGGCGAAGAGGATGAAGCGGTCGGCTTCGATGTCCGTCGCGCCAAGCTGGCGCGCGCGATGCAGATATTGGCCGACGCCCTCGCAGACATAGAGCAGAATGTCCTGCAGATCGGCGGTTGTCGCGTCCTTGCCGCACATGCCTTTGGCGCCCGCGCAACCGGCGCCTTCGTCAGATCGGTAGGTCTGCTCGCATTGATAACAGAACATGTCGCTCCCTCCTGGCTCCCTTAATAGGTATTTAGAATGCGTATTAAAAAGGTCGGAAGTCAAGCCGTGACGAGCGATGTTCGCGGCGCATGTTCAGGCGGAGAGGTCGGCGAGGGGAAAGCTTGCGGATTTTTCGAGGCAGTCGTGCAGGGTGTAGCGATCAAGTTCGCGCATAAATCCCTGTTCGGCGCGCGCTAACATGCCCTTCAGTCGGCAGCGTGGCAAAAGCGCGCAGTTGCTGCCTTCCGAGCTGAAACATTCGACCAGCGGCTGGTCGTCAAGCCTGCGGACCACCTCGCCGATTCGGATGTCGCGCGGATCGCGCGCCAGTCGAACGCCGCCCTGCGCGCCGCGGATGCCTTCGACATATCCGGCGGCGGCGAGCTCCTGCAGCACTTTCGCCATATGGTGGCGCGAAACGTCGAAATGATCGGCGATGGCCGCCGCGCTCATCACTTGCGGATTGCGATCGGCGAGGAGGATGAGGGCGCGCAGGCCAAAGTCGGTGAAGGTCGTGAGCCGCATGAAGTCAATCTAACACGGTATTCGAAGTTCTGAAATATTGCGTCTCACCGCTAGCGAGTACGGCCACGAGCCCTCAGCGTCATGCCCGGCCTTGTGCCGGGCATCCATGCAGATTAACGCCGCATCTCTCGGCGTCATGCCCGCGCTTGTCGCGGGCATCCACGCGGCAACCATTGCCCGCATCTCGCAAGCATTTGCGCAACGTGCCGGCGTGGATGGCCGGGTCAAGCCCGGCCATGACGGGCGTGGGACTGCTGCGCTAATGACCGTCCCCTCCCTTCGAGACGCGCGCTGCGCGCGCTCCTCAGGATGAGGGAACTTGGGTGGTGCGCATGAAAGCCTGACGTTGCCGCCGCAAAAGGCTGCGTTCAGCATGCAGGACAAAAGCAGTCCTCATCCTGAGGAGCACCTGTAAGGCGCGTCTCGAAGGACGAGGACTGCGAAGCGTCGCGTCTACACGCCTCACCCCCCACCCAGCGCCATATCGTCGCGGTGGATGATCTCATCGGGGCCTTTGAAGCCGAGCAGCGCCTCGATGTCTTTCGTCGAGCGCCCGACGATTTTCGCCGCGTCGGATGCGTCATAGGTCACGAGGCCGCGGCCGATCTCGCCGCCCTTGGCGTTGCGGATGACGATGCAGTCGCCGCGCGCGAAGCCGCCCTCGATTCGCGTCACGCCCGCCGGCAGCAGGCTCCGGCCTGAGCGCAGCGCCTTCGCCGCGCCGTCGTCGATATGCACGGCGCCCTTCGGCTCCAGCGAGCCGGCGATCCATTTCTTGCGCGCCGTCACCGGATTGGACGGCGTCAGAAACCAGGTGCAGCGCCCGCCAGCCCCGATGCGCGCGATCGGCGCCTCTTCGCGCCCGTCGGCGATCACCATATGCGCGCCGCCGGTCGTGGCGATCTTCGCCGCCTCGATCTTGGTGCGCATGCCGCCGCGCGAATATTGCGAGGCGGCGCCACCCGCCATGGCTTCGATCTCCGCCGTGACGCGCGGCACGATCGCGATGTGCTCGGCGTCCGGATTGGAATCGGGCGGGGCGCTGTAGAGCCCGTCGACGTCGGACAGCAGGATCAACAGATCGGCGCTCGCCATCGTCGCGACGCGCGCCGCGAGGCGGTCATTGTCGCCGTAGCGGATTTCGGCCGTCGCCACCGTGTCGTTCTCGTTGATGACGGGCACGGCGCGCAGCGACAAAAGCCGCGTCAGGCATTCGCGCGCATAGAGATAGCGGCGGCGCTCCTCCGTGTCGCCGAGCGTGACCAGCACCTGTCCGGCGACGAGGCCGCGGTCGTGCAGGGTCTCGGCCCAGAGACGCGCCAGGGCGATCTGGCCGACGGCGGCGGCCGCCTGGCTGTCTTCAAGCTTCAGCGCGCCGCGTGGAAAGCCCAGCACGCTGCGTCCCAGCGCCACGGCGCCTGACGACACCACCAGCACGTCAGCGCCGGCGCGATGCAGATCGGCGATGTCGTCGGCGAGGCGCTTCAGCCAGGCGCGTTTCGCCGACGCCTTGTTGGGGTCGACGATGAGCGATGAGCCGACCTTCACGACGATGCGTTTGAAGTCGGCGAGGACGGGAGCGCGCTTGGTCATAAGGCAGGGCAAAATGTTCGAGGGAGGCGTTTGCGAGCGCGACTTATGGGACGCTTGAGTTAGCCCAGCGCGCGCACGACCGCAAATTGGCGCCTATGGCGCGCCGTTTTGCCAGCGGCGGATGAACTCGAAAGGATAGATGAAACTGAGCACATTGAGCGTGAAATTGTCTCTGATGTTCAGCGCGACCCCGACTTCAAGAAGCACAGACATTGCGATGACGGCCAAAGCTGGGAGCCGCCATGCGAGAACGAAGCCCAGCGCCATCGCCAGCGTATCGGCAAGCGAATTGACGATGCTGTCTCCTGCGTAGTTCTGCGCCGGCGGCTGCTTGCGATAGTGGCGGATGGCGAAGGGCGTGTTTTCGAGGATCTCCCATCCCACTTCAACCGCCAGCACGATCAGGAAGCGCTGCCCGACCGACAGTCCCGGCGCCGCGAGCCAAACCAGGAAATAGAACAGCACGCCGTGGATGATATGCGTGAAGCTGTACCAGTCGGTGAGATGCTGGGAGAGGCAGGGAGAGGAGGCGTCGCCCTCCCACAGCTTGAATTTGCCGCGGGCGCAAAGAAACGGCCGGCCGAGCGCCCAAAGCGCGCCGGCCTGAATGACGAGCGCGGCGACCGCCGCCGCCGTGACGCCGCACGCCGTCGTTGCGCTCATCATCATATCTTCTCAACTGGAAGATCGGACGATGGAAAACTAGTCTCCGAGTCCGACGACCTCGGCGTCTGGGGTCGTTTTGCCGCCGGCGACAATCGAGAACTCCTCCAGCTCCTCGGTCCAGTATTCGAATTGCCGGCGGCCATAGTCGACCATGGCTTCGGCGACGTCGTGCGGCGATCTCGCCGCCCATACATCTTGCCCGAATTGCAGCGCCGACCGCGTGTTGATCAGGCCGAAGTCCATGACTCTCGATGCGCAGTCCTGACAGGTCTTGAGCGAAGTGAGGAGCGGGGAAGGGTCTGGCGACATCATCTTATTCCTCTGAAGTTGCCGGCCTGTGAGCGCCCATCGCCAAAAATATGGAGGGAGACGCGGCCGCGCCAGCGCCTCCCTCGCCACTGAAAAGTGATCCAATATTCCCTCTAAATAGCGTCCGCTTGATACGAACCTATGACTGGAGCGACGGATTCTGGCGCGAGGTCTTGAGATAGGTCAAGCATATGAAACTATTGCACAATTTTCGTTTTGGCTCTATCCCTATTTCAGCTTGTGGCAATTGACGGGCGGCTCGCGAGGCGGAATTCTCGGGTTGGATGGCGGCTGCGTTCGGAGGCCATTGATGCATCGGCTTGTCTATTTCAGTAACGCAAATCTTGATCTGAGCCTCTCCGCGATCGAGGGAATGGTCGAGATGTCCGCAGAACGGAATCGACCGCGGCGCATTAGCGGGGCGCTCCTCTACAATGGTCTGAATTTTTTGCAAATTCTGGAGGGTCCGCGGCAAGCGCTGACGCCGCTCTATTTGCAGATCCGGACGGACTCCCGGCACTCCGGCGTCGTCAAGCTCGTTCACGAACGCATTTCGATGCGCAGCTATCCCGATTGGGGCATGAAGCTCGTGTGCGACGCGCCGGAACACGCGGCCGCCACGCGGGAAACGGCGCCGCGCGAGGACGGTCTTTCCGCGATGGTTGACGGTTTTTTCAGATTTGGCCAGGCGGCGGCGTTCGCCGAGCTTAGGTGAGCGCAATTCTTGCTTAGGTAGATCGCGGACATCTGGCGCGGTGTCCGCCCTTCGGAGCTACTCATGATAGGAATTGCCAAGAAAATCGGCTCGTCTGGGAGCGAGAACAAGGCGGCCGCCGGGGGCCGCGATGGCCGGCTTTTATCCGGCTATTTGGTCAATCTGCATCGTGGCGCGGCGCCGGTGAGAGAACTGATGCTCGCCGACATCGAAAGGTTCCAGTCGCTCGGCGCGACAGGATACGCCGACGATTTGCGTGTCGCGCTGAAGCGGTTCACGTCCGAATTCATCGACCGGAAGGATCGGCGCTAGGCTCCGCTTGCGCCGAAGTTCCGTCGGCGGGAGACTGTCTCGCGGCCCAGCGCTCGGCCGCGCCAATTTAGCCAAACCGTCAGTCGATCAACTGCGCGCGAGTCTCGCGCTCATAGCTGGCGAGCGCGTCGCTGATCGCCACGTCATAGCGCGCCTCAGGCGATTGAAGCATCCGCAGATGCGCGGGCAGCGCGGCGAGCTGCACTTTCGCGTAATCGCGAATTTGCGGAAGGTCGCATGTTTGCTCCGCGACCCGGCGACCTGACAGCATGAACGGCTGCAGCAATGGGACGCCCGGCAGAGTTTCGCCCTCTCGGGCGATGACGTCCCTGACCGCGTCGCCGTCTCTAAACTCTCGAAAAACCTGTTTGCGGCCCGGCAGCGATCGCTTGCCCGCCGACAGTTTCATCCGTCCCTTGCCGGCGTATTCGGTCAGCTTATAGGCGATGTCGAGGTTTGGCGCGTCGCTCGACACCGCCATATCCGTGCCTACGCCAAAGACATCGATGGGCGCGCCGCGCGACGTCAGAGCGTCGATCTTGGTTTCCTCAAGGCCACCGCTGGCGACGATCTGCACGTCGGTCAAGCCAGCGTCATCGAGGATGCGGCGCGCCTGGCGCGACAGCATGTCGAGATCGCCGGAGTCGAGACGCACCGCGCGAATGTTGAAGGTCGGCCCGCGCGCCTTCGCGAGCGCGACGACCTTCTTGACGCCTTCGAGCGTGTCATAGGTATCGACGAGCAATGTCGTGTCGGGAAAGACCTCGCTGAAAGACTGAAAGGCGTCCATCTCGGAGGTGCAGGCTTCGACAAAACTATGCGCCATCGTTCCGGCGACGGGCAAACCATAGGCTTGCCCGGCCGCGACATTGGAGGTCGACTCGACTCCGGCGACGTAGAATGCGCGCGCGCCCTTTGTCGCCGCATCCACGCCTTGCGCTCGTCTTGCGCCGAAATCGACGACGCTGGCGCCGCGCGCCGCGGCGACGACGCGCGCCGCTTTCGACGCCAGTATCGTTTGCAGTCCGATCTGATTGATAACGAGCGTTTCGATGAGCTGCGCTTCGGCGATGGGCGCTACCACTTCCAGGATCGGTTCGTTCTGAAAGAACGGCGTGCCTTCGCGCAGCGCATAGATGTCGCCGGAGAAGCGGAAGTCCGTGAGCCAGTCGAGGAACGGCTGCGAAGAAATTTTGAGAGAGCCCAGATAGTCGATGTGCCGCGGCTCGAAACGCAGATGCTCGATCTCATGAAGAAGATCGTTCAAGCCGGCGGCGATCAGAAAATTGCGTTGGGGCGGCATATTGCGCACGAAAAGGCTGAACGTCGCTTGCGCGTTCATGCCCAATTCGAAATAGGCGCGCAGCATCGTGAATTCATAGAGGTCCGCGAAGAGCGCGCTGCTGGACACGACCGCTCCTTTTTACGCGTCGACTGGAGAGAGCTGGAAGCGCTCGCGCGCCGGTCGGGACCATAGCTATGGCGCTAGGCCCGGGCAAATCTTCATCGATGTGCAAATCTTCATCGATGTAATGTGCGCACGCCTCTTACAGTTCGTCTTGGCTCTCTTCGACGACGACGCCCGCCTTCCGCATCTTTTCGACAGCGTCTCTTCCGCCTTCCGGCGTGATGGCGCGCGCGCCGGAAAGTCGCACATGCGTTTCAAATCCTTCCGAGACGGCGTCCAGCGCCGTTTCGAGCACGCAGACGTCCAGCGCCAGTCCGACGATCAAGACGCGACGCACGCCAAGACGCCGCAGCCGCTCCGCGAGCCCCGTGCCGTTGAGCGCGGAAAGCTGGTCGCGCTCGGGCGATTCTCCTTTGCTGACGATAATCGCGCGCTCGGGGAGGCGCAGATCGGGATGGAACTGCGCGCCGGCGCTGTCCTGAACGCAATGCGCCGGCCATGGTCCGCCACAGTCACGAAAGCTGGCATGGCCGGTTGGATGCCAGTCTCGCGATGCGACGATGGGAACGCCGGCGGCCACGGCTTCATCGATCAGTTCATTGACCACAGAGACGATCTTGTCGGCCTCGGAAACCTCTAAGGCGCCGCCCGCGCAGAAATCGCGCTGCACGTCCAAGACGATGAGCGCGTCGCCAGACGTCAGCCGCATCGCTTCGCCGGCCATGATGTTGCTCCGCTAGAGACGGCGCGCTCGCTCGGTCCTGATCGAATGCGTGAGCAGGGCGCGTTCCGTGGGGATGATCCTAGCTGCGGGTACGGCCCAGCGCGAGCGCCCGAGGCGGTCAGCGATTTCCAGACGAGGCGATGGATAAGCCGTAGCGCCGCAAAGAGCGAACTCGCTAGAGCCGCCGAGATTTGGCGCTGGCGGGATTTCGACGGTTGCTGCGCTTCGGGCTACCACCGGCGCGCCCCCAATCCAACTCGGCCACCAAATCCATGATCCGCTTGGGCAGCGGCTCTGTGAGGATTTTGTCGAACTTGAATCTCAGATGCTGGCTAATCGATTCCATTGCGGCGTCGGGCCGCGCTCCCATTTTGCCGGCAGCCGCGTTCCGCCAATCGCCCGGCGCTCGGTCCGGCATGACGCATCCTCCTTCAAGGGAGAGAAACTGCGTCACGTTCGCATTGTTCCCCTGCAAAGTGTTTTAAAATTAAAGTCTTAGCATGACCAAGGCATTGGATCTGATGCGGCGGCGCAGCCTGTTAAGCGGCGATCGCTGGTTCTACTGCGCAATGTCGCAGCCCGGCTGAAGATTGCGCCATGGCGCGAGAGTAGCAGGCGCTATCCGGCGCTAGACATCCGACGGCTTTTGCGGATCCGGTCTTCCGCTTCAGCGATCTCGGGCGTTATGGCGTCGCCGAAGTCGGCCGCTTCATAGAGCGGACGGATCTCAATCTCGCTCGGGCCGGGCATGGGATTGGGGCATCGCTTCACCCATTCGACGGCCTCGCGCCACCCGCTGGATGCCCCGTAAGAGCGCTGCTGAATCTGCAGCTAAAATTCTCAGCGAAATTACTGTTTCATGAGTGGCAGGAGTGGCCGGGATCGAACCGACAACCCCCGGTTTTGGAGACCGGTGCTCTACCAGTTGAGCTACACTCCTGCAGGCGCCCAAAAGGCGCGCGTCTTCATTGCCGCAACGACGCTCCGGACGCAAGGGGCGCGGCGGGCTTCCTCATCAGGAATTGCCGCCGGAAAGCACCGTGACGGCGCGACGGTTCTGCGACCAGCAGGAGATGTCGTCGCAGACGGCGACAGGACGCTCCTTGCCGTAGCTCACCGTGCGGATGCGCGACCCCGGGACCCCGCGTGCGATGAGGTAATTCTTGGCCACTTCGGCGCGTCGCGCGCCGAGCGCGAAATTATATTCGCGGGTGCCGCGTTCGTCGGCGTGGCCTTCCATCGTGAAGCTGTAGCGTGAGTAGCGGTTGAGCCACTCAGCCTGCTTGTCGAGCGTGGCCTGCGCAGTGGACGTCAGATCGGTGGAGTCGGTCTCGAAGAAGATGCGATCTCCGACATTGACCACAAAATCCTGATGGCTTCCGGGACGGGCGACGCCGCCGCGTCCATAGCCTCCGCCCGCCAGATCATTCGCGGCTTCATCCGCGGTGTTCTTGGCGCAGGCCGAGAGCGCGAGGACCGCCAGGACCGCCGTCAGCGCGACGACGAATTTGGCGCCGCAGGCGCGTTGCGAAAGCAGCATGAAGAACTCCTGTTACGACGACCGACCGGGCGATAGTCCTAGGCTTCCAGGGTTAAGCGAAGGTTCCGTCAACCTTGATCGCAGGTATCTTGGGCCTGTTGCATTTGAGCAAATTCGTCCCCTTCGTTAATAACGGGTTAATTGGTTAACAGAAGCTTAACACGCTGTTTCGGCCCGAATTTGACGTCCTTCGGCGCGGCGCGCGTCCGCGCCCACCCGCGTATAGCACGTGTGCATTGCGTAGATTGACGCGCCGCGCCGCGCCGTTCGGCGCTTTCACGTCCCAGAAAAGAACGTTCGACGGCTGCGAAGCGATGTGCGCGCGGTTGCTTTGCGGAGAGTCTCGCTCTTAATATTGATCAATGACGCGCGGAGCGGCGGCGCGCGCGGTCAGGAGCGTGACATGAATGAAGGCATTGCGCCTTTTTTGTCGCCGTTGACGCTGCTTTTGGGCGGCGGCCTCTTGGCGATAGGATTGCTGTCGCTACTCGATCTTCACTTCTTCAAGACCAAGTGGCAGGGCAAGCTCGCGCTGGCGGTCGGCTTGGTCTTCATTCTCGCCACCGAGGCGATGTTCGTCACGAGCGGCGCCAGCGGCCGCTATTTCGAAGGCCAGAAGATGGACGTCACCGACTGCGAATACCAGGCGGAGCGGGATTTTCCAGCGGAACGGCGATCGAACCCAAAGCTCATTCACGACAAGATCGTCGCCTGCATGGATACGCTCGGCTACGACTGGAGCAGGGAGCACTATCATTGCGTCGAGGCGCCGATCTCCACCAATGTCTTCTGCTATCTCCCGCGGGCGGCCATGCAGCGCAGCATCGTCGCGTGGCAGATGCGATTCGAATAGGTCAGAACAGCGATCCCTGATCGTCGCTGTCGGCTCTTTTCAGGCGGCGCCGCGGGCGCGGGCGCGCCGGCGGATCTGGAATCGCAATGCCAGCGCGCGCGTGGATTCTGCCGTCGGCGATCTCGATATCGAGACCCGTTCCAGGAGGAGCCTGCGCGACGCTGCGCACTAAGGCGCCGCTTTCATCGTGCACCAGCGCAAAGCCGCGCGCCAACGCCGAGCGATGGCTGAGCGACTCCTGCAGCCGCGCCAGTCTGTCGATCCTATCCTGATGGCCGCCGATCAAGCCGGTGATCGCGCGGTCGAGACGCTGCGCCGCGCCGGCGAGGCGCTGCCTGGCGGCGGCGTTCTCCTGACGCGCGAGAACGCGCCGGGCGCGATAACCCTGCTGCAGCCGCGCGCCAAGACCGCGCAGCTGCTCGCGCACGCGCGCCAGCTCCGCCTGCGGCGAGTGGCGGGCGAGCAGCGTTGCGGCGCGCGACAGCCGCAGACGCCTTCCGTCACGCGCGGCGCGGACGCCGGCGCGCAGCCGCTCCGCCGCCCGGTCAAAACGCTGGCGCGGATTGGCGAGCAGGGCGTCGCCAGCGGGGAGCAGGCGCGCGAAGGTTGAAAGCTGGACGCGCCGCTGTTCCATGGCGCGGCGGCGCGCGCCCTCCAGCCGGCTTGTGCGTATGGCGAGATGTTCGAAAAGCTCGACGCGCACCGGAACGGCTTTCTCCGCCGCGCCCGTCGGCGTCGGCGCCCGAAGGTCGGCGACGAAATCGATGAGGGTCGTATCGGTCTCATGGCCGATCGCCGAAATGAGCGGAATGGCGCTCTCCGCCGCCGCGCGAACGACGACCTCCTCGTTGAAGCCCCACAGATCCTCGAGCGAGCCGCCGCCGCGGGCGACGATCAGCACGTCGGGGCGGGGAATGGCGCCCCCGGCAGGCAGCGCGTTGAAGCCGCGAATGCCCGCGGCGACCTCCTCAGCGCAACTCTCGCCCTGCACCCGCACGGGCCAGACCAGCACGCGGCGCGGGAAGCGGTCGTTGAGACGGTGCAGGATGTCGCGGATGACGGCGCCGGTCGGCGAGGTCACAACGCCGACGACGCGCGGCAGGAAGGGCAGGGGGCGCTTGCGCGCTTCGTCGAAGAGGCCCTCGGCCGCGAGCGCCTTGCGACGCGCGTCGAGCAGCGCCATCAGCGCGCCGACGCCGGCCGGCTCCAGCGACTCGATGATGATCTGATAGGAGGACTTGCCGGGGAAGGTTGTGACGCGGCCGGTCGCGACGACTTCCAGTCCCTCCTGCGGCCGCGTGCGCAGGCGCAGAAACGTCGATCGCCAGATCACCGCATCGAGACGCGCATTCTGATCCTTGAGACAGAAATAGGCGTGGCCGGAGGCGTGCGGGCCGCGATAGTTGGAGATCTCGCCGCGCACGCGCACGCGCCCGAAGCGATCCTCGATCGTCTGCTTCAGCGCGTTCGCGAGTTCGGAGACGCTGATCTCAGGCGTATTGGTCTGAGGCGTGTCGCCGCCGATTTCGGTGAGGTCGGACATGGATGAGATATGCTCACGCTTTGCTTCTTGCTTCATCCTCACGCAAACATTGAACTGTCCGCGCGGTGGTGGAGCAGCACGATACGCGAGGCGCGAATGGCCCCCAACATCATCATGTAAATGCCCAAAGCCAGCAAGAAAACAGCGCCCCCATTTATGCCGCTCAGAGCTTCGCGACGGTGGTCGCTGAGTGAGCGGCTGTTCGGCGCAGCCTATGGAAATTCTGAAGCGCAGAGCTCGCTATGAGCGCGGATTGCGGGAGGACGCTCACGAAAGGGTATGGTTCCGTTCTGGAAGTGCTTTGGGCTTTTCTGCGTCTCGGGGTAACGAGTTTCGGCGGGCCTATCGCCCATCTTGGCTATTTCCACGCTGAGTTCGTCGGGCGCCGCAAATGGCTCGATGAGGCCGCCTACTCGGATATCGTCGCGCTCTGCCAGTTCCTTCCCGGCCCCGCGAGCAGTCAGGTCGGCATCATCATCGGCTTGTTGCGTGCCGGCCTTGCCGGCGGATTGGCGGCATGGATCGGGTTCACCATGCCTTCGGCGCTTGCGTTGATCGGCTTCGCCTATGGTGTCGGTCGACTCGGCGACCTATCGCAGGTCGCTTGGCTGCACGGCCTCAAAGTCGTGGCTGTCGCTGTCGTCGCGCAAGCGGTGTGGGGGATGGCGCGCAACCTTTGTCCGGATCGGAACCGGGCGACCATCGCCGTGGCGGCGACGCTGCTGACTTTGGCGGTCCCCACCGCCAGCGGTCAGATTGGCGCGATTGCGGCGGGGGGCGTCATTGGCTGGCTGTTCCTCTCGGGGGAAAACAACGGCGCCACGACGCCGCTATCGATCCCCATCACCCGGCGCACGGCCATCGCCTCGCTCGCGCTGTTCGCCGTTTTGCTTGTGGGGTTGCCCATTCTGGCGAAGGCGACCGCCAATCCTACGATCGAGCTTATCAGCGGCTTTTATCGCTCAGGGTCGCTCGTTTTTGGCGGCGGGCACGTCGTGCTGCCGCTGCTGCAGCAGGCCTTCGTATCTCCAGGCTGGATCGACCGTGATGCATTCCTTGCCGGCTATGGCGCGGCGCAAGCGGTTCCAGGCCCACTATTCACTTTCGCGGCCTATCTCGGCGCAGCGATGACGTCTGAGCCAAACGGCTGGGCGGGCGGGCTGATCTGTCTCACCGCGATTTTCCTGCCGTCTTTCCTTCTGGTCGTCGGCGCGCTGCCCTTTTGGGACGCCTTGCGTCATCGAAGCGCGGCGCAATCGGCGCTCAAGGGGATCAACGCGACGGTCGTCGGAATTCTGCTCGGGGCGCTCTATACCCCTGTTTGGACGAGCGCGATCCTTGGCCCAGCGGATTTCGGGCTAGGCCTTCTTGCTTTCCTCTTGCTCGTGCTGTGGCGGACGCCGCCGTGGCTGGTCGTCATCCTCGGCGCATTTGGCGCAACGCTCATCGCCATGGTCGCTTAAGGCGCTTTAATACGCGCGCAGAATGGTCCGCCCTGGCGCATTGCTGAATATGAAATCGTTCTGGCTTGCGCGTATTTTGAAAGCTAGCGCATCTTGCTCATCGAATAATGCGTTGGTCGGGCGTGGCCATTCTCCAGGTCGGCGAGAAGGTTGGGCTGCAGCCGCGACTGCCCTTCCGTCAACTGCGCGGGCATGTCGACATTGCCCCGAAGATACCAGCCGCTGACATCAAGAGGCGGCGGCGGAGGCAGATTTTCGGCGCGCGCGTTCACAGCGCCAGCAATCAGAACGAACGACAACAAGAAGGCGATGGAGCGGCGCATGATGTGCTCCGTTTTTCGGGTGCGCCATTGCGTTCGAATAGCGCAGCGCCGAAAAGCAAGCATGGGCGATAACGGTTAAGAGCCGGTTAACCCTATTGCTTAACCAAGTTCCTTAACCGAGCGCGTGCGTGCAAGGCGGACACGCGTCGTAAAGCTGACCTTCTCGTGGCGTCGCCAATCGCGTTAAGCGCCGGCTCAGGCCGCCGCGGCGGATTCCTTCAAAACGCTGCAGATCCCGGCGACGAGAGATTCGACCAGTTCGCGGTCGTCGCCTTCGCCCATGACGCGGATCACGGGTTCCGTGCCGGAGGGGCGAACAATGATTCTGCCGGAGCCGCCGAGTCGCGCCCGCGCATCGTCGATTGCAGACGCCACCGCCGTGCGCTCCAATTCGCGACGATGGGCGCGCACATTCTCCAATACCTGCGGCAGCGGTTCGAACCGATGGCAAACTTCGCTTACCGGACGATCCTGACGCTTCACCTCTGCGAGCGCCTGCATCGCCGTCACGAGCCCATCGCCTGTCGTGCAATAGTCAGAGAGAATGACATGGCCCGACTGTTCGCCGCCAATGTTGTAGCCGGCTTCGCGCATGCGCTCGATCACATAGCGGTCGCCGACGGGCGTTCGCTCCAGAGTGAGCCCGATCGAATTCAGATGGCGCTCCAATCCAAGATTGGACATGATTGTCGCGACGAGGCCGGGCTTGGACAGCAGCCCCTGATCGCGCCAGCTTTCGGCGATAACCGCCATCAGCTGATCGCCGTCGATCAGGCGCCCATTTTCGTCGACCATGATGACACGGTCGGCGTCGCCGTCGAGCGCGATGCCCACGTCGGCGCGCAGCTCGCGGACCTTGTCACGTAGCGCCTGCGGCGCAGTGGAGCCCACGCGATGATTGATGTTGAACCCGTCGGGTTCGACGCCGATGGCGATCACCTCGGCGCCTAGCTCCCACAGCGCCTCGGGCGCCACCTTATAGGCCGCGCCATTCGCGCAATCGACGACGAGGCGCAAGCCTTCCAAGCTCATATTGCGCGGCAGCGTGCGCTTGGCGAACTCGATATAGCGCGCGCGCACGTCGTCGATGCGGCGCGCGCGTCCGAGATCTCTCGGTCCTGCGCGCTTGCGCAACATATCGCCGTCGATGAGGCGCTCGATCTCGTGTTCGATCTCGTCCGAAAGCTTGTGGCCGTCCGGTCCAAACAGCTTGATGCCGTTGTCCTCGAAGGAATTATGAGAGGCGGAAATCATCACGCCAACGTCGGCGCGCATCGATCTTGTGAGCATGGCGACCGCGGGCGTCGGCATTGGTCCCAGCAGCAGCGGATCCATGCCGACGGACGTGAAGCCGGCGACAAGCGCATATTCGATCATATAGCCTGAGAGCCGCGTGTCCTTGCCGATGACGACGCGGTGCCGACGTTCGCCGCGGTGAAAGATCAACCCGGCCGCCTGCCCAACCTTGAGCGCGAGCTCCGGCGTGATCTTCTCGTTGGCGAGGCCACGAATGCCATCTGTGCCGAAATAGGTGCGGGTCATTGAAGATCCTCAGCGAGCGGCGCCCGAGCGCCTCGGCGCCAAATCGGCGCATCCTTCACGCCATCCGTCGCGCCAGGTCGGCGCATCTATGGGCATAACGCCACAACGTTAAATGCGTGTTTTCGCCGGCCTAACGAACAGCTAATGAACACTCGCACATCGTCTGAACGGATGTCCACAACATGGAAGTCAAAATCTACCACAACCCCGCCTGCGGGACGTCCCGCAACGTGTTGGCCGCCCTGCGCGACGCCGGCTACGAGCCGCAGGTGATCGAATATCTCAAAAACCCGCCCGATCGGGCGGCCTTGAAGGAGCTTCTGCGTCGCATGGGCAAGAACGTGCGCGACGTGCTGCGCAAGCGCGGGACGCCCTACGCAGAACTGAGACTCGAGAATCCCGCCCTGTCAGACGACGAAATTTTCGCCGCCATCGAAGAGCATCCGATTCTGATCGAGCGGCCGATCGTTTCGATGGGCGACAAGGCCGCGCTCTGTCGACCCGCCGAGACGGTCAAAGATCTGATCGCGCTGTCCAAGACATAGATCGCTCGAGCTCGAATGCAAAAAACCCAGCGGCCGGGACCGCTGGGTTTTTCCCGTTAGATCGGATGCGGCTCCAGGCCGCCGACGTCGGGCTCTGGCTTCTGGCCCGTCGTCGGCACCGCCGAGCCGCGCGGCGGCGGCGTTGGCGATGATTCTTCGCGCACCGGCCGCTTGCCTGCGAGCAGACCCTTGATCTCGTCGCCGGACAGCGTCTCGAATTCAAGAAGCGCATTGGCGAGCGTATCCAGATCCGTACGCTTGTCGACGAGGATCTGCCTGGCCTTCTCGTAAGCTTCCTGCACCAGTCGGCGCACTTCCGCGTCGATCGTCTCCTGCGTCTGTTCGGAGAAGGTCTGCGTGCGTCCGAGCGAGTAGCCGAGGAACTGCTCCTGCTGCGGGTCGGCATAGGCGACCGTGCCGAGTTTGTCCGAGAAGCCGAGCTGGGTGACCATCGCGCGGGCGATGCGCGTCGCCTGCTGAATGTCCGAGGCGGCGCCGGAGGTCGTCTTCGCCGCCCCAAAGATCAACTCTTCGGCGACGCGGCCGCCCATCGCCATCGCCAGCATCGCCACGAGCTGCTCGTAGCTCTGCGAGATCTGATCGCGCTCGGGGAGGCCCTGCACCATGCCGAGCGCTCTGCCGCGCGGAATGATCGTCGCCTTGTGGATCGGAATCGAGCCCGGCACGTTCAAGGAGACGAGCGCATGGCCGCCTTCGTGATAGGCGGTGAGCTTCTTCTCCTCATCCGTCATCACCAGCGTGCGCCGCTCGGCGCCCATCATGATCTTGTCGCGGGCGTCCTCGAACTCCTGTTTCGTGACGATCCGCTTCGAGCGCCGCGCCGCGAGCAGCGCCGCCTCGTTGACAAGATTCATCAGATCGGCGCCCGAGAAGCCCGGCGTGCCGCGCGCGACGATCTTCAAATCCACGTCCGGCGCCAGAGGCACCTTGCGGGCGTGAACCTTGAGGATCTTCTCGCGGCCGATGAAATCCGGGTTCGGCACCTGGATCTGCCGGTCGAAACGGCCCGGACGCATCAGCGCCGGATCGAGCACGTCCGGACGGTTGGTCGCGGCGATCAGGATGATGCCCTCATTCGCCTCGAAGCCGTCCATCTCGACGAGCAGCTGGTTCAGCGTCTGCTCGCGCTCGTCGTTGCCGCCGCCAAGGCCGGCGCCGCGATGACGGCCGACCGCGTCGATCTCGTCGACGAAGATGATGCAGGGCGCATTCTTCTTCGCCTGTTCGAACATGTCGCGCACGCGCGAGGCGCCGACGCCGACGAACATTTCGACGAAGTCAGAGCCCGAGATCGAGAAGAACGGCACCCCCGCCTCGCCGGCGATGGCGCGCGCCAGCAGCGTCTTACCGGTGCCGGGCGGTCCAACCAGCAGCACGCCGCGCGGAATGCGCCCGCCGAGCCGCTGGAACTTCTGCGGATCACGCAGGAATTCGACGATCTCCTGCAGATCCTCCTTGGCTTCGTCGACGCCGGCGACGTCCTCGAAGGTGACGCGCCCTTGCGTCTCCGTCAGCAGTTTCGCTTTCGATTTGCCAAAGCCCATCGCGCGGCCTGCGCCGCCCTGCATTTGCCGCGACAGGAAAATCCAGACCGCGAGGAATGCGACGAGCGGCAGCGCGTTGAGAAGAAGCGTCACCAAGAAGCTGCCGCCTTCATTATTCGGCTTGGCGCTGATCGAGACGTTCTTGGCTTGAAGGCGCGGCACCAGATTGGCGTCGTCCGGCGCATAGGTCGTAAACGGCCGATTATCGTTGAAGTGCCCAACGACCTCATTGCCCGCGATCGTTACGTCGTGAACGCGACCCTGATCGATCTGCGTCAGCAGTTCGCTATATGATATGTCGCGGATCGGCGTGCGCTGGCCAGGCTGCTGAAACAGCATGACAAGCGCAACCACGAGCAACCCGATGATTGCCCAGAGCGCGAGGTTTCTGAAGTGTGGGTTCATGTGGGAAGCCTGTCGGGAGCCGCTCGGTCGGGCTTATCCCCCGAAGCGCTCCGGTCATGTGCTTAATTTAGGCGCACCGGGACGCGTTGCCAAGTCTCGGAAAAGCCCGTGATTCCAGGCGTTGTTGCGTGGGACTTGGCCGTTTCGGACAAGTTCGTCCCCCACAACGCGAATTCGCTAAGTCAAGCTTGAGCGGCGAGGCGGCGCCGGACGCAGCCGAATCCGTCCGCCGTTCGCGTCAATCGAGACATCGGCAAGCGTCATTCGGACCGATGCGCGCGCAGCCAGGGCGGCGGCGACGCGCGCGCTGGCGCGCTCCAAGCGTTCGAGGCGAAGCACATGCGCGGGCGCGAGACGTTGAATCGCGCTCGCGAGCACGCGTTGGAGAATTTCCAGCGGCGCCTCGCACAGCGTCGCGGCGTCGAGTTCGACGCATGACGCTTCGTCGCGACGCAGCGCGCGCGCCAGCATTTCGGCGGCGCAATGCGCCAGCGCGGCATCGGCGCGCGCCGCACGCGATCCAAGCCGCTGAAGCGCATCTCGACTGAGCCCCTGCGCGGCGAGCATAGGCGCCAACCTGCGCAGCCGCACACGCGCGAAGCTTTCGTCTTCATTGGACGGGTCGCGAAAGAACGGTTGACCTGCGCGCGCGCAGACCGCCTCCAACTCCTCTTTGCGAAAGTCGAGCAGCGGCCGTAGCAGCGGGATGTCTTCGTGGCGTGCGATGCGCGCCATGCCCGCAAGTCCGGCGACTCCGGAGCCGCGAGTCAAACGAAACAGGATCGTTTCGGCCTGGTCTTCCGAATGATGCGCAAGCGCGATGGCGGATGCGCCAATTCGCCGCGCGCAGGCGGTCAGCAGCGCGTATCGCGCGCGCCGCGCCCGCTCTTGGAGGCGCGTCGAGGGCTTTTCTTCCTCCCACGTCAATAGATGATGGGCGTAGCCAAGAGCGCGCGCCCAGCGGCCGACCTCCTCGGCCTCCGCGCGCGCCTCTTTGCGCAAGCGATGATCGACCGTCGCCACGGCGATGTGACGCGCCGCGCGCAAAGACCATTGCGCGCATAGCAGCATCAAGGCGACGGAGTCGGGCCCGCCGGAAACCGCGAGCAGTAAGGAGGGGTAGGGCGCAAGGAGTTCGAGCGCGTTTTCACGCCGTCCCTCGAGCGAGTCGTCGTCGATTGCGGCAAGGTCTTCCGCCTCCGTGCGCGGCATGCCTAGGCCGGAGGGGCGCCGACCGCCGCGCGGACGGCTAGCATTGATTTTTTTTGCTTTCGCGCTGAGCCGCTTCGCGGATTCGCGTCGCCGCTTTCGGGAATTTGACGTTGATCTCGGAATAGGAGGCGCACGCCTGCTCCTTCGCGCCCATTGCGCTCAGCGATTGGCCAAGCCGCAACAGCGCTTCCGGCGCCTGCGCCGAGTCGCCGTATTTCGTCGAGATTTCTAAATATCTTTCGGCCGCCTCCCGGTGCCGTCCACGCAAAAAGAAGCTCTCGCCCAGGTTGAATGTCGCGGCGGCGGCGAGCTTGCTCTTGCCGTTCTTCGATAGAAACGTCGAGAGCGACCTCTCGGCTTCCTCATATTTGCCGGCGCGCAACGCGCCGACCGCCTCATCATACTGCTCCTTGGGGCCAGCGACCGGCGGCGCGGCGGCGATCTCCGCGGTCGCCGGTTGATCGCCGACAAGGCGGCCGTGGGCGATATCCAGCGGCTGGCCGGCTTCGCGCACAGGGGCCGTCGTCACCGAGCCCGTCGGTCGGGCGGCGCTTTCGAGCGGCGCTGACGGAGTCGTCGCGCCGAGCGGCCGCGGCGCGCCCGGCGCAGTCGGCTGTGTCGCAGGATCAAAGGCGTCGCCGCGCTTGCCGGCGTTGGCGCTCATCTCGGGCGCCGTCCACGCGACGGCTGGAGGAGCTGTCGGCCCATGCGGCGCAGCCTCCGCATGCGGCTCGGGCTTTGCGGCGCGCAGCTGCTCTTCCAAAAGCTGCACCCTGTGTTGCAGCTCCTCGTTTTGTCCGGTCAATCGGCGTAGCTCGCGCTCCAGCCGATCAATCCGCATCGCCGCCGCCGCGTCCGACCCCGGTCCCGCCTCAGGACCTTCATAAATATCCGATGGCGGAGCATTGTAGGTCTGAGCATGGCGGAGGTCTCCCTCGGGCCGAGGATCGCCATAGACGTCGAACGCCTGGGCGGCGCCCGCCGTGAACAAGGGCAGGGCGAAGATGAGGGCGTAGCGTGGGAACATGGTCGCGAAGGCCGAGACTTGCTCTAAAGGCGCCGCTCAATTCGACGCGGCGCGACATCGCCTTACCATAGGCGCCCATTCGGCTAAAATTAGGCGATGCGATCATTGAGTCTCGTTTGGGTTCAAAGAATGGCGATGGCCTCGTTTGTGGCGGCGGCTTGGCCGTCACGCGCCGAGTCGCTTCCGCCGGCCGCGGAAGCTGGCGAGTGCTCGCTCGAGGGCGCCGTTCCGGCGACCGTCGCCGCCGTGGATGAGGACTTCGAACTGCTGCTCGATGATGGCCGTCGCGCCGCTCTCGCGGGCCTCGACTTTCCACCGCCGGAAATGGCGGAGCTACGCGCCGCCATCCGCAGCCGTCTGTCGTCGTGGCTCGCCGGCCGAGACATATTCCTGGGCGCTTTTGCTTCGACATTGGACCGCTGGGGCAGGGCGCCGGCGAGAATTTACGCAAGCCCGGCCGAGGGAGGCGCTTCGGCGCCTCTCACGTCCGTGGCGGCCGCGCTGCTCTCGGCTGGCGAGGCGCGCTTTCGTCCGGATCCGATGGCCGCCGCCTGCGCCAAGGCGTATCTGGCCGCCGAGGCCCCGGCGCGCGATTCGGGCGTCGGGCTTTGGTCGCGCCCGGAGTTCCGTCCAATCGACGTCTCGGCGCCCGGCGCGGTGGATGATCTGAAGCGGCGCAAGGGAATGATTGTCGTCGTCGGCGCGATCCGCTCGGTCGGCGAGTCGCGGCGCGCCTTCTACCTTAATTTTGGCGACAAATGGCGCGATAGCTTCACCGTCGTGATTCTGCGGCGCAATTTGGCTATATTCGGGCAAATCGAGCCCCGCTCGCTCGTTGGGCGGCGAGCGAGCGTACGAGGACTTATTGAGACCGGGGCTCGCATCGAAATCGCTACGCCAGCCGAGATCGAATTTGTTGACGGCGTCGCCTCTCGTTAGGCGGACGGCGCTCGCCTTGCTGGCTGTCGTCGGCGGCTTGGCGATCGGAGGCTGCGCGGAGCTCGAGCGGCAAGGACAGATCTTTACCGCCCCATTGCCTCCGACGCGGCCGGCTGGGCCGCGAACCGATAATCGCAGCACGGTTCAGCATAAGGAGCTCGTCGCCCAATTCGGCGGCGAATACGAGGCTCCGGGCGCAGAGCATTACCTTGATGGCATTCTCGCCAAGCTGGCGAGCGTCAGCGAAACGCCCGGCCAGCCAGCCTACAAGGTGACAATTCTCAACACGCCCGTCGTCAACGCCTTCGCGCTGCCCTCCGGCAATCTTTACGTCACGCGCGGACTGCTGGCGCTTGCGGGAGACGCTTCGGAGGCGGCGGCGGTGATGGCGCATGAAATCGCCCATGTCTCGCTGCGCCACAGCGCGCTCCGCGCCGAACGCGAGCGGGAGGCGGCGATCATCTCGCAAGCCGCGGCGGTGATTCAGAATCGCCAGAAAGGCGACGAGGTGCGTTCCAGTCAGCGGCTCTCCGTCGCGAGTTTCTCCCGTCAGCAGGAACTCGACGCCGACGGCGCCGGCGTCCGCGTCATCGCCCGAGCCGGCTTTGACCCGTACGGCGCTTCGCGCTTCCTGACGGCGCTGGGCCGATCGACGGATTTGCGCGCCGCGCTCTATGGAAAGAAGAAATCGCTCGACTTCGACATTACGTCGACGCATCCCTCCACTCCCGACCGAATCACAAGGGCTGTTGCTGCGGCGCGACAAATCGGAGCGCCCGGGATCGGCGTCGCCGACCGCAGCGGCTATCTCGAGGCCATCAAGGGCGTCGCGTTCGGCGACGATCCCATGGAAGGCTACGTTCGCGACCGCAAGTTCACCCATCCGCGACTGCGCTTCGCCTTCATCGCGCCTGAGGGCTTTCTCCTGGAAAATTCCAACGAAGCGGTATTCGGAGTGCGCGAAGCCGACAATGAAGCCTTGCGGCTCGACAGCGTGCGCCTGCCGTCGGACGAGAATCTCGAAGCCTATGTCGGCTCCGGTTGGGTCGACGGCCTGCTTCCTTCCTCCGTGCGCAAGATGGACATCAACGGGCTCCCCGCCGTGGTCGCCGTCGCTCGGGCGGGGGAGTGGAATTTCCGGCTGGCGGTGATCCGGTCGGGCGAGTTTCTCTACCGCCTGATTTTTGCAGCGCGCAAATTGAGCGACGAGGCCGACGCGCTCTTCATGGAGTCGATCAGATCCTTCCGCCGGCTCGGCCCCGATGAAACCACTGACGCGCGGCCCTTGAGGATTGCGGTGGCCGTCGCCGCCACTGGCGACACGATCGAAACGATGGCCGCACGGATGGTGGTTCCTAACCGGCCAGTCGAACATTTTATGCTTCTCAACGGGCTGTCCGCCGGCGACGCCCTCACCGCCGGGGAACATTACAAAATCGTAACCGAGTGAAGTCGGGTTTTTGCTCGCTTTGGGAACAACTGCCGCGCCTGACGGTTATCCAAAGCAAGGCAAATCTTGGCGCGCGGACTCCCGCCATTAGTGGGGCCGCGTATGGAGGGCGTCATGGCTTATATGCCTGGACTCGGGCGCGAATTGATCAAGGCTGCGGCTGAGGCGCCTTTTCTGGAACGCGACGAAGAAAAGCAGCTCGCCATCGCTTGGCGCGAGCGGGGCGACGCTAAAGCGCTTCATAAGCTCGCCGCCGCACATATGCGCCTCGTCATCGCGCTTTCGGCGAAGTTCAGACATTATGGATTGCCGCTCTCGGATCTCGTCCAGGAAGGCCACGTCGGACTCTTGGAGGCCGCAGCGCGGTTCGCGCCGGAGCGAGACGTACGCTTCTCCACCTACGCCACATGGTGGATCAGAGCGTCGATCCAAGATTACGTTTTGCGTAACTGGTCGATCGTGCGGGGCGGAACAAGCTCGTCGCAAAAGGCGCTGTTCTTCAATTTGCGTCGCTTGCGTGCGCGGTTGGCGCGCGAAAATCACGGTAGGAGTTCAGTCGACACCTATCAGACGATCGCGAACGCGATCGGCGTTTCGCGGGCTGACGTGGAGATGATGGATTCGCGTCTGTCGGGTTCCGACGTGTCGCTGAACGCGCAGCTCGTCGACGACGATACATCTGGCTCGGCGCAGAGGATGGATTTTCTTGTCGACGAGAAGCCGCTCCCCGACGAGGTCGTCGAGGAGACGCTGGATTCAGATCGGCGCGCGCGCTGGCTCAAGGATGCGCTGGCCATTCTCTCCGAACGCGAGTTGCGCATCGTGCGCGAGCGTCGGCTGGCGGAAAATTTGGTGACGCTTGAGACGCTCGGAGATCGCCTTGGCATTTCCAAGGAGCGGGTGCGGCAGATCGAAAGTCGCGCGCTGATCAAGTTGAGGCGCGCGCTGTCGCGGATGCAAGAGTCGGTGACGCCTGACGAGCCGGCAAGAGCGTAACGAAAAAACCCCGGAAGCGGCTTCCGGGGTTTTTTGTCGTCTGATTAGGCGGCTCGGTCCACGTCAGCCTCATCCCCGCCGTCGTCGCCCGTATCCCCCTCCGCCTTCGGCCCGCGGCGGGGGCCCTTCAGCAGAAAGGATTCGATCAGCTTCAGCGATTCCGAATCGATGAGCTTGCGCACGGCGGCGACTTCACGCGCCATGCGATCCAAGGCGGCCTCGTAAAGCTGGCGCTCCGAATATGACTGCTCGGGCTGGGTATCGGACCGGTAGAGGTCGCGAACCACCTCGGCGATGGTGATGAGATCGCCCGAGTTGATCTTCGCCTCATATTCTTGAGCGCGGCGCGACCACATCGTGCGCTTGACGCGCGCGCGGCCGCTCAGCGTCTGCAGCGCCCTGTCAACGACGCCCGTATCGGCGAGCTTGCGCATACCGACGCTGACGACTTTGCTCGTGGGCACTTTGAGGGTCATCTTGTCCTTGATGAAGCTCACGACAAAGAGCTCCAGGCTGAAGCCCGCGACTTCTTGCGTCTCGACGCCGACGATCTGCCCGACGCCATGCGCAGGGTAGACGATGTATTCGTGTAGCTTGAAGGCGGGCTTGGCCGACGGCGCCGCGGGTTTCGGCCTGGCTGGAATAGCCGGTCGCGCGCCCATGCCGGGCGCCGCCGAGGTCTCCTGAGACGTCGCTGGGGGCGGGGGCGCGACCGGCACTTCAACGGATTTCGGCTCCGCCTCCGCTACGGGACGCGGCTTTGCCGCCACAGGCGCCGCCGGCTTCTGCTGCTCGACAGGCTTGGCCGCCGGCTGCTTGGCCGCTGCGGTCGGCGTCGCCGCCTGGGCGGGTTTCGCCGCCGCGGTCTTGCTGGAAACCACGGGCTTCGCCGCCGGCGTCCGAGCGCTGGCGCTCACCTTTTCCACCGCCGTTTTAGCCGCCTTCGCGGCCACGGCGCGCTTCGTCGCGCTCTTGCCTGCGACCGCAGTCTTGGCGGTCGACTTCGCCGCCGGCTTGGCGGCGGAGGCGCGGGCCACGCTGCGAGAACTCGCCGCTGTCCGAAGCGTCGCCGTAGCGCGCGCCGGCGCCTTGGCGGTCTTGTCTTTTGCAGTCGATTTCGACTTCGGCGTTGTTGTTTTGGCTGTCATCGTTCTCGCGGGTTTTGCGGAGGTTTTTGCGCTTGTCTTCCGGCTCGAAGCGGCGGCGGCCCGCGCGGGCTTTCCCGCCGAGGCGGAGCGGCTGGCCGACTTCTTCGATGCCGATGTTGAACTCTTCGCTGCGGCGGTTTTCGTCGCGCCGCTCTTGGTGGCGGCGCTCTTGGCGGCTCGCTTGGCGAGCGTCTTGGAGCGAGCGGCCGAGCCCTTGGCGCGCGCTGCTGCGGTGGAGGCAGTCGCAGGCGACTTTTTCTCGGTTTTGTTGGAGGGCATACGCGGGCTACTCCTATGCTGTCCCGCTGTGGAGACGGGACCATCGCTGCCTGACGAATCGCGCACGCCGCCGGCGAAAAAGCCGCGGCGGCGCCGCGAAGGCGGCCAGTGGAAACCTTGCTAGCGCCGCATACTCAATAGCCGGCCAACGGGCCGGCCTTCGAGAAAGAGAGGCTTTCGAATTCGTCGCGAGACGGTGACTGGCGCCGGATCGCCCTTCGACAAGGCGTGCATTTAGTGTGTGATTTATAACACGCCCAAGCGTGAAAATCAAAGGCATATGCGCGCGAGCGGCGCCCGCGCCGAGGCCGCGAACTACGCTAACTGACTATGGCTTCTGACGTTTTAGATAAATTAAGGATGTGGAAACTCATTATGTGCAAGTTAGGCGCCAAACTGGCGCCGAACGCCGTTCAGTCTCCCTCGCCGGCCTCCGGCGAAAAGAATTGCTCGAATTTGCCCGGCTTGCCGTCCCATTCCTTGGCGTCCGAGGGCGGCTCCCGCTTGATGGTGATGTTGGGCCAGTTCTGCGCCATCTCGGCGTTAAGCTGCAGCCACTGTTCCAGATTCTCTTCCGTATCGGGCTTGATGGCGTTGGCCGGGCACTCGGGTTCGCAGACGCCGCAGTCAATGCACTCGTCCGGATGGATCACCAGCATATTCTCGCCTTCGTAGAAACAGTCCACCGGACACACTTCAACGCAGTCCATATACTTGCACTTGATGCAGTTTTCCGTGACGACATAAGTCATAAGGGTGATCTCTCCCGCGACCTTGCCGCTTGCTAGCTTTTTTGCCAGCGTCACGCAAGGCGAGCAGAACGAGGGCGCGCGTCAGAGATATAATTGCGCGTGCAACCCACAAGGGCAGCAAATGGTCGAAACGATAAATTCGCCCGCGACGACCGCGATCAGCCGGCAGGCGCTGACGGCGCGCGCCCTGCTGCTTGGCGAGCGGATCGACACCGACGGGCTCGAACGGGCGGATCTCGTTTCCACGGCGCCTCTCGCCTTCCACGCCGGGCAGAGCGGATTCGCCGTGCTCTACCGCTTCGGGGTCGCCGTCCTCTTCGGCCTTTCGCCGCTGGAGGAGGATGAGATCGTCAAAAAGATCGGCCTTCGCGTTGCGGGCGCTTCGCGGGGTGACGATGAGACCTTGATCATCGAAGGGAATCCAGAGGGCGAGGAGAAGGCGCTGCCGGACGGTCGCCTTGCGGTTAAGGATCTTTCCGAAGCGCGGTTGCTGGTGATCGCCGACGTCTTGGCGAAAAGCGTCGCCCTGGGGCGCGACGAGCGCCGCGTCAACGCGGTCTTCGACACGATCGAGCCCTTCGCCGCCGAGCTTGCGGCGAGGGGAAGCCCGCCATGGAAACGAAAATCCATGTTGGAGCTGATCGGCCAGACTCTGCTCGTGCGCCATCGCGTATCCGGTCGCGTCGCCGTCGACGACAAGCCGGATGTCCTTTGGGATCGGCCTGACCTCGAAAGGCTCTATGCGCGACTGGAGGACGAGTATGACCTCACGCCGCGGGCGCGCACGCTCAACGCCAAGATCGACGTGATTGGCGAGACCGCCCGCGCGCTGACGGATCTCATCGACGCGGCGCGTTCCGTTCGGCTGGAGTGGACGATCATCATATTGATCGCGATGGAGATCGTCCTCACCCTGTTCCAGATGTGGGTCGCGCGCATGAGCTGAGCGCGTCTTCGACGTCGCGCAGCGGCGTTTCGCCAGCAATCCATTTAAAGCTCGGGAGCTGGTGTCGCGCGAAGGTGAACTGACGCTTGGCGTAGCGGCGCGTATCGAGCTGACTGCGCACAATCGCTTCCGCAAGCGTCAGTCGTCCGTCGAGATACGCGATGAGGTGGGGCACGCCGTGCGCGCGCATCGCCGGCAGCGACGGATCGAGTCCCCGCGCCTTTAGCGCCGCGACCTCGTCGAGCGCGCCCGCTCGCGTCATTCTCTCGAACCGCGCGTCGATGCGCGCGTAAAGCGTCTCGCGCTCCGGCGCGAGGAAAAACGCCACGCATTCCGACGCCTTCAGAATCGGCGGGCTGCGCGGACCCTGAAAGGAAACGAGCGGCTTGCCTGTCGCCTCCAGGACTTCCAAAGCGCGCAACAGCCGCTGCGGATCGGTTTTCCGCAGCACGGCGGCCGTTGCGGGGTCGCGCGCGGCGAGTTCGGCATGAAGCTGCTGCGGGGTCTTGTCCTGCGCCCATGCGCGCATGGCTTCGCGCACCTCGCCGGGCACGGCGGGGATATCCGAAAGCCCGTAAAGAGCAGCCTTGAAATACATTCCCGTGCCGCCGACGAGAATTGGCGTCAGTTCGCGCGCGTCGAGATCGCGCAGAACGCGCGCGAGATCCTCGAGCCACCGCGCGACGGAATAGTTCGTCGCCGCATCGACGTGGCCAAAGAGAAGATGCGGCGCGGCGGCTTCCTCCTCGATCGTCGGGCGCGCGGTGACGGTCCGCAGGTCGCGATAGACCTGCATTGAATCGGCGTTGACGACCGCGCCGCGCCGGCGGCGCGCGAGTTCGAGCGCGAGCGCGGACTTGCCCGAAGCGGTTGGACCTGCAATGAGAATGGCGCGTGCGCGCATGGCGCTATTGCCGCTGAAACGGTGGAGATGTCAAAGCCCATCGGCTACGTCGCGACCTTTGTCGCCGGACGGGGCGCGGCGCTCAACGAACGCGCAGTATCTGGCGCGCTCTACGACGCTGGATTGATTGACGCAGGGCGCGACTGGCTCGCGCCCGATCTTGCCGTTGACGCGTTCCTGTCTGGAGCGGGGCATGACCTTGCCGACTTGCGCGCGCGGCTGCAGGTGGCGGTCGCGGACGATCCGATCGACGTCATCGTTCAGCCGACGACGGGCCGGCGCAAGAAACTGCTGGTCGCCGACATGGATTCGACCATGATCGGGCAGGAGTGCATCGACGAACTCGCTGACCTCGTCGGCTTGCGCGAGCATGTCGCGGCGATCACCGAGCGCGCGATGCGCGGCGAGGTCGCGTTCGAGGGCGCCTTGAGCCAGCGGGTCGCTCTGCTTGCGGGCGTGACCCTCGCGCAGATCGAGACGCTGCTGACGCGCATCACTCTGACGCCCGGCGCGCGACAGCTTGTGCGCACCATGCGCGCGCATGGCGCCCATACGGCGCTCGTGTCGGGCGGCTTCACGCAATTCACAGAGCCCGTCGCCGAGCGCATCGGCTTTCATGAGACGCGCGCCAATCATCTCGAAATTTCTGACGGCGCGCTGACGGGCGCGGTCGTCGCGCCGATCCTGGGAAGCGAAGCCAAGCGCGCGGCGCTTGTCGAATTGCGCGAGGCGCGAGGGCTGTCGCGGGACGCGACGCTGGCGATCGGAGACGGCGCCAATGATCTTGGCATGCTGCGCGAGGCGGGTCTGGGCGTCGCCTTTCACGCCAAGCCGAAAGTGGCGCAGGCGGCGGATGCGCGCGTCGCCCATGCCGATCTCACCGCGGCGCTCTACGCGCAGGGATATAGGCGCGAGGAGTTTGTCGAGTGACAGCCTCCCTCCTGGTCCCTCGCCCCGCTTCGCAGGAGAGGGGACGCGAACAATCCGGCGCGGCGGATGAGGTGAAGGGCTGAATCCCTCTCCCGCCGCAGGGCGGAAGAGGGTTTATTCACTCCACCGGCAATGCGACGAAATGCGCGTCGCCCTGGCCGTTCGCGACGATCAGCAGCGCCGTCTTCTTGCCCGCGCCTTTCAGGGTCTTGATTTTCTTGAGCACGTCCGCCGGGTCGCTCACCGCTTCCTGATTGACCTCAAGCAACACCTCGCCCGCTTGCAGGCGTTTCTCGGCTGCCTCCGACCGTGGATCGACGGCGGTGATGACAACGCCGACCTTAACGGTGTCCTTGATCTGATAGCGCGACCTCAACGCATCCGAGAGACGCGACAGTTCCAGCCCAAGCACGCTCTGCGAGGACCCGTCGCCGCCGCTTTCGGACTTCTCCTTGTCGCCGCCGTCCTTCGACGCGACCTTCTCCCCGTCTTCAAGTCGGCCGAGCTTGACGGTCTTGGTCTGCTCCTTGCCGCTGCGCACGACGACGAGTTCGACATCCTTGCCGACCGGGGTCGCCGCGACGAGCTTGGGCAGGTCGCGCGACTCCTTAATCGGCTTGCCGTCGAATTTTACGATCACGTCGCCGACCTTCAGCCCCGCCGGCTTGGACGGGCCCTTGTCGTCGACGCCGGCGACGAGCGCGCCGCGAGTCGCGCCGAGGCTGAGCGTTTCAGCGATGGCGTCGTCGATATTTTGGATACGGACCCCCAGCCAGCCGCGGCGGGTCTCGCCGAATGCTTGCAACTGTTCAATGACGGGCTCCACGGTATTCGCCGGCGTCGCGAAACCGATGCCGACCGAGCCGCCCGATGGCGACAGGATCGCGGTGTTGATGCCGATGACTTCGCCGTCCATGTTGAACAGCGGTCCGCCGGAATTCCCTTTGTTGATGGAGGCGTCGGTCTGAATGTAGTTGTCGTATGGACCGCTATCGATGTTGCGGTTGCGCGCTGAAACGATTCCGGCCGTCACCGATCCGCCGAGTCCGAATGGATTGCCGACGGCGAGCACCCAGTCGCCCACCTTCGCCTTGTCGCTGTCGCCGAACTTCACCGCCTTCAGCGGTTTTTCCGGCTTCACTTTCAGAACCGCCACGTCCACTTTTTGGTCCTTGCCCAGGACTTCCGCCTTGAGCTTCTGGCCGTCGTTGAGGATCACCGTCACCTCATTAGCGTCGGCGATGACATGGTTGTTGGTGATCACGATGCCCGAGGGATCAATCACGAAACCGGAGCCGAGCGAACTCGACCTGCGCTGACGCGGCATTTCCGGCATTCCCTGGCCACGCCGCCGGAAGAACTCCTCAAAGAGATCGTCGAAGGGCGCGCCCGGTCCGACTCCAGGCGGCAGGTTGGGGCCGTCGTTACGGGCGCTGCGTTTCGCATCGACCGTGGTGGCGGAAATGTTGACCACGGCGTCCGAGACCTGGGTGGAGAGTTCGGAAAGCGAATCGGGACCTTTCGCCTGCGCCGGAGCGACGACGAGGTAGAGTACGGGCGCGGTCGCGAGGATCGCTCTCGCGGCGCGACGAAGTGCGGACGTCATGCGTTATGTCTCCTGTCGAGGGACAAGTATGCCCGGGCGCGGCTTAACGCACGCGTTTGCGGGTCACTTTTTTGGGCTTCGCTCCGGTTCCGATTGGTCCGCGCTCGGCGCGGCGCTCGCCTCCGGAGCTGAGAAAAAACGGAAGAATTCCGAACGCGGACTGATCAGGAAACGCGTCTCCCCCGGCTTGAAAGCGCTCTCATAGGCTTGCATCGACCGATAGAAAGCAAAGAAGTCGGGATCCCGGCCAAACGCTTCGGCGAAGATGTGGTTGCGCTCGGCGTCGCCTTCGCCCTTCATCTGGTCGGCTTTCTGTTGCGCTTCGGCTTTCAGCACAACGACGTCGCGATCGGCCCTGGCGGTGATTTTTTGCGCCTGCTCCGAACCTTGGGCGCGATATTCGGCGGCCTCGCGCTGGCGCTCGGTCTGCATGCGCCCGAAAACCTTTTCGGAGATCTGCTGCGGGAGATCGACGCGGCGAATGCGCGCGTCGACGACCTGCACCCCGAACTTTCGCGCCTCGCGGTCAGCCTGCTCCTTGATCTTCACCATCAACCCGGCGCGCTCGTCGCGCACGATCTGCTGCTGGTTGGCTTCGCTCAGCACGCGTCGGACGGCGGAGTTCAACACCGAACCAAGCTGATTGTTCGCGCCCATGACGCTGTTAACGGTCTGATAGAACCGCAGCGCGTCGACGATGCGATAGCGGATGAAGCTGTCGACCTCGAGTCGCTGATTGTCGGCGGCGAGAACTTCCAGATTCGGGCTCTCAACGTCGAGAATGCGATTGTCGAAGGTGACGACATTCTCGACAAGCGGAAACTTGAAGTGGAGGCCAGGCTCGGTGATCAGTCCCCGGCCGGACACGGGTTCGCCAAACCGCAGCACCACCGCCTGTTCGGTTTGCGAAACGGTGAAGAGGGCTCCGCCGACAGCGATGACGCCGATAAGTAGCGCGACGGCGAGCGCGAAGAGAAGGCCAGACCTCATTTGCGGCCTCCTTGGAAGGGCGTAAAGGCGGGCAGGGGCACGAAGGGCGTCACGCCGCCGCCGGCTTTCGATGGATCGTCGAGAATGACTTTCTCCGAGCCGCCCAGCACGCGCTCCATGGTTTCGATATAGAGACGCTGTCGGGTGATCGTCGGCGCGTTTTTATATTGAGCGTAAATCTGCTCGAAACGCGACGCTTGGCCGCGCGCCTCGGCGACGATCTGTTCGCGGTAGGCCTCGGCCTCCTGCAGAATGCGGGCGGCGCCGCCGCGCGCCTCCGGAACAACTCGGTTGGCGTAAGCTTCGGCCTCGTTGCCGAGACGCTGCAGATCCTGCTGGGCGGCGGTCACGTCGCGAAAAGCCGCGATCACCTGCTGCGGCGGATCGACCGACAGCAAGAGCACCTGCAGCACCAGCACGCCGGCGTGATAGTCGTCGAGCACCTTCTGCATCAACGCCTGACTGGCGGGCTCGATCAACTTGCGATCGGCGGTCAGAATCTTTTGAATTTGCGTCTGGCCGACGATCTCGCGCATGGCGCTTTCGGCCACGGCCTTCACTGTTCCCGCCTGATTGGCGACGTTGAAAGCGTAATCTTCCGGCTTTGCCGGATCAATTTGCCAGATGACGCGAAACTTGACGTCGGCGATGTTCTCGTCGCCGGTCAGCATCAGGCTTTCTTCAGGCGCTTCCGGCCCTCGAGGCGCGGTGACCGACCCCCGGCGCCGCCCATCCGAGACGACGTTCGGCTCTTCGCGGAAACCCACGTCGGTGATGTTACGGTCGGTAACCGCAAGCTTGACAACGGATCCGATCGGACCCGGAAGATTGTAGTTCAGGCCCGCCTGAGTCTTTCCCATATATTTGCCGAAGATCAGGTTAAGGCCGATCTCGTTGGGTCCGACGGTGTAAAGCCCGGAGAGCAGCCATGCGAGCACGGCGACCAGCACGAGTATCGCGAGCCCGCGTCCGCCGAATCCGCTCGGCAGAATCTGTTTCAGGCCTTCCTGGCTGCGGCGCAGCATCTCCTCGAGGTCCGGCGGCTGTCCGCCGGAGCCCTGTCCCCAGGGACCTCCCGGCTGGCCCCAGGGACTGTTATTTTGATTGCGCGGCCCGCCTTGATCGCTCCAGGGCATGTCGTCTCGCATTTAGAGGAATGGGCGGCGCTCCCGCCGCGTTTGGCAATGTTATAGGCATTCGCCGCCGCCGCGGCAATGACGCGGGGCGCGGCGCTCGCGCGGAGGAGAGGGGCATGATTCGCGATTACACCAATATCGCGGCCAATGAGCGGACCTTCCTCGCTTGGGTTCGAACAGGCATTGCGGTCATCGCTCTCGGCTTCGTCATTGAGCGATTCAATCTCTTCCTGTTGACCATCGCCGGCGCGGTGACCGTCGACGCCGAGCGACTGCACCTCCATCGTTTGGAACATCCGGCGGGCCGTTACGGCGGCGCGGCGCTCATCGGCGCAGGCGTCATGCTGATCGTGATTTCGACGATCCGTTTTATTCATACCGCACGGTTGCTCGCGCGCGACGCGCCCTATACGGCGCGCGCGACGAGCGTCAGCCTGTATTTCCTCGCCCTGCTGCTGCTCACCATCGCCGCGTTCAGCGCCTATCTCGCGATCGTGTGAGCTTCACGTCGATGTCGCGGCGGAGAGGGAAGCGCTCGATCGTCCGAGGAGCGACGCGGGCGCAAATTGACGCCAACTGGAGCCGCCGATGCGCAGGCGCGGCAGAACGGTGTCTGGACTGGCGGAGACGGTGGGCTGCAAACGTCTTTTGATATCAATTAGCTATCCTGTGGATAACTCAAACCCATGAGCAGCCCCACAATCGTAAAAAATCTTCGCCACAATATATTGCGCTTTTTGGAACGGGCGCATACAAACTGTGTGCGTCGCTGTTTAGGGGCTTTCCGCTCTCAGCGACATAGAGTGCCGGCGTCACGGCCGCACTCGGGCGAATTGGCTGCTTAGCCCATTCGTGTCGATTCCGATGTGGCCTTCTAACCGCGACAAGCGGGGCTAGGCGGACCGGACGTGGCCCCTCGGGAGGCGGCAACCGTGAACCGAATCGGCGCCTAGAGTGCGCGCCGCGACTCGGTTCCGATTGCGCACTCGGGGGCTGTCAGATGACTCCTCAAATGATGACCGTTGACGAAGTGGCCGGCGCTTTGCGCATGGGTCGCTCAACTGCGTTTGGTTACCTCTCGCGCGGTGAAATCCGCTCCGTCATGATCGGCGGCAAAAGACTCGTATCAGCCGAGGAAGTGACGCGCGTAGCTCGCGAGGGTCTGTCGCGCCGCGACGCGATGACTCGCGCTCGCATCGCCGAGGCCGGCGGAAACGCGCCAGCCATGGGGCGAGGCCGTCCGCGCAAGAATGCGGGGGCGTTCTAATGACGACCTCCCCAGACCTTTTCCGTTCCGCCGTCGTCGCATCCCGCGGCGGCAGACCGATCGGCTCTGCGCATCGCGCCGCGCTCCAAAATCCGCCAGCCAAAGGCATAGCTGTCGATGAAGTCTCGACGTTCCGGGACGGCATGACCGGCGGCAGCCTTCAGTCGTTTGGAGCGTGGATGCTCGAAATACACGACGCTCGCATTGCGTTGTTTGCGCGCATCCGCGCCGCGCTGCGCGCTCGGCAGGCGCCACACTATCAAGACGCGCGCCGTATGATCGATGACTTAAGGCTCGAAGCGGGTGCGCCCGACGATCTGTGCGCGGCGTTGGGGCTTGAGCCTACTGCGACGATTGAAACGGTCGCCGATCGATTGCAGCGAAAGTGGAATCCCAAACGTCACAGCCGCGGCTATAGCGGTGACGAATCCGTAATGGAGATTCGTTGCCGCGATCAGGGAGTCGCGTGACATGACGACAGCCCGACTCCCTGTCTGGCGACACCTGTCGCGCCGCCATCTGAAGCGCATGCTGGCGAATATCGGCGAGCGCGAGTTTATCGCGCTCGCCGAAGGCGCCGCAGCCGACGAAGGCTTTGCCGACTTCGAAGTTTTTCGCGAAGTCGCGCGGCTGCGCCAGCTTGAACTCGTAAACGACACCGCGACGGCACACTAATTGGAGACAGCCCCATGACACAGCTTGTAGAGATATCCGACCGCGGCGACAGCCTCTTTGTGCCCTTCGCGCGCATTCGAGAAATCAGGCCGCCCACGGAAGGCACAACAGGCGCAATCGCCGTGACGTTGAACGGCGACGATCGCGAATATTCGATTGATCCCGACGAATTTGATGCATTGCGTAACCCGGAAACAATCGTCCCCGCGGCGGACGGATGGTGGGCTTTCGTCGCTCCGCCCGGCATTGCGTCGGATGATGCGGCAGTCCAGCCGGAAGGCATGGAACGTCATCCGGTCATCGGATGGCGGGTCGGTGGCGCGTGGCCGGAGCCGATCCTTGCGACCGCGCCGGACGCGCGCCGTTTGCTGGCTTTGGTGAACCTTAACGAGAATATCGCGATCGATAGTTTCGCGAGCGTGCCCGAGCCGTTCCTTGATTGGTGGCGTAGCAAACTCGCCACGCGATTGGAGCGCGCCGGAATGACCCAAGCCAAGTTCGTTGGCGAGTTGCTGCGGCGTATCGGCGAGGCGGAAGCGGCTGAAGCGTCCGAAGTGAACGCGGCTTGACCGCAACAAAAAAAGCCCGGCGTTGACGCGCCGGGCGAAGTCTCTGACCCAAAAGTGTGAGGTCTATATAGTGACGAATATTTTTGCCGTCAAGGTGCCCTTGACGCCTTCCGACATACATAATTCATCGCCGGAAGCCAGAGACAAAATCACGATCCTGCGACCCAAGGTTTTCACGGGCAAGCGGCTGATTCATACTCCAGACGGAATCCGTAAGGAGCCGGCCGCGAACGCCAAAACCTTTAGACGCCTCACGCGCGAAGTTGCCGGCGTTAACGATCTTTATACGTTGCTGCATGAAGGCCGGGACGAAATTCTTATTCACGGCGCCGCGCTACCGGATACGCCGAGCGTCGATTGCGAGCGGCGCAACGAGTTCTTCGCCGATCGAGCGTTGCGGACGATCGTCCTCGATATCGACGGGTTCATGACAAACGCGCGGTCGCTTGACGAAGCCGCGAAGGAATACCGCGCGCTTTTGCCGGCCGAATTTCAGGACGCGAGTTGCGTCGCCCAAGCGTCAAGCGGGTTCAATACGAAGGAAGGCCAGCAATCGTTTAGGTTGTTCTTCTTCGCCGACAAACCCGTGACCGAAAATCAGAAGTCGGCATGGCTCTTAGCGCCGGACACATTGCCGACGACAATTCGCAAGCGCAAGGACGGCAAGGAAATTGAAGTCTCGACGCTCGATCCCTCAATATGGCGTCGCGTCCAGCCGGTCTATATCGCCAATCCGATCGTCGAGGGCGGCGCCGATCCTTGTCCGGAGCGTTGGTTGCTAATCGACGGCAAGCCTTGCGTGAACGTGCCGGACGTGCTCCCCGATCCTGTCAGCAAGGTCGGTAAGACGCGCGGTTTTGCCGCGCCCGAGGGCGTCACGATTGACGATCCCGACGCGCTCGGCGATGCAATCGAAAAGCTCGCGACGCGCAGATTGGAGCACGCGAGCAACAGTCGTCACCTCTCAATCGTCTATGCGGGCGCGGATTTCAGCGACTACGGCATTTCGCCGGAACTCGCCGAGGCCGTGACGCTCGCTTGGGCTATGCCCGACGACGATCATGACGAAATGTTGCGCGACATGCTGACCGATCGCGGATTCACGGCGGCCGATGCACAAAGGAAACTCGCGCGGATTGCCGAGATTCGCGAAGCGTTGGCGGCGGAACATGAGGGCGAGAATCCGTTTGCCGAGACGGATGATTTCACAGTTTCGGAAATCGTCGTGAAGCTGGAAGAGGGCTACCGGAGCGCGCGCAACGGATTTGGCGCGAAGGTCGCGACCGCGGGCGGCAAAGCGTTTGAGTCGCTCGCCGAGGCCGATGGCGCACTTCCCGCGCGCCAGGAACGAAAGCGCCAACAGAAAGCCGAATCGACGACGCGCCAACGTTTCGCAACCTTCGAACAAGGCGCGCTTTTCACGGGCGACGACGACATATTCGGCGAACCGGACGCGCTGCCAGCGGTTTCGGGTCCGGGCTTGCTTGCTGCCCTGGAAAACGATGCACGCTTTGCGGATGACAGGGAAGCCCTGCTTGCGGCGCATCGCGCAGTCAATGCGATCATTCGCCAGCCACAAGGGGCAGACGCGGCGGAGCGTCTGGCGCAATTGCGCGCGCTGGTCGAAGACGGCGAGTTGCCTTCGGCAGCCCATGCCGAGCCGGTTCGATACGTGAACGGCGCCCGCCCGCCGGTTTTGCCTATCCCTGTCGCGAGGCGTGATCTTGATGACATTCCCGACGTGCCTTGGGTCGCCTTTCAGGATTATTGCCGCGGCGTCGTCAGCGCGCTTGTGGGCGACGGCGGTGTTTCGAAGTCGGCGCGCGGGTTGGTCGAATGCGTCGCCATTGTCGCCGGCCGGCCGGACCTCTTAGGCATTGCGCCAGAAGATGTTGCGACGGACTTTAAACGGACGAACGTTTGGTATCACTGCCAGGAAGACGACAAGGATGCGCTCGACAGGCGTCTTGCTGGCGTTCTCAAAGAACTAAATGTGCCGTGGTCGGCGATTGACGGCACAAACGGCTTTCGGCTCTACATGACTTCTGGCGTCGGAAACCCCTTGTTGCTGGCGCTGGAAAACAGCAAGGGCCGAGTCGAGGCTCCGGCGGAACTGGCGGAAACCGTCGCCTGTGTGAAGCAATACGGTATCGGCGTCGTGATGCTGGACCCTGTGCAAGAGCTTCACGAAGTTGACGAGAACGATAACAGCGCCATGGCGAAAGTTTGGGCAAGCGCGCGGTCTGTCGCGGCGGAAGCGAATGCGTCTGTTGCTTTGATCGCGCATCCGCGGAAGCCGGACGGCGCATCATCTGTCGGTCACGCCGGTAACATGCACGTCCTTCGGGGCGCGTCGTCTCAAACCGGCGTGGCGCGTATAGTTCGGACGATGTTTAGTTTGACTGATGACGAAGCAAAGCAACTGAACATCCCGCCGCAAGATCGCGGGCGCTACGCGCGCATCGACGCGGCGAAAAATAATCTCGCGCTGAAAAACTGGCGCCCGACCTACATCGAACGTCGCACCGTGCAAGTTGGCACGAACAAGCGGTCAACGGTGCCGGTGCCAGTGATCGTTCATTTGGACGCCGGGTTGTCGCCCGCGGCGCAGAAGATCGTTGACGCGCTCGTCGTCATGGGGCCGGGCGAGCATGAGATTGACGCGGTTTTGGAAAAGGCCGGAATTCCCCTCGCCGCGTTTGACGATACGAACGGACACCGCGCGCGACGGATCAAAAGGGAGCTTTTCGGAAAGGCGGACAAGGTGGAGCGCACGACGGGCGCCGGCACACTGCGATATCATGCCGCGCCCGGCCAACGGACGCCGCCGACCCTAAGTTTTACACCTAAGCCGGACGCGACCGGGGCGAGCTTCACGCCGGTTGACGACGAAGACGAGACAGCCGCGGACGCCGGATAGCTCGAAAACGAACCTCGCCCACGGCCGCGAAAATGCGTTGGCGAGGTTCTGTCCTTAGAAGAATAAGGGGTTTGCCGGTAAAAGGCTGGACCTCGCCAAACCTCGCCCCCCGAAATTGGCGAGGTTTATATTTGTTAAAATCAATGACTTATACAACCTCGCCCGAAGCAAGATGAAAACCTGGCTTTTTGCCCGAGTTTTCGATCGGGGATAAACGCTTGATGTTTCACAATAATAACCCCATTTCGCGCGACCTCGCCAACCTCGCCCCTCTAAAGAGGGTCTCTGTCTTCTGGCGAAGAGACCCCAAGAGAGGATGGCGCCTCCGCGAAAGAGCGGAGAGGCGGGGGGCGTATGTCGACCGCGCCGCATGTTCGAAAAAGAAGGGGGCGAGGCGCGCCACAAGCCGCGCTCGAATTTGGGGATTGAACGTTTGCAGATTGGTTCCGGCCGCCCCCCGAAGCGCCGATCGCGGCCGGAGGTGTCGCGACGCCCGAAGCAACCCATGCCGCGCCGAGGATCGACAGAGACGCCGCGGCGGGCCGCGAGCGGCTCTTCCGGGCAAGGGTGGCGGGTCATACCTATGCGAGCCCGCGCCCCCGCCGCCACGCTCGCCGGCATAGCGTTCGGCCTGTCTCGCGTTCGCCAGCGCGCGGGGGCAGGGGCTCTAGGGCGGCGCTTTTCAACAGCGCTGCGCCGCCGAGCCGAAAATCGCGCAGACAAATCAGTTTCAAATCAGTCGTCTATAAACAAACCGCTGAAATCACCAAAAAGTCTGCCCGGAAAGCTTGACTTATGCCATGTTAACTGCCTAGACTGAAGTCAGTCAGAAGTGCGCCTTTATGGCCGCTTCACCCTCATTCCCACAAAATCACATACGCGAAACGCGCCGATCACCTCGGCGCGCGATGGCGTTCGCGCACAGGAATCCAAAAAGCATGACGACCGATACGGCCCGGCGCCTTCTAGGCGTCGCCGCTTCCGCGCGCCTTCTAGGCTGCTCCGCTCAGTCGATTCGGAACTGGCGCCGGGAGGGAGTCTTCCCGCAGCCGGTTTCCTGCCGCTCCCGCGGCTGGCCAAAATGGACGGAAGATCAAATCGAGGCATTCGCTCGCGGCGAAGCGCCCGAGGCCAACCTCGCGCCGGCCGGAGACTATCTCGACGGCGGCGACGTTCGGAGCGTCTGTAAATGGGGTTTGCTGGCCTGACGCGGCTTACGGTATCCGCGATAGACAATCGGGATTCGCAATGAAATTATCCGACCCCTATTTGGAAAGGGGTGGCTATGACTTCGGACGACAAAAAACACACACCGCAAAACATTGAACGGAAACACAACGAACGTCCGAGCCGAGTCAATGATTCAGGGCAAGGTTCGACTGATCGTGGTGCGCACAGGGAACACGGCACGATCAGAAAAGAGCGAAGTTCAACTGATTGGGACCGGCCGCCGCCGCCACCCTCACCAAAGCGGGACAAATAGTTATGAGCACATGGGATGACGATCCCTATTACACCATCTCCATTGGTGTGCATAAGTCGCGCAGATATCACAGTAAGATGGCCGCGTTCTTTCAGAGCTTGAATGATACGGTGCTAGCCGCGAACGCAATTCTCGGCGCTGGCGCTTTCATGGTGTTACTTGGCGGCAAGGACGGCGGCCTAGCTAAGGCTCTGATCGCAGTCGTGGCAATCGGTTCTGCAATCGACAACGTTGTCGGTTTTTCGAAGAAATCGAAACAGCATTCGGAACTGTGCCGCAGGTTCACAGAGCTTGCGGCCGATATGGCCTTGTGGGACGTGAACGAAGAAAACTACAAAAAAGCGGTTTCAGAGCGCATCAAAATTGAGAAGGACGAACCTCCTGTGCATCGTTTGATCGATTTGGAAGCGCGAAATGACGAATTGCGCGCCCGAGGTTATTCGGAGGAATGGCTAGTCCCGCTCACCAATGCGCAACGGCGATTAGGCTATTTCTTCACTTTTGGCATGCCTAGGCTCGAAGAATGGCGCGATAAGAAGCGGCCCGAAGCGGCGTAGGACCGCGCACGCGCCCAATCATTCCTCTTGGAGTTTTTCATCGTGGTTTTTCGGAACTGTGCGGCTGAGCAAATCAGCCGCGAGACTCTGCGCGCGCTCGAACACGGCGCGCGCTTGCTTGACGGCGCAGTGCGCCTTTACGAGCGGCTTGCGCTCATTGATCTTCCCGACCTCCCCGCGCGCAAATTGAACGCATGGGGCGAGCCTATCCCCCCGAAGTTTCCGAGAGACGCCGAGTTTGCGAATTATCTCGCGTCGCTTCGTCATGGCGGCGGGACGCCGATCGCGCAGCGGCTCGATTGCCCTGGCGCACCCCGAGGCGAACATGTCTGAAGCCGATTCCTATGTGTTCCCGAGGCCGCCGATCGATCACCTTTACAGGGCGCGCGTTCAATCCTTGGCGGGCTTGCACCTTCACAGGATATTGGAGTCGATTGACGTGCGCCCTCAAGATGAAATCTCGTTGCATGTGACCGTTTCCGGTGCCGGCGGGATCGTTGTCGATAAGCGAGTCATGCGCGCGCCCGACAAGTTGGGGAGGTGACCTCATGGGCGACATTCACGTGAACGTGAGCGACAGTTTCAGTCCCTTGCTGAAGAAAGTCGCCGCTGAAACTCCCGCCGGCCTGCGCAATGCGCTCGATAGGACGGCGCGCAAAGCGTATAATGAAGCAAAGCGAAATGTCGTCGCCGACGTAGGGAGCGCCGACGCCAAGGCGGGTATTTCGACGTTAAAGCGACCATCGGCTTACGATCTAAGCGCACGTTTCAGCCTCTATCCGCAAAGGATCACGGCTCGAAAGATCGGCAAGTTTACCCCTGGCACAAGCTGGAATCGCGGCTCGTTCTCAGGGCACACAAGCAACATCTCGCCGGGCCGATCAAAGAACCTCAATATCAGCAAGGCGTTTGTTATCCGAAACAACGCCGACGTTGTGATGGTCCGCGTCGGCTCGGGCAAGAACGCCATTAAGGCGGTCTACGCAACACACCCCGCGACTACATTCAAAGAAGCCAAGGGCGGCAAGCCGGCAGAGATGTGGAAGCAGGATATCAATCAAACATTGCCGAACGAGTTGAACAAGGAACTTGCGAAGGTCTTTGCCGGCGGAAGCGCCGGAGCGTCGGGCGGCGATTGATCGGCTGATACCTCCTAATCGAGCGTGCTGAAGGGATATGTTTTTCGTGCATCGTGGCGCGCACTCGCGCGGCGTGGCGCGTAGCAGCGGCGGGGGCTAGTGCCTACTGGCGCACGTCCGAACGTTTTTGGTGATCTTGGCAAGCGAATGAGCGGCGCCGCGGGCGTGTCGCAGTTGTGGGCGCGTAGCGCCGACCGTTTGGCTGATAGATCGATCGGCCGGGCGGCAATCCCGAGCTAGCGCGTAACAATATAACGTTTCCTAGCGGCATTCCGCCAGCCCCCAGGCGGAGCAACTATAGGCATTCTCTATCGATCCGGCGAGGCCTCGATACGCCGTGAAAGGCCCGGAAAACCAGGGTTTTTGGGGCCACACCTTCTAACCTCGACATAACACATTGATATTCAGCCACTTACGGGTCCTTGGCAAAGGTTCACGAACGCGCTGCGCGCCCCCGCCCGCATTTTTTCGCTACTCTCTCAACGACTTAGCGATACTTCACCTCAGAAATCTATCGGGATTTTAGATAAATGGAGCCAACCCGGATCGGCATAACGGCGCTGATGGACGAATTTCATCAGCCCCATACAACTATCAAAGGTTGGCTCGACGAAGCTCAAATTCCAAGGGCGCACGACAAGAGCTATCCCGCCGACGAAGCGCGCGCCGCGATCAAACTTCGAATAGACGAAGAATCCACGCTGCGCGATCGATACGACTCAACGTCCGCAAAGCAAGCCGACGACGACGCCCGGCGCGCGCTCATTCAAGCGAAGCGCGAGATTGCCGAAGAGCATGCGCGCAAACTGCGGCTGCAAAATCAGAAGCTCGAAAACTCGCTGCTTGATCGTGAAACCGTCGCCGCGACCGTCGCCGACCTGATTGCGCGCGCCAAGGTCGCATTCTTGGCCGTTGGGCCGAAGGTGTCGCCGCGCCTCGCGGGCGAAACCGATCCGAAGAAAATTGCCGCTGCGATCAACGACGAATGCCGCGCCGCGCTCGCCGCGCTCGCCGACCTGGACGCATTCGCTATGGAGGAATGAAAGTTGGGGCTGCATATCGATCCGCTGGCGACGCCAACGGCGGCGCGAGCGGATAATGAATTGCTCGCGCAACTTTTGGCTCAATTCGCGCCCCCTCCCAAAACAGAAATTGTCGAATGGTGTGAAAGCCGGATCGTCCTTCCGGCGAGCAACGCCGAACCCGGACCTCTGAAATACACGGCGTATCAGCGCGGACTTGTGGAAGCGTTCGCAGACCCCGACGCCGAAACAGTCGTTTTCATGCTCGCTTCTCAGTCGGGCAAATCGACCGCCATTGACTCCGCGCTTCTCTACACCGTCGCTAACGATCCGGGGCCGGCGCTCATTGTGCATCCGAGCGAAGGCAAGGCGCTCGATTATGTGCGCAACCGGCTTGATCCGCTCATTGCCTCGACTCCAGCCATTCGCGAGCTTGTGGGGAAAGGCGGCCGCACGGGCGGAGGCTCTTCCGTAAGGCATAAAATATTCCCAGGCGGATCGGTTTCGATCGGTTCAAGCTACAATCCCGACGGCCTCGCCGCCCGATCGGTTCGCTATCTCCTACTCGACGAAATTGATCGCTTTGCCCGATCGGCCGGAACCGAGGGCGACCCAGTTCAACTCGCCATCAAGCGGACGCGCACGTTTCGCAGTCGCAAAATCATCTTGGCCAGCACGCCGACCGCGAAAAATTCTAGCCGCATCGCCGAGTGGTTTTTCCGCGGAACGCAGGAACGCTTCTACATCCCGTGTCCCGAGTGCGGGGCGCTAGAATACGCGCGTTTCGACCAACTCAAATGGCAAGAGGGAAAGCCCCACACGGCGCATCTAACCTGCGATCATTGCGGCCACGCCATAAGCGAGCGCGAGCGGCTTGTTGCGATCGAGCTTGGGGCTTGGCTTACAACAGCCGAAAATCCCGAGCCGCATATTCGAAGTTTCCATGCGACAGAACTGGTTTCCCGCTTTTCGAGCTTAGAGTCGGTCGCCGCGCAATATGAGGAGTCCAAGTCCCGGCCCGAAAAGCTCCGCGTCTTTCACAATACGGTTCTGGCAGAAACTCATGATTTTGGCGAAGAGTATCAACTAGACGCGAGTGAACTTCAGCTTAGAGCCGAACCGATCGCGCAACCATTGCCCGCGAGCGTCGAGAAAATCATTCTCTCGACAGACACGCAGCTAGACCGTTTAGAAACATCAATCATCGCGTTCGGCGCTGACGACGAAGCGTGGGTAATCAGCCATCACAAACTCATGGGTAGCACAGACTGCGCGCCGGATGCAGGCCCATACGCCGCGCTGAGCGAGTTGTGGGGCAGAGCGTCGTTTCGGACGAAGGATGGTCGCCTGTTGCCGATCGCCGCCGGCTGCATCGATGGCAACTACCATTCAATGCAGGTCGCGCAGTTTGTCGCGTCTCAAAGGCGTAAACAGCGGAACATCATCGCTGTGCGCGGCGTCGGCGGCTTTGACAAGCCGCTAATTCGCCGCGGCAATACGTTGAAGGGTATCACTACCATCTATCACGTGGGCGTTGACTCGATCAAAGCGAGTCTGAAACGACGCCTTGCGATGACTGAGGTGGGGCCGGGCTTTATTCATCTCGCGGACACTTTGGAGCCAACCTATTTCGAGCAATTGGCAAATGAATCCTTACAGACTCGTTTCGTCAGAGGTCGCGAAAAGCTCGAATTTGTGCCGAAAGGGCCAAGGTCGGAAGCGCTAGATTGCTTGTGCTACGGGACTGCGCTTGCCCGGCTCACCAAAGCGACGACGGCCGCTCCGGCCAATAAACCCCAATCCAACGCAGACATCGCCGCGCGCTTGGCCGCGCTCAATCAGCTTTCAAATCGGAAGGCCGCATAATGACGATTAAACCCAAAGTTGCTTCGCCCACCAATTCGCAAACGGTCGCCGACGTTCGCGCCGAGGAACGAATTCGCATGCGAGACGTTCTCATGTCGCCGGAGGCCAAGGGCCGGACGAACCTTGCCGTCAAATTGCTTGTGAACTCGCCGCTTTCCGCTTCCGCAATCGTCGACATGCTCGCCGATACGCCGCGCGAGGGTGCCATGAACTTCTTTGCCGCGATGGCCCAAGAGGGCTCAATCGGGATTTCCTCGCCGATCGGCGCACAGACCAATGACGACCCCAAGGCCGCTCGGAAAGCTGAACTCACAAAGGTTGCGACGCAACACAGTGCCGCGAGCGGTTACATCTCCGCAGAGCAGGCCAAAGCGCGCGGCGTAAGCATTGGGGCGTAAGCGAATGAAGATCGAACTTCTTCCCGAAGCCATCGCGCCGCCCGGCGCGCCGGCCGCCGTTTCCTTTGACGCCAAGCCCCAAGCCGGGTTCCAAGACTCCAACGTCGGCAACGATCGTCGTCTAGCTTGGGCAGTCAGTTCGCAAGGCTCGGGACAATTCTTTGCGGGCGGCTATTGGACGGCGCAAGCCTTTGGCGGGCGCTATGCGAAGGAGTCGCTTCAGGCTTCCCGCGTGGCGATGGACATGGCGACCTCAAACAGCGTCGTCGCCACGATCCTGACAACGGGCGTCACGCAGGTGGTGGGGCAGGGGCTTTCCCTGTCATCGAAAATTCGCGGCACCGATCTTGGGATTAGCGACCAGGAAGCCCACCAACTGTCTTCGCAAATCGAGCAAGCATGGGCCGATTACATCTCGGAACCGCGCGAGGTGGACTCGACCGGCCGCTATAACCTGCATTCGTTGGCAGCGGGCGGATATCTGAGCTTCTTAAAGGCCGGCGCCCTTTTGGCGATTCTCGACTGGCAGCCGCGCGCGGATACGCAATACGCGAGCCGCGTGACGCTGCTAGACCCGGACCAGATTGCGAAGGACTATCATCGCAGCGACGAAGGCGGCTTGTCTTTCGTGGCCGGCGTTGGTTTCGACAAGGGCGGCCGATTTACCGCGCTCGCCCTGCGTGACGCGCCCATGGGGCAGCCGAACCTATCGAATAACGTTCGCATCGTGCGCGCCTATAATTCGATTGGCCGTCGCCAGATCGTTTGGCTTCAGGAGAACACAGACCCGCGCGGCGTGCATTCCGTGAGTCCGATCGTGGGAGCTTTGACCCCTGCGCGCGAAGAGGCCAGCCTTCAGGAACTCACGTTGGACAAGCATCTGACGCATGCCGGCGCCACGCTTGCGATTGAAACGGACGTTCCGACCAAGACGGCTTTCGACGCCCTGTCTGCGAACGAAGCGCCGGCCGGCGGGCTGCTTTCCGACGCCGAACTGACGGCGTTCCTTGATCGGAAGGAAGCATTTTGGGGTGCATCGGGCCGCAATCGCGTTCCGCTGCGCGGTGCCTCGCTTTACCACCTTCTCCCAAACGAGAAGCTGCATCTTTTGCAGTCCCAAGGCGATTCGACGTTTGCCGACTTCTCAGCGGCGTTGGTGAGACGCGCAGCGCGAGCGGCCGGGGAAGCTGCGCCCGTGATCGATGGGGACTTCTCCAGAGTCAATTACTCGGCAGCAAAAATGGCCTTGGAGCCGACTTGGCGTCTCGCGCAAGTGCGGCGGAAGTTCATTGTCGAAGAGTTTTACGCCGCGGTCTTCCGCAATTGGCTTCAGGAAGCCGTGCATCGTGGCGTCATCGAACTCCCGGCGCATGTCGATTTTGACACACATGCGAAGGCCGTCACGCGAGCGAAGTGGACCGGCTCCGGGCCAATTCAGCCGGACATCGGCAAGGCACGCAAGGCGCAGATTGAAGCTTTGAGCGCCGGCTTGATTACGATTAGCGACGTGCTCGCCGAGAACGGCGGCGGCGATTTTGAGCAGCATGTTTCCGCGCTCGCTTCCGAGCGTGAATACCTCGCGCAGTTTGGTTTGGCGCATCCGGCGTTTAGCGCGGGCAAGGGCGAAAAGGTGAAAGCAGCATGACGAATCCGCCGTTCAATCGAACGCCGCTCAATCAAGGCTGCCACCCCGCTGCGAACGGGCCGCCCTCTGAGGTTCACGACCCGTGCGCGATGTTGCCGAAACTCAGAGCCGCATATTACGCGCTGCTGGCAGGCGCGCAGTCTCAGGAAGTGCGACACGGCGACATGTGGCAACGCTGGCATAAGGGCGAGGCGAAATTGCTCAAATCCGAGATTGATCGCTTATCGGCCATCTGCCCGCAATCGCAAGGCGGCGCGGGCGGTCGATACGCCACGACAATGGGCGGGCGCGGTTTCAACCATTGGGGCTATTGATGGAGCATACACAGTTCTTTTGGCCTCTTATTGGCGGCAAGGCGCTGCTTGAAGCCGGACGCGAATTGGTTTCGATCGATGACGCCCTTGCACGCGGCTTTGACAGTGTGTCTAAACTTGAGCTTGCGTTGGAACGCGAAGCAGAGGTTGAGGGTCGCGGCGGCGTTGCGTCGGAGGCCGCCCGCGACGGCTATTGCATCGATTACGAATATGCAGGGCCGCGGCGTCATGTGCGAAAGCCGAAAGCCGCAAAGGTCGATAAGCCCCATTCGTCCGCGCCATCGCCATCGCCCGAGCAACCGTTGTCGCCATACGCGGCGGCAATCCTATCGCTTGACGAAGCGCGCGTGCGGCCTTCGGCTGCGCGAACGTTACTTCGGATGCATCAGGACGAATCGACGCTTCCCCTTCCAGACGCCGAAGCTCTGCTTGCGGCTCTTCCCTTCGAAACACGTGAACCCATCGAGGCTGCTACCATGTCCTATTCGTTCTCCCACGCCGACGCCGCGACCGAAAAGGTTATCGTGCGATCGGTCGAAATTCGCGCGCTCGGGCTCAGTCAGAAAGGCGCTCGCGGCGACGCCGCTGCGAAGGCGGAATCGCGTCGACTAAATGCGGCGCTCGCGGACTACCGCAACGGAACGCCGATCGGCAAGGCGCTCCATTCGGCGGGCGCCGACGTTGCTGCGGTTAGCGCCGCCGCGAAGCGCGCGCTGGCCGCGGCTTGATGGAGGCCAACACAATGACGACCACTCCCGCCACCTCGAAAACCGTTCCGCTTAGCCGCCCGCTTCAGACGCACAAAGGTCCGCTGAAGGAAATCGTTCTGAATGAGCCAACCTTAAGAGCGTTTCGGCAATACGGCGAGCCTTTCAAAGTCATCTCGACGAAGGAAGGACAATCAATCGAGCACGACAACCGCGCGCTCGCGCAGTTCGCCGCTCATATGTCCGGCCATGACGAAATTGTCTTGGACGATTTGCCGGCGAAGGACTGGTATGCGGTCCGAGCGGCTGTTGTCGAAATGTTGTTGGGGGTCGCTGGCGAAAACCCTTTCGAAATATAAGCCGCCTCATGGCTTCGTTTCTATACGACCTCCGCATCGGGCCGTCTGAAATCGAGGCCATGACGATCACGCAAGCGTCTTTTTATCTCGAACACATTTCTCGATTGCAGAAAGAGCGCCAGTCCTAGACGGCGCTCTTTTCATTTCTCAATAGATCATCGCCCCAAGTGGCGCACAGGAGGTTTGAGCCATGGCAGGGCCTCGCATAGACGCAACGGTTTCCGTTCATGACGAAGCGACCGCCGCACTTAATCGCATCATGCGCGAGGCCCAAAACGCCGCGCGCGCATTTGAAAAGCTCGGAGGCCCCGGTAGCGGCGTCGTCAGACATTTCGACGCGGCCAATCGCGCACTCGACATGCATATGCGCCAGCTTGAGCGGGCGCAATCGCACTACGCTCGAATGGCTGAAGCGACTAAGCGCCTCGCGTCTAATGTCGCGATCATGGCGGCGCCATCGATTATTCACGGTTCCGAAAAAGCGCTGCATCTTGGGGCCGAACGTGTCGCCGAACAATTTAGGCTCGGGCTCGCCGGCATTCACGGTAAAGAATTAGAAAGCGCCAGGGCGCTCGCGCAGCACCTTCAGACGCGGTTGCCGATCCTCGATCAAACCTCTTTGCTCGAAAGATACAAAGAGATTCGTTCGATCGTTCCCAAGCCCGAGGAAGCCGAGCACGTCCTGCCGATCGTCGCCCGCACTGAAGCAGCGATGAAAGCGAGCGACCCAACAGGGCAGTCCGCCGCCGGCCTGCAATGGCTTATGAAGGCCGCCGAAATTGCGGGTTTCGGACAGAATACGGAACGGCTGGAACGGTATTTTGATGCGGCCGTCCGCGCGCAACAGGTCTTAGGCAAAACGATTGACGCCGCGCAGCTTGCGGATTTCGTCAAAAAATCAGGCACGGCGGCACCGCTGTTCCACGATCGGTTCTTGCATCTTATCGCGCCGGGCCTTGTGCAAGAGCTTGGAGGCGAGACGGCGGGTTTCGGCATTCGCCAGATGGTGAAGCTGATAACGTCGAATCTGAAAGGCCCCACCGCACATCCGGCTTTAGAGGAATTCAGGCGGCTAGGGCTCGTCAAAGATAGCGATATTGATTTTTCCTCGAAGGTAAAAGCGGCGGGCCTGCTACCCGGCCATTTTATGGAGGGGCACAAACTCGCGGCGACAGACCCGGCATCGTGGGTTTGGAATGTCCTCTTGCCGGCGCTGCGCTCGCATGGCGTGAGCGGAAAAGAGGACCAGATTCTCGCCGCGCAACGGCTGTTCCCGAATTCGAACGCCGCGCGCATCGTCGAGATGATGATTAATCAAGAGGACACGCTCAAGCGCCATATGGGGCTTTTCGAGAAGGCAGCCGGCACGCAAGGCGCGCTCGACTCAATGGGCAAGAATCCTCTTGCTCAAGCCGAAGCCTTCTCGACGGCTTTCAAGGACCTCGCCGCAACCTTGACTTCGCCCGCTATGGAACCGGCCGCGAGGATCATGCGCGGGCTGGCGAGCGGGGTCGCGTCCTTTGGCGAATCGCTTGGCAAATTCCAAAAGGACAATCCTGCTCTTGCAACTGCGCTCGCGGCTGCGCCTGTCGCTACGGCGGGCGTTGCCGGTTACAAACTATACCAAGTTGGGGCCGGCGTTCTCGACGCTCTAAAGGGTGGCGCGTCATTGAATGCAGCCAGCGTTTCGTTACAGGCGGCGGCCGTTGAATTGAGGCTCGCCGCGGCTGCTTCGAAACTCCCTGGCCTGAATATCCCGACCGGCGCCGCGGCTATTGGTGGCGTGGCCGAAGGTGCGGGCGTCGCTGGCGCAGCGGCAACCGCGGCGAGAGGCGCGGGTTTACTCGCGCGTTTCATGACTCCCCAAGGGTTAGCGATAGCCGCAGGGACAATCGTCATTGGGTCCGTCGCGCGGTTAATGATCGAAGAGGCAAGATCGTTTGATCGTGCGCAAGAGGAAAAGCGTCGTGGGCCTCGGCCGTCTGCTTACGACGAAGATCATGCGGACGAACTAGCCCGCAAGGCGCGAGACGCCTATTTGCGCGCGCTCACTATTTGGTCGCCATTGGAAATCGATCCGAGAGGGCAGGGTCAGTTCAATCGCTTCTTTGGCGGCTCGGAAATTATTCGCGCGGCTGCATTCGATGGCGCCCGCAACGGCGCCGCGTTTGGCTTGAACTCGAAATTGAGCGGCAAGGGATATTGGGCTTCACCTTTCACGCGTGACGGCGGATTCCCGGCGCTTGGCGACCATCACGACAGACCAAAGTGGCCGGGGATCGAACCGCATGGGAGCACATGGGCCGTTCCGCGGGAGATTTCCGTTCAAGGAACGGTCCAGGGCGAAGCGCATGTCAGCGTGGAAAATCACGTGCGAGTCGACGCATCGCCGCAGTTCCTCGCTTCAATCGAGCGGCGGTTTGCCGACGCGTCGGCGCGAATGCAGCTAAGTGGCAAGCTCGGAACCACCATGCAAGGCGGCGGAAACTCGCCAGCTAGATCGGGTGGTGGTGGCGGCGGAGCGCCCGTCGCTGCGCCTCTTTCGTCTAATTTCGGCTTTGGCGCACATGGCACAAGGTAGGAGCGACGCCCCACAATGTCTTTCATCAATAGCAACTGGCGCGCCGGCATGGCGCGCGTCTCACAATCGATCAACGCCGCGTTCGGCGAGCTTGTCGAACTCACGCCTTGCCACGCGCGGCCAAACTATGCGGCCGAACCTTACGCCGACAAGGCCGTCACCATAACGGGCGTGATCGCGCAGAAATCCCATCTCGGATTTGAGATGGCGGGAAGCAATCTGCATGCGCGAGTCGAAACGTCGCCCTTGTGCGCGAGCTTCTCTCGCCTCGATTTGCCTTGGGCAATCCATCATGGTGACCGGATCAAAAGGTTATGCGACGGGCAGATGTATGAAGTCGCGAGCGTGAGCGACGACGGCGTTTCGCGCGTTGAGTGTGAGATTCGATGCTTGGGGAAGCCGCAGCGATGACGATCGGCGAATTACCTCCCGTCGCACAGATCGGCGTTGCGATCGTGACGGCGTTTGTGTGGTTTGCGGCGACCGGCTTCTTATCGGGCGTCGTGATCGGGCTCTTGCAAGTCGTCAGCTACATGCGCACGCCGCGCCATCTGCGCGTTGAGCGATTTTCAGACCTCCACAAGTTTCGCAGTTAGCCGGGCAGACTCCACGTCGCGCTTGACGGCGAACCTGTGGGCAGTGCCCGGCGCGTTGCAAACGAGCGCAGACCTGCTGCCTACAGGATCAAGCAAAATCTCCTGAGAGGTGGGGAGCGCCGCCGGCCGAAAGGTCGGCGGCGCTTTTTTTGTATCTATTCCTTGTTGTGTGAATGTTGTGACATGCAGAAACAGACACTATACATCGTATGACAACATTTATGCTGGAATAAGCTTGACGGCGCCACGCGAATACGTCTACCTAAGCTTCAGGCTGTCACGGAATCGCGAGCCGGTAAGGAGCTTGGGGCGATGAGCAAAACATCCGCACGTGTCGCGCCAATCGATCGCGCAGCCGTGATGCGTTATGCGCACAGCCTTCGCAGGCGCCGAGTTTTCGACAGTTGGTCGGAATGCCTCCGCTATGCGTGGCGCGTCGCACGTGACCGGCGCGACGTTGCCACGCGCCAATCACAAACCGCGGCCCGAGCCGCCTGAATTTCTCCCAAACGTTAGGAGCCAAACCGATGACGGATACAGCAACACGTCCCACTATTGAACCGGCCGTTGACGAAGCGATTGTCGTAAATCGAATGTTCGCCGCCGCGTTTGAATGTGCGCTTTACGAGAGGCTCGCGCCCTTCCAGCGGCGCGCGCTTGAAGCGGCGATGAATGCCGACGATGACGGCGAGGTGAACGCCTTGGCGGAAATCGCGCACAAACATCGCCGCAACGCATGGCTCGCGACGGACGGGGCTTTCAAGATAGACGCCGATCGGACATTCAATGACTGCGCCCAAGCCGCTGTGCTGGAAGTCAAGGCTGCGATCGGGGATGACGAAGACGACGTTCGGTCGCCCCGCGCGGCGAAAGAGGATTGACCCCCGGCCATCGCCGCGCAACACTCTTGACGCTCGCTGTAGGAACAGACGGCGGGCCTCTATCAAGCCTTCGGCCCTGTCAGCAATGGCGGGGCCGGTTTTTTTTTGAGCGCTTCCCGAGCCATGTTTTCAGGCGTAGCCGCTGAGCCTCTGCCTGCCGCAATGGATAAGCTCTTGCAACGAATTGAGCAGCGCGTTCGATCGCAGGAAGTCGGGGCTTGACGAAGGGCGAAGCCACCCAAATTTATTGGTTAGACGACCTTCCTACGTCACTCTTCTTCCGGCCTCGCTGGCGGCCTTGCTTTCGACCGAGAGCAAGGCCGCCTTTTTCTATTATTGTGAAGCCGTCTTCCAATGGCGCGATTGGCGCCGCTGCGACCCTCTCAATCAATCCAGCGTCGTCGTCGCCAACACCCGACCTGTTGACGCGCGAAGACACGATCCATTCTTGCAACGCATCTTCGGGCGCCGACTTCAACAGCGCGCCCGGATCGTCGCCGGCCATCCAGGCTCCAATGCCGCGCCAGTCGAGTATGACCGGCATTCGATCGTGAATACGCGCCATCCAATTTAGCCGCTCCGACAATGCCGCAACACGCGAAGTGCTGACGACAATGAAGGATGGTTCGAACGTGATCGCGTTCCGGCTGGCGAAAGAGGACTGAAACTCTAAAGCGTAATCACACAATCCCATGTGTTGGCTAACCGCGCAAAAAATAGAGAGAATTTAGAACGCGCCGTTGACTGACAGGCGCAGACAGCGCAATATTGCTGCGTTGAGCGATACCGATTTTACCTGGCTTAGGCCTCGCCCTCACAGGCGAGGCCTTTCCTCGAATGACGCTCGCGGCCTGAGTCGCGGCGAGCTTAAAATGGACGGTCCTGCAATGCTGGTAGGGAATTTACATAAGCTTGTCTCCCCGTTCCGTCTAAGCTACAAACATTTTCTGGAATTGTTTCAAGGCCCGACATTGCGTCTTGCCCCCACATGGGAGCGCATTATGAACCCGCATCCAGTTTCGCTTCGAGCGAATCGCCAAGCCGTCGAGAATTTTGACGACGCAGCGAAAAAGCTGCGGCATCGCTTCAAGTCATCCGTTTCGGAAGCCTTGCCGGGCTCTGCTCGCCGATTGTTCGAACGAGAATGGCAAGAGGTTGCCGATCTAGAGAGTATTGAGTCCATGCCGCCGTTGGTCTTCGCGTATCTAATGAGTTGCGAGCGGTGTGTGCAGGACTTGCTCAACAAGAATTACGAAGGTGTTGCTAGCTCCTACTTTAATAGATGCGTTAGCGAAGCGGCGAACAACATCAGAGCAAAGGTGATCGCCTCATGGAGCTATGAGGGCGACGTCATAAGAATCCCGACGAAACGCACGGCATAGCGGTCGCCACGCACACCGAGCGGTTGGCGAAGCCTTCTAATTTTTCAGCGCTTCAAGAATAGCTTTCTCCGCCACATTTCCGGGCCTGCCAAATAAGGCATAGCGCGACAGGTGCGGAACGACTATCAGGCGCCGTTGTCCGGCGCATTCATACAGGTCGATTTTTTGTTCGCCCCAGCCCGCGCAGAATTCTGCTTTTGGATTCGCATTCGCATGCAACAATTTGCTCATGTGGGGAGCCATCTGCTTCCCAAATGCGATCACGGTTTCGATTTTCTCCGCCTGTCGAAACACCTTTCTCCACAACTCAAGGCCGAATTCGAGCGACGCTTGTTTGTTTTCCAGGCTCTTCCAATCCTTGGAACGGAACGGCACCAAATATCCGCTTAGGACGTTCTCCGGCGCAACAGGTATGGTTTGAAACAGCCGTTGCACCTGGACTTGCAGGCGCTCCATTCCGTCGGCGGCGCGGTCCTTCCATGTCTCGACGACGTAAGCGCTACCGTTTTCCGCCGACCACATAGGTGGAAGATATTTATCTCCGCCCGGATTTATCGTGACCAGGGCGATCGATGCGCTTTCAATGTTGCCCTTGGGGCAAGTCAGAAACCGCCACCCGAGCTTATGGCCAAGGCGACTACATTCGGTACCTATGGAATCACATGACCAGATCATTGCGCAAATCTCCCCGTCGCGAGCATTCTATTGCGATGCCCGATACCGCGGCCAATCCGGTATGAGATGCATGTCACGCGACCCGCATGCCGAACAGACGAAGCGCCGGGACCTCGCCAAGCGGATAAAGGGAAGCTCTGCGGCGTTCCGCAGCGCATTGAATGGGATAACCCCGCAACGTTGGCAAGCTTGATTCAGGCAAAACGCGCGGGCGCCGCAGACGCCTTGGCTTTGCAGATCGGCGATCGTTGGCGGGGCAGGGCGCAGAAAAAATGGCGATTATCGGCTTGAGGTATGCATGGCGCGAGAGTCAGAATGCGCTCCATGCGGAAGAATGACGGAATTTTTTGGACAGCATTGCTCGCCTTTGCGGGCATGCTCATTGTCGCATTTCATAGCATTTTCGATAATCTCGCTTACGGAACTTTCGTTGGCTTCCTCAAATCTCGATTTGGGATTGAGGAGGGAACTTTGATCTCTGTTTTGTCCCAAAATTTCATTCCGTTGACTGCGGCATGTGTAATAATTTCAATTACATATCGTATTTCCCGCCGCTATCATGAAAGCAAACTGTCATTGATTTTGAATGGCCTTTATGAAGATACAAAAACTGTTTTTAGTATATTTCCATCGACAGATGAAGAAAAAGACAAATGGGATAGAGATATATCTAACCTCTCTGAGAAAATATTGAAGACGCTAAACGGAAGAATATCCAAGGCTGAATTAAATTTCTTAGTCAACGGCTCTGGGGCAGATAGTGTCCGCTATATTGGATACCGTGGAAGGGAGCATGCGAATAAGAATTATCTCAGGCACCTAATGGACCGGCTGGGGAAACTTATAGAAAAGCATGGATAGATTACGCTGCCTGTCACCTGAGAGATATGATTCAAGAAGCGCCGTCAGCGCAATACTTTCCCCAATCCGCCATCAATTCCCGTCGCTTTTCGAACAGGTCGCCACGTCTATAAGCCGCCTCGACCGCGTTCCCGATCGAATGCGCCAAGGCCATCTCGACGACGTGATTCGGGTAATGCGTCGTCTCTGCGGCCCAATCCCTGAAAGTAGAGCGGAAACCGTGCAAGGTTTCGGTTCGCCCCAAGCTCCGCAGCACTTTCACAGTCGCCGTGTCCGTCAATGGGCGGCCGGTTCCTTGGCCGGGGAAGATCAGCCCGCCGGACCTTTCCGCGAGCGGCGCCATTTCTTGCGCTATCTCGACGGCGCGCGCCGGCAACGGGACGCGATGCGCGACTCGGCCTTTCATCCGTTCGGCCGGAACTGTCCAAACGCCTTTCTTTAGATCGAACTCGCTAAGGCTCGCGCCGCGCGCTTCCGCGCTTCGTGCCGCGGTCAAGATCGTGAATTCCAGACACCTCGCCGCTATGCTCTTACGCTGGCGCAGCGCGCGCATCAGGGCAGGGACCTCGCCGAACGGAACGGCGGCGAAGTGTTTCACGCGCCGGGCTTTCGATATCGTCGGCAACAGGTGTTGCAAGTTTTCCCGCCATACTGCCGGATTGGGCGGCGAGCGCAAGCCGCGCGCGATGGCCGCCGACAGGATACGTTCAATCCGCATTCGAACGCGGCGCGCGGTTTCGGCCTTCGTCGCCCAAATAGGCTTCAGGATCGTCAGCACGTCGTCAACGCCGATTTCAGCGACCGGCATTTGACCGATTGTCGGATAGGCGAAAAGCTCCAGCGACCGGCGCCATTGCTCGCGATGTTTCGCGTTGCTCCAGCCGGCCTCATTCGTGCGCATGAAATCTTCGGCGAGGCTTTTGAACGTGACCTGTTTCGACGCTTCGCGCTTCCTACGCTCTCGCGCTGGTAGCCTTTCCTCTAATGGGTCCGCGCCCTTCGCAATCGATAGCCGTATTTCGGCTGCCCGCGAGCGCGCTTCCGACAAAGGGACATAGAAGGCGGAGCCCAGACCCATTTCGCGAGCGCGTCCGGCCTTCATATATCGGAAGGCCCAATTCTTAGCGGCTTCGCTCGCGACAATCAGATAGAGCCCGCCGCCGTCGCCGTGCTTTCCGACCGGCGCGCTTTTCACGAAAGAGGCCGACAGTTTGTGCAGTCCGCGAGCCAAGGAATCGTCCTCCAAACCCCACAACGATACCCACAAAACGGATTGGCGCAAGCGGGACGAAGTTGGACGGAACTGGACGATCGACGCGCAAAAACCCCGAGAAAACGGGCGTATTTGAACTTGGTTGGACGGGTTGGGATTGTTTCGTGGCGGAGACGGTGGGATTCGAACCCACGATAGGGTTTCCCCTATAACGATTTAGCAAACCGTCGCCTTCAGCCTCTCGGCCACGTCTCCATGCGTCCGCATAATAAGGCGGCGCGCGAAAGACATATGCCAAAGGCCCGGCGCGATGGCAAGAGAACGCCTTTGGCGTCGTCGCGCCGAGCCCTGATGGCCAAAATCACGCGCGAGGCGCCCCCGGCAATCAACAAGCCCGAGCGCGGGGTCTTCGCCAAAGCGCGGCCGGCGTTGACGGGCAATCTGCGTCACGTCAATGAATTTGCTCGACCGCCGCGGCCATGTCGGGGACCAAACGCACGCGATAGCGGGCGTTCGCGCAGGTCAGCAGCCAGACCGGCTCGTCAGGTTTGGAAGCACGAGGGTCGCGCTTTGCCGCTTGCGGCGCGTCGCAGGGGTATCCCTGGCTTCGAATATGCGCCGCGACAATGTCCGCGGCCGTGGCCTGCGCCGACGCCGGGGAAACAAACACCGGCGCAAAGGGCAGAAGAACCGCCAGCCGAAATCTCCGCATCGTCGCCTCCATCGTCCGGGCGCATCGCTGGCGCGCTCGGGGTTATCGCCGTGATAATAGCCGAGCGCCGCGACGAGAGGGCGCCGGCGAGGCGACGCGGATACTGCGCAGATTCGCCTCGATCAGCGGCGCGATGCCGGCCACCATGACTGCGGTGCCAAGCGCATTCGGGTGCTCGTTGTCACTCTGCATGAGCGCCGGGTGGCCGTAGACTCCGGCCAGCATGAAAGTATAGAGCGGCACGCGATTGCTGTGCGCGAGAGTCGGATAGATGTTGTTGAACCCGACGATATAGTTTGGCCCGTTCTTCGGCAGCGAGAGCATGCCGGCAAGGATCACGCGCGCGCCGCGCGCCTTGCAGATGCGGATGATCGCGTCGAGATAGCGGTAGGTGACGCGCGGATCGGTATGGTCCAGCATGTCGTTGGCGCCGAACTCGACAAGGACGAGATCTGGATTGTATTGCAGCGCCTGGTTAATGCGCGCGTAGCCGTCGGCGCTGGTGTCGCCGGGGTTGGAGCCGTTCCAGACGACAACGTTATAGCCGTCGGCGAGCAGCCGGTGATTGAGCTGAGCCGGAAATCCTTGCGCCTTGGGAAGGTCGAAACCGGAGGTGAGGCTATCGCCGAAAATCAGCACATTGATCGGTTGCGCCAACGCTGGCGCAGCGAGAGAGGCGAGAAGGAGCGCGAGTGAAGCGACTTTCGCCAGCGAAGTGAACAGAGATTTTGACATGCCTTATAGACCCCAAAGGCGCCGCGCATTATCAGCTAGGGCGACGTGACGCCTTAGCCAGATTGGCGCCCCAAGTAGAACATCAGGTTAAGCCAAGTCGGCGAGATGAGTTGAGTGGACGCGCCGCGGGGCTTCCTTTCACGCTTGCATGCGCCGCGTCGACTTCCGTTGCAGGCAAAAGGAAAGCAGCGCCGGCGCGAAGGATCAGCGCCGATCACCCGGCCTCAAAACATCGCGCATGCGCGCCGGTCCTCAGGTCTCTCAACTGAGCGGTCACGGGAGAACTATTCTTGAGCTGGAGGCTGACGACGCTGTTGTAGAATCCGAAACGGGAGTCGGTCTTCATGGGATATGACTGACCCGCCGCGACATAGAAGCAATAAGAACTGTATTGTGGATTAGCTCTCAAAGAAATCGAGCAGTGTATGGAGTAGTTCAGTGGCGCGCATTTGAGCGCGACGTCTTTCGTGGGAAGCATGAAATTATTGGCGCTCATTGCCCCTGCGAGGGCGGTCTCCCAGGTCAAACTCAAGGCTGCGCACGTCGCCGCCAACACGGATCGTTTTTGCATGTGAAACCTCGCAGCAGATGCGCCTAAGACCGCATATAGGCAGCGCTCATGGTCTTCCTTCACGAATCGCCGCGCGCGCTCCAGAATGGGATCCTGCTCCCGGCTGATATTCAGACAAGGCGCCGCTGTGCTCGAGCCAGCGAAATTATTGGCGAAGATCTCTCCAGCCTGCCGCCTTCTATGCTAACATTCAACACGGCGCGCCTCGCGCCGGGCGAAACGAGCCCGAGGAGGCGACGATGAACAATCGAATATGCTCTTGCGTCCCGCCGCCGGTCGGATGGAGCGTCAACCGGCAAACCCATCCCGCAATCGCCCAGGCGATCTTTGCTCTGTGCAATGACGAGCGAACGCCGGAAGCGATTTGGGAAGCGCCAACGCCAGAAGAGTGGCGGAAGATTTCCGAGCTCGTCGTGGAATATGTCGCTGACGGCGATTTCGCCGTCGACAATGGCAAATTCGCCTGGGGACCATTCGAAACGCTTCGCCTCTTGCCGGCGCGTCGCAACTGATTGCGATCGCATCGAAGGCTCACACGTATCCTGGCGCGCGTGCGTTCACTCTCCCCGCCCGCGCTTCTCGGAGCTACGAGCGCCGATCATCAGTAGCGGGGAAACATCGGCGGTTCGAAGGGGCCGGGCTCAAAGCCGTAGAGTTCTCGCGCGAATTGGCGCTGACGCGGAGCCGGAGCGCGCGACTGTCCATGCGCGTTCCCCAGAATTTCTCCGCTCTCCGTGACGACCACCCAACGACCGCCGCGTTCCTGAATGGCCGTCACTCGACCAACGCCAGGCACGATTTCGCCGGGCTCGACGCCGATCATGCCCCTGTCCGATTCAATAAGAGCGGCGCCGTGATAAACGTCGCGCACCCTGTAGCCGCTAATGATTTTCGAAGCCGGCGCGATCGTCTGGACGGGCGTCATGTCGACTTTGGCGTTTTCCTTCCCGGCGGCGCGCGCGACTTTGGCCTGCCCCTTTTCTGGCGAACGCGTCACGGGCGCAGCTTTCGTGGCGCCAGCAGCGGCTTGGCTTTCGACAGCGGGAGGAGGGGGGCTGGCGGGCTGCGCGCGAACACTGTCGGCCTCTTGTCGTTTCTCCACGGCGTCCAATTTCGTGCGCAGTTCCTGCACTTCATCTTGAAGGGCAGCGATCCGACGCTTCGACGCTTCGTCCAACACCGGGATCGTGACCTGCTGGGGCGCCTGCGCCTCAGCCTTTTGCACTGCCGCGTCCTTGGAACGGTCGGACGCATAAAAATGCGTGGCCGCAAGTCCGGCAAGACCGATCAACGCGGCGATCAGACCATAACGGACCGGCCGATTGCCGCGGCGGTCGATGACGATCTCCACCGGCAGTTTTGCTGGCGGGCCGCGTCTTTTCGGCAGGGGCGGCTCCGGCGGAATGATGAGGTCGTGCATGCGTATAATCCCACCTTCGGAATAGGGCGGAGATTTTGTACATGCGCTTGAATCGCGGCAAAATGGCGTCGATTCTCGCGCCCCGCCGCGCCTAGTGCGGAGGCAGTCCGCGCATCAGATGAGAGCGTCGCCCGGCGTGGATCGCTCAAGGATTATTTAGAGGGATATGGAGCAGGAGGCCTATTGAGTGGCCGTGGGCCCGGCGAGGCCGTCATCACCGTATAGAGTCGCTCAAAGAAGCAACTCGAATCATAAGGCTCCACGCCCCTGTTGCATTCAGGCCGGGGAATATAGAGCGGAGGTTGCAGGTGATCGGAGAGGGCGATGCAGACAGGGTCGATGTAAGGTTTTCCGACGCTGTCCGTGACGATCGGATGGCCACATTGATCCAAAGGCGGCGCCGTCTCTGCGCCCGCGGGGATTGGCGGAGGAACCGCATGCTTTTGCTTTGCCTCGACTGCGCTGGAGAGCGCGACGGCCAAAATCGCAATGGCAAGGGCGCCTCTGTTGAACCCAGCGCACACGCTTCGACGCTGATTTCGGCGGCGGCGTATCGCTGAGCCGGCGAGACAAGTGCTTTTCAACGAGATCCTCACGATGTTCCTCTCGAAATGCCGTGTCGGTCAGTGCGGCGTTGCCGTTCGATCCAGCCTTATAGCCGATAGCCTCCTAGCCGACACCTTCGTCGAAATCACGTCGGCGTGCAGATCCGGCGAGGGCAGCCCCCCGGTGGTTTGAGGACTTGGAGTGCGGAGCGCGTCTTCGGTTTCGTCTAACCCCTTATCAACTAGGTATTTTCCACAGGTGGAGCACTGCCGCGCCGAAGGCTAGGAAGAACCGTTGATCTGAACATTGCGGCAATCACAACAGTTGCAGTGGGCTGCGGCTTGGTCTCATTGATCGGACCGAATTTCGCGGCGTATGTCTAGGGCGAGACGCTGGCCGTCTCGCCCTTCTTTTTTGCAGCGCATTACAGGAGCCTGCTTCGCTCGAACGAGCCGCGCTTCTAACCGATCGCCCCCTATGCTGTGGATCAGCGTGGGATCGGCGTCGCCCATCCCGGATCTGTTGACCTTGACGAGACGATCCATTCCTGTCGCGCATCGACTTGGCCTCGACAAAGACGTTTTGAGCGCCAAATATAAGGCGACGATCCAGCTTCTCGCGAGGGGCGTCGCAATTGTTTAAAGGCGAGCGGAGGCAGACATGCGAATTACATTGAAGTCGATCGTCACGGGCGCCCTGTGCAGCGGCTTGGTCGCGACGACCTTGTCAGCCAACGCTTGGGCAGGCCCGATCAACGTAGCGCGTTCCGAGGGCATGGAAGCACCATCTTTAACTGATCAAGTCTACTATCGGCGCTATCGGGGCGGCTATTATCGGCGTGGATATAATCCGGGCGCAGCTGCGGCTGCAGCCGCCGCCGTGGGCGTCCTCGGGGCCGCCGCAGCGGCAGGCGCTTACGCACAACAACCGTATTATTATGGTTATCCAGCCTATGGATACCCAGCTTACGGGTATCCCGACGGCTACGGATGGTAATAATCCGGCAACATTCGGCGGCGCACATCGACCCCGGATGCTGTCTAGCTTAAAACGTCAGCCCACATGCCTGACGGATAGCGATCTGAACCGGCGATGGAGACAACGCCGGGTCAAACTCACCCATCGGCAGCAGCGGCGGCTGTGCCATGAAGCGCGGTTGTTGTCCTCGGTGAGATTGCGCCGCATGGACGATGAATGGATGGCACAGGTAGACGGCGCCCGCCGCACCTGTTGCCAAATCAACATTGCAACCTTCCGTAGAGGCGTAGCCGTTCGCGGAAAGCTGCCTGAGCGTCGCGCCCACGTCGCCGTAGGGTAGCAACTCGCGCGCGATGGTCGAGTGCGACCCTTTCCGTATTTTTGTTGGCGCATCATTAGGACCAACATCCGAAAACAGAAACAGCATCAACAAAGCGCGTCCGCTACTCTTCACGTTGGCTCGCCACTCCATGAAATCCGGATTGTCGATGCCAAAGCTCACGTCCACATGCCAGCCATCGTCACCGGGAGATTCCAGTGAGGGAAATCGGATCGGAAAGGTTCCGACGCCCTTGGGGTTAAGCCAGCGGCCTTTCCCAACGAGTTGATCGTAGGCTTTGCGTAGTTGCGGTGTGTTAGCTGCTTCGATGAAGGGGGGCGAAGACTTGAACCCCACTCGAATAACGGGTTGAATCCAGTTTTCGGGTTCGTCTGGCGACAGACCTACACCGGCCCACAACTCGTCCCTAGCTTGCCTTGCAAGGTTGGTGCTGAAGGCATTTTCGATTTTGACGAAACCATCGTCAATAAAGCTCTGGACCTGACCGGAAGTCAGGCCGACATCCTTAGATTTGGGCATTATACACATTCTCCGTCGGACCACCGCCCCAGCAGGGGGGCTTGATCTGAACGGCGCAGATGCGCCGACACGACTTTCCGCTGTTCAGATCAGCGGGAAGAATGTGGAAATGAACATCATGGATGAAATGCGTGCTTCGTAAGGGATAAGTTCAAGGATACATGACGAAGCACATCTGAACAATGGCTGCATCATAGGATGTGACGTTGGTCCTCGTCATGGAAAACAGATGGCTGCCTAGAATCATTTCGATCTTCCGGTCGACATGCGGCCAGTTCAAGCTGTAGCCTTCAAAGTTTGTCCCTTCCCGCCGAGCCTTCGCAAGCCGCGATCCTTGCTAGGCATTCCACTCGACGTGACCGAGATCGCCACACTTCAAAACACGTTCAACCGAACGGCTGCGGTCCTGGGGTGGCAGCGCCGCGCGAGGGACACGACGCCCACTATCTCCGAATACGCGGCCCGCAGGCGGCAGAAAAGGCGGCTCAGCGCCTTGGGCTACTTGAATTCAATCAACACGCCGTCTGCCCCCAGCGCAGTCTGTAATCCTTGGCGTGTTGCGCTCAATTTCATGGTGACGCCATTCCCATTCGTTAGCCACATCGTCCCTTGCCCGCGCTCAGCAATAGCCCAACCTCGTCGCACCTGAACGTAAGCCCCAGGGAAATCCGAAAGCCTCGTAAGGCCATAAACGGCGCCAGAGGCCGTCAATTTGGAAGCTCCTATACCGCCAATTCCCAATCCCCCAACAGTGATGGGATAGGATTTTCCAGCGTATTCTAGTGTCCCACCGCCAAGCGAGCCGGAGCCAATGAACGCGACCTGGATTTGCTCGATCGTCACTGTGGCGGACGGCTTTCCAGCGGGAGCATCTTGGGCAGACGCAGGGGCGCCAAATGGCGCGAAGGCCGAGGCGAACATTAGAAAGAAGCGGACAGCGCCGGAAGGCAGTGCACAACTATTGAACATTAATTTTCCTCTCTCGAAACACGATGCGCCAGCATCCGCCGACTGGACACGTCGATTGTCGCCGCCAGATACACGAAGCCGCGCCGCATGGGAATGTCCCTGATGTCCATCGTCCGCATGCTTGGCGCAATCTAGCTGGAAGCCAGATACGGCGGCCAGTCCGGCATGACCTGCACCTCACGGGCGCCGCATTCGTTTTTTCGTTTGCGAGGGATGGAGTGGTTTGCGGACACTGTGCGGACACAAGAGAAGAGCCTCGTGTCCGCCGCCTCCGTCATTTTCATAAATAGCTGTATTAATGTCGATTTCTGGTGCCGGTTAGAGGATTCGAACCCCTGACCTACTGATTACAAATCACATTTTGCGCCGTTTCCGGCGGTTGACGGCTATTCCGCGCTATTCAAAAATCCTTGTTTTCCAGGAGATTCCCGTTCATAGCTATTCCATGCCGTTCCTGCCAACGTCTTTACGGTGGCGACATGGTGGCGACACGAGCGACCGGGTGACTGGAAAATGATTTCCGACAGGCTCACCAAGCGCATGGTTGACGCGCTCCAGCCTAGAGACAAGCCGTACGTGGCCTATGACGCCGATCTGACCGGCTTTGGCCTTCGCGTCATGCCGAGCGGCATCAAGAGTTGGATAGCCGAATACCGGCCAGATGGCGGCGGGCGCGGCGTCGCCAAAAAGCGCGTTACGCTTGGCAAGGTGGGCGCGCTCACGCCAGACCAGGCGAGGCGCGCGGCGTCAGAGCTCTTGGCCCGTGTGCGGCTAGGGGCCGATCCCGCGGCGGAGAAGGCCGACCGGCGCGACGCGCCGACCGTCGGCGGCTTGATAGACGCCTTTATCGCCGAGCACGTAGAGGGCAAGCTGAAGCCCGCGAGCGCCATATCGGCGAAGGCCGGTCTCGAGAGGCTGCGCGCGGCGCACGGCTCACTGAAGGTCGAGGCGCTGGCCCGCGCCCAGCTCGCCTTGTTGCATTCCTCGATGCGGGCGACGCCGTATCTGGCGAACCGCCATCTGGCCGCGTGGCGCAAGATGTATGCGTGGTCCGAGACGCGCGGCCTTGTTCCTGAAGGACACAACCCGGCAAAGAAGATCGAGCCTTTCCGAGAGCAGGCGCGGGAGCGATATCTATCGACGGATGAACTTGCGCGGCTCGGCGACGCGCTGCGGCTCTGCGCGCAAGAGGGCATCGACCCCGGCGCCGTCGCCGCGATCCGGCTCTTGATCCTTACCGGCGCCCGCCTGCAGGAAATCCTTCAAGCCAAATGGTCGCAGATAGACGAGCGCGGCGTCCTTTGGCTGGCCGAGAGCAAGACTGGCAGGAAGCCGGTCTATTTGAGCGCCGCGGCGCAAGCCGTTCTCGCCGGTCTACCGCGCATCTACGGCAACCCCTACGTCATCGCTGGCGCACGGGCAGGGCAACCGCGCGCAGACCTGAACAAGCCTTGGGCGCGCGTGAAGCGCATCGCCGGCCTAGATGGCGTCCGTTTGCATGATTTGCGGCATAGCTTCGCGAGCGTCGGGGCAGGCGCATCGCTCGGGCTTCCGATCATCGGAAAGCTGCTTGGTCACAGCCAAGCGGCGACAACGCAACGCTACGCGCATGTCGGCGCCGATCCATTGCGCCGCGCCGCCGACACGATAGGCGCGACGATCGCCGCGGCGATGGACGGGGGACAGGCCGCCAAGGTGACGCCGATGCGAAGGGCGCCGCGCCGGAAAGGCGCCGGCGAATGAGCGATGACGTCGGAGCGAGAATCTTCGCCCAAATCTATGACGAAAAGGCTTCCATGCGGGAGCGCGTTGCGCGCCTTGTTGAGCTCTTGCGTTCCGATGAGCCGATTCCGCCGGGGACAAGAAAGCTGCTTGCTGATCTATTCGACCAAGATGCGAAGCATTCAAGGTTCCGCGTCGAGTTAGAAGAGCGTCGCGGCAAAGGGGAACGGAAGGACGAAGCGCGGCAAATCGTTCGCAGCGTGCGGGACTCGAATATTGCGAACGAGCTAATTGAAAGAATCAATTCGGGCGAGCCACGGAAGGCCGTCGTCGACGATTTATGCGCGGCGTTTTCGGTCAGTCGGACGCATGTCCAGAACATCGCGAAGATGTACAAGCGCCGCCTAGCCCCGCCATCCAGCGAAATGGAGTGATTTCGCTGGATCGAAAGTTGTTGCGTATCACTGATTCAGGCATCTTATGACAGCCGTTCCGCGCTGCTCTGGCGCATCGAAAGGGAATGGCGATGCAAACAATCCCCAATGCCGAAAATGTCGTGGTTCTCATGACGCCGCATGAGACCGCCGGGCGTCTGCGCGTCTCTGAATCGACCTTGGCGAAATGGCGCATGTCCGGCGACGGGCCGGAATTCACGAAGATGGGCGCCAAGGTGCGCTATCCGGCGCTCGCCGTTGAAAAGTTCATCGCGAAGCGCACGCGCCGCTCGACGTCCCAGACTGAGGCCGCGTGAGTCGTGGCCGCCCCAAAATGGCGAGGGCCGCCCCTGCGCGACGCAGGCGGCGACCCCCGGAATTGTCATAAGCTGGCGAGCCGTGACGGTTCATACATAACAAAATCGCAGGCCAAAGGGCAAGAGTTCCCGAAAAGCCTTCGCGCACGGATTTACGATTTCATCCGCGAAAATCCTGGCGCGCGCTTTTCGGATCTGGAACGGATCCGCGGCGTCAAAGGAACCGAAACGCTCGCCTTCGGCGAGAAAGTCATTCTTTGGTCTGGGCTTTCCGCCGCGGCGATAGACGCAATCATCGACATGCTGGAGGCGAAGATCATCGACGCCCGAGGGCCGGCGCTCGCCCAGTATTTGCGCCTGCCAAATGGCGCGCGCGCCGGGGTTGTTTCCGTGCCGAGTCTTCCCGTCCTTTTCGAGCAGACCCAGCCGCCGCAGCCTCACTGGTTTCCCGCGATTCTTTTTGTGCGCGACGACTGGGTTGGACGCGCGGATCGAAGCCGCGCGAGCTGATCGCCGAAATAAGGGCGCGCGCCCAAACATTGCTCTTTTTCCGAATGGAATACAGATGGCACACAAGGTACGCGCGATCAATGCGCCGGCCGACAACGGCGGGAAGATCGCCCCTATCAAGATCACAAATGAGGAGTTTCTGAAGGCGCTCGCTGGCGCGGATTGGCAGCGCGTTCCGATCTCCTGGGGCGAGAATTCGTGGTGGGTCAGTCCCGCCGGCAAGAACATCGGCAAACCGACGATCGAGAGCAGCAATTACTTCACGGTTTCTATCTTTGCGCTCGCGGCCGATGGGAAATTCCGGCGCACGAAAGAGTTGTTCATCCGGCAATTCGTCTTCGTGATCGACGACGTCGGCACGAAGCTGTCAGAGGCCGAGGTGCGCGCCGTCATGCCGCCCGCGACCTATGAGCTGGAGACGTCGCCCGGCAATTGGCAGTACGGCTACAGGCTGACCAACGGGACTGACGCCCGCGCGCTCGACGCGCTGATCTGCGCGATCGTTGACGACCCCGACATAAACCCCTCGCTGAAGGATCCGGGCATGAAGGGCGTCACGCGCGTCGCGCGCCTTCCCGTCGGGTCGAACAACAAAGATAACTGGAAGGACGAAGACGGTAAGGGCTGGCCCCACCGGATGGCGGTCTGGAACCCGGAAATCGCGTATTCGGTCGAGGACCTCGCCTTTTGGCTTGGCGTCGATCTGAGCGAAGAATCGCTGGCGAAGTTCAAGGACGTCAGTGGCGCGCGCCGCGCGACATCTGAGGAGCTTGGCGCCGATCCCATCCTCAAGCTCTTCGACATGAAGGAGATGCTGCTCGACGCCACGCCCAACGACAACGGCTTCGTCTCGGTGGTCTGCCCCTGGGCGGCCGAGCACTCCGATTCGCGCAACGAGGCGGGCTACCGGCCGGGCTCCGGCGGCTTCCAATGCCATCACGGGCACTGCGAGAGCCGCAACATGAACGACCTGCGCGCCTGGGTGGCCGAGCACGTCACCCCGGCGGAGCAGGCGCAGGCGCTCGCAGAGACCTTCGCCGCATCACCTGTCGATGAGAACGCTTTGAACGCAGAGCTCATCCGGATTGAGGACTACAGGATTAAGGCGCAAGAGCGCGCCGAGGCGCGCATAACGGAAGCTCTCGGCGCGCCGCCCTCGGCGAGGGACGAACTGCGTCTATCGAGCTGGCTCAAACGTGACCTGCCGCCGAGGGATTTTCTCTCAGGCGACGTCCTTTCCACAACGTCGCGCCTGCTTCTGATCGGACCGACTGGAATCGGAAAGACTCTGTTCTCTCTCGCATGGGCCGCGGCGATCGCTGGCGGCGCGGATTTTCTCGGCTGGCAGGGCCGCCGCGCGGCGCGCGTCGCGTACCTAGACGGAGAAATGAGCGCCGACCTTTTCAAGGAGCGCTCAGAGATCGTCGCCGGGCTCTACGGCGAAGGCATTGAGCTCTTCGGCTACAACCGGGACATCCTCGGCCCCAACGAAATGGCGCCACTTAACAGCGACCTTGGGCGCGCATGGCTTTGGCGAGAGATCGATATCGTAAAGCCGGACGTGATCTTTTTCGACAACATCATGTCCCTACTGGCGGGAGCCATGGGCGACGAAGAGGCATGGGGCCAAATCAAAGACCTTACGTTGCAAATCTCGGCGCGCCGCATCGCCCAGGTCTGGATGCATCACACCGGCCACGACGCCTCAAAGGGCTTCGGCACCAAAACGCGTGAGTGGCAGATGGAGAGCGTCATCATGCTCTCCAAGCTGGATGGGGCGGAGGAGGAGACCTGCGCCGCACAGTTCAGACTCGAATTCACGAAGGCGCGCACTCGTTCCCCGGCGAACTATCGGCAGTTCGCGCCTTGGATCGTGCGGTCCGATGAGGACGCGGGATTCGTGGCCGAAGGCGCGCCGACCGCATCAAAGGGCAAAGCGAGCAGCGAACTGGATTTCGTCCGCCGCGGCTTCCTCGCCGCCTACGAAGAGCTTGCGGGCGCCGCCGCGTTTTTGCGGGGCCCCGACAACTCCCCCGCTCGCCGCAAGGTCTCTATCGCCGCCTTGCGCGACAAACTCAAAAACCGCGGCGTCCTCGACAAAAACGAAACGGGGCAGCTCTCGGCGACGGGCAGATCACACTTCCGCCGCGTGAAGAGTCAGCTCTTGGACAAAGGCGGCTTTGCCGAGGACCAGGACCTTATATGGAAAATCCCCCAGACCCCCTCGTGACTGCGTTGCACGTTGCACCCCTAAAGGGGTGCGTGCAACGCAACGCACGTTGCAGGGGCGCGTTGCATGCAACGCAAGTGCAACGCAAGTGCAACGGAGCAATTAGGCGACAAATTCAACCCTAAATGAAGAGAACTTGATGGCCTTGAATCTTGACGAACGGAGAGGACCGAACGGCAATCGCATATTGCGCTTGCTGCGCAGCCCCGATGCAGCGCCTAAGCGTGCGGCGACAGAGCTTGCAGCACCGCCGACCGCGCCCGACGTGCTCGACGTCCTGCGCAGCGCCAGGAAGCGTAAGGCGACGCGAGAACAAGTCGAGCAGCTGGCGAACAAATGGACCCGGCATGATTGATTGCGACGATCCTGAAATGCTCGTTGAACTCCTTCGGCAGGCCGAAAATCTCGCCGTGCTCAACGACACGCGACTCGAGCGCGAGCTCGCGGCGATTCATGAGCGCGCGATCGCGCAGTTCATCGCGGGCGGCGCCACCGATATTGAAGCGTTTTTCAGCGCCGACGCGATTGCGGCGCGGCTTCGGTCGCTTGTCGCGAATCGCCGCCGCGCGCATGCGCTCGCAGGTCCGCCTGGGGGGTGCAATGAAAGCCATGCCAACGAAAACACGCGACCGGTTGGGGAAGAAAATATTTTCCCGTGCAAAATGAAACAGAAAAGATGACCGCGGCCGAGCGCATGGGCGCAGGGCGTCCGATTGGCTCGCGCACATCGCCATCGCCGGCGCAGATGACTCTCGCAATCGAAGATTCTCGCGATGGCGTCACCGAGAACGTCGGCGCCGGATCTGAGCGGAAGTGAACGCCAATGCAAGGACCGGACTTTGACACGATAGCTGCGATGATCGAGTGGCTATCGGCTGCGGCAGCGGACGAAACCTCACGGGCGGCTTTTCAGCGAGCCCGACGTGCTCTCGTACAGGCCGACGGCGGCAGGCCAGCGATCGACGACGCCGCGGCGCTTTCGGAAGTGCGCCAACTGATAGCAGCCGGTCGGCTGTCACGTCGCGCCGCGATCCTTCACGTTGGCCGCGCTCGCGCGCCTTATGCTCTAGCTGCATTCGAACGCCGCATGTTTCGGAAGCTAAAAGCTGCTGATCGCGAAAAAGAGAATCTCTGACACAAACGTTTTTGTCGGACGTGAGCCGAGCTACCTTCGTGGTTACGAATGGAGGTGATCATGTTGGTGGCGCTGAGGAAGGAAAGAATGGCGAAGACCGAAATGGCCACGAATACGACCATCGCCGAGATGGTGTCCCTTGACCGCGCGAGCGATGAATTTGCTCAGGTGCGGGCGCGCCGCGACGATCTATCGCTCCAAGCGGTTTCGATCGAGCAAGAAACCGTCGAACTCGCTCGCGAACTGCGCCGTCTCTCCCTTAGCGAAGAGACCCGGCATAATCCGATCGATCGCGCGGCTGAGGCGCGCGTGTCGGATCTCATTGGAGACGTCGTTCCCAGCGCCGTGAAGAGCGCCGCGAAGAGTGACGATTTCCTGCTGAAGCGAGAGGCGCTCAACGCTAAGCAACGCGACTTGGACGATCTGAAACGGGCAATAGACGCCCTGGACGCGCGGCTTCGCGTACTTCACGGCCATGCGTCGGCGGTTGTGTGCGAGAAGGTCGCGCCGCTGGTACGCGAGCGGATCGCTGCCGTCGCCCGATCCTTGATTGCTGCCAGCGCGGCGCAGCAAGCGTATGACGAGCTCGCCGACGTGCTCAATAGCGAGAACGTTTGGTGGAGCCAACTCGCGCATCCGCCAGTATTTCTCGATAGCCCGCGCGATCGGTACGGCCGCGTTGCCCACTATCTTCGCGCGGCTGTCGAGAAGGGCGCAATCGGCGCCGAGGAAATTCCGGAGGCGCTGCGATGAGCAGATTCGCCGTCAATATGGAGTTCAAATTTGTTCGTGAGGCTGATCGGTTTGACCTTCGTGATGTGGGCGTCTCTGCGCCGGCGCTTCAGGGCTACGCCTGTCTCTGGAACAAGGTCCATTGGTATGCCCGATTACGGCGTTGGGAAGCGTTCGCGCCCGGCGCTTTCGCAGCTTCGCTGATGAGCGGTAAGGCGATCTCGGCCTATACTGAACACGAAGAAATCGGCTTGTTCGCCACTACAGCCGACCGGCTTGAGCTCATACAAGATCAATGGGGCCTTGCCTTTCGGGTCCAACTTCGCAAAGGCGACGACCATCAAGAACACCTTGCTCGTAAAGTCGCAGTTCGTGAGTGGTCCGAGATGTCTGTAGGCTACCGAACCGTTCGCGAGCACACTGCCACAATCGGGGGAAAGACGCTCCATATCCTCGACGAGTGCGACCTGAGCGAGATCTCTATTTGCAAGCGTGGCGCTGTCCCCGGAACGTCGTGCAGGCTGATCGATGCACGCCACCGAAAAACTCTTCGGGAAGACTTGCGAGGCGGCAATCTTTTGAAGGGCGCCGTGACAGCGAATGCGGCGCGTAAAGCGGCGTGCGACCAGGCATTCGAGAACGTGAAAGCATCGACGGAGTTCATGTACGACCGGCTTGGCGCAATCGTCGCCGACGCGCGCGCTGCTGGTCTAATGTGATTATGCGTAGGCTCACAGCAACCGGCGCGCGCATCATCGCGCAGCCCTATCTCGACGGCGGCCGGCGCCTCGATCTGGTAGCGCCCTACGGCGCGACGATTGACGCGTGCGTCGAGCAGGCGTTGCCGGGCCTGCCCGCCGAGCTGCGGCCTACATACGCCCGCGTCTATATGAACGGTGAGCTTGTCGACCCGTGCTTCTGGAAACGCGTGCGCCTGACGCCGCGCAACGACAATCTTCCGGTTCTGTTTATCCACGTCGTCCCGGGCAATAAGGGAGCTCTACGGGCGGCGCTGTCGATCGCGGTCGGCGTCGCCGCTCTGGCGGTCGGGCAGGTCTGGGCGGCGCCGCTTGTCGCGGGCGCTTATGGCGCCGCGGCCGGCGCGATTGCCGGGGGTATCGCGACCGGCACGGTGCTGCTCGCCGGCACGTTTCTGATCAACTCGCTTGTGCCGCTGCGCCAGGACCAAGCGCAGGGAGCGGGCATCGCGCAGAGTCCGACGTATTCGATCCAGGGTTTTCGCAACGTCGCCAATCCCGACGGCGTCGTGCCGTGCGTCCTGGGCAAGGTTCGCTTCGCACCGCCCTATGCGGCGCTGCCTTACACGGAAGTCGCAGGCGGCGAGACCTACATCCGTGCGCTGTTCTTGGTCGGCTATGGGCCGGTCGAAATCCGCAACATCAAACTCGGCGACACGCCGATCGAAAGATTCAAGGAAGTCGATGTCGAGGTCCGCGAGGGGCTACCCGGCGACCTTCCCGTCACACTCTATCCGACGCAGGTCTTGGAAGAGCGCCTGTCGATCGATCTCAACCAAGCATATGTCAGCACCTACGGCTCGCACACCCGTTTCACCGCGTCCGACGCCGACGAAGCCTCGATCGACATCAGCTTCCCGAACGGCCTGTTTTGGATGCACACGGTCACGGTCGGGTCGACGACCACGACATACCCGTTGCCGCTCGGCGTCGCGATCAGGATTCGCATGCGGCTCAACGGCGCCGGCGCGTGGACGCATGTGATTGACTGGTCGATCGGCGCCTTCACGCAGAAGCCGCTCAGCACATCCTATCGATGGGCGTTGCCGGCGCGCGGTCGTTACGAGATCGAGGTGACGCGCCTCACCGGCGACATCGACGATTTGAACGCCTGGCAGCAAAATGACCAATACGTATCGGTCTCGCTCTGGTCCGCGATCCGCAGTTTTAGGCCGGAATATCCGCTAAACTTCAACCAACCTCTGGCGTTGATCGCCGTTCGCGCGCGCGGCTCAAAACAGTTGAACGGCGTCATCGACAATCTCAACTGCGAAGCGTCTCGGGTCTGTCTCGATTGGGATGGCGCGAATTGGGTCGAGCAAGAAACGCAAAACCCAGCGTCGCTGCTGCGTTATGCGAAGCAAGGCCCGATGCTTGCTTATCCGCTTACGGATGACGAGATCGACCTCGCTGGGCTTGCCGACTTCCACGAATACTGCACGGCCAAAGGGCTCACTTACAACCGCGTCCACGACTTTGAACAATCGGTATTCGACGCCTGGAGCGACATCGCAGCGGCCGGGCGGGCGTCCCCGCGCGACGATGGCGAGCAATGGGGCGTTGTCATTGATCGCGCCCAGACCATCCCCATGCAGCACGTCACCGCGCGCAATTCCTGGGGCTTCTCAGGCTCGCGCGATTATGTGCGCTTTCCCGACGCGTTCCGCGTCAAATTCTATGACGAGTCGAACTCCGGAAAACTTGCCGAGCGCGTCGTGCCGTGGGTCGGCGTCGAAGACTATTTCGACTACGGGCTTATCACAGACGCGGCCACAGGCAGTTTTGATTTCGGCTTGATCACGGCGACGCCGAATAATAGCGGGAACCCTACGGGGGTGACGGACTGGGGAGGCTTGTTTATCACAGCGCCGACGGTGACGGAGAGCATAGAGCTTCCCGGAGTTACAGACGCGACTAAGGTTTACCGGGAAGCGCGGCGCAGAATGCGCGAATTGATCTATCGCCGCGACGTCTATTTCGCCACGATGGATTTTGAGGGCGCGAGCGCGCGGCGCGGCGATCTCATTCTGTTCAGCCATGATGTGCTTAAACGCACAAACGTTTCGGCGCGTGTCAGGGCCGTGTCGGGAACGGCGGTGACGCTCGACGATATCGTCACCATGGAAACGGGCAAGACTTATGCGATCCGCTTTCGCAAACTGCCTTCTTCCGAAGGCGATGATCTCAGCATCTTGCGCAGCGTGACGACGGTTGCAGGCGAGTCGAGCACGGTTTTCGTCACCGGGTCGGGCGTGCTCCCGAACGTCGGCGATCTCGCGATGTTCGGCGAGACCGACAGCGTCACCAAAGAAATGATCGTTCGCGAGGTCGAGGGCGCGGAGGATCTGTCGCGTCGCTTCACGCTTGTCGATCATGCGCCGGAAATAGAATCGGTCACGGACTTTGAACTCATCCCGACGTGGAACGGCCGCGTCGGCGATGGGCAGACGCCGGGCGCCCCGGCGACGCCGATCTTCTTCGATATCTTGTCGTCTGTCGATCCCGACACCGATGTCGCAACGATCGTAGTTCAACTCACGCCTGGCACCGGCGGAAGCGTCATTACCGTCTATGAGCTTGACCATCGTCTATCGGGCGCTGGCGCATGGACAAACGAAGTCAGCGGAAGCGGCAACATTTCGCTGACGGGCTACGATTATTTGCAAGTTGTCGAACTTCGCGCCCGCGCGATTGGGCCGGGCGGGGTTTCGGCTGACACAGCGACCATCACTCACATCGTTGCGCTCGGATCGAGTGGAGAATTCGATTGGGGGCTCATCACCGCTGCGGAAGATATTTCGCTTGATCTCGGGCTCATTACTGCCGCAGCGACGCAAAACGCCGATTGGGGATATGCTGGATGACAACTAGAGTTCAACGCCGGCGCGGCACGGCGACAGCCGGCGGCCATGCCGCGCCGAAACTTTCTCCGATGCGCGCAACTCTCAATACGAACTGGATGGTTGGGTCTGATGGTTGCTATTGTCTCGAAGAATCAAGGGGGGCCGTTTGACGCATTTAGCTCGCCTCTCCGCCTCGGCCGGACGGTATATGCCCCAAACTTTGGAGAATGCCCTTACATATCTCCGCGAGCTTCCCTTGAGGAAGGCTCAGAAAAATCGCTTCGTCTCGTGTTTGACCTACGACAACCCGGAGAATATCGCGTCCTTCATTTGGCCGAGCCTCAAATTCCAAACGATTAAGATTAAACACAGGCATTTCAATAGCGCTGCTATTATGCCTTTCCATTCGAGCTTCGCCGAGCAGCTGCATCAATATAACCACAATGCGCGGTATTTCCTCGGCTGGAAGTAAAATATTGACATCTCCATCATCTGCTAAAGCGTGCAGAAGAACTTGTTCGCCTCCTTTTACTACAGCGCCGCGGTCAATCGTCCTAAATCCGGCCGTGATTGTCATTTCGCGCTCCTGGGAATCAAGAAGTCCGGCAATCTGCTTTCTAACCGATCATGTAATCAAGCACAGTTTCAACGCCCTTGACGAAAGCGACACATTCTTCGTGGGATTGGACGATACCTTTATATCGCCCATAAAGGGTGACGTGTCTGCCAACGGCTTTTTCAAAGCGAACTTCGCCGACCACGTCAGCAATATCCTCGTCAATGATTTCGAGCGTTAAGCCATCCATCGCGCTCAGATGGTCCTTCGGAACAACCAGTCTCATCGGAGTGCCCTCGGCGGAACTACAAATGGGAAGTTAGGTTGGTTGACTCAATTATGAGATCACCGGGGGGCATCCGGGAGAGCATGCCGCTGACGCCCGGGATACTTGGACTTGGGGCCTTCGAATGTTCCTGCGCGACATCCCGGCGAGTGGGTATCGCACGCCTTTCGCTACGCTAATTGCGGAGATGATCGATCGCGTATTAGGGGATTCGGAAGTCCCGTTCTCGATAAAGAGTAAAGTCCGGGATCCAGCGCACGCCCATAATACTACAAGCGTCGGGAAGTTTGCGACGGCCACGAGTCTGGGTCATTTTCGACACTTCCTTTGTCACAACTGTCCACCCCGGTTCTCGCATTGCGTACGCGACAAGGAATGGGTCTCGGCCGGCTTCTTCGAGCTCGGTATCCGTGAGGTCTGGCGCATACGCCTCGTCAAGCACGCGATTGAATAGACGGTCGTCAACTTCGGCATCCAAGACTAACGCGTCGCGAATATCGCGACGTCCTATCCATTCCGCAAGGGCGTCACTGCCGGACGCAACTTCGTCGTGAATTTCGAAAGGCATTTTGATCCGACCATCGCTCGCCTCGGCGAGAAGCCACATCCAGAATCGTGGCAATCGATCCAAAGGATAGTACTCCGCATTTGCGCGGATCAACACGTTGGCGTCGAGCAGATATGTCAATTTCTACTACCGTGCGAGGCCAGCAGCGGCTCAACTGCGGCTGGCTTCACACCGAGCATTTTGGCTGCTTTTGTGTGCGTCAATTCATTCGCGCGAAGAGTTCTCCTAACGAGTCCAATGAGTGCGTTTCCAAGACGATGCTTGCGCACAACATAATAGGATGGGCCGTTATTCCCATCCTCTCGCGCTCTCACGCGGTTGTGTTCGCGAAACCTCTGCCACCGGGCAGAATAGATCCTCGTAAGCTCCGAATACGCGTGTCTCGTTATCGAGCGCATCTGCCATAAGCGGTATGCCACCATTGCTTCGCTGACTTTCCATTGGTCAGCTAGTGCTGCGATCAATTCCATTGCTTCCGCGATGTCGTCAATCAAAGCAATATCCGGTATCACACTGCGGGGCAGGAGAAACTCGCCGGCGACGTCGTTGCAGAAGCGCTCAATTCGATCGTGCGGCGTTCTTGCTATCGCGACAGACGGCGCAGCGCTGATACCCGTCGTTCCCACGACGATATGCGCAAGTTCGTGAATGAGTGTAAAAGATCGCGCTGCCTTTGCGTCCTGATCATTGATCACAATGAATGGAGCAAGATCGTCAGCGATTGCAAAACCACGAAACACATGCTCGCTGATGTTCGTATGATGCGTTCCAAGGTTTCCGGCCAGGAGAACAAAAACTCTCGCCTCTTCTGTCCTAGCGCGTAGTTCGGTGAAGAGGTCATCGGGAGTGTTCTTCCCCCGCCGTATCCCCCGATCGTCGTCGACTCGCAAAATCATTCGAATTCGCCGAACAACAGCGGGCACGCCGTCAGCAACGCGCATAGACCCTACAAAATCGAGTCGACGCGCATCCTCATCATCTTCAAGAATCGAGCGAGCCATATCTTGGCGAGCACGAATATCGCGCAGTAAGGCATCTAAAAGCGCGGCGTCCTGCCGTGGCACCGGCCCGGACAGCGAGCGGAAATCCTCCCCCCTCTCGGCGGCAACGGGTCGTGTGGACATGTAAAATGCGGTTAGGGGCCGGCGATACACCGACGCGATTTTAAGAAGCTGGACTCTCGTCGGCTTCTCTTCACCGCGTTCAAGCGCCTCCAGCTTTTCTGCAGCAGTAGCTCTGGAAGAATTGGAAAATCCGATACGCTCGGCGGCATCCTCGATCGAAAGCCCAGCGGTCTTGCGAGCCCACTGCAGGATTTCAGAGTTTATATTTAAGGCGCGGGCCATTGAGAAACGCTCACCAAATGATCGTAGCTTACACGTTAGCCGTGGACGGGTCATCCAACCCGACGACGATAAACGAACACCGGTGAAGTAAGGGGATCCGCATTCGGTCTGCTAAGTTCCCACCTAGGTGCGGACGTTTCACGCAGCATCTATTCTGGGAAGAGCTCGATCATCGTGAGGCCCGCGAACGATTGGATGGCGCGCTTTCATGATCGCATGCCGGTCATTCTCGACTGGAGCGACGTGGGCGCACGGATGGCTGGGGATGATCCAGGCGTGCTGTTGCGTTCACCGCTTGAGGACGGGCTGCAGGAGTGGATCGTCTCTCGCCTCGGGAGGAACCGCTCGCGAGAGTTAGCCTAGCGCGCATTCGTCTATCCGCCGCGCCAAAGCGCATAAGCGAATGCGACCAGAAAGATCACGAACAGCGCTAGGCTCGGCCAGTCGTAGCGCTCGCGAAGCGGCAGCTTGCGCCACTCGCGTTCCGCGTCACGGTCCCGGTTTTCCTGCCCACGCCAGCCCATGAGCGTTCTTTAGGCTAGTTCCTAGAGCTCCGGAAGAGATGACGTCCGTGCCCTACACTTTGCCGCTGCGCATCCGAAGGACCAGCGAGTCCTTCGCCGTCGAGGACGCAAACGGCGTCGCGCTTGCCTATGTTTATTTCGAGGACGATCCGGGCCGGCGCGGCCTGGTCAATCGGCTGTCCGGCGGTGACGCCAAGGTCGTCGCCCAGACAATCGCGCGGGCGCTGACGGCCGAGGCCTCTCGTGTCGCAAAGGCGAGAAACTAAAATTTTACGGAAGCGGCAGCACGATCAATGCGGGGCTTGGCGAGCGCCCGAAATGGCAAAATATTAGGCGGAGCGCTTTGAGGAACAGGAAACGCCCCGCCGGTACATCCACGGTCGGGGCGTCTCGCGCCGGCGCTGGGGAAGCCGGCTTGCCCGCAGGCTAGACCATTGATTCCATAAGCGCAACCGACGCTTAACCTATTCAGGGGCGGGGGGTCGAAAGTCTAGGACTTTAGGCCCGCTGCACCGGACGGGGTGTCACGCAGAGAATTTTTAGGCCCCACGCGCGATGAAATCAATCAAACGGGCGATGAAATCAATCAAATCGGGAAATCAAACATCTCGTAAGCGACTGTAAATAAACAAAGAACAGTCGCGACTACCGTTTGAAAAATCACTTCGGGCGCCCCTTTGAATTCACTTCGGGCGATCAGAAATCAATCAATCAAATCTGGACGGAAAGAACTATTAAATTCAATGGCATATGGCGCCCGAAGTTAATTCAAAACTTGGGGCGAAAACTTCGGGCGCGCGCCAGGGAAATCAATCAATCAATTCGGGCGCCCGAAGTGATTTTTCCGGGGCGAAACGAGAAAGTATAGGATTCGTCGCTTTTGTAGTAATACAAAGACTACGTTCGGCCGACTCCAGATTCCTCTTGCCAAGAACATTTTACAGCGTAGCATTCATGGGCCGCTCGGCGGCGAATTATCGCGCTAACCTTTATAATTGGATCGGAGTCACCATGGGCATGATTGAAAACGGCGGGCGCCTCGCAATGGAGGAGCACCTCGACAGCGCCGTTCATACGGCGCGTACCCTTTGGCTGGCGTGCTGTGCGCCGGACCTTTTCAGGACGGAAGAGGACGCCGCGGCGTTCCGGGCCATGGCGCTCAATATCGAGGACGCCGCGTCTGCTGCCCGCAACATCTTCGAGAACCCCGGCGCCGGGGAGCTGCGAGCACGATAGGCTGGCACGCTAGGCGCGCCCGGCCAGCCGTAGACGCCGGCGATAACGACGGAAGCGCGCCATCAGGCTTCGGGCGCGCCGGCGTGGGTAACCCGCCCCCGTCGTCCGCTTGGCTTCACCTAGAGAGACGCCGCGACGCCATCGGCCGGACGCGGTATGAAGCCATCCGCATGTATGTCGTCGAAGCCGGTCGGCGAGTGAGGCCGCCAAGACTTTAACCGCCGAGATCACCTGGGCGTTGCCCCACGTTTCATCGCGGTCTGTGCCGAGATCGCGAGCAGCCCAGCTAATGCGTCCCTCGGGCCACCTTCGCTATCGCGCCCTCGTCGAGAGAGCTTCTGGTCTCCGCCAGCTGCGCGTAAGGTCGCCGCGGAGCGCGGTCACGACAGCACCCCGCGACTGAGGGTATCCTTCCCTCGTCTTCTTCGACGAAAGCCCGAAGCCGACGTGAATGTCCGCGAATAAGAACCAGCACTACGTCCCAAAGGCACACATGCGCCCGTTCTGCCCGAGAAACGGAGAAGCTATCAATCTCTATAACATCTCGGGCGACCGGCTCGTCGGGGGCGCGTCGATCAAAGGCCAGTGTTCACGGAACTTTTTCTACGGCAAGGACGGTGAATTGGAGCGGCTGCTTCAGAGCTGGGAGGGCAACTACGCAACGGCGGTCTCTAAGGCCATGGCCGACCCTGCTTTGGTAGATGAGAAGGAACTGTCGGACATCCGGGACTTCGCCGTTCTGCAAACCCTTCGCACGTTCGGTTGCATCGAGAAGAACATGAAGATGTTCGACCAGCTTGAAGGGGACATCAAGTTAGCGGGAAAGGGGAAGAAGCTTCCGGCGGGCATGGAGCCGATTACCTTAGAGGCGGCGATGCGTATGGCAATCGCTGCGTTCCCGAAGGCGGCGAAAAGCGTTTCTGATCTCGACGCTTGCATCGTAGTGAACGAGACGGCGCACGAGTTCATAACGTCAGACGACCCGGCGATCCATAGCAACAGGTTTCATTTCCAGAGGCTCCAAAGGGACGGGTTCGGATTGGGCAGTGCCGGGGCGATGCTCTTTCTGCCACTGGCACCGAAACTGTATTTCATGGCGTTCGACAAGGGCGTCTATCGCGTGCCGGAGCGGCGAGGGAACTTGGTTACGGTTCGGAGCGCCGACGAAGTGGCTTCCTTCAACGAGCTTCAGCATCTGCATGCCCGCGAGAACCTCTACTACTCAGGCGCCGCGACCGGGGAGGGTCTACCGGCGGAGTTTAAGAAGTTCGCGGGCCGCCGTCCTGCCGAATGGCACGTATTGAGGTATCTTGAGAAGATCGGCGAATCCACTCATGGCGAGCATTTCATAAGCGCGGAGAGCCTGGCTTTGGAGCCGGGACGTGAATTCATATCAATGTTCCATCAGGTCCATGTTCGCCCGAACCGGTGGCCGGACCTGCTAAAGTATCGCTTACGCCCCAAGTTCGTGGAAACGGGAACTGGAGCCGGATGCATCCGCCCGACTTCTCCAGCGTTCCCCGAATGGAAGATCCGACAGACCATCCTTGCTCGGAAACGACTTTTCGGGAAGCCGGTCCATCTCTAACGGGAGCGCGACATATAGCGCTGCTTGATTGGTCGCAACTGAGCGAACGAGATGGAGACGCTGAGCAGGGGCCGCAATAGATTTGGACAATAGGCGCGAAGCGGAATAGGCGCGGCGCGGCTCGCGCTGCTCTGGTGGCGACATCGTGGCGATTTAGCCTCTTTGCTGCCTAGCACTATGCATCTAACTATTTGATTTTATTGGTGCCGGTTGCAGGATTCGAACCCGCGACCTACTGATTACAAATCAGTTGCTCTACCAGCTGAGCTAAACCGGCCCGTGGCGTCATCGAGGCGCATCGCGCGACTTCTCTATGCGTCCAAGCCGGCGGAGAGGTCAATCCCACGCAGGGCGCTCACCCGAGCCGAGTCGCCACCACGCTCAACGCCGCGGCGCAGGCGTTCGACACATTGAGGCTCTTGATCGGCCCGGGAAGATCGAGCCGCGCCACGGCGTCGCAGCGTTCGCGCGTGAGGCGCCGCAATCCCTTGTCCTCGGCGCCGAGCGCGAGCACCAGCGGCCTGGACAGCGTAATGGTCGAGAGCGATTCGGCGCCGTCCGAATCCAGTCCGACGCGCGCATAGCCGCGCGCGGCGAGGTCGTCGAGCGCACGCGCGAGATTGACGACGGAGACGATCGTCACGAACTCCAGCGCGCCCGAGGCCGCTTTGGCGAGAACGCCGGAAAACTCCGGACTATGCCGTTCCGTGACAATCACCGCGTCGACGTTAAAGGCGCAGGCCGTGCGCAGGATCGCGCCGACATTATGCGGATCGGTGATCTGGTCGAGCGCGAGCACGACGCCGCTGACGCTGACGATGTCGGAAATGTCCGCTTCCGGCAGCGGCCGCGCTTCGAGCAGCACCCCCTGATGCACGGCCTCTGGACCGAGCCGCCGTTCGAGATCGCGCGAGTCGACGAGGCGCGGCTCGAGTCCCGCCGCCAGCGCGAGCTCGTTGATGCGCGGGAGCGCGGTTTCGGTCGCGTAAAGCGTCAGCAGCTTGCGCTTGCGCGCGGTCAGCGCGGCGCGCACCGGATGAGCGCCATAAAGCGTGACGAGGTCGTGTGAGGCGGAACGGAACGGGCTGCGCGTCTCGGACTGAGCGACGGTCGCGCGGCGACCCCGCTCATGCCCGCTGCGGTCCTTGGGCGGCGGCCGACGGGTCATCTCAGCACGGCCGTCTTGACCCACCATCCCGGATGCTGGGCGCGAATGACGCTGGCGGCGCGCACAGCCTCGCGCCGCGTCGAAAACAGCGCGAAGCACGTCGCGCCCGAGCCGGACATCCGCGCGAGCCTGCAGCCGCGGGCGCCGCGTAACATGGCGAGCGCGTCGACGATCACGGGCGCCTGCAGACAGGCGGCGTCTTCGAGGTCGTTGCGCCCCCTCGCCAACGCCGCAAGGAGTTCGTCCGCGCTTGGCCGGGCGGCGATGTCGGAATGAGCGGCGCCTTCGCGCATCGCGCCCGGTCGCAGTCCGAGCGCGGCGAAGACGGGTGCCGTTGCGACCGGCGCCCCGGGGTTGAGCAGCACGGCCGGCAGGAGCGGAAGGCGAATCGGTTCGCCAAGAGTCTCTCCGGCGCCGCGCATCATGCGCGCGCGCGGGTCGAGGCAGACCGGCACGTCCGAGCCAACGGCGCGCGCGACCTCGATGATGCGCGGGTCGTCCGGCGCGAGATGATTCGCCTTGGCCAAAAGGCGCAGCGCCGCGGCGGCGTCCGACGAGCCGCCGCCAATGCCAGCTGCGACAGGCAGGCGCTTCTCGAGTCGAAACCGGCCGAGCCGCAGGCCCCTTATCTCTTCGGCGAGCCGTCGTGCGGCGCGCAGCACGAGATTGTCGTCGCCGGCGCCTGCGGCGGAGGAGGTGGGGCCCGAAATATCGAGCGACAGCGCGTCGCCCGGCGTGAGGGACAATGTGTCTCCCGCGCCGGAAAAGGCCACGAGGCTTTCGAGCGCGTGGTAGCCGTCTTCCCGACGGCCGAGCACGTGAAGCGTAAGATTGATTTTCGCGGGGGCGCGCGTCGACAGCATCTGACCCCGGTCTCCGCAAGTGGGGGCAATTCGCGGAGCGTTGAATTGGAGCGGGCGAAGGGATTCGAACCCTCGACCCCAACCTTGGCAAGGTTGTGCTCTACCCCTGAGCTACACCCGCATCCGTCGCGCCGGCAAAGCAAGTCGCCGAACCGTCGCGGCGTCGTTATGCCGGAAACAAATTTGCTTTGCAACTGGCGCGACGCGCCTGCGTCGACGCTCCGGAAGGGACGGCTCCCGGAGCGTCGCGACGTCACTCGATCATGCGCGCCGTGTTGCCGGTGCTTCCGGTGATGTTCGCGCTGTCAGGCGAGATCCAATGCGGAACCCAGGTAAGAGCGACGATGACGAAAGCGGTGAAGCCGATCAGATACACGAGGATCTTGCCGACTTCGCCGTCGTGAACATTAACGGCCATTTGCCTCTCCCATTTGTGTTGTTCGGCTTTCGCCGGAAGGACAGGGACGGCGACGGATGATGCAGCGATGAAAACCGCCGCCGTCCACCAGGACAGCTACAGGGGGACTGCCATGGCTGGGCGTAGTCTGCGGAAATGGTCCATAGAAACAAGGACCACAGACAGTATTTCTGTTGGTCAAATACTTGGTATCATGAGATTTATACTTGGTGGACCCAGGCGTCGCCCGATGGGTCGGAAGGCCTGCCGTTTGGCCTGCCCACGTGTTATCGAATTCTCCGCCGTCGCCATTGGCTCAAACTGAAGGTCCGCCATGTCCGAAGCTCTGAGCTATGAAGACATTGTCGATCTGCTCGCGCTGGAGCCCAACGCGACATGCGGCTTTGTCCGCATCACCTATACGAGCAAGCTGTCCTTCGGCGCGAACGCCTTGCCGCCGCCCTTCGCGCGCAGCGGGCCCGTGGGTTCAGCGCTCTACTTTCTGGTGACGCCGCACGCGCCGGTTCGGCTGCACCGAATCCGTAACGATCAGCTCTATCACTATTATTTGGGTGATCCGCTGGAGCTGTTCATGCTGCATGCCGACGGCTCAACCGAGCGCGTGGTGGTTGGACCGGATCTGCGCGCCGGCCAGAGCGTTCAGCTGCTTATTCCCGGCGACACTTTTCACACGGCGCGGCTTTTGGGCGGCGGACGCTGGTTTTTCGGCGCCAGCACCGAATGGCCGGGCGTCACGCCGCAGGACGTCGAAATCGGCGATCTCGATCAACTGGCGTCGAAATATCCTGGCGTGGCGACCGAGATCCGTTCAATCGCGGCGTCGGTCAAGAACGGTTCGATAACGGCCGTCCGGCCGCGGTAGGATCTACTTGCACTCCTGCACGGCGCGGGCGAGCGCGTCTGACAATCCCTTGAGCGAATAGCTGTCGGTGGTGCTTGTCCCTTTCGACGAAGCGGCCTTGACGATGAGCTTGGCGCCGCCGCGCATCGCGCCGACGAATTCGCGCTCCCGCGACTGATCCTTCACCCAGGCGTTCGTTCCCTTGGTGATCAGTTCGTAACTGTCGCCGTCGATGTCGGCGATCGCGGCGGAGCCGTCCTTGGTCGGATAGCCCAGATTGATCGCGACCTCGTTGTGGATATTTTCCGCCGGCCGCGTCGAGATAAAAATGTAGGCGGAGGCGTCCTTGAGCTTCGCTTTCGGCGTCCGCTCCTTGGGCTGTCCGAGCGCATAGCAGGTCCTGCTGCGCCCGCTCTGGGCGGCGTAGGCGCCCCATTCCCCATAGCTGCCGAGCTGCTCCGGCTTGTCCGAGCCTTTGTCGGCCGGCTTCTCGGCTTTGTCGTTTTTGGCCGGCTTTCGCTTGTTGGCTTTGGCGCTTGCGTCCTCGGCCGGGGCGTCTTCGGCGCCCGGCTTGGGCTTCGCTTCGGCAGCGTTGAAAGCGAAGGCGATCGCCAGTCCGATGGCGGCGACAGCGACGAGAAGACGGGACGGCGTGCGAGAATCTCTAAGCATAGGCTCAGATTTTACCGGCGACGGCGGGCGCGAACAAGAGCTTCAGCGCGTTCTCGCTCCTCGCCCGGCCCGAGCCTAGCCTTCTTTTCGAGCCGCCATCAGATAATTGACGTCCGTATCGTGGCTTTTTCGCCAGCTTCTGGTCAGCGGCTGGAAGCTCATCCCGACGCGATCGATTTCCCGCATGCCGCCCTGACGCACCCATGACGAGAGTTCGTCCGGGCGGATGAATTTGTCATGGTTATGGGTGCCTTTCGGCACCCAGCCGAGCACATATTCGGCGGCGACGATGGCCAGCAGATAGCTTTTCGTCGTCCGGTCGATCGTCGCCAGAAAGAGCAGCCCGCCGGGCTTCAGCAGTCGCCCCAGCATGGCGACGAACTCGCGGGGCCCTTCCACATGCTCGATGACTTCGAGCGCCGCCACCGCGTCGAACTGCTCGCTGGCCGCGGCGAGGTCTTCGGCGGTGATATTGCGATAATCGATGTCCAGCCCGGACGTTTCGGCGTGCCGTTTCGCGATGGCGATGTTGTTGGTCGCAGGGTCGACCCCGGTCACATGAGCGCCGAGCTGAGCCAGCGACTCGCTCAATATGCCGCCGCCGCAGCCGATATCGGCGATGCGCACGCCCTCCAGCGGTCGATCTCCCGGCGCGTTCAGCGCGCTGGCGTCATGTCGGATGAGCCGGCGCACGTGATCGCGGATATAGGCGACTCGAATGGGATTGATGTCGTGGAGAATTCCCATCTTGCCGGTCTTGTCCCACCAGAGCTCGGCCAAGCGGTTGAAACGCGCGACGTCGTCGGGGTCGACGCTGGCGGAATGAGGAGAGGACTGATGCGGCAAAAGAAACCTCGCGAAGATGCGGAGAATTATGCGAAAGCTCCTCATCCCTGAGGAGCGCGCGAAGCGCGCGTCTCGAAGGACGAGGAACTTGCGCATGATTCCCTTGGCGGAGCGCTGCCGTTGACAGGTCCGCCGACGCGGACACATATAGCGCCGCTTCCCGCGGGACGCGAGCGTCTCGCCCATTTTCGGTCTTCATGTCACGCCTGGTTATGAAATTCGGCGGCACCTCGGTCGCCACTGTCGAACGCATCCACAATGTCGCGCGTCATGTGAAGCGCGAGGTGGATGCTGGGCGTGAGGTCGCTGTGGTGGTCTCGGCGATGGCCGGCAAGACCAATGAGCTGGTCGCCTGGTGCAAGGAGGCGGCGCCGCTTTGCGACCAGCGCGAATATGACGCCGTCGTCGCCTCGGGAGAGCAGGTGACGGCCGGCCTCCTCGCGATGGCGTTGCAGAAGGCGGGGGTGCCCGCGCGCTCCTGGCTCGGCTGGCAGGCGCCGATCTACACCAATTCCACGCATGGCGCGGCGCGGATCGAATCGATCGACGGCTCGGGCATCATCGAAGGCTTTAACCGCGGCGAAGTCGCCGTCATCGCGGGCTTTCAGGGCGTGCATCGTGAAACCGGGCGGATCACGACCCTCGGACGTGGCGGCTCGGATACAAGCGCCGTCGCCATCGCGGCGGCGATCAAGGCCAACCGCTGCGACATCTATACGGACGTTGACGGCGTTTACACCACCGATCCGCGCGTCGTGCCGAAGGCGCGGCGCATGGACAAGATCGCCTTTGAAGAGATGCTGGAAATGGCGTCGCTCGGCGCGAAGGTCCTGCAGGTGCGCTCGGTCGAGGTCGCGATGGTGCACGGCGTGCAGACCTATGTGCGCTCGTCCTTCGACGATCCGGCAAATCCGGGGCAGGGGACGCTGATCTGCAACGAGGAGGACATTGTGGAAGCCCAGGTCGTCACAGGCATCGCCTTCTCGCGCGACGAAGCGCAGATCACGCTTCGGGGGGTCGCCGACAAGCCGGGCGTCGCGGCGGCGGTGTTCATGCCCTTGGCCGAGGCGGGAATCAACGTCGACATGATTGTGCAGGTCGTCTCCGAGGAGGGTATGACCGACATGACCTTCACCGTGGGAACCGCTGATTACGAGCGCGCCTTTGCAATCATCGAAAAGGTCAAGGACGCGATCGGCTTCGCGAGCATCACGGGCGAAAAGGACGTCGCCAAGATTTCCGCGATTGGAATCGGCATGCGCAGCCACGCCGGCGTCGCCGCACAGGCGTTTCGCGCCCTGTCACAGAAGGGCGTCAATATCCGCGCCATCACCACGTCGGAGATCAAATTTTCGGTGCTGATCGACGAGGCGTATACCGAACTCGCCGTTCGCACGCTGCACTCGCTCTACGGCCTCGACGCTGCTTAGTCGGCTGTATAGCGACGCTTGAAGGCCAGCGTCGCCGCGACATCTACCGCAGCCACAATGGTTCGCGTGGAGGATGTCCCATGGAAGAGCTTACCAGTAGCGTCGTCTCCGAGACGAAGCTCGATCCGACGGTCGCCAAAGCGGCCCTCGGCCTTGTACTCGGTTTTCTTCGCGATAAGGACACGACCGGCAATATGCAGGTCATGATCGCCAAGATGCCGCGCGCGCAGCAAGACATCGAGGCGGCGCAGTCGGTTCGCGACGGCGGCGTCACACAAGTCATCGAAGGCATGACGAGCTTTATCGGGCACGGCCGCGCCGATGTGAACATTCTTGCCGGACAGCTCGAAAAGCTCGGAATCAGCGAAGCTCAGACCGATGCTTTGGTGCGCGAAGTCGTGAAGCGCGCCGAAAATATCCTTGGCGCCGAGGGCGCCGAGAAGATCAGGAACATTCTGCCGGCCCTGCGTGAGCGTACCGAGTCGCCGACGGATCTACGCAAACGGGCGTAACGGTCGGGCTGACGCGCGTCGCGCGCGTCAGCCATCCGGCGGGCGCATAAGCGCAATCGGAACGCGCTTGATTTTCCTTCCAGTCGCGGCGACAGTCCGGCGTCTTTCGGTTTGCGAAGGGGAGGCCTGCAATGGATGAACTGGTGGCGCGCGTCTCGGCGGCCCTTGGCGTTGACGCAGAGGTCGCCAGGACGGCGGTGGGTCTTGTTTTGGGATTTCTTCAAAAGGAATCGCGTGACGGCGCCGTATCGGAATTACTCGCTCAGCTTCCCGGCGCCCCTGAGGCGATCCAGTCCGCCGAATCCGCGGGCGGCGGCGGGCTTGCGGGGTTGATGGGGGGCATGGGCGGGTTGATGGGCCTTGCCGCCAAGCTGAACGGCGCCGGCATCGATATGGGCCAGATTCCTACACTGGGTCATGAGATTTTCGGCTATGCCGAAGAGAAAGTCGGGCCGGAAAAGCTGCGCGAGATCGTCGATTCGATCCCAGGCATTGCGCAGTTCGTTTGATCCTTATCGTCTGAGGCTTGCGATCGTCACGCCGCTCGCGCGCAGCGCGCCGAGAAGGACGCCTGCATAGACGAGCGCGCCGACGACGACGAGCGCGGTGAGCGCGACGAGATTGGCGAGAGCGCCGAAATGCGCGCCAAGAGCCAAGGCGGATGAACGCCCGAAAATGGCGACAGCGGCGAGAAAGGCGCAGGCGACAAACGTCGCGCCGAGCGTCTTCACGAAAATGCCGTCGAATCGCATTCCTTCCTGAGCGAGCGCGAGTCCGACGAGCGCGGCGAGGTTGATCCACAATCCGACGGACGTCGCCGTCGCGAGCCCGACCGCGCCGAGCGGTCCAAACAGCACGATCTTCAACGCGACATTCGCGGCGAGCGCCGCCAGCGCGATGAGCATCGGCGTTCTTGTGTCGCCGCGCGCCTGAAAACTCGCGCGCGCCGAGGCGATCAGCACCAGCGCCATGAGACCGGCGCCATAGGCCGCGAGCACGTCGCCAGCGGCGTAGGCGTCGGCGGCTGAAAATTTTCCGCGCTGGAAGAGCCCGGCGACGATCAGTTCGGGAATCGTGTCGAAGGCGATGAAAAACGGCGCCGTGGCCGCGACGGTGAGCGCCATGGTTCGGCTCTGCGCGTGAAGGGCGCCCGCCTCATCGCCCGCCGCGAGCCGGCGGCTCATCTCCGGCAGCAGCACAGTGCCGGCGGCGATGCCGATGACGCCGACGGGAAGCTGGTACAGCCGCTCCGCGTAAGAAATCGACGACACGCCGCCGTCGGGAAGCATCGATGAGAGAATTGTGTCGGCGAGCACGGCGATCTGCGGACTGGCCGAGCCGATGATCGCCGGCCCCAGTCGGATGAAGAAATCGCGCACGCGCGACCAATGCGGCCTGCGCAAGCGCTGCAGGACGCCAATGCGCCGCGCCTGCCACATCAACAGCCCAAGCTCCAGAACGCCCGAGACGGTGACGCCCCAACTCGCCGCATAGCCGGCGTTTGGAAAAAGGAAGGCGACGGCGAGCGCCGCCATCACCGTAAGATTCATCAGAACGGGGGCGAAGGCCGGAAGCGCGAAACGCCCATGAGCGTTCAACGCGCCTTGGTGCAAGACAAAGAGCGTGATGAAGAGCAGATAGGGAAAGGTGATGCGCGTCAGATTGACGGCCAGCGCGAATTTTTCCGGACGGTCGTCGAGCCCGGGCGCGATCAGCGAGACGAATTGTGGGGTCAACGCCCAAACGATCGCGAGCAATATGATCTGCGACGCGAGCAGCAGCGTGTAGACTTCGCCGGCGAACTCCTCGGCCGCCGCGTCGCCCTTCTGCTCGATCGCCATCGAATAAGATGGAACGAAAGCCGCGTTGAACGCGCCTTCGCCAAAGATCGCGCGAAAGCTGTTGGGCAGGCGCTGGGCGATGAAGAAGGCGTCCGAGACGGAGCCGGCCCCCATGATCGCCGACTGCATGGCGAGCGAGAGAAAGCCCGTCACGCGCGAGAGCAGGGTGAAGCCGCCGACTGAGAGCAGATTGCGAATCATCGCAATCGTCCTAGCAGGATTTGGTCAAGCCTGCGCTCCCATCAGTGCTGCGGGCAGTGCAGGGAGTATCCGCCAGTGATCGTGGCAAGCTCGTCGCCTTCGCCCCGAGACCAGTGGATGTTGGCGCTGCGTCGGCATTTGTCGGAAATGTCGGCTCGGCGTTCGTATGTGGCGACGTCATTGTCGGCGTCGACCGTGAATCCGTCGTCGCGCAGTTCGACGATGAGATCTTCGACTTCCGTCGAACCCAGGTGAAAGCGTTTGGCGAGCCGCGCCTGGAAGAGCCGCTGGTCGGCCTCGGTTTTCGATTCGGGCAGGCCCTCGAGCAGGGTCGGCAGCGCGGGGGGCGCCACGAAGCGCCACATGCGGACGCCGAATGCGCCGAATAGCGCAATCAAGGCCGCGGCGATGATGATGTTCCTGCCGCGCAGTAGCGAACGGCCCGCATCGGTGCTCATGGATTCACGCCTCGTCCCCTGTGTGCAGTTGCAGCGCGTGACGCATCTGCGAAAGCCCGCCCGCTTTCAGTTTGTCGACGCCCTACTCGCCCGCTTTGCCGTTGGTTGCTTCGTTCTCGCCCAGCTTCTCGGCGACGAGATAGAGCGGCCTTCCCTTTACCTCATTGAAGATGCGGGCGACATACTCGCCGAGCACGCCGAGCGAAATCAGCTGAACGCCGGAGAAGAAGGCGATCGAGACCACCAGAGTGGGAAAGCCCGGCGCATCCACGCCAAAAACCATGGTGCGGGCCCAGTAGTAGCCGGCCATGGCGATCGCGAAGGCGGAGATCGCTAAACCGACATAGGTCCACACCTTGAGCGGAATCGACGAGAACGACATCAGCCCGTCGAGCGCAAATCGCGCAAGCTGAACGAAATTGAATTTTGACGTTCCGCCGGCGCGGCCTTCCACGTCGAAAGGCACGCCGATCGATTTGAAGCCGATCCAGGCGAAGAGGCCCTTATTGAAGCGCGCGCGCTCGCGCATCGTCAGCAGCGCGTCGACCGCCTGCCGGTCGAGAAGGCGGAAGTCGCCGGCGCCCGGCGGCAGGCGCACGTCGCCAAAATTCTCCAGCAAACGGTAAAAAACATGCGTCAACGCCGCGCGCAGCTTGGGATCTGTCGCTCGGTCGATGCGCTCGCCGTAGACGTTCTTGTAGCCTTCTCGCCACTTCTCGATGAATTGCGGGATGACCTCCGGCGGGTGCTGGAGGTCGGCGTCCATGATGACGACCGCGCGGCCGCGCGTGTCGTCGAGCCCGGCGACGATCGCCACCTCCTTGCCGAAGTTGCGGGAAAGCGACAGGGCGCGAAAGCGCGGCTCCTCGGCGCAGAGGTCGCGTAATATCTCTAGACTCTCGTCGCTGGAGCCGTCGTCGACGAAGATCGCTTCATAGGAGACGTCGCATGCGTCAATGGCCGAGGCGAGTCTGGCCGCTAGCGAGCGAAGATTTTGCGCTTCGTTGAAGACGGGGATCACGAGCGATAGATCGGGCCTGTTCATGGCGGCGTTTAAACCAATATTTAAAGGCGGAGCATAGGATTAACAGGCGCAGCATAGGCGAAGTCGCCTGGGCGGCGCAGAGGAGCGGGCGATGGTTGATAACCAGATTGTTGCGGTATGCGCGGACGATTACAGCCTGTCTTATGGGGTTAGCGCCGGCATTTTGGAAGCGCTCGACGCGGGGAGGCTCACTGCGGTTTCGGCTTTGGTGAATGGTCCCCGCTGGCCCGCCATGGGGCTAGAGCTGTCTCGCCGCAGTCGAAACGCGGACGTCGGCCTGCATTTCAATCTCACCCTGGGCCGGCCTCTCACGCCGATGCCGAAGTTCGCGCCCAATGGAGAGTTCCCCCCGCTTGCCAAAGTTGTCCAGATGGCTTTCGGCCGGCGGTTGCCAATGGACGAGATCCGCGCCGAGATCGATCGGCAGTTCGACCGGTTCGAAGCGGTGATGGACCGCCCGCCGGACCATGTCGACGGGCACCAGCACATTCACGTCCTTCCGGGCATCAGGACGGCGCTGCTTGACGCGATGGAGGCGCGAAAGCTCGGCGGCCGGACCTGGGTTCGCGACGCCGGGGATGGCTTACATCGCATTCTTGCGCGCGGCGCTAACGCCCGCAAGGCGCTCTCGGCGCTCTCGCTTGCCAGCGGCTTTCGCCGGGAGGTGCGCCAGCGCGGCTTCGGCGTCAACGACGGCTTCGCGGGATTCTCGGATTTTCACCCGAGCTTTGACTATGCGAGAATCTTTCAAAGCTATCTTCGAGCGCCAGGCCGAAGACATCTCATCATGTGCCATCCAGGCCATGTCGACGAAGAGCTGTGCAAGCTCGATCCGGTGACGATCACGCGTGAGCAGGAACTCGCTTTCCTGCTGTCGACGCGACTGCCGGAGATGCTGGAGAAGCGCGGCCTGCGTTTGGGTCGTCTGTCGCAGGCGGACCGGAACCTAAGCGCCGAAGCGGCGCCTCAGTAGATCCCTTCGAAGGAGATCGGCGCCCGTTTCTTGCCGTCCTCCAAATAGATGTCTTTCAAAAACGACGCGCGTCGGCGGTTGAAGGCCTGCAGCCACCAGCCGTCGCCCAGCGGATCGAAGACCGGAGCGTCGGTTCGGCGGAAGATCGCGGTCGAGCCGATAAACTCCAACTTTTCGAACATGTGATCTTCGCTCAGGAAGTCCGCGAGCCGGCTGATGGTGGGAATATGAATGTCGTCGATGACGAGCAGCCCGTCCGTCTTCAGGTGCGGATAGAAGTAATAATATTCGAGCTCGGGGAACGGAAAGCCGTGCGGACCGTCGATCAGGACGAGGTCGTAGCGATAATGGTCTTCGTGTCGCGGCAGCGTGAGCTGAGTTGGCCCAAAGACAAGGTCGAGGCGGTCCGGACGCGTCGCGGGACAGTTCATGAAATAGTCGACGCTGGACGCTTTCTGCCCGCGATCGTCAAAGCAGAAAACCTTGTGCCGTTCGGCGATGCGCGAAAGAAAGATCGTGGATTTTCCGCAGCCCGTTTCGGCCGAAAAGATCTCGGATCCGGTCAGCAACCGCTCGATGCGCAGTAAGGTGCGCAGGGGCATCGAGCCCGCGCTGTGGGCGAAGCCGAAGGCGCGCTCATAGTCGCCGATTTCGGCGGCAATATTTTTGTCGCGAGTCGCCTGGGCGCGCAGGGGCGAGGGCATTGACGAGAGGGGAGAGCTCCAAAGCCTTCGCCGCACTCGATTGATCAGCTTGCGGGCGAAGAATGAGGGCATGGCTCAGGATGTTTCTCGAGAGTCCGCGGAACGGTTGACGGCTTATAGCAGCGCGCGCCTCGACAAGGAAGCGGTCGGCCGCAGCCAGGTGCTTTAGTCCCGGCGCCGAATACTTCAAACGAATTCAATATCTAAGCCGAAATCGAAGACCGGCGCGGAGTGCGTCAGCGCGCCAACTGAAATAAAGTCGACGCCGGTTTTCGCGATTTCCGTCACGCTGGCGAGCGTGACGCCGCCCGAGGCTTCACAGATCATCCGGCCGCCGACGAGCGCCACGGCGCTGCGCAGATCGTCGAGCGTCATATTGTCGAGCAGCACGGCGTCCGCCCCCTCGTCGAGGACCTCGCGCAGCTGGTCGAGCGTATCGACTTCGACCTCGATTTTGACCAGATGGCCGATATTCCGCTTGGCGGCTCTGAGCGCCGGGATGACGCCGCCAGCGACGGCGACGTGGTTATCCTTGATGAGCACGGCGTCGTCGAGGCCGAAGCGGTGATTGACGCCGCCGCCGCATCGCACGGCGTATTTCTCCAAGGCGCGCAACAAGGGCGTCGTTTTGCGCGTGTCGCAGATTCGCGCGGATGTGCCGGCGACGGCGCTGACGTAGCGCGCCGTGAGCGTGGCGACGCCGGACAGCCGGCCAAGAAAATTGAGCGCAACCCGCTCGGCGGAGAGAATGGGCCGGGCCGGGCCGGAAATGATAGCTGCGAGCGTTCCGGGCTCGATGCGGGCGCCATCGGCCGCCTGCGCTTCGAAGATGATCTCTCGGTCCATCAGCGCGAAGGCGGCGCGCGCCGCCTGAAGTCCGGCGACGACCCCCGAATCGCGCGCGACAATCCCCGCCCGGGCCTGCGCGCTCGGGGGGATCGTCGCCTGCGTCGTGACGTCGCCGGCGCGCCCCAAATCTTCGGCGAGCGCGGCGCGAACCGCCTCCTCGATCAGCATCGGGGGCAAATCGGGAATCATGACTCAACCTCGTCGGCGATGCGCAGGACGGCGTCGAGCGTCGTGAACGAGCGGCGCGCGAGCGCGGGGTCCAGCTGCGGAAAGTCGGAGCGGAAATGCGCGCCGCGGCTCTCGCGTCGTTGGAGCGCGGCCGCCGCGATGAACAGACCCGTCGTCAGCATATTGCGCGCCTCAATATCGCTCGTTCGCGAGATCATGCGCCGTATCGACCTTACCGCGACCGCGAGCCCGGCGCCGTTGCGGATGACGCCCACATTCGCCGACATCAGATCGCGCAGTTCTTCGATGACCGCGAAATCACGATCGCGCGGCACGGGCTCGATGCGCTCCGCCTTCGGGCGCCATTCGACCGGCAAGAGCGGCGTCGCGAGCACGTCCGCAGCGACGCGGGCGCCAAAAACGATCGCCTCGAGAAGAGAATTGGAGGCGAGCCGGTTCGCGCCGTGAACGCCGGTCGAAGCGACTTCGCCGACCGCCCAGAGGCCATCGAGCTTCGTGCGCCCGCGGTCGTCGGTCCAAACTCCCCCCATATGGTAATGCGCCGCCGGCGCGATCGGAATAAGTTCGCGCGAAGGATCGATGCCGGCGCTCATGCAACTTGCGTAAACGGTCGGAAAGCGCGTCGGGAATTCGGCGCCGATGGCCGAACGGGCGTCGAGAAACGCGCCCTTTCCTGCCTTGACGCTGGCGAAAACGCCGCGGGCGACAATGTCGCGCGGCGCAAGCTCCCCATTGGGATCGATGTCGAGCATGAAGCGTCGGCCATCCCGATCCACGATCGTCGCGCCCTCGCCGCGCAGAGCCTCGGTCGCCAGCGGCGCCGGATCGGCGTCAATGTCGATCGCCGTCGGGTGAAATTGAACAAACTCCGCGTCAGCGATCAGCGCGCCCGCCCGCGCCGCCATGGCGACGCCGATGCCGCGCGCCTCCAACGGATTGGTTGTGACCCGGTACAGATGGCCAACTCCGCCCGTCGCGAGGATGAGCGCCGCACAGGGCGTCTCGTGGATCATGCCGGCGTTGTCGCGGGCGCGCACGCCAACCGCGCGACCCCCGCGCACCACGATCTCCTGCGCGGAATAGCCTTCGACGATATGGATCGATGGGGTTCTGGCGACTTCCTTGGCCAGAATATCCATGATCGCCCGCCCGGCGACATCGCCTTGGACACGCACGATGCGCCGACGTGAATGCGCCGCCTCCTGGGATGGGAGAAAGCCGCCGAGCGCCGACCGATCGAAGGGCGTTCCCATCGCCGCGAGGTCTTCGACGCGCGCGCGCGCTTCTTGCGCCATGCCGAGCGCGATGTCGCGTTCGACGAGGCCGCCGCCCGCCGCCACCGTGTCGTCGGCGTGGCTTTCCGGCGTATCGCCTTCTTCGACGGCGGCGGCGATGCCGCCCTGCGCCCAAAAGGACGAGCCGCTGTATCCGACGGGCGTCGGCGCGAAGATCGCCACGGGCGTCGGCGCCAGTTTCAGCGCGCAGAACACGCCTGCGAGCCCGCCGCCGACGATGAGGATGGGAGGCAAATTCTCGCGCATCGACGCCTAGTCGACCGCGACTGCGGCGAGCCGCGCGAGCGCGGCGGCCTCACGGGCGATCGCCGCTTCGACCAGGCTGCGCGCGCGCGGCGGCAAGGGCAGGGCGAGCGCCGCCGCATGGCCCTTGGGCGACATTTTGCACAATGTCTTGCCGAGAATGTCGACGAGCTTGTCGTCGGCATACTCCCGATGCTTTTCGAGAAATTCGTCGAAGTAATGCTCGAGAAAGACGATCGCAGCGATGTTTTCGAGCGCCTGCGACTCAGGGTCTTTCTTGAGCTGTTCCTTACGAATCAACGCGCCGACATGCGCGACGGCCGCTTCGTCGTAGCCATGCGCCCGCATGATCTCCGCAACCAGATTGGCGTGGTGAATGCGGCAGGCGCGCCGCCAATCGTTGTAGCCGCGACGGCCTTCCTCATAAGTCGCGCGCGCGATCTCCCAGCGCCGCAGATGTTGCGCGCGCGTCGCAATCTTCAGCAGATCGGAGGCGTCGGGGTAGAGCGCGGCAAGCCGCGCGCTCATGCGCTCGGCGTACACCAGCTCAAAGGCTCGGCCCTCGACGCGGCGCGGATCGTCGGCATTGGCGGCGTCGATGGCCGCAATCGTCGCATCGAGCGCCAGCATTGTTCGCCCTGTTCAAGTCAGGCCAAGCGGCCCGCAGTCTAGCCTAGATCAATCATCCGTTGCACGCTGCGGCGCGCGCGCTCGGCCACTGCGGGGTCAACGGTCACTTCTTCGCGAACGTAAAGCAGGCTGTCGAGGATTTTCGGCAGCGTGATGCGCTTCATATGCGGGCAGAAGTTGCACGGCCGCACGAATTCGACGTCCGGCGTTTCGGCGGCGACATTGTCGGCCATCGAGCATTCGGTGACGAGCAGCACGCGGGCCGGCTTCCTGCTGCGCACAAAATCGATCATCGCCGCCGTCGAGCCGGCGAAATCTGAGACCTCGATCACCTCGCGCGGACATTCCGGATGCGCGAGCACCTGCACGCCAGGATGATCGGCGCGATAGTTCTCGATCTCTTCGGCGGTGAAGCGCTCATGCACCTCGCAAGCGCCGCTCCAGGCGATGATTTCCACCTTCGTCTGCGCGGCGACGTTCTGCGCCAGATAGCGGTCGGGAACCATGATCACGCGCTCGGCGCCGAGGCTCTCGACGACCTTGACCGCGTTCGACGAGGTGCAGCAGATGTCAACCTCGGCCTTCACATCGGCTGAGGTGTTCACATAGGCGACGATGGGAACGCCGGGATATTGCTTGCGCAGGGCCCGCACGTCGGCGCCGGTGATCGACTCGGCGAGCGAGCAGCCCGCCTTCATGTCCGGAGTGAGCACGACCTTGTTCGGATTGAGCAGCTTCGAGGTTTCGGCCATGAAATGCACGCCGCCCTGAATGATAATGTCGGCGTCGGATTTCGCGGCAAGTTTCGCGAGCTGCAGGCTGTCGCCAATATGATCGGCGACGCAATGGTAGATCTCCGGCGTCATGTAATTATGCGCAAGGATGGTGGCGTTGCGCACATCTTTGAGATCGTTGATCGCCTTCACGTAAGGGGCGTGGAACGGCCACTCGACGGGCGGAATGACTCGCGCCACGCGTTCGTAAAGATGCGCGGTCGCGGCCTGGACCTCCGGCGTCCATTCCAGAGCGGGGCGGGGCAGGGCCGGAAAGCGGCCGCGTGGGCCAACGCCAAGGGCGTTCGCCGGAGGCTCGCGCCTCGCGCTCGGCGCGCTTCGGACGTCGCTGGTCAGGAGTGTCATTGTTTGGCGCCTCACGCTTATACTCAAAGTGAGTATAAGTAGCCCCCATAAAATCTCCGAGACGGATACCGCTCGGAGCGCTCAAGCTTCCAAGACTAAGCCGCTGATGAGGATCTCGCAACTTCGTCGCGCAAGACATGTGCTCGGCCCGAGTATATGTCAAGGGAAGGACGGCTGGGGACCGCTCTGCGCTTCCGCGGATGGCGCTTTCGGCGCTGGCCAAAACTGCTATAGACGGCGCATGCAATCAGGGGCGACGCCAGCTTCTTTCCCGCACCGTCACCTTCTCGGCATTGAAGGATTGACCCGTCCTGACATCGTCACCCTCCTCGACATGGCCGAGGAGGCGATCGAAGTGTCGCGGCGGGTCGACAAGAAGCGTTCAAGTTTGCGCGGGCGGACGCAAATCAATCTGTTTTACGAATCGTCAACGCGCACGCAGGCGTCCTTCGAGATCGCCGGCAAGCGTCTGGGCGCGGACGTGATGAACATGTCGGTCGCGCGCTCCTCGGAGTCGAAAGGCGAGACGCTGATCGACACGGCGATGACGCTGAATGCGATGCGGCCGGATATCATCGTGGTTCGCCATGCGCATGCAGGCGCGGCGCATCTTCTGGCGCGCAAGGTCGACTGTTCCGTCGTCAACGCCGGCGACGGCGCGCATGAACATCCCACTCAGGCGCTGCTCGACGCGCTGACGATCAGACGGAACAAGGGCCGTATCGAAGGGCTGACGATCGCGATTTGCGGCGACATTCTCCATTCGCGCGTCGCCCGCTCAAACATCCTGCTGCTTGGCGCGCTTGGCGCCCGGGTGCGCGTCGTCGGGCCTTCGACGCTTGCGCCGGACAGTCTTTCGCGGCTGGGCGTCGAGGTGTTTCACGACATGAGGCGCGGCCTTGACGGCGCTGACATCGTCATGATGCTGCGCCTTCAGCGCGAGCGCATGAGTGGCGCGATGACGCCGAGCGCCCGCGAATATTTCCATTTCTTCGGGCTGGACGAAGAGAAGCTGGCCTATGCGGCGCCCGATGCGCTGGTCATGCATCCCGGGCCGATGAATCGCGGCGTGGAAATCGACACCGCCGTCGCCGACAGCGCGCGCTCGCTTATTCGCGAACAGGTCGAGATGGGCGTTGCGGTGCGCATGGCGGTGCTCGAAGCGCTCGCGCAGCACCTGCCAAATGTGTAAGCTTCTCCAAAATCAATGATCGTAGGGGAGTAGAAATGATCAAGCTCATCCGCTTTGTTGGGCTCATCATGCAGTCAATCTTGATCGAGTTTTTACACGTCTTCGGCCTCGTGGCGTTTCTTCTCGCCGCAGCGCTCGGGTATTTTCGGCTGCCGTCCTGGCTCGTGCCAATCGTCGGCATTATCTGTGGAATCATCGCCGACAAATTTATTGACCAGACCGAAGTCATCGCCCTTCTCGAACGGGCGGCGTCCGCCAATCAGCGCGGCGGCTTCCTGGTGATCGTCTACATCGTCATTGTCGCCGTCGGCTATGTCGCAGGCGCTTATGCGCGCGCGACGGTGCATCGCCGCAAGATCGCGCAGGCGACGCCGAGCCCCGTGGCGAAGCAGCCGCAGGCGGCCAAGCAGCCGCAAAAGCGCAACAAAAGCGGATCGTCGAAGGCCTGAAGAATGCGCGCCGGTTTTCGGCGCGTTTCCGTCACAGCCCTTCGAACAGCGCCGTGGAAAGATAGCGTTCGGCGAAAGAGGGAGGCTTGCGGCGTCGACGCTTCGCTTTGTAAGCTGTCGTCGACGCCGACCCTGACGCGCTCAATCGTCGTTTGGCCTGCGCGTCGGACGTTTTGGGCGGCGCCATGACGTATTTTTTAAGAGCTTGCGCATTTCTCCTCGTGTTGCTGGCTGCGCCCTCGGCGCGCGCCTGCTCCTGCCCGTCGCCGGTCGTGAAGGACTGGGCGGGGAATCTGCGCCATGCGGATGTCGTCGCTGATTACGTCGTCGAGAAGCTGCGGCCGGGGTCCGACCGTTCCTATAAAATCGCGACCGTGAGAGTCACGCGGGGTTGGAAAGGCGAGAAGACCGGCGCGCGCCTCGATGTCGAATTCGGCGGAGACAGCACCTGCGCGACGAGCATTCCCGAAATTGGTGCGACGGCGCAAAAAGAACCTTTGAGTTTGCTTAAACGTGCGCGTGGGGTTCTCTATAGCCCGCCCATCTGTTTCGACGGCGTGTCGGCGTCGGTGGTCGAGAAATTCGCCACCGAACGTGAAGCTCTGGAGGCGAAAGCACGCGCCGCGCCGGACGACGCCGACGCGCAGCTCGTGCTCCTCGCTCATTTTCTCTACTGGAAGGAACCTGCGCTCGCCCTTCCGCTCGCGAGGGAGGTCGCGCGCCGCTGGCCCGATCGTCCTCTGGCTCAGCTGCGTCTGGCGGAAGCCCTTACGGCGGCTGGAAAGCCCAAGGAAGCGTATGCCGCGAAAAGCGAGGCGTGGGCGTCGCGCAGGCTGCGCGCGCGCACAACATTGCTCGAAATAAAGATGGAGCAGTCGCATAAGAAGATATCTGAAGGCGGGAGAACCGGATATTTTTCGTTCGACGGCCACAACGATTTCAGCCGCTCCGACCTATCGAACAGTATTTTGAGCCAGGTCCTTTTTCGTTCTAATTTCGATGGGCGCGGCTCGGACTTTAGCGGCGCGCGCTTCGCCAATGTCGGATTCGAGGGGGGCAATTTCGTCGGCGCCCGATTGAACGAGGCGTTCTTCAATTCGGTCGAATTCAACGCCGCAGATCTGTCGGGCGTCGAAGCCATAGAGTTCACTTGCGTTGTATGCTCCTTCGCCGGCGCCGATCTTCGCGGCTTCGTGGCGCCGCAGGCGTCGCTCTTCCGCGCCGAGTTCGCGCGCGCCGATCTCTCCCGCGCCAAGTTGGAAGACGCGGACTTGCGTTATGCCGACCTGCGCGCCGCGCGGCTGGTCGGGACGAAGCTCGACGGCGCCAATCTTTCCGAAGCAAATTTGCGGGAGGCGACGTTAGACGGAACGTCGCTTCGCGGCGCAAATCTCCGCAGCGCCGACTTGCGCAGCGCCGATCTGTCGCGCGCGGACCTCTCCGGCGCGGATTTGAAAAACGCCTCGGTCGATTGCGCGACGCGTCTTCCCGAGCGCTTCGACGCCTCGACATTTGCGCTTATTCCCACGCAGGCCTGCCTGAACGAAAAACCGCTCGTTAGAGCCGCGAGTCTCGGTCGGCGTGTTTCGGACGCTAATTTCGCCGATGCGAGAATCGATTTCGCTTGGGTGAAACATCCTCCAGAGTTCCGCGAAACTGTTCTCGATCGAGCGACGCTCGTAAACTTTGAAGAAGGTTCACGTTTGCGCCTATCCGGCGTTTCGGCGCGCGGCGCGACATTCGAGGATTTCGCCGGGACCCTTTCGATTTTTCGTTCCGACACGTCGAACGTCTTGATTTCCGGAAAAGCCGGCGCTGCCGAACATGGCGTCTATCTCTCGCGCACAGGCGGGCGGCTCGACGGAGCGACGCTGCGCAACGTCACAATCCAGGTGTCGGATAGCAGCTGGAAAGATGAAGAAGATACCCCGACCTCGATCGAAACGCTGCGGGTCGAAAATGCGCATATCCGATGCCGTCACGATGAGCCGCGCTCCAACTCCATCGTCATCGGCGAACCGCCCGCAAAACGCGAGCGCGACCGCCGGCGCATGATCTCGAATTTCGTCCTCGATCTTGCTTTTGCGCGAAAGCTCGCCTCGCTCGGCGCCTCGAACAGGTTGGAGGACGAATGCGCCAATGCGATCGCGCTTTATCTCTCCGACTCATGCAAGGCCGGCATGGCGAAGGCGGGCTTCGCCTATGAATGCCCGCCAGCGCCGTGACTGTTACAGCCCTTCGAACAGCGCCGTGGAAAGATAGCGTTCGGCGAACGACGGGATGATCAGAACGATATTCTTGCCCTCGGCCTCAGGGCGGCCGGCGATCTCCAAGGCGGCGGCGACGGCGGCGCCCGACGAGATGCCCACCGGAACCCCCTCCACGCGAGCGAGCAGCCGCGCCGTCTCGAACGCCGTCTGATTGCCGATGGTGATGATCTCGTCGATGACGCTGCGATCGAGAATGGGCGGCACGAAGCCCGCGCCGATGCCCTGAATCTTGTGCGGACCGGGCGGTCGTCCCGAAAGCACGGCCGAATCTTCGGGCTCCACGGCCACGACGCGCACGCCGGGCCGGCGCGCCTTGAGCGCCTGGCCGACGCCCGTGATCGTGCCGCCAGTGCCGACGCCCGAGACGAAATAGTCGACCTCCCCATTCGTGTCGTTCCAGATTTCTTCCGCCGTCGTCACGCGGTGAATCTCGGGGTTGGCCGGGTTCTCGAACTGTTGGGGAATAACGGCGTCGGGATTTTGAGCGGCGAGTTCACTGGCCTTGGCGAGCGCCCCCTTCATCCCCTGCGAGGCAGGTGTGAGCACAAGCTCGGCGCCGAGCAGCGCCAGCATCTTGCGCCGCTCGATCGACATCGATTCCGGCATGATGAGAATGAGTCGATAGCCGCGCGCGGCGGCGACGAAGGCGAGCGCGATGCCGGTGTTGCCGGACGTCGGTTCGATTAGCACCGTTTTCCCGGGCGTTATCGTGCCGCTCTTTTCGAGCGATTCGATCATGCTCACGCCGATTCGGTCTTTGACGCTCGCGATCGGGTTGAAGAATTCGAGTTTGGCGAGGAGATTCGCCTTTACGCCGCGCTCCCGCGCGAATCGATCGAGCCGGACGAGCGGCGTATCGCCGATCGTCTGTGTGATGGAATCATAGATTCGGCCTCGGCCAGGTTTGGCCGGCGGCGTGAAGCTCGGTGCTGCCTGCGACATGTTTCGCCCCCAGGGAAAGAAGAATGAGGTCTAGATTGAGAGTTTGATTCCGACCAGAGCCATGACGCTCGCAAGAGCCGGCCGCAGGTAGCGGTCGGGAACCCGAGTAGCGAAATGGGCGCCAATGGCGATGCCTGGAAGAGACCCGATGAGGAGCGAAAGAAGCAGCAACCAGTCGACTCCGCCCATCAGCCAGTGCCCGAAGCCGGCAATCAGCGTCAGCGGCACGGCATGGGCGATATCGGAGCCGATAAGACGCGCCGTCGGCGTGTGCGAATACAGCGCCAGAAGCACGGTCATGCCGATCGCCCCGGCGCCGACCGAAGAGATCGAGACCAGCACGCCGAGAAGAACGCCGAGTATCGCCGTCAGCCACAGCAAGCGCCGGTCGCTCATGTCGTTCGTGTGTCTCGCGATGTGATCGAGAATCCACCGACGGAAGAGAATTGAGAAGGCCGTCAGCAGCAGCGCGAATCCCAGCGCCGAGGTGATGAGCCCATTGGCCGCATGGCCGCCGGACTTCCCGAGCCAAGAGAGGACGATAAGACTCGCGACGCTCGCAGGCACGCTGCCATAGGCCAGCCGGCGGGTGATGCGCCAGTCGACGGTGCCGTGCAGGGCGTGAACGAGCGTGCCATTCGTCTTGGTGACGGCGGCGTAAAGCAGGTCGGTGCCAACGGCGGTCGTCGGGGGCACGCCGAAAACCAGCATCAGGATCGGCGTCATCAGCGAGCCGCCGCCCACGCCGGTGAATCCGACAAGCGCGCCTACGAAGAAGCCAGAAGCGGAGTAGAGAAGATTGATCGCGCTGAGCGCGTCCAACAAGGCGGGCATTTCTTTCTTTCGTCGGCGGTGCTAATTTTACTCTATAAATCTAGTCAACTTTGTCAATTCTGCCGCGCGCCAGATTTTGGGAAAAGGTGAACATGCCGGTCGACTGCGGTAGTATGCCGGCGCAACAGGGCGTCCGGTTCGGGCCTGGGCCCTAAAGGTCATGACGGGAATGCTGACAAAAAAAGCCAAATACGGCCTCAAGGCCATGGTTCATCTGGCGGGGGTGCGGCCGGGAGAAACCGCATTGGTCGCGGATATCGCCGCCTCGAATCAAATTCCGAAGAAATTCCTCGACGCAATTTTGGGCGAGCTGCGCAACGCTGGCTTCGTTCATTCGAAAAAAGGCAAGGGCGGCGGCTATATGTTGGCGCGGCCGCCTTCAGACATAGGCGTCGGCAATATTGTGCGCGCGCTCGACGGACCGCTGGCGCCTATCCAATGCGCAAGCAAAACCGTCTACCGTCGTTGCGACGACTGCACGGACGAGACGCGATGCGCGGTTCGCCTCGTCATGCTACGGGCGCGAGAGGCGATCGCCGAAGTGCTCGACAAGACGTCGCTTGAGCAGATGCGCGGATTGGGCGAGAGCGGCGACGGCGTCCGTCTGCTCGTCGGTGGGGAAGCTGCGCGCCAAGCCATGGACATGGCGTGAGCCGGCGCCTATAAAACGCCGGCGCGGTTCCGCGCCGCAGCATCTCCTCCAAGGGGCCGGCTAAGGCCGGAAAGCGAATGTTGGACAGGGTGGCGCAAGTGACGAAGACGGGCGAGGCGACAGCGACTTTGCGCCACACCATGGTCGAGCGCCAGCTTCGTCCGTTCGATGTGACCGATGTGCCGCTGCTTGAGCGCTTCCTCGAGACGCCGCGCGAGATTTTCCTGCCGGACTCGCTCGCCTCGCTCGCCTATTCGGATATGGCGATCTCCGTGAAGGGCGCCAGCGGACGCAAACGCAACCTGCTGCCGCCGCTCGTGCTGGCGCGGATGCTTCAAAGCGCCGACGTCAGAGCGACGGATAGAGTGCTCGATATTGGCGGCGTGGGGTATTCGTCCGCACTCGTCTCTGGCCTCGCCGACAAAGTCGTCGCGCTGGAATGCGATTCCGGTCTTGCCGCCTGCGCCAAGGCTGGCCTCGCAGCATTGGGCTGCGACAACGTGCAGTTCGAGCTGGGGCCTTTGGAAAAGGGCTTCGCAGGCGGCGCCCCGTACGACGTCATCATTATTCAAGGCCGCGTTCAGGCGGGACTCGAGGCGTTGTTCGAACAGCTGACGCCCGATGGTCGGCTGCTGGCGATCGTCACGCCGGAGTCGCGCGCCGGCCAGCAGGTCGTACGCTTCGAGCGCCAGGACGGCCGCTCCGCGGGCGAACTGCCGTTGTTCTCGGCGACGGCGCCGGTGCTCGATGGCTTCGAACAGGCGCCCGCCTTCAACCTCTAGCGCCGCCATTTCGCCTCAATCGCGTTCCTAGCGTTGCGTTCGGTGACATCGTTGAGACTGGTCGCCGCCGTAGAGTGGCGCGCACGTCGACGCGTGAGGATAGGTTGAGAACGATGAGAATTGACGGGTTTGGCCTCGGGTGGCGGCGGTCGGCCAACGTCCTGTCCTGCGCGTCCGCCGCACTGGCGCTTGCAGCTGTGGCTCTTTCGCCGGGCCGGGCCTCCGCGGAGAGCCTTCTGTCGGCTCTGGCGCGGGCCTATTACGGCAACCCGGATCTCAACCAGAGCCGCGCCAATGTGCGGGTGCGCGACGAAGACGCGCCGAAAGCCAAGGCGGGGCTTCGGCCGAAGGCCAGCATCACGGCTCAGTACGGCGCGCAATATGCGGCGATCAAGATTCCCTTTGGCGGCAGCAGCAGCCAACAGTCCGGCGCCGCGTCCGGCGCGAGCGGCGATTTTCAGGACACCTACGTGGGCTACCCACGCGGCGCGACTCTGAACATGTCGCAGACGATTTTCGACGGCTTCCGCACGGAAAATTCCGTGCGTCAGGCGGAGTCGGGGGTCTTCGCGGCGCGCTCGACGATGCGCCTGACCGAGCAGGCGACCCTTCAGAACGGCGCTACCGCCTACATGAACGTGCTGCGCGACACGGCGGTGGTGTCGCTGCGCAAAAACAATATTTCGGTGCTTGAGGAACAGCTCAAGCAGAGCCGCGATCGTTTCCAGGTCGGCGAAGTGACTCGAACCGACGTCGCCCAGGCGGAAGCCTCGGTCGCGCTGGCGCGTTCGGAATTCTATGCCGCGCAGGCGCTGCTCAAGAACAGCATGGCGAACTACCGCCAGATCATCGGCGCTGAGCCAAAACACCTTGAGCCGGGGCGCAGCCTTGAGCCCTTATTGCCCAAGTCGCTGGAGCAGGCGATCGCCATCGCATTGGTGGAGCATCCCGGCGTGACCGCGGCCTTTCACCAAGTGGATGCGGCGGCGCTCGCGGTCAAGGTCGCGGAAAGCGCGCTGGCGCCGAATCTCTCCGTCAACGGCCAAGTGTCAAATCAATATGACTCTTTTCTCGGATTGCCGGGATCGAAGCAGTTCACTGCATCAGCGATAGCGCAGTTGAATGTCCCGCTCTATCAGGGCGGCTCCGAGTATGCCTCAATTCGTCAAGCCAAGGAGCAACTCGGCCAGGCGCGGCTGAATGCCGATGTTCAGCGCGAGAGCGTCCGCGCAAGCGTCGTTTCGAGCTACGGACTCCTCGACACCGCGAAGGCGTCAATCACCTCCGGACAGGCGGCGGTGAAGGCGGCGGAGACCGCGCTCGCCGGGGTGCGCGAAGAGGCCAAGGTCGGGCAACGCACGACCCTGGATGTGCTGAATGCGCAGCAGTCTCTGCTCAACGCCAGGGTCAACCTCGTGACGTCGCAGCGCGATCGCGTCGTAGCCTCTTATGCGGCGCTGGGGTCGATCGGACGCTTGTCGGCGCAAGAACTCGACCTCGCGGTCGCGCTCTATGATCCGAGCGTTCATCTCAATCAGGTGCATGACCTGTGGTTCGGTCTCGACACGCCCGACGGTCGATAAGAATTTCGCGAATGCGGGTGACATCATAGCGCGAAAAGTGTGGAATTCGTTCGGACCGAGTTGATTCGCGGGTTTAGCGCGGTCAGAGATCCGGTCCACCCTCATGCGCGGCCCTTTCGCGCAAAGCGGCAGAACTCCATGAGCGCAGCGAACGCATCCGCCCCGTCGCATTCGTTGCAAGACGAAGCGCGCGCGAACGAGCCGTCAATGGAGGAAATTCTCGCTTCCATCCGTCGTATCATCGCCGATGACGACAGCCTGCCGGGCGCGCGTCGCGATGATCGCCGCCGCGCGCGCGATATCGACGCGGCGCGCAGCGCCTATCCGGCGCCGGTGCTCGAGCGACGCGAGGACGAACCGCCGTTCATTGAAGACCTGCACGACGGGATCGAGGAAGCAAGGGACGTTCGGCTGGTGTATGTCGCCGGCGCCGCTCCTCAGGAGACGGGACCCGAACGGACGGAAGCCGAAGAGTCATCGGAGATTGAACGCGTGGTTGAGCGCCAGGAGCCGGGCATGGAGATCTGCGATGTTGCGCCGGTCAGGGATAGGGCGTTGCTTTCGGACGAGCCCGCTGCGACGGTCGCGTCGAAATTTCAAGCGCTCGCCGCTGGCGTAGCGTTCAGCGAGAGCGACATTCTCGACAGATGCGCAAAAGAGATGCTGCAGCCGATGCTGCAGCAATGGCTCGAGGCGAATCTGCCTGCGCTCGTGGAGCAGCTGGTGCGCGCCGAAATCGAGCGGCTGGCGCGGCCTGCAAACCGCCTGGCGGCCTCGGCCCGCAAATCGAGTCAGCCTTAACGACGCTTTAAACGGGTCGAAGCTATCCTCGCGGCCATGCATCGGCTCCGAGTCCTGATTCATTCGCTCGTGCTCCCGCTCAGCCTCTACACAGTGGCTGGCGTCATGGCCGCCTATTTCATCTGGCACGGCGTTAACGGTCAGCGCGGGCTGAAGATTGGTGAAGAATACGAGCAGAAGCTCGAGCAGTTGCGTTTCGAGCGCAACCTGCTCAAGCTTCAACGCATGCACTGGGAAAGCCGCCTGGCGCTCATCAAGGGTGAAACCGTGGACGCCGACATCCTCGAGGAGGAGGCGCGCAAGCGACTGGGGCGGGCGCACAAGAACGACGTCGTGATCTTTTTGCCGGCGCCGGGAGCGCCCTAGCCTCGGCGCGGCGAGAAACGCGCCTGCAAGACCGGCTGTCCCGTGCAGTCGACGAGGCCGCGCGAGATCAGATCTTCGAGATGGGCGAGGGCGGTCATCGCCGCCGCGAGGTGGAGACGTTTGTCGACGCCCTCGTAAATATGCGCGACGATTTCAGCGATCGTTTCGTCCCCCAATTCGAGACGCTGAAGAATGGCGGCCTCGCGCGCGCGCCGGTGATGAAGCAAGGCGCGCAGAAAACGCTGGGGATCGTGCATCGGTTCGCCGTGCCCCGGCCAGTAGATGCGGTCACCGCGCCCGCGCAGCCGTTCGACCGACGCCATATAGGCGCCCATGGAGCCGTCCGGCGGCGCGATCACTGTTGTCGCCCAGGCCATCACATGATCGCCGGTGAAGAGCGCCTGCTCCTTCGCGAGCGCGAAGCAAAGATGGTTCGCCGTATGCCCCGGCGTCGCCAGGGCCACAAGCGAAGCGTCGCCGATTTCGAGCGCATCGCCGTCTCTCAGCACGATATCCGGCGCGTAGGTCGGATCGTGGGCTGCGTCGAGGTTGGGGGCGCCGAGGCGTCGCGACTCGCTGGGCATGTAGGGAGCGCAGCCGGCGATGATTGCGCCCGTCGCCTCCTTCAAGGCGCGCGCCGCCGGCGAGTGATCGCGATGCGTATGGGTCACCAGCACGTAACGCAGTCTTTCGCCGCTGATGCTTGCAAGCAGCGTCTCGACATGCCGCGGGTCGTCAGGGCCGGGGTCGATGATCGCCACATCGCCATTTCCGACGATATAGCTGCAGGTTCCCGTGTAGGTGAACGGACCCGGATTTGGCGCGACCGCGCGCCGCGTCAGCGCCGAGACGCGCGCCGAAACGGCTGGGTGTGTTCCGGCTTGAATGACGGCGCCCTCATCGCGACCGAGGGGCCGCGCGTCATCATACGGCGTCGGAGGCGCGCTCGAAAGAGCGGCGCGGCGGTGGGATGCTCCAGCGCCACGCCGCGCAGATTACATCGGGAAAAGGGAGTCCTGACGCTGCAGCTCGGATTGCAGAGCGTAGCCCTTTTTTCCGCCGTAGTTCACCTTGCACCAGGTCGTCTCGCCCCAGCCATAAATGCAGGAGCCGATATTGACCGTCGTGTTCTCGGGGATGCTGCCGAGGATCTTGTAGTTGACCCCCGGGCCTTTGTAGATGGCGACGTCGTTGTTGGTGGTCACCGGCGCGATGTCGACCTTGTTGCCCTGCGTGCCGAGCACGCCTGCGGCGACGAAGCCTTTCACGTTCCCCGCCTGAATCTGGCACCAGTCGCGTTTCCAGCCACCGCCACAATCGAGCACTGTGACGTCAACGCCGGCGGGCAGCTGGCCGATGACGGGCCACTTCGGGCTGGGGCCAGACCGGACGTTCGCGGCGCTGGTCAGCGGGCTGGCGAAAGCGGAAGCGCCGAACAGAACGGCGGCCGCTGCAGCGAATCCGATAATTTTCTTCATCTCTATCCTCCCCAGATAAAAAACTGGGCCGACAGCAAGGCCCGGTTCCGAAGACTAACGAAACCGGAGCGAAACGGTTCCGCCCAAGGCCGCAGTCCTCGAAATCACTCATATTCCTACGCCTGGCTTTAGCAAAGCGAAAGGCCGAGCCGGCCGCCGATCAAATTCCATTAGAGTTATCAAGAACGTTCGGGGCAGAGGAAAAAGCCGGCGAGCGAAAAAGAAGCGGCTTCGCCTGCCGGTTAAGGGAGACTCAGCCGCCAAGTTTTTCACGCGCGAACTCGAAACGCACGCTTCCGTGCCGGACGCGCGTGCGCGCAACGCCCGGCGCGAAATTCTGTTCAGTCGAACACCGCGCCCAGCGCGACGCCAAGCAGGCCGATGACGACCGCCGCCGGCAGAATGGCGTAACCGCCCATCAACAGCGCGCCGATCGTGCCGCCGATTGCCGCGGCGATCGCGCCGCCGACGATCTTGCCGGTGTAGCTCTCAGGTTTTTCCGTCGCCGAACCGCCGGCGTTCTGCATCGCCTCTTTCGACATGGCATCCTCGCGAGACATTACTGATCGCCGCATCGACGCGTCGGTAGCAAAATCATGTGAGAGCGTGATGAGAGTTTCGTGAAGGCCGCGTCACCGAGGCGCCATTTTAGGTTCACATCGCGCGAGGCGTCGCCGCGGTCGCGAACGGCGAATCCGAACCAATGCTGCCGAAGCTATGGAGGGCCTTACGGCGCCATGCCGCGCACCACCAGCACCGAGCATTGCGCGTGATTGACGATGGTCGTTGCGTTGGAGCCGATGAGAAAACGGTCCATGCCCGGCCGATGCGAGCAGAGCACGATGAGATCGGCGCCCCATTCCTCGGCCTCTGCCAAGACTTTTTGATAGACCGGACCAAACAGCAGCGTCGTGGACACGCGTTCCGGCGCGCGGTCGATCTTGGCGGCGACCGCCGCTATTTCCTTCTCCAAGCCGCGACGCACCTGAGCGTTGAAATTTTCAGGCACGTAGTCGAGAAAAGCGATGGGCAGGAGCGATTGCACGTTGACGACGCGCATATCGCTGTCGAAGGCCTTCGCCAATTCCTGTGCGACGGAGATCGCCCGGTCGGTCATTTCAGATTCGGTGATATCGATCGGCAGGAGAATTTTGCGATACATCGGCGCGCTCCGGGAGATTCTCTCACCGGATATGGCGCGGGACCCGCTCGAAACAATGAGGCGGCCGAGCACCGCGCGTCTCGCGGATTACGACGGCCTTGCGCGGCAGGAGCGAGCCGTTCGCATGGCTTGAACGGCTGGTGGAGCTGCGGGGAATCGAACCCCGGACCTCTGCAGTGCGATTGCAGCGCTCTCCCATCTGAGCTACAGCCCCGCTCCGGCGCGTGGGGTACACGGGGGGCGATATCCTGTCAATCGGCTTGGCGCGCGGGCGCGCCGCCAAGCGCTCGCCATCACGGTTTCTTGTTGCATGAGGGGGCCGGCCAAGGATTGCCGCGACGGGGCAGGGAGGCTAGACAGGGCGGAACCTCATCCGCTGGAAGCCGGTCATGTCCTACGCAATGGTCAAACTTCTTCTCACGATCATCGATATTTACTGGTGGATTCTGCTTGCCACGGTGGTCGTGTCCTGGCTCACCGCCTTCGACGTCATCAATATGCGCTCGAACGTCGCCTATTCGATCTGGAAATGGCTGAACGCCATGACCGAGCCGCTGCTCGGACCGATCCGCTCGGTGCTGCCCAGCGTCGGCGGCCTCGACATCTCGCCGCTCATTCTGCTGCTGCTGATGCAGTTCCTGCGCGATCTCATCGCCAACAGCGCCAGCGCCTACGCGCTTGGCTGAAGGAGGCGCGGAGAAAGCATCCTCCGCCTGGGCGATCGAATCGGGGGGCGTCGCGCTTTACGTGCGCCTGACGCCAAAGGGCGGACGCGACGCCGTCGAAGGCGTGGAGACTCTCGCCGACGGCCGCAGCGTCCTGAAGGCGCGGGTGCGCGCCGCGCCGGAGAACGGCCGGGCGAACGCCGCGCTGATCGCGCTGATCGCCGCGACGCTAAGAACCCCTAAAAGCGCGGTTTCGATCCGCACCGGCGCGACCAGCCGCGTCAAAACAGTTTTCGTTGCGGGCGCGCCCGCGCTTTTTCTCGACGCGCTGGCGAAGCTGGCGCCAACAAACGGTTAGGACATGAGCAAGTCGAAGATCAACGTCGGCAATTTCTTCGAGGACTTCAAAATCGGCCAGGTCATTCGCCACGCGGCGCCGCGCACGGTCACGGTCGGCGAGGTCGCTCTGTATACGGCGCTGTATTTGCCGCGCTTCGCTGTGCAGTCCTCGACCGCCTTTGCGCAGGCGATCGGCTATGAGCGCGCGCCGATCGACGATCTGCTCGTATTTCATCTCGTGCTCGGCAAGACCGTGCCCGACGTCTCGCTCAACGCCATCGCCAATCTCGGCTACGCCGATTTCAAATTTCTGATCCCCGTCTATCCGGGCGACACGCTGTCGGCGACCTCAGAGGTCATCGGCCTTAAGGAGAATTCCAACAAGGAAACCGGCGTCGTCTATGTGCGCACGACGGGCGCCAATCAACGCGGCGAGACCGTGCTGAGCTATGCGCGCTGGGTGATGGTGAAAAAGCGCGACAGGGACGCCCCCGTGGGACCGGAGATCGTGCCAGATCTGCCGAAGTCCGTCGCCCCTTCCGAACTTGGCAAGGCCGCGCCGCCGATCAATGTCGGCGCCTATGACAAGGCGCTCGCCGGCTCCCGCTATCTTTGGGGGGATTACGAACAGGGCGAGAAAATCGACCATATCGACGGCATGACGGTCGAGGAGGCGGAGCACCAGCTCGCGACTCGGCTCTACCAGAACAACTCGAAAGTTCATTTTAATCAGTACTATGAGGCGCAGGGCCGTTTCGGCAAGCGCATCATCTACGGCGGCCACGTGATTTCCCTTGCCCGGGCGCTGTCCTTCAACGGCCTGGAGAACGTCTTCCATATCTCGGCCGTGAACGGCGGACGCCACGTCAACCCGCTGTTCGCGGGAGGCACGGTCTTCGCCTGGTCGGAGGTTCTGGAGAAGGCGGAGATCCCCGGGCGCCAGGATATCGGCGCTTTGCGCCTGCGGCTCGTCGCGACGAAGGACAGGCCTTGCGCCGATTTTCCGCTGTACGGCGCTGACGGCAAGCCGGATCCGGCGGTGCTGCTTGATCTTGATTATTGGGGCGTGCTGCCGCGATGAATCAGCTATGATCGCAGCCGTATCAAGGAAGTTGGGGAGATTGGTCTAATGAACAGAACTTTGCTTGTTGCGCTCTCATTCTGCATGGCCATCGCGGTCGCCCATCCTGTCCGCGCGGAAACCGCCGCGCCGGACAGCAAGGTCGTCGTGCCTATGGAAGCGTTGCCGCGTTATGGCTCGCTGGTTTCCGCCTGGTACAAAAAGCCGGTCTACGACTTGAACGATAAAAAAGTCGGCGTGATCACCGACATGCTGTTTTCAGGCGGCGAGATCAACGCCGTCATGCTCGACGTCGGCGGCTTTCTCGGCATCGGCGCCAAGCACGTCGCCATTCCGGCCAACGACATCTCGGTCACAGAAAAGAACAACAAGACTTGGCTGACCATCAATACGACGAAGGACATCGTGAAGAAGGCGACCGGCTACAAATATGATGCGGCCGAACACGCCTGGAAGGTGAAGTAGCAAGGGCGCCGCGCCGTGAGAATTTCGCGTAGCGCGCAGTCCGGCTGCCGCTCGTTCCAAAAAGGATTCTTTTCTATGCTGAAACGCGTCATCGTCGCAGCTTCGCTCGCTCTTGCTTTCGCGCCGCTACCGGCTGGTGCCCAAAGCGCCCAAACCGAAACCGTTGTGGTCGTGCCGCTCGAAAGGTTGCCGGTCTATGGTTCGGTGGTCTCCGCCTGGTACAAGCAGCCGGTCTATGATCCGAATGAAAAAAAGCTCGGCTCGATTGCGGACATGCTGTTTTCCGCCGACGGCTCCATAAACGCCGTGATGCTGAACGTCGGCGGCTTTCTCGGCCTCGGCGTGAAGCATATTGCGATTCCTGTATCCGCGATCACCATCACTCAGAAGAACAATAAGACCTGGCTCACGCTCAATACGACGAAGGACCTGCTGAAGAAGGCCCTCGCGTATAAGTTCGACAAAGCCACCGGTCTGTGGGACCCGATTTGATCGGCTGAACTGTTCCAGACGCGCGCGGCGGCCGGTCGTCCGTTGGATATCTGCCGCGAAGCTTGGAACATCGATCTCCGATGCTTGTTCAAGGCGCACACGAACGGCCGTTCGTTGTGGCGCTAACAACATGTACGGAGACAGCCATGCTCAAGTCCTACGTCCTCGCCGGCGCGCTTATCGCGACGCTGTCAGGCGCGGCTTTGGCCGAACAGATGATGAATCGCACGACGGACCGCCCGTCCGGCGCCATGGATCGCTCGACAACGGGAACGACTGGTGCGCAGCCGCAATTTCTGACCACGCTTCCGCAGAACGCGCTGCTCGTCTCGAACATCCACGAGCAGAACATTTACGATCCGCAGGAGAACAAGATCGGCGAAGTCAAGGATCTGGTGGTGGATCGCAGCGGTAAGATCAGCGCCGCCATCATTTCAGTGGGTGGTTTCCTTGGCATTGGCCAAAAGGACGTTGCGGTCGCCTTCAGCGACATCAAGGCCACTGAGCGCAACAACAAATGGTGGTTGACGGTGAACGCCACCAAGGATGAGCTGAAGAACGCGACGGGCTTCCGCTTCGATAAGAACAAGGGGCTTTGGACCCTCGGCAGCAAGTAAACGCCCTCGATCTGTTTTGACGCTAAAGCCGGTTCCGAAAAAGTTGACAGACTTTTTCGATGAGAACCTGCTGCGCGGTAGGCCTCGCCGCATGGCGGCGCGGCGAGGCCTTACATACGCGCCGGCAGCTTGTCCTCGTCGGCAAGATTGGAGAAGCGGGTGACCTCAGCCTCGAAGGCGAGCTGCACCGTTCCCGTCGGACCGTGACGCTGCTTGCCGATGATCGCTTCGGCGCGGCCATGCGCGCGCTCACACTCGTCCATCCATTTGACGTGTTCTTCGGTGCCTTCGCGCGGCTCGCGATTGCGCAGATAATATTCTTCGCGATAGACGAAGATGACGACGTCGGCGTCCTGCTCGATCGAACCTGACTCGCGCAGATCGGAAAGCTGTGGCCGCTTGTCGTCGCGGTTCTCTACTTGGCGGGAGAGCTGCGACAGCGCGATGATCGGCACATTGAGCTCTTTGGAGAGAGCCTTGAGGCCGGTCGTGATCTCCGTGAGTTCCTGCACGCGATTTTCATTGCGGGAACGCGAACCGGCGAGCAGTTGGAGATAGTCCACGACGAGCAGGTCCAGGCCTCTCTGCCGTTTGAGGCGCCGTGCCCGCGCGGTGAGTTGCGCGATCGAGATGCCGCCGCTCTGATCGATGTAGAAGGGAATGCTTTGCATTTCCCGCGCGGCGTCGGCGATGCGGCGAAAATCGTCCTCATTGATGTCGCCGCGGCGAATCTTATAGCTCGGCACGCCGGACTGCTCGGCGATGACGCGCGTCGCCAATTGTTCGGCCGACATTTCCAAAGAGAAGAAGCCGACGATGCCGCCGTTGATCGTCTTATGCGTCCCGTCGGGCTCAGCTTCGAATTGATAGGCGCGCGCGACATTGAAGGCGATGTTCGTGGCGAGAGCGGTCTTGCCCATGCCCGGTCGCCCGGCGACGATGATGAGGTCGGATTTTTGCAGACCGCCCATCTTTTCGTCGAGATCGAGCAGGCCCGTGGCGACGCCGGACAGATGCCCATCGCGCATATAGGCGCTGCTCGCCATATCGAGCGCGGTGGTGAGCGCTTCGGCAAATCGCTGAAAGCCGCCGTCGTAGCGACCCGTCTCGGCGATCGAATAGAGCTGCCGTTCGGCTTCTTCGATTTGCGCGCGCGGCGGCGAATCGATCGGCGAATCATAGGCCGTGTTGACGATATCCTGCCCGATGACGATGAGCTCCCGGCGAACCGAGAGATCGTGAACGGTGCGGCCATAGTCTTCGGCGTTGATGATCGTCGTCGCCTCGGCGGCGAGTCGGGCAAGATAGGCCTGGATCGTCACGCCGGCCGGAAGCTCGATGTCCGCAAGGAACGTCTTCAGCGTCACGACGGTCGCGAGCTTGCCGGCGCGAATGAGCTGCGCCGCAAGTTCAAAGATGCGCCGGTGCAAATCCTCGGAAAAATGCTCGGGCTTCAGGAAGTCCGAGACTCTGTCGAAAGCGTCATTGTTGACCAGAATCGCGCCGAGCAGCGCTTGCTCGGCCTCGATATTGTGCGGCGGCGCGCGATAGGCAGGCGCGTCCGGCTGCGCGACCTGAAACGCGCGCCGGCCCGCCAATTGTTCGATTGGTGGCATCGATGATCGGACTTGTTTGAGACTGTTCCGGGCTGCGAACGCGACGCGCGAGCCTGAGACGCCGTTAACAATACATTAACGCGTCGGCGCCGCCATAGCCTTTTGTCCGCCGCAGCGAGAAGCGAGTCTTTTCCACATGGTGAAAAAGATTCGTTCAGCGCGTGTCCGACTCTTCTTGCATTTAAAAGAGAATCAGAGATAGGCCCGGGAAAACGAAACCGGCGGCCGAAGGGCCGCCGGCGATGGACGTGCGCGCGTACGGGAGCTTACATCTCGACGTCGCCGGCTTCCGCCAGAGCCGCGCCGACTTCCAGGCCGAGATCGTCCATCGACGTCTCTTCCCTGATCGTAGCGCTTTCGCCGCGCGCCTGCCGCTCGGCCTCTTCTTCCGAACGGGCCACGTTGATCGTGATCTTCACATCAACTTCCGGATGCAGATGCACGGGCGTCTGGTGAAGGCCGAGAGTCTTGATCGGGTGCACCAGGACGATCTGATCGCGATTGACCGAGAAGCCGCCCGTGGTCGCCGCCTCGGCGATATCTCGCGCCGAAACCGAGCCATAGAGCTGGCCGCTCTCGCCCGCCTGGCGAATGATGTTGAAGCTTTGTCCGTTGAGCTTTTCGGCGACGGCTTCGGCTTCTTTCTTAGCCTCGAGATTGCGCGCCTCGATCTGCGCCCGCTGCGTCTCGAAATGCTTCTTGTTGTTTTCCGTCGCGCGCAGCGCCTTGCCGCGCGCCAGCAGGAAATTGCGGGCGTAGCCGTCGCGCACGCGCACGGTCTCGCCCATCTGGCCGAGCTTGGCCACGCGTTCCAGCAGAATGACGTCCATCTTTGCTACTTCTCCGAGATAGCGGGCTATGTCGAGAAAAACCGGGCGAAAGTCAATCCGGTTTTTGCATCGCGGTGGGCCCGGCGTCCGTCTTTCGGACGCGATAGTTGAAGATCAGGTCGGCGACGCCGAGTGCGGCGAAAAACAGCAGGGGCCACCCCAAAAATCCGAGGGTGAAATAGATGATCGCCAGCACCAGGGCGCTTGAGCGTGAACCGCGCAGGTAGATATGCGCGACGGCGAGCCCTTGAAACGCAAGCAGCAGCCCCATGGTCGTCGCCAGCACCAGTCCGATCGCGCCGGCGAGGCCCTGGAAGAAGATCAGCGCGATTCCGCTCAGAAAGAGGCCGCCCACCGGCTTGGGCAGGCGGAATTCATTGGCGATGTCAGGCCAAGGGCGGCTGAGCACCTTAGACGCTTGCGCAATCCTTGCGGCGAGCCACAAATTGATGACGTGGATCAGCAGACCATAGCCGGCGAGAAAGGCGGGGACGGCGCGCGCGACGGACCCGGAAAGCGTCGTCGGATCGATCTTATCGCCAAGGTCACGCTCTTTCACCATAATGTCGAGCAGGATGAAGGCGCGCGCCCGGATCGGATTCAGCGCTTCGTCGAGCGATCCGAAGGCGAGGGTGGCGACGATCAGCCAGAGAATGATCGCCGTCGCCAGAAAGGTCGCAGGCGCGAGCGCCGCCCATCCCGGCAGATTACGCGTCAGCCTGTCCCGGCCGCCGCGGGGCGCGCCAAGCGCCGCATAGACAGCGGACCAGGCCGGCGCCGCGATCAGCAGAGCATATCCCATGCCGACCACCGGATGCAGCCAGAAGGTCAGGATGATCGACGCGAGTATCGCCGCCGTCGCCCCGTGGATCAGGCCAAAGGCGAAGGCGACGATCATGATCGGCAGAGGCGCAAGATGCGCTATGAGGAGCCCGCCGAAGCCGCCGCGCGCGACGACGGCGAAGATCACGGCCGCTGCGACGCCGCCGAGAATCGATACCGCGAAATTCGGCCAGGAGAGGGCGTTCTTGTCGGCCAAGATTGGGTTCCGCTGACGGCGCGTCGCGCATTTTGGCGCATGACGCAAAAGGCGCCGCCCGGCGGGCCGTCGACGCTCAAGCGTTTTAGGAGGTCGCAGCCCAAAGGGCAAGGCAGCGCAGCCGTTGGCGAATTTTGCGCAAATTTCCTATCGTCGCGCCGCGCCTCTCTCGTGCGCTCGCGCTTCGAACAAATCGCGCGTCGGAAAGTTATTTCTCCAGACATCGAGGCGGGCGGGTAGCCGGTCGGGAGAAAGACAAATGAAGCTCATCAGATACGCTTGGGCGGCGGTCCTCGCCGCCGGGCTGGGCTTGTGCTCCGCGACGGCCGGGCTGGCTCATCATCAGTTCCTCGTCGAGTCGTTCCCGGCATCGAGACAGCGGGTCGTTAAGCCTGTGCGTCAGATTAGGCTGGTGTTTGAAGGGAAGGCTGACGCCGTCATCTCGACGATCACGCTCAAGAGCAGAAACGGCCTGGTGATCGCCAAAGCGACGCAGAAACAAGCCTCCAAAGAGTTGATCCTCGACACGCCGGTTCTGCAGCCCGGACTTTATGAGGTCGACTACCGTGTGCTCGCGACGGATGGCGCGATCGTAGAGGGCGCGTTTCCCTTTATCGTCGAGCCTTCGCTCTCCGCCTAAGGCTGGCGCAACTCCGGTCCGGGACGTCTGGAGAGCGCCCGCCAGGCGCCGGCGAGGCCGAGGGCGATGGTGACGGCGAGAGTGGCGAGCGAGATCAGCGCCGTGGTCCAGGGCAGGAAGGCGAAATCGATCTTCATGAGGATCGTCGTCATCGCGTAGGCGGCGGCGGATCCGGCGGCGACCGCGATCAGGGAGGCGGCGAGGCCGACCAGCCCAAATTCCAAAGCATAGGCTGTGGCCAGCCAGAAGCGGGTGGCGCCGAGAGTCTTCAAAACCACCGAGTCGTGCAGCCTTGCGCGCTGGCCGCTGGCAAGCGCGCTCGCAAGCGCTAGCACCGCCGTGACAATGGCGAGACCCGCCGCGGCGCGCGCGGCCAGCGCCAACTGTCCGGCGATCTTGTCGATCGCCGCCAGCGCGTCCTTGACGCGCACGGAAACGATGCTCGGAAAGCGTTTCGCCGTCTCGCGCGCGAGCCGCGCGTCCTTGGCGTCGCGCGCCGCGACCGATGGCGCGCCATACGCCACGGTGAAGAGCTCGGTGTAGGGCGCCCCGGCAAAAACATTGGGTGAAAACACCATGATGAAGTTGATGGCGTAACTGCGCCAATCCACCCGGCGCAGATTGGCGACCTGCGCTGCTATCTCCCTGCCGAGCACATTGACTCGGATCGAGTCGCCGATGGTCAGACCCAATCCTTCAGCGACCTTCTGCTCCAGTGATACGAGCGGCAGACCGACGTAATTCGCCGGCCACCATTCGCCTTCGGCGAGCGCGGAGTTCGTCGGAATTGTGGGGGAAAATGTCACGCCGCGGTCGCCCTCGAGCGCCCATTTGGCGTCGTCGGCCACGGCGGTCTTGTCGATGGCCGCGTCTTTCACGGCGACGATGCGCCCCCGCATCATCGGCACGTGTTCGATGCGCGCGCCGGGCGCCTCGGCAGAGAGGAAATCGGCAAAAGCCTCGGTTTGCGCCTTCGGCACGTCGATGAAGTAGAAGTTGGGAATCTCGCCGGCGTCGGCCCGCGCCAACTCGTTGTGAATCGCGCCTTCAACCAGCACGAGCGAAATGAGCAGCGTTTGAGTCAGGCCGATGGAGATCATCAGCGCCGGCGTCAGGCTTTTCGGCCGCCAGATATTGGCGAGCGCGAACCGCAGCCGCGCGTCGCGCGAACGCGGAAGCCCGCGAGCCAGCCGCATGGCGAGCCATGCCGCGCCGCGCAGCAGGGCGAAGGCCGCGACAGCGGCGGCGACATAGGCCGCGCCCAGCTTCACGTCGAAAGACGTGGCCATGACCAGGGCGGCGAGCGCAATCGCCGCGGCCGCTGCGCCGGCGCGGTAGCGCGCGAGAGTCGCGCCCCGCGGGTCGTCGCGCAGCAGCGCCGCTACGGGAACTTCATGCGCGCGGCCCAGAGGAACGAGCGCAAAGATCAGGACGACGAGCAGCCCGTACAGAGCCCCATAGAGCGCGCCTTGCGCGTCGAGCGACGCCGATACGGGGAGATCGGCGAGATCGCGCAGCGCTTGCGCCGCGCCCCAGGGAATCGCCGCGCCGACGATGAGCCCCAGCAGGATGGCGAAGGACGCCGCCGCCAGAACCTGGGCGAGGGCGATCCTGAAGACCCGAGAGCCCTCGGCCCCGAGCGCCTTGAGAATGGCGAATTGCGCGCGCTTGCGCTCGACGAAGCCCTGTACGGCGTTCGCGACGCCGGCGCCGCCGGCGACGAGGGCGGTGAGCGCAACGAGGGTGAGCAGTTGGGCGAACCGGTCGAGATTGCGCGAGAACTGCGGCGAGACGGCGTCTCGCGTGCGCGACTCCCATCCGGCTTGCGGAAAGGCGTTCGCGGCGTCGGCGGCGAACGCCTTGAGGTCGGCGTCGGCGCCCTCGCGCAGCGTGACGCGGATGACATGCCGGACGATGGAGCCCGGCGTCGCCAGTTCCGCGCCTGAGAGCGCGGCGCGCGTCATCATGACGCGCGGCCCGAAGCCAACTCCGCCCGCGAGCTTGTCGGGTTCGCTGCGCAGAATTGCGCGCAGCGTGAAGCGCGAAACGCCGATCATCACGGTGTCGCCGAGCTTGGCGTCGAGGCGCGCGAGCAGCATCGGATCGACCGCGACGCCCGGCAGCCCGTTTCGTTCTTCCAGCGCCTCGGCCAAGGGCATGTCGGGATCGAGCGCGACCGCGCCGAATGTTGGATAAGTCGCCGGATCGACGGCTTTGATCTCCACCAGCGCGGCCTCGCCGTCGTCGCGCCGGGCCATCGCCCGCATCAGCGAAATTTCGGATAGCCGCCCGCGCGCCTCGAAGAAGGCGCGTTGCTCCGGCGAAAACTCCCGCGAGACGAGGCTGAAGGAAGCGTCGCCGCCCAGTATCGTTCGGCCCTCCCGCGCGAGCCCCTGCGCCAGTGAGCGTGACAGGCCGGAGACGCCGGAGATCGCGGCGACGCCGATGACGATGCAGGCGATGAAGACGCCAAAGCCGCGCGGGTCGCCGAGCAGGTCGCGCAGGGCGAAGCGCAATGCGAAGGGCAGGGCGACGAAGCGCATCGGCTTCATGACGCCGCCCGCTCGCTCGCCTCGATGCGGCCCGAGCGCAGCAGAACGCGTCGGCTGCAGCGTGCGGCGAGCGCCGCATCATGGGTGACGAGCACGAGCGTCGCCCCGCGGCGTCGTTGTTGCGCAAAAATGAGTTCAATCACCGCGGCGCCGGTTTCCGAATCGAGATTGCCCGTGGGCTCGTCCGCCGCGAGGATCAGCGGGTCGGGCGCGAGCGCCCGGGCGAGCGCCACCCTCTGCTGCTCACCTCCCGAAAGCTGAGCTGGATAGTGGGCCAGGCGCTCAGCGAGCCCGACCGCCGCAAGCTCGGCCTCGGCGCGTGCGAAAGCGTCTGATTTCCCGGCGAGTTCCAGTGGAATGGCGACATTCTCCAGCGCCGTCATGGTGGGGATCAGCTGGAAAGACTGGAAGACGATCCCTATGTTTTCTCCGCGGAAACGCGCGAGCGCGTCTTCCGAAAGGGCGCCAAGATCGCGCCCGTCAATCCTGACGCTTCCGGCGTCAGGTCGCTCCAGTCCGGCGAGGGTCATGAGCAAAGTCGATTTGCCCGAGCCGGAGGGTCCCAGAAGAGCGACGGTTTCGCCCTGCGCTACGCTCAGGCTGACAGTCTTGAGCACATGCACGCGGGCGGCGCCTTCGCCGAGCGTGAGATCGACGCCTTCAACTTCGATGACTTGTCGCAGCACGGAGCAAAACCTTGAAAGATGCGCCGCATTCGACGCCCGCAGTCCAGTCGCCTTATTGCGCTTTCCGCCGTCCTCTCCAAGCCGCGGCTTTCGCGTCCTTAGCCCTCTTGACCATTGCGCTCACGTCCGCGCGCGCCGAACCTGTGCGAATCCTGGCGTTTGGCGACAGCCTGACGGCAGGGCCCGGCATCGGCGCCGAAGATTCGCTTCCGGCGCAGCTCAAGAGACGCCTGAGCGAGGACGGATATAACGTCGAGGTCGTCCAAGGGGGCGTTTCCGGCGACACGACGACGACCGGGCTCGCGCGCCTCGACTATACCCTTGGCGCCGGGCCTTTCGACATCGCCGTCGTCGAGCTTGGCGCGAATGACATGTTGAACGGGCATGATCCGAGGATAACGCGCGCCAACCTCGATCGGATTCTTGCGACGTTAAAGCAGAAAGGCGTTCGCCCGGTGCTGACGGCGATGGTCTCGAGCGCGAATCACGGGCAAGCTTACAAGAAGGAATTCGATTCGGTTTATCCGGATCTTGCCGCCAAACATGAGGCGCCGCTTGTGCCCTTTATCTTGGAAGGCGTCTGGGGCTCGCCCGCGCTCCTCATCTCGGACGGCATTCATCCCAACGCCGCCGGCGTGGCGAAGATCGTCAAAAAAATCGCGCCCTTTGTTGAAAGAACGCTCGTTTCCATGGGGGCGCGTAGGAATTCGCGCGCGCAATGAGGCTGCGCGATCCCGCTTGGGGAGGATGTCATGCCCAGACTGTTTACGGCCCTGGAGATTCCCCGCTCAATCGCCGAGAGCCTCGCGCGCCTGCGCGGCGGAATCCCCGGCGGCCGCTGGATCGACGTTGAGAATTATCATGTCACCTTGCGCTTCATCGGCGACGTCGATGACGCTTTCGCGCGCGACGCGGCGAATGCGCTCTCCTTCATCCGCCGTCCAGAAGTCACCGTCACCTTCGACCAGCTGACGTCGTTTGGCGGCGACAAGCCCCGCGCCATCGTCGCGCGCGCCCGGCCGGAGCCGACCCTGATGGACATGCAGGCGGAGCAGGAGCGGCTGTTGCGCCGGCTCGGCGCGCCGCCCGAGCCGCGCAAATTCATCCCGCATGTGACGCTCGCGCGTCTGCGCGGCGCCAGCGCCGGCGCCGTCGCCGCCTATCTCGGCGCGCGCGGCTATTTCCCGCCGCTGCGCTTCACCGCGGAGCGCTTCGTGCTCTATTCGTCGCGCGATTCCGTGGGGGGCGGCCCCTACCTCGTCGAGGCGGAATATCCGCTGCTTGTGGCGCCGCAAGCGCTGACGGGCACGGCGGGAGGTTAGGCGCACGCAGAAACGGGTGAATATTTGGCCGAGGCGCCCGAAAGTCCGATCCTGCAGCTGCTTCGCGACATGCGCGCGGAAATGGCCACCAAGAATGACCTGGCGGAGATAGCTTTCGAGTCGCGCTCCTTGCGTGCCGATGTCGCTTCGGATCTGATGTCGCTCGACGCCAAAGTCGACGCAACCCGCAAGGATTTAAGCGAGCAGATTGTTGGATTGCGCCGAGCGGTGATCGAATATCATACGTCCGCGATCGGCCACGGCGTCCTTATCAGCGAACTTGAAGCGCGTCTTCGGCGGGTCGAGCAGCATCTCAACCTTGAACAGGACACTCTTTAGATTCGGCCGGAGGATGCTGCGTCCTTCATTCCTGCGCCGGCGCCATACTTTGAGCGCTCGCGCGTCCTTTGGCGACGACTTCGGCGAGCGACGGGTCTTTCGCGAGCGCTTCGGCGATCAATCGGTCGGACGCCGCCTCGATCTCCGTCGAGAGCTTGTCGAAAAAAGCGCGCGGCTCCATGCCGGGCGCGATCAAGGGCAGGAACTCGATCACGACGGTTCCCGGCCGGATGAGGAACGAGCGGCGCGGCCAAAACAGCCCGGAATTCACGGCGACGGGAAGCACCGGCGTTTCGGCCGCCGCGTAAAGATGGGCGATGCCGAATTTATATTGCGGCGGGGCGCCGGCCGGGCGGCGCGTGCCTTCGGGAAAAATGAAGAGCTGCCGTCCCTGGGCGAAAATCTTCTTCGATTTGGAGATCAGCTGCGGCAGCAGCTTGCCGCCCTTGGCGCGATCGATGGCGATCTGCTCGGCCGCCAGTAGGTACCAGCCGAAAAAAGGCAGCCAGATCAGTTCGTGCTTCAGAATATAGCTGAAGTCGGGAAACCTGATCGGCAGAACGAAGGTCTCCCAGATCGACTGATGTTTGCAGGCGACGATCACCGCGCCTTTGGGGATATTCTCGAGACCTCGCCAGTCGATCTTCGCCCCGCAGATTTTGTCGAGCAGCCAGAGAGTCGTGCGCCCCCAGGTGCGTCCAAGCTCCTGGTTGGTCTGGCGCCGCATCATCAGGCCTGGCAGCCAGACGATCATGAGCGTGAACATGTTCAGGAAGAACACGATCTGGAAAATGAGGGAGCGCAGGAGGAGCATTGGCGAGATCTGGGCGAAGGGGCGTGGCGCGCTTTTACGACGCCAAGAGGCGTTGAAACAAGATTTCAATCAGATGCGACGCTGTGGCGAAGCTGCGGGGGAGGCTCCGGCTCCTCGTATCCCTTGAAAAGCTTGGTGCGCAGCAGCGATCCTACGTATTTCATATATTCCTTCCCGACAAAACGGGCGACGTGCAGATTGCTGATCCAGTCGGCGACGTCGATATGTTCGCTGACGACCGGAAAGGGATAGAGCTCGACCTTCGGCAAGGCGGCTGAGATTTCGACCAGCGCACGCGGCATGTGGTAGTTCGACGTGACGACGATGAGCGTGCGGGTGATATTGTGCTCGCGCGCCCAATCGCGCGTCTCTTTGGCGTTGCCGGCAGTGTCGAGCGCCTGGTAGCCGAGGTCGACGCAGCAATCGAAGAGCTCTCGCGACACGGGCAGTATTTTCGCCAGCAAGGAGCTGCGGGTAGAGGGATTGACGCCGGTGATCAGCATGCGACGCGCCCGTCCGCTGGCGAGAAGGGTCGCCGCGTCGAGCACGCGATCCGAGCCGCCGGTCAGTACGACCACGCCTTCCGTCTGCACCGGAATGGAGAACTCCTCTCGCGGCAGCGACAGCGCGAAGCCGACAAAACCCAACAGGAGCGCCGCGGCGAGAACAGCGCCGCCAGCGAGGATCGCGCAGGCGGCCTTGCGGACGGCGCTACCCATTCTTCACTCCCTGGCGTGCGGGGGTCGTCAATCGTGGAGTCCTTCGCCCATGCTTCCTGACCAGAACGCGCGAGGCGCGATTCTGACACGACTATAGGGGCATTTCTGCGCCGATGTTATCGGGGCGGCAGATTTGGGCGAATGCGCTTAACCGAGCCGCTGCAGGTGGCGCAGCACAATGAACTGCGAGAGATAGCCGGTCAGCGCGGCGACGCCGCCAGCGAGCAGAACGATGACGACAAAGCCGCTCGCGCCAATTGTGAAATCGCCGAACATGGCCTCCATCTGATCGCCGCCGCCGGTCGCGCGCCACCGCTGCGCGAAGAACTGCGCCAGGGCGAAAAAGGCGATGGCGCCGCCGCCGCCGATCAGCGCGCCACGCAATCCCAACGCCATGAAGCGATGCTGAAATTCGCGCGCGATGAACGAGTCGGCCGCGCCAACGATATGGAGCACTTCCACGATTTCCCGGTTTGTCGCGACGGCGGCGCGGGTGGCTGAGGCCACGGCGACGGCCATCGCCGCGAGGATAAAAACGAAGATGAGGGCGGCGATGGCCACGGCTGCGCGCGCCATATCTCCGAGACGCTCGATGAAGACATGATGATCGTCGAGCACGGCGTTTGGAACGGCGCGCTCGAGCTCCATGCGCAACTTGTCGAGATCCGCCCGATTTTCGGCGTCGAGCTTCAGCACGATCATGCGGGGGGTGGGCAGTTCGGAGAGGTTCAGGCCCTCGCCGAGCCACGGCGTCAGCAGCGCCTCGGATTCCGACTTGGCGTAGACTCGCGCTTCCCGCACGCCGGGCGTTCGCCGCATCGCCTCCGCCGCGTCCTTAACATCGGCCTCGACGTTGCGGCCGGGGACCGGACGCACTTGCACGGTCGCTTCGCGCGCGACGTCGCTGCGCCATTCGACGCTCGCATCGGCGACAAGAATGGCGACGTTAGCGGCGAGCGCGGCGAGGAACGTCATGATCGCGATGACGATCACCAGCGAGCGGCCGGCGACGGAATCGGCGGGCACGAGCGCGCTTTGCGACGGAATCTCTTCGGCGTCTTCATCGACGTCGGACGCGGCCGGGCGCATCGAGGACCAAAATCGCATCAGGGCCATCGTCTGCTCATTCGAAGATGTGAAGCCGGCCGTCGGCAAGCACAAGACGCCGCGCATCCTCATACTGGTCCATGAGGCTTAAGTCATGAGTGGCGATAATGACGGCGGTTCCGGATCGGTGGAGTTCGATAAAGAGGCGTAGGATCCGGCGCGCGAGAGTCGGGTCGACATTGCCCGTCGGTTCGTCGGCCAGCAGCAGTTTGGGTTGCGAAATCAGCGCGCGGGCGATCGCCGCGCGCTGCTTCTCGCCGCCCGAAAGGATGGTTGGGAACGCATGCGCGCGCTCGCCGAGGCCCACCCAGCGCAATAGTTCGACCACCTCGGCGCGATAGGTCGACTCCTCGCGGCCGAGCACGCGCAAGGGCAGGGCGACGTTTTCGTAAAGCGTCAGATGATCCAGAAGGCGGAAATCCTGGAAGACGACGCCGATTTTGCGGCGCGTCGCCGCGACGTCTTCATTGCTGAGCGCCGCCGTGTCCTTGCCGAAGATGTTGATCAACCCGCGGGTCGGCCGCAGCGCCATGATGATCAGTCGCATCAAGGTGGTCTTGCCTGCGCCTGACGGGCCGGTCAGGAACTGGAAAGAACGCGGTTTGATCTGGAAATTCACGTCTCGGAGCGTTTCGGCGCCGACGCCATAGCGCAAGCCGACATTCTCGAAGGTCAACACGAAGCCGTCTCTCCCTAAAGATGGCCCCAACGGCGGGGGTTCGAATGACGCTCGGGACGGATGCGCGACGCGCGACAATAGCAGTTCATCCCTGCTTAACCATAATCACTCTTAACGATCTCTTATCTTTGGACCTTTTGGCGTGCGACCGCACTTTGGCGCCGCCGATCCGGCGGCGTCGCCTCTCCGCCTGACCGACCGGTCAGCGATCTTCCAGAGGCAATACGAAGCTGAAGATGGTCCCGCCCCCGGGGTTGGGCTCCGCCCAGATCTTCCCGTTATGTGCTTCGACGATCGAGCGGGATATGGAGAGGCCGACGCCCAGACCGTGCGGCTTCGTCGTCGTGAACTGCTCGAAGAGCCTGTCTTTGACCTCCTCGGGCAATCCAGGACCGGTGTCCGTGACATCGGCGCGAATGAGGTTGCCTTCAACCAGGCGAGTCGACACCTTCATCTCGCGTCGCTCGCAGTTCTGCATGGCCTCGACGGCGTTACGCTTAAGATTGACGACGACCTGTTGAATCTGAACTTTGTTGATCACCACCGTGTCCGGCGACGCTTCGAGGTCGATCGCGGTTTTGACATGATGTTCCTTGGCGAGCGCATCGGTGAACTCGCAGGCGGTTCGGATGACGGCGTTCAGACTTTGGGGCGCTTTCGAGGTCTCTCCGCGCGCGATGAACTGGCGAAGATTGTCCATGATTTCCGCGACGCGGAAGACTTGCGCATCGGCGTTGTCCAACATCTCCTCGACTTTCTCGATCGAGAGGACATTTTCCTTCAAATGCCGACGCGCGAAATTGAGATAGGCGCCGATCGCGGTCAAAGGCTGCTTGAGCTCATGCGCCAATCCGGTCGCCATATTCTCAATCAACTCAAGGCGATTCGCCTGAAGTTCCTGAACCCCCTGCTCAAAGCGGCGCCTGGAGCTGAGATCGCGGATCAAAGCGATAAAAAGCCGTTCTCCGTCGCAGGCGACTTCGCTGACGACAAGCTCCACGGGAAAGACGGAGCCGTCCTCTCGCAGGCCTTCGATCCGTCGGCGAATGCTTGGCGTTCCCCGCCGCAGATAGTCGCGGCGGCGTTGATTCGCCTCCGCCGTCAACATGCCAAAATCCCTTCCGATGACGTCGCCAGGCGCATAGCCGAAGAGCGACGCCGCCTCCGCGCTGCTCGACCGCACCACGCCGTGCTCGTCGAGCGCAATGATTCCGTCGAAGGCGGCGTTCATCATCGCCGGAAGATCAGGGCGTTCTTCGCCTTCCGCCACGCTTGACGCGAGTGGAGATTCTGGAGGGCTGAGGGAACGCATACGTTCTCCCCGGGGGCGCTCGGCACGCGCCGCTCGCAGCCCCAACTCGCGGTAGCTAGGCGCTTGCGGGATGAGTTCAACCCCAATACCCCCGATCCAGGCGCATTTTCAACCTACGAGAAATGGCCTAAGCAGACGCCATGTCGCCGACACAAGCTCCAGCGCCGCTGTTCCTTCTCAACGCACGGCTGATCGATCCGGGCTCGGGTCGTCAAATGCGGGGCGGTCTGGTGACGCTCGACGGCGTCATCGCCGAGCTCGGCGAATCCGTTCGACAGGGCGACGCTCCCGAAGGCGCGCGCACCATCGATTGCGCCGGCGACGTCGTCGCGCCGGGCCTCATCGACATGCAGGCCTTCGTCGGCGAGCCGGGGGCGGAACATCGCGAAACCATCGCCAGCGCGACTTTCGCCGCGGCGGCGGGCGGCGTGACGACAATCGTATCGACCGCGGCGACGCAGCCGCCCGTCGACGATCCCGCCGTCGTCGATTTCGTTCTGCGCCGTGCGCGCGACACCGGGCGCGTCCGCGTCGCGCCGATGGCGGCGTTGACCAGAGGCCGCGAGGGCAGGGAGATCGCCGAGCTGGGGCTGCTGCAGCAGGCCGGCGCGGTCGCTTTCTGCGACGGCGCGCGCTCGGTGCGAAGCGCGCTCGTCATGCGACGCGCGCTCACCTATGCGCGCGATTTCGATGCGCTCGTCATTCATTTCGCGGAAGACGCCGACCTTTCCGTCGGCGTCATGAACGAAGGCGAATTTGCGCATCGGCTCGGCCTATCCGGCGCGCCGCGTGAAGCAGAGGCGATCATGCTCGATCGCGACTTGCGGCTCGTGGCGCTGACCGGCGCGCGCTACCACTCGGCGATCGTGACGACGACGCTTGCGTTGGATGCATTGCGCAGAGCCAAGGACGAGGGCTTGGCCGTGACCTGCGGGACCTCGATCAATCATCTGACGCTGAACGAGAACGACATCGGCGACTATCGCACCTTCCTCAAGCTCAGACCGCCGTTGCGCCATGAGGATGAACGTAAGGCGCTCGTTCGCGCGCTCGGCGAAGGCCTGATCGACGTCATCGTCTCCGACCACGATCCGCAGGACGTCGAAACCAAACGGCTGCCTTTCGCGGAAGCCGAATATGGGGCGATCGGCCTCGAAACGATGCTCGCGGCGGGGCTTCGGCTCGTGCATTCGGGCGACATCACGCTGACGCGCCTGCTCGAGGCGATGACGTCGCGCCCGGCTGAAATTCTGGGACTGCCGCAGGGCAGGCTGCAAAAAGGCGCCCCGGCGGACATCATCCGCTTCGATCCAGACGCGCCTTTCGTCGTCGATCCCGCGGCGCTCCACTCGCGCTCCAAGAACACCCCGTTCGATGGGGCGCTGCTGCAGGGCGTGGTCAAGACGACCGTCGTCGGGGGCGCAGTCGTTTACGAAGAATAGGACTCTAGGCGGATCCCCAGTTCGGCCTTCAACCGCGGCGATCGATCGAGGTTCTGTCGGGCGCCCTTTTTGCCGGTCGTTAGCTCCTCATCCCAATCCGACAGCGAACTTATGGCGCGCCTTCAGTACTTGCATGCTGAGCCAAACCGCAGCTCCAGCCCCAATGAAATGAGCAAGAAGCAAGTTAAAGTTCGCCATTAAGATGAAGACGTCGAGCGCGCGCACGATCCTGTCCGGATCGGTAATCGCGATCCCCGGGGGCTGCGACACGGTCTTGGCGACAAGCAGGGCGATGCTCAAGCCGACGCCGATGAACGAGACCATCGAGCCGAGCACGTTGACGAGCGAACCTACGCCGAGAAACCACAGCGCCGCTGGCTGATCGGCGGCGAGCATGCGCGCCGGATCGCGCATCAGCCTGCCGGAGGCGATCGTCGAAAAGAGATCCAGGAACAGTGAAGCGAATAGGAGTCCCAGTCCGAAATACCCCCAATGGATCGGGTCGCTGACCCAGACGGTGGAGCTGATCGATTGGCCAACCGCGCCAAAAGCGAGGAGCGGGGCGGTCAGGAACGCCAGGACGAAATCCAGCCAAAATCCGATCCAACCCATGAGGCGGATGCGACGGCCAAGATCCTGCCCGACCAGAGCCGATTGCGGCGAGAGCGCCAACGCCCTCCGTTGCGGCGCGGTGGCGACAAGCGCCGTTGACGTCGCGCGCCGCGCCGGTCCGGCCAAAGCGACGAAGCCCAGATATGCGATCAATCCGGCCGGGAGCGCGAAGGCGGCGATCTGGTTCATTGCGCGTGCGACGTCGGCGAAGTCCGGATCCGCCGGACCCGGCGATCCGGCCGAGATTCCCACGACGTCAAACGAAGCGCCGCTGAAAATCGCTTCGAATCCGCTGCTGACGACGAGCAGGCCCGCGGCCGCATAGACGAATTGGCGCATCGGATAGGCGGCGAACCGCCTCCATGCCGGGCCGACGCCGAAAGGGTAATTCGGAAACCAGGCGCGCCACAGATATTGAGCGGCGAGCAGGACGACGATCAGCGCGGCGAAGTTCAGCGCCAGATTTGTGAGCGGACCGCCGATCGACGGCTCCCAGAGCCGCAATCCCCACGCGGCGAGGGTGAGCAAGGCGAAGAGGGCGGCGAACGCCCAATCGACCGGATCGTCGAAGAAATCGTAGCGCAATTTTTAAAGCCGCATTTACGCCCCGCCACACAACCAGTTGGCGCGCGCGGCGGCGATTTCAACGCGCAGCGCTTTAGTCGCGGCCGCACTGCGAAGGACGACCCGAGACGGTCTCTTGCGCCGGAACGGGAATGGCCAATTGGCAGGCGCTGTTTCGGATAGGCCGCCAAGAGCGCCTTGAGGCACGGCATCCGGCGTCGGGCCAGTTATCCGCGGAACGAATTCACGCGTTCGCACGTTAGCCTAAGCGAACGATTGTTCGATGAGAGGTCTATTTTGGGCGCCCGATGATCTCGGCGCCAAAGGCATTGGGGCTGGGTCGGGCGACAAGAACAGATATTTCGCAAACCCCATTTGTCGTGGAGTGCGGATTATGAAACGCGCACATGCTTTTAACGGCGCCCTCCTCGCACTGAGCCTTGCTTGCGCTGGAATTCCCGCGAGTTCACGCGCGCAGCCGTTGAAATCCAACGAAACCCTAAAGACCGAATATCAATATGCCGCCAAGGTCGTCTGTTCGCTGCTGGTTCCACATCAGGACGGAACTTTGGCGAAGGGCGTCTATCGGACAATCGTCAACATCCATAATCCGACCAGGAAGCGCTTCGCCATCGCCGCGAAAGTGGCGCTCGCGACGGAATTCGGGTCGGACCCTGGTCCGTTCAGCGTCACGCCGTTCAAGAAGGCCGAACTTCAGGCCGACGGCGCGACGGAGCTGAATTGTTTCGACATCGCGGGCTATTTCTGCCCGATCAACGGCGTGTGCGTCGATTTCGCATTCCTTGAGGGGTTCGTGGTGATCAAGAGTCCCGAGCCTTTGGACGTGGTCGGGGTCTACACCGCCCGCCACTCTAATGGCGAAGTGGAAACCATGGACGTCGATGCGGTTCGCGAGCGGCAGATCAGCGAAGCGGTCGAATTGACTGCGCCGGAGCCCAAATCCGAGATCAAGAGACATATGGAATTCCCGCCCAAAGGAAGCCCCGCGTTACGCGGCAAGGAGCAAACGAAATAGAGGCAGGCGCATGTTTGCAGCGTGTGCCACTCCAGATGTCCCCTGGAATAACGCGCGGCTATCGCGCAACGCGATACGGCCGGTGACTCGGATATGTCCGCATTCCGCATGTAACTGCGAATTGCTGGCGCCCCGGCCGGGTCGGCCCCGATAGCCCGGGGCCAGGCGCGCCCCTTGAAGAATTCCGCCAATAGCCGTAAAGGCTCGCCGCGCGCGAGCGACGGGCTCGTGACCACTCGGAACGAGGATCATGGCCAAGGAAAAGTTTTCACGCACGAAGCCGCACTGCAACATTGGGACGATTGGGCACGTCGACCACGGCAAGACGTCTTTGACGGCGGCGATCACCAAGGTTCTGGCGGAGACGGGCGGCGCGACCTTTACGGCCTATGACCAGATCGACAAGGCGCCGGAAGAGAAGGCGCGCGGCATCACGATTTCGACGGCGCATGTCGAATATGAGACGAAGAACCGCCATTACGCCCATGTCGATTGTCCCGGCCACGCCGATTATGTGAAGAACATGATCACCGGCGCGGCGCAGATGGACGGCGCGATCCTGGTGGTCTCGGCCGCCGACGGCCCGATGCCGCAGACCCGCGAGCATATTCTGCTTGCCCGCCAGGTCGGCGTGCCGGCGCTCGTCGTGTTCCTCAACAAGGTCGACATGGTCGACGATCCGGAGCTTCTGGAGCTCGTCGAGCTCGAAGTGCGCGAGCTGCTCAGCAAATATGAGTTCCCCGGCGACGACATTCCGATCACCAAGGGTTCGGCGCTGTGCGC
>NZ_JADNQY010000020.1:0-172894 GCF_015709545.1 Methylocystis sp. H4A | reverse complement strand
TCCTGATGCCGGTCGAGGACGTGTTCTCGATTTCGGGCCGCGGCACGGTGGTGACGGGGCGCATCGAGCGCGGCGTGATCAAGGTGGGCGAGGAAGTCGAGATCGTCGGCATCCGTCCGACGACGAAGTCGACGGTGACGGGCGTCGAAATGTTCCGCAAGCTGCTCGACCAGGGCGAGGCGGGCGACAACGTCGGCTGCCTGCTGCGCGGCACGAAGCGCGAGGACGTCGAGCGCGGCCAGGTGCTGTGCAAGCCGGGCTCGGTGAAGCCGCACACGAAGTTCAAGGCCGAGGCGTATATCCTCACCAAGGAAGAGGGCGGCCGTCATACGCCGTTCTTCACCAACTACCGTCCGCAGTTCTATTTCCGCACGACGGACGTGACCGGCATCGTCACATTGCCGGAGGGCGTGGAGATGGTGATGCCGGGCGACAATGTGACGATGGAAGTCGCGCTGATCGTGCCGATCGCCATGGAGGAGAAGCTGCGCTTCGCCATCCGCGAAGGCGGCCGAACCGTCGGCGCCGGCGTCGTCGCCAGCATCATCGAGTGACCGCTGGCGCGCGCTGAGACAGTCAGTACAGGGGCAGGAGCCGCGCTCTTGCCCCTTTTTTTGGCCTATTCAATTTCAGATAGCGGCAAGAGATTAAGTTCCCCATGAAGCCTTCCGTCGTCAAACTCGAACAAACGCACCAGCGCTGGGCGACGATGTCGATCGCGACCATCCGCATGCCGGACGGAAAGACCTTCCTGCGCGATGTCGAGGACCATGGCTGCGCGGCCGCCGTGCTGCCATACGATCCCGCGCGCAAGACGGCGCTGCTTGTGGAGCAGCTGCGCGGCGCGCAGCTGATCGCCGTCGGCGCGACGCATTCGCTCGAAGCGATCGCCGGTCTCGTCGAGGGCGAGGATGACGCGGCGGCCACGGCAAAACGCGAGGCGCTCGAAGAAGGCGGATTGCGGCTCGGCGCGCTCGAACATGTCGCGACCGCCTGGTCGATGCCGGGCGTCTCGACCGAGCGCATGACGCTTTATCTGGCTGAATACCGGGCCGAGGATCGCGTCGGCGACGGCGGCGGCGTCGCACATGAAGACGAAGAGGTTAGCGTCGTCGAACTGGGCCTCAAGGAACTCGCCGCTTTGATGGCGGCGGACGGCTTCGTCGACATGAAAACGCTCGCGCTCGTTCAGGCGCTGCGTCTTCGCCGTCCTGAACTCTTCGACTGACGCATGTCGAGTAGACGGCCCGCCACAGCCGCCAAATGCCGACAACGGCGAACCTCTAGCAGCCTCCGCCGCTGACCCCCGGCGCGAGCCGCAGCGCGTCGCAGAGATTGCGCGACTGGAAGTCGTCCATCATCTTGCGGGTGACGACGCTCGCCGAGCCCGGCACTTGCATGATGGGCGTTGGCGCTCCCGTGGGTCCGGTCACATAATCAGAGAAATAGCCGTCGTCAGTATATGGCGGCGGCGGCGCGACGCGATGAACCCGGGCGTGCGCGCCGCGCACGCGTACGTCGGCAGCGGCGGCGGTTGTCAGACCAACCGTGGCGAGGACGATGAGCAGGAATAGGGCGACAGCCTTGCGCATGGCGTTGTCCTCCTGCCCGAAGCATATAGGGGTCCGGGGTCACAAGGAAGCAGGCCGGCAGCCATAAAAGGCGTGTCAAGGGCCGCCCTGCTTAGCGCCAGCTAGGCGGCGAGCTCGTCGCCCAGAAGCACCGCAGGCAAGCGGCGATCGTCTAGGCGCTCGACCGTGGCCGTCGGCTGCTGAGCGAACTGCTCCACTTCCAGCGCCGCGGCGACGGCGGAAATGCCGATCTCGCGGTAAAGCCGCGCGAGAAGGTCATGGGGATGGCCGTTGGATTGGGGCTCGTTAAACTCGACGGAATACTTGTCGGACATGGGTGCGCTCGACGACAGGAGGGGAACTCAAGGGACGCTTTCCTAGGATTGTCCTCGGCAAGTTAACGCGCCGCTAAGGAACCGGCGCCGAGGCGGCGCCCGCCCGACTTTTTTTCAAATGCGCGAGAACCGTTGCATTCGCCGTGAAATTGCGAAAAATGCGCCCGAGCCGCCCCGTGGCGGCGGTCACGCGAGTCTTTTGAACCGATGCGACGTCATCTTCCGCCCGAGCCCTGGTCGAAAGTCGCGCTTTGGAGCCGACGGTTCGCGATTTTCGCCGCGACTGTGGCGATTTTGGCGATCCTTCTGGGGCGACTTGGCGCCCTTGACCCGGCGTCGGCGCTCGCTTCGCTTGGCGGCGCCATGGCCTTGGCGCTGATTGCGCTGCTTTTGTTTTGCGCCGCTTGCAGCGTGATTTGGCGGACCGGACGGCGCGGAGCCGGCGCGGCGGCGACCGCCTTCGTCATCGCGGCGTTGACGCTGGGCTACCCGGCTTATCTGGCTTTCGAGGCGGTGCGTCTGCCGGTGCTTTCCGACATTTCGACGGACGTCGCCGATCCGCCCTATTTCTCCTTCTCCAAAGCCGCTTTCGAGGCGCGCAGCGGCTTCCAACCTCCTGGCATCCCGTCCCGGGCGCGGGAGGCGCAGCGGCCGGCCTATCCCGACGTCGAACCGATCGTCGTCGATCTCGACACGGACGAGGCCTATGCTCTGGTGCTGAAAACGGCCAAAGCTCGCGGCTGGACGCTCGTCGACAAGCGGCCGCCGGGCGGACGGAGCGGCGATGGACATATCGATTTCATCGACAAAACGCTCGTCATGGGATTTGACGACGACATCACCGTCCGCTTCAAGCCGCTGCCCGGTCAGACGCGCATCGATCTACGCTCAGCGTCGCGTTACGGACGCCATGACTTTGGCGTGAACGCCAAAAGAATCGCCGCCTTCGCCGAGGAACTCCAGTCGCAACTCGACACGCGCTAGCGCGCTCCCCAAATTGAACGGCAGCGCGAGACGCTCGTTTTCATCGGCGTCTTGGATTACTCTGCACGGCGAAGCTTAGCGACGGGAGCGGTGATATGGTCGAGGAAAGCGGCGGCGGCGCGGCGGGCGCGTCAACAGTCCCGCCTTTCACTCGCGAGCAAGAACTCACCGCCTTTCGCGACATGCTGCTCATCCGGCGATTCGAGGAAAAGGCCGGACAGCTCTATGGCATGGGCGTCATCGGCGGATTCTGCCACCTCTACATCGGCCAGGAAGCCGTCGTCGTCGGCGTCAAGATGGCGGCGCGCGACGGCGACCAATTCACCACGAGCTACCGCGACCACGGACATATGCTCGCCTCCGGGATGGAGCCCAGGCGCGTCATGGCGGAACTCGCCGGAAAGCGCGGCGGCTATTCCAAGGGCAAGGGCGGATCGATGCACATGTTTTCGCGCGAAGCGAATTTCTACGGGGGGCATGGCATCGTCGGCGCGCCGGCGCCGATCGGCGCGGGAGTCGCTTTCGCCAACTCCTACAGAGGCGACGGCCGCGTATCTTTGACCTTTTTCGGCGAAGGCGCCTCCAACCAGGGCCAGGTCTATGAGGCCTTCAACATGGCGGCGCTTTGGAAGCTGCCGGTTATCTTCGTTGTCGAGAACAACCGTTACGCGATGGGCACGGAGATCTCCCGCGCCTCCGCGCAGATCGACTTTTCGAAGCGCGGCGCGGCGTTCGCGATCCCCGGCAAACAGATCGACGGCATGGACGTGCGAATCGTCAAGGCTACGGCGGACGAAGCGATCGAATGGTGCCGCGCCGGCAAGGGCCCCTATCTCATAGAGGCGCAGACCTATCGCTATCGCGGCCACTCAATGTCCGATCCCGCGAAATATCGCTCCAAGGAAGAAGTCCAGAAGATGCGCGAGGAGCATGATCCGATCGAGCAAGTTCGCGCACGGCTGATCGCCGACGGCATGAGCGAAGACGAACTCAAGAAGATCGACGCCAATGCGCGCAAGATCGTCGCCGAAGCCGCGGATTTCGCCACTGCGGACAAGGAGCCGGACCCGAGCGAATTGTGGACCGACGTGCTGGCGTCGTGAGGGATTGAGTCAATGACCGTCAATGTCCTCATGCCCGCGCTGTCTCCCACGATGGAGCAGGGCAAGCTCGCCAAATGGCTCAAGAACGAAGGCGACGCGGTGAAAGCCGGCGACGTCATCGCCGAGATCGAGACCGACAAGGCGACGATGGAGGTCGAGGCCGTCGACGAAGGCGTGCTGGCGCGCATCCTCGTTCCCGGCGGCACCGAGAATGTCGCCGTCAACACGCCGATCGCGGTGATCGCCGAGGAAGGCGAGGAGGTCGCCGACACCGCCGACCACGCGCCGGTCGATCGCGTCGGCGAAGAGGACAAGGCGCAAAAACAGGCTGAGGCGGCGCCGCCAGTCCCAGGCCAGACCGCGCCGCAGGACGAACCCGGCGAAGCCAACAAGGCCGCGACCAAAGCCGCCGTCGAGGCTGCAACACCCGCGCCCAGGGCGACCAGCATCGCCGCGCAGCCGTCCCCGCGCGTCGCGCCGGAGGTGCCCGAAGGCACGACGATGGTGTCGATGACCATGCGCGAAGCCTTGCGCGACGCCATGGCCGAAGAGATGCGGCGCGATCCGAGTGTCTTCGTGATCGGCGAGGAGGTCGCCGAATATCAGGGCGCCTACAAGGTCACGCAGGGTCTCTTGCAGGAATTCGGCGCCAGACGCGTCGTCGATACGCCCATTACCGAATATGGTTTCGCGGGCGTTGGCGTCGGCGCGGCCTTCGCCGGGCTGCGGCCGATCGTCGAATTCATGACCTTCAATTTCTCGATGCAGGCCATCGACCACATCGTCAATTCCGCAGCGAAAACGCTGTACATGTCCGGCGGACAGATCAACTGTCCGATCGTTTTCCGCGGACCGAACGGCGCGGCGGCGCGCGTCGCCGCGCAGCACAGCCAGGATTATTCCGCCTGGTATTCGCAGGTGCCGGGGCTGATCGTGATCGCGCCGTCAAACGCCAGCGACGCGAAAGGCTTGTTGAAGGCCGCGATTCGCAATGACAATCCGGTCGTGTTTCTCGAGAATGAGATTCTCTACGGCAAGACGTCGGAAGTGCCGGCGCTGGAGGACTTCGTCTTGCCGATCGGCAAGGCGCGCATCGCAAGGCCGGGCAAGGACGTGACGCTCGTCTCCTTCTCCATCGGCATGACCTATGCGCTGCAGGCCGCCGAGCAACTCGCCAAAGAGGGAATCGACGCCGAGGTGATCGATTTGCGCACGCTGCGGCCGATGGACACGGCGACGATCATCGAGTCCGTCAAGAAGACCGGCCGCTGCGTCGCGATCGAAGAAGGCTGGCCGCAGTGCGGGGTATCGGCCGAGATCGCGATGCGCGTGCAGCAGGAAGCCTTCGACTATCTCGACGCGCCGGTGCTGCGCGTCACCGGCAAGGACACGCCGATGCCCTACGCCGCCAATCTCGAAAAGCTCGCTTTGCCGAGCGTTGCGGACGTCATCACGGCGGCTAAGGCCGTCCTTTACAGGTCTTAGTGATGGCGCTCGTCACTCCCGACACTGGCGCGCCGCGCATTTTCGCTTCGCCTCTCGCGCGCCGTCTGGCGAAGGAGGGCGGGCTCGATCTTTCCGCGCTGCAAGGCTCCGGGCCGCACGGCCGCATCATCGAACGCGACGTGCAGACGGCGCTTGCACGCGGAGAGACGACGAAGGCGGCGCCGCTCGCCGCGGCGCCATCGGCAGACATAACGCGCAAATTCTTCGAGGCCGGCTCTTACGAGGAAATCCCGCACGACAATGTGCGCAAGGCGATCGCGCGCCGGCTGACGGAATCGATCCAGACCATTCCGCATTTCTATCTCAACGTCGACTGCGAGATCGACGCGCTGCTGCGCCTGCGCGAAGATTTCAACGCCGCCGCGCCGCTCGGCGCCGACGGCAAACCGACATGGAAAACGTCGGTCAACGATTACGTGGTCAAGGCGCTCGCCATCGCCCTGCAGCGCAAGCCCGAAGCGAATGTCACCTATACGCCGGATGCGTTGCTGCGCCACAAATCCTCGGATATCGGCGTCGCCGTGTCGATCCCCGGCGGGCTCGTGACGCCGATCATCCGTAACGCCGAGGGGAAATCGGTTCGCGAGATTTCCGAGGAGATCAAGGAGCTCGCCGGGCGCGCCCGCGCGCGCAAGCTGAAGCCGCATGAATATGAAGGCGGCGTGTCGGCGGTGTCCAATCTCGGCATGTATGGCGTGCAGAGTTTCACCGCGGTGATCAATCCGCCGCAGTCGACGATCCTGGCGGTCGGGCAGGGCGAGCAGCGCATGATCGTCAAGAACGGCGCGCCCGTTGTGGCGACAATGATGAGCGTGACGCTGTCCTGCGATCATCGCGCCGTCGACGGCGCGCTCGGCGCCGAGCTTTTGGCGGAATTCAAACATGTCATCGAACATCCGGCGATGATGTTCGCGTGAAGGGCGGGCATTCTCCTTCTCCCGCATGCGGGAGAAGGTGGCCCTCGCGTTAGCGAGGGTCGGATGAGGGCCCTTACCGTCACGCGTTCCGCGCGACACCCTCGGGAGACTGCTGCGTGTTCTGCCCCTATGGCGACGTTCCATGCCCGCCCGTGCAGAAGGAGGGCGATTGTTGCGGCGCGCCGATGGACGGGGCGCGCTAATCGCGGCATATGCCTTGCCTGGAACAGCTCTAAACGGGCAAGGAGCGGGCGCGTGGCGACGGAAGCTGACATTTTAAAGGCTCTGGAAGGGCTCTACGGGCCGGGCGGAGCGCCGCTCGCCGGCGCGGTAAGCGGCGTCAATCTATCGGGCGCCAAAGCCTTCGTTTCGCTGGCCGGCGATCCGAGCCAGACGCAGGCCTGGGAGGCGGCGCGAGTCGCGGCCGAGCGCGCGATCAAGGCGGCGCCCGGCATTGAGCAGGCGGTCGTGACCTTGACCGCTGAACGCGCCGCGCGCCCAGAGGCTCCGGCGCCTCGGGCTCAAGCCCATTCCCATGGCCATGCCCATGCGCCTGGGCCCGGCGCGCCGCCGCCTCAGCAAAAAGCCGGAATTCCGGCGCTGGAAAGGATCCGTTTCATTATCGCCGTCGCCTCGGGCAAGGGCGGGGTCGGCAAGTCGACCACGTCGGCCAATCTCGCGCTCGGCCTCGCCGCCCAGGGCTGGCGCGTCGGCCTGCTTGACGCCGACGTCTATGGCCCTTCGATGCCGCGGCTATTCGGCTTGACTGACAAACCGAAGGTCGAAGGCGGCAAGCTCGCGCCGCTCGAAGCCTATGGCGTGAAGATCATGTCGATGGGTTTTCTCGTCGACGAGAACGTGCCGATGGTCTGGCGCGGTCCGATGGTGTCGCAGGCGATTTCGCAAATGCTTGGCGAAGTCGCCTGGGGAGAGCTCGACGCGCTCGTCATCGACATGCCTCCCGGCACCGGCGACGTTCAGCTCACCATCGCGCAGCAGGTTCCGCTCGCCGGCGCGGTGATCGTCTCGACGCCGCAGGATTTGGCGCTGATCGACGCACGGCGCGCCGTGTCGATGTTCCAGAAAGTCGAGACGCCGATCCTCGGCGTTATTGAAAATATGAGCTACTTCCTGTGCCCCCACTGCGGCGGGCGCTCGGAGATCTTCGCGCATGGCGGCGCGCGCCATGACGCCGAAAAGATGGGCGTGCCTTTTCTTGGCGAGGCGCCTCTCGACATCAAGATCCGTCAAACCTCGGACGCCGGGAGTCCTGTCGTGGGCGCCGAGCCCGACAGCCCGCAGGCCGCGGTCTATCTCAATCTCGCGGCGAAGGTGAAAACGCTGCTCGAAACGCAAAAGCAGCGCGCTGCGCCAAAGATCGTCGTCGGTTGAGGCGAGACGCATAAAAAGACGCGCCTCCTTTTAGGAGGCGCGCCAGGCGGGCCGATCGCTGCGGCCGTCAGGGAGCGCTCGTTTTCAGAAATGACTGGGGATCCAGGACGTATCGCCTGCATCCCATTTGTAGTTGTAGCCGACCGTGAACTGGGTGGCGCGTCCCCAGGCGGTGATGACAGCGTTTGTATTATAATGGGGAAACAGATTTATTGGAATTGCGGGAGAGAACGCCCGGCCGACGAAGGGAGCGTTCTCGAAGTAGCTGACCGAATTCTTGAAGTCATAAATGGCGGCGAAATCGATCGATGAATTTTTCGTCAGTTGATAGCCGAAGCCGCCGGTAACGGAGTGAGCGGCGACAGCAGGCGCCAGCGCGGCAAGCGTGGCGGCGCGCTCTCTACCCGGGACAGTTGAGTAATGGTAGCCAACGCGCAAGGCCAGCTTTGGCGTGGCGCGCCATTCTGCGCCCAATGACGCGGAATCGGTGTCACGCCAATCGAATCCAAGCCCGCCGGATGAACCGAACGACCCGTACCAGATGGGAAAGCTTTGATTGCCTACGGTCGTCGCTGAATAGAAGATGTGTCTCCAGTCAGCCATCAGCGTGAGGTTGGGCAGAAGGTCATAGGCGACGCCGGCGATCACGTTCGCCGGAATGTCGAAACTGCCTTGGTCCGCTAAAAGTCCTCTGTATTTGTCAAATTTCGACATGAACATGGGCGTCGTGCCGGCGAAGCCAAAGCGCAGTTCATCCGTCGCGCGCCACTCCAAGCCGATGCGGAAGCCGCCCCCGACCGACCAATCGTAGGCCATGTCGGAAAAGTTGTACATGTTGGAGGAGTAGGGGGAGAGGATTTTCAATCCCTGCACATTCAACATCTGAACAGCGATCGTGGGCGAGAATCCAATAGTAATCGGACCGAATCTTCGGGCGTAGGTGGCGCTCACAAACGATTGTTGAAGATCGAGTCCCGCCCAGCCGCCGCCAAGGACGCCGCCGAACGAAGGAGAGACGGTAATCACGCCGCCCGGGCCCGCTTTGACCGGAGGCTTGAAATGCCCGAAGTCATAGGACGTATTGAGTCCGCCGTTGCCGTAATTGGCGACGCCCCATGCGGATTCGGCATCGATCGGCTGGACATAGGCGCCGTTTGGCACGGGAAAGATCGGTCGACCGCTCCTTACATCGCCAGGCGCCAGCACCACCGGCTGCCCAACGGTCGAATACCCGCGCTCGGGCAGGCTCGCGCCGAGTCCGAATTGAAACATCCGGTCGAGTCCGACAATGCCAGCCGGGTTGATCGACATGGCCATTGCGTCTCGCGAGTCGGCGACGCCAGCGCCGCCTAAGGCCCGCTGACGCGGACCGTAGCCTGTAAGGAAATAGCCGTCGGCGCCGAAGGAGAGGGACGGCGCAAGCGCTGCGATTGCGCTTAGCGAGAAGAGGAAGCTGCGCGAATTCGATTTTTTCATTGTCGGCGAGTCCCGAGGCGAACCGTCTCTTGAGCCTCGCCACCGGCGGGCATTCGCTTGTCGCGCCGAAGTTCGACGCATGTTTACAGTGTATTAAACATTACAAGACCCACTCGACTTTAGGCGCAAATTCGCTTTCACAAGCAAAGATTTCTCCTCTCTGTAACGTCTTTGCAACACATGTGCTGTTTGTGCATTGCGCGCCTCAACGCAAATCGACAGTGAGGGCCGCGTCTTCTCGCGGCGCGCGCGGCGCCGGATAGAGCAACCGACGCCAAACGCCGTACCAGCTTCCTGCAATCACTGCGAGCGTCAGCGCCGGAACCAGTTTTGGCCAAGTCGGCGGCTCGAAGCGCAGAAGCTCGGAGATGACTGGCGCGTAAAGGCTGGCCGTCAACATCGCACTGGCCGCGAAGGCGACGCCCCAACGGCAGATTGTCGCGCGAGAACAAGGACGCGCCGCGCGGAAGCGCATCCGAGAGCGCGAGCACGAGATTGCTGACGACAAGGGTTGCGAAAGCGAGACCGCGCGCCTGCGGCTCCGGCGCGCCAAATCCATCGTCGATGATGTAGACGGACATGACGGTCAGAAAGACGACGAAGCCCTGCACGAAACCGAGCCAGAGTTCGCGCGAACCAAAAAGCGGCTCATCGCGCCGGTGAGGCGGTTTGAGCATGGCGTCGGCCTCATTCGGCTGCGACTCGAAAACGAGCGCGCAGGTCGGGTCGATGATCAACTCCATCAGCACGACATGCGCCGGCAGCAACAGAGGCGGCAGCCCCATCAGGATTGGCGCCAGTGCGACGCCGGCGATCGGAATGTGAATTGCCGTCACATAGGTGAGCGCGCGGCGGAGATTGGCGAAGATGCGCCGCCCCAGCGACGATCGACGCAAAGCTGTCGTCAAGCAGCACGATGTGCGCGGCTTCGCGCGCGACATCCGAGCCGCGCTGGCCCATGGCGATGCCAATATGCGCGGCGGCGAGCGCCGGCCCGTCATTGACCCCGTCTCCGGTCATGGCGACGATATGGCCGTCGGCTTTGAACGCCTCGACCAGCGCCAGCTTGCTTGTCGGAGTCACGCGGGCGAAGACGCGCATGTTGCGGATTTTTTCAGGACGAAGTTCGTTCGGCGTCGCCGCGATCTCAGCGCCGGTGAGCACGCCGGCTTCAGAATTGATGCCCGCTTGCCGCGCGATGGCCAGCGCCGTCGCAGGATAGTCGCCCGTGATCATCGCCACCACGACTCCCGCGCGCTGCGCGGCGGCGACGGCTGCGGGGACGTCCTCGCGAAGCGGATCCTCAAAGGCCAGCAGACCTATGAAATTGAATGACGCCATTTCCGGCGGAGGCGCTTGCGGCAGCGGCGCCGTCGTCGCGACGCCAAGCACGCGCAGGCCGCGACGCGCCAGATCGTCGATTTTCTTCTGAAGGCGTGCGCGTTCTTCGTCCGAGACTCGCGCGAGTTTGAAGATTGCTTCCGGCGCGCCTTTCGCGGCGTAGCTCTCACCCGACTCATCGCGCCAGCACTGAATGAAGGCGAGAAGGTCCGGTCGGATCGGGAAACTGCAAAGGGGTACGGCTTCCGATGCGACGCCCGCCTCCGCCGCAAAGGCATGCACGGCGCGATCCATCGGATCCACGGGATTTGCCGATGAGGCGCGCAAGGCGGCGCGGACGAGCATGCGTTGCCCCGCATCCGTGAGCGGCGCATCGATCGCCTGGTCACTATCGGAAACAGCGAACGCGACGCGCATGCGGTTCTGCGTCAGCGTTCCGGTCTTGTCGACACAGAGAATCGACGTAGAGCCCAGCGTCTCGGTCACCGAAGATCGACGCACGAGCACGTTGCGGCGCGCCAGCCGAAAAGCGCCGAGCGCGAGGAAGATCGCGAGCGCCATCGGAAATTCTTCCGGCAAAAGGCCGATGGCGAGCGTGATGCCGGCGATGGCGCCCTCAAACCAGTCGCCATGCACGCGCCAATAGGCAAGGAACACCAAGACGCAAAAGATGAGAGCGAAGGCGCCGAGCATGGCGACCAGCCTGCCGGTTCTTTGCTGCAGAGGACTGGGCTCCGCCTCGATCGCCGCGAGCGACGCGCCGAGACGGCCCATCGCCGTGCGCGCGCCGGTGCGCACGACCTCGGCCAATCCCGATCCTCGCGCGATCATGGTTCCCGCAAAAAGAAAGGGCGTATGTTCGCCTCCAGGATCGGGAAACTCCGCCGAGCGGTCTTCGCTTGCGAGAGTCTTCGTCACCGGGGCGGACTCGCCCGTGAGGAGGGACTCGTCGATGACGAGCGCGTCGCCGCCGATCAGCAGCGCGTCCGCCGGCGCGCGCTCGCCTTCGCCGACGAGGATCACGTCGCCCGGGACGAGGTCGCGGGCAGGGATGCGCCGCTCGACGCCGTCGCGCAGACAGGTCGCGGTTGGTTCGGCCAGTCGGTTGAGCGCTTGAAGCGCGCGCTCGGTTCGCAGCTCTTGCAGAACAACGAGAGTAATCGACGCGCCTGCGCCGGCGACCATGAACAGGCCTTCGCCCAGATCGCCGACGAAAAGGTAGAGCAACGCTGCGGACGCAAGCAGAAAGAACATGGGTTCTTTCAGCGTGCGCAGCGCGATCGCGAATATGCCCGGCGGGGGAGCTTTTGGCTGCTCGTTGGGCCCGAATTCGGCAAGACGCCGGGCGGCCTCGTCTGAGGCGAGGCCGTAAAGTGATGCTTGCGTCATTAGGCTCCCAAACTGGGTTTCGACGGTAAGAAAATTGCCTTGTTTCGAGACTTGAATCGGAGCGATGTTAGGGAGCATTTTTGAGAGCGGTATATTTTCTAGGAGCGGTATTATGTTGGGAATTTCGCGTCGGTCACTTGTATTCGGCTTGGCAAGCTGCCCACTTTGTTCAGCGCTATCTCGGGGAGATACGCCAAAAAATTGGAACTTTGAGTCGGTTGAGGGCCTCGACTCCGACGAACCATTTGTTCGGAAGGAATTGGAGAGGGAATCAACCTGCATCCCTGATCGAGAACAATCCCCCGTAGCTCTGCAGAACGCTGTGAAAGCCGACGTACGATCGCCCGCTTTGGAATGGCGCCGGCAGGCCTGCAAAATTAAGAACGACGGCCACACCATACAGGCGGTTGTGGGTGACGGCAGCTTTTCCAAGATGGATGGGCGAGTGTTCAAATTGAAGCAGTTTCACTTCCACGCCCCCAGCGAACATACGATCGAGGGAAAGCGAACAGATATGGAAGTCCATTTCGTGCATAAGGGCGACGACAAGGATTTGATGGTAGTGGGTGCGCTCGTCAGAGCCGGCAAAAAAAACGAGGCCTTCGCGACGGTCATGGCTGCAGCGCCCACGACAAAGCATCAGTCAAGGCTCAGCGAGTCCTTCAGTCCGGCCGAAATGCTTCCGGGCGGGAAGCTGAAGAACATTTTTCGCTATGAAGGATCTCTGACGACCAACCCGCACACGGAAATCGTAACCTGGATCGTCGCGCGTGCGAGCACTGAGGCCGCGAAGGAGGATATTGATCGGTTCAAGGCGCTCTATCCCGACAGCGCAAGGGAGCTTCAGCCGCTTCATGGCCGATTGATCCTGAGAAACTGACTTCGGCGCTACACGCAAGATCGACCACCTTGCTCCCGCAGGCTCGACGCGCTAGCTTCACCACGATGGCGAGGGGCGCCGCAAGCGCGGCTGAGAAGCACCCGTCGAACCTGATCCGGGTCATGCCGGCGTAGGGAAGGCCAGCGAAGAAGCGAACGGCGCCTCGCGTCGACGCTGTGATAGCGCATCCCTCCTTCGTCTTCCTGACTCAGCGTCCGCTTCCCTTGACGAAGCGCGATGAAGGAGCGCGATCATGAACATCCACGACAAGCGTATGCCGGCGAACGTCACCACCGGGCCGATCGGGAAATCGCGCAAGGTCTATTCCTCGCCGAAGCAACGCGACGACATTCGCGTTCCCTACCGCGAGATCGCGCTCGATCCATCGTCGGGCGAGCCGCCGCTTCGGGTCTACGACCCTTCAGGACCCTATACCTGCGCATCCTTCACGCCCGACCTTTCGGCGGGATTGCCCTCGGCGCGTCCCTGGCTCGCGACGCGCGCTGGTTTGGAGGCCTACCAGGGCCGCGGCATCAAGCCCGAAGACAATGGCTTCGCTGAAGGCGAGCGCCTCGTGCCGCCATGCCCCGCCGCGCGCAGGCTTCATCGAGCGGCCGGCGCGCAGCCCGTCACTCAGCTTGAGTTCGCCCGCGCAGGGATCATTACGGAAGAAATGATCTATGTCGCGCATCGCGAGAACCTCTGCCGCGAGCGCGCGCTTGACGTCGCGAAAGAACGCATCGCCGACGGCGAGAGCTTTGGCGCGTCGATACCCGAATTCGTCACGCCCGAATTTGTGCGCGAGGAGGTCGCGCGCGGCCGCGCCATCATTCCGGCGAATGTCAATCACCCGGAACTCGAGCCGGTCATCATCGGCCGCAACTTCCTGGTGAAGGTCAACGCCAACATCGGCAACTCGGCCGTCACCTCGTCCGTTGCGGATGAGGTCGAAAAGATGGTGTGGGCGATCCGCTGGGGCGCCGACACGGTGATGGACCTCTCCACCGGCCGCAACATTCACAACATCCGCGACTGGATCATCCGCAACGCCTCCGTGCCGATCGGCACCGTGCCGATCTATCAGGCTTTGGAAAAGGTGGGCGGCGATGCGCTGAAGCTCGACTGGGAAGTTTTCAAAGACACGCTGATCGAGCAGGCGGAGCAGGGCGTGGATTACTTCACGATCCACGCCGGCGTGCGCCTCGCCTATGTGCCGCTGACCGCCAATCGCGTCACCGGCATCGTCTCGCGCGGCGGCTCGATCCTGGCGCGCTGGTGCCTGTCGAAGCATAAGGAGAGCTTCCTTTACGAGCGCTTCGACGAGATCTGCGACATCATGCGCAAATATGACGTGTCCTTCTCGCTCGGCGACGGTCTGCGCCCCGGCTGCAACGCCGACGCCAATGACGCGGCGCAATTCGCCGAGCTGGAGACGCTCGGCGAATTGACGAAGATCGCTTGGGACAAGGGCTGTCAGACGATGATCGAAGGCCCCGGCCATGTGCCGATGCACAAGATCAAAGCCAATATGGACAAGCAGCTGAAAGTCTGCGGCGAGGCGCCGTTCTATACGCTCGGCCCGCTCGTCACCGACATCGCGCCGGGCTACGATCACATCACGTCAGGCATCGGCGCCGCAATGATCGGCTGGTTTGGCACGTCGATGCTGTGTTACGTAACGCCTAAAGAGCACCTCGGCCTGCCGGATCGCGACGACGTCAAGACCGGCGTCATCACCTATCGCATCGCGGCGCACGCCGCCGATCTCGCCAAGGGCCATCCGGCGGCGCGCGAACGCGACGACGCCATGAGCCGCGCGCGTTTCGACTTCCGCTGGGAGGATCAGTTCGAGATCGGACTCGATCCCGACACGGCGCGCGAATTCCACGACGCGACGCTGCCGAAAGAGGCGCACAAGGTCGCGCATTTCTGCTCGATGTGCGGACCGAAATTCTGCTCGATGCAGATCACCCGCGATCTGCGCGAAGAGGCGAAAGAGATCGAACGCCAGAAGGGCATGGCGGAGAAGAGCGCGGAGTTTTTGGAAAAGGGCGCCAGCATATACGTCGAGGCGAAGTAGGGCGCGCCCTTAAGGCGAAGGCGCCCGGCCGAAGCCGGGCGCTTTAAATTGCTTAGCTCTTTCCGATGACCTGGACGCGCACCTGTCCGGTGCCGCGTTCGATGAGGCCGAGCTGGGTCGCCGCGCCGCGCGACACGTCGAGGCTGCGCCCCGTCCAGACCGCCGGACCGCGGTCATTAATACGCACGACCACCGAACGCCCGGCGTAGGTCAGGCGCAGACGCGTGCCCATCGGCAGCGTGCGATGGGCGGCCGTCAGGTCCCACATGTTGAAGAGTTCGCCGTTGGCGGTGTGGCTGTTGGGTTCGTAGCGGCGCGGGCCGCCGCCGTAGAATGACGCGTTGGCGGTGAAGCCCTGCGACGCCTCCGCGTGACGCGAGGCATGGTGCGAGGCATCGCGCGAGGTATGACGGGAGGCGTGATGGTGATGCGCCAGAGCCGGCGCGGTCGTCAGTGCAAGGATCGTCAGTACGCCACAGATACGATTCATTCAGGATTGCTCCGTTTACGCACAATGCGTGAAGGATGCTGACGAGCTCGTTCGCTTCGTCAAGCGCACAGTTTCCATCCGTCTGAATGGAGGCGAAGACAAATTAGTTAATTGTGAAATGTGGCAAAATATGTGCTGCCAATATCCTGGCGTATATGCTCGTCGCAGCGCACAATATTCTCGATATTGAGTCGATTTATTCAATTTCTTGTCGCTATATCTCTTTGCAGAGTTGCATTTTGCGCGATATCTGTGCAATCTATACTAGCTTAAGCGCTGCGGCGCGGGGGAGTGACAAGAGCGAGCGGAGGCGGCAAACATGCGCGCCGGGAGACCCGCGAATGACAGACCAAAAGCGCGCCGCGATCATCGGCGTCGTCACCGCTTCCGATCGCGCGAGCGCCGGCGTCTATGAAGATGAGAGCGGTCCGGCGATCGAGGCCTATCTACGCGCAGCGCTGACGACGCCCTTCCGCATCGAGCGGCGGATCATCCCTGATGGGCTTGAAAGCGTGCGCGACACGCTGATCGACCTGGCCGACGCTGTCGGTTGCGACCTGATTGTCACGACCGGCGGCACAGGCCCGAGCCCCCGCGATCTGACGCCCGAAGCGACGCTCGCAGCCTGCCCGCGCGAGCTGCCCGGCTTCGGCGAGCGGATGCGACAGGTCTCCTTGGCGCAGACGCCAACTGCGATTCTGTCGCGACAATTGGCCGCCCATCGCGGCAAGTGTCTCGTGATCAATCTGCCGGGCAAGCCAAGGGCGATCGAACTCTGTCTCGACGCCGTCATGCCGGCGGTGCCGTACTGCCTCGATCTTATCGGCGCGGCCTATATCGAGACCGATCCGGCGCTTGTCAAAAGCTTTCGCCCTAAAGCAAAATAACCGCCCGTTCGGGCAGCGTCCGACGCCGGGCCTAAGCTGCACGCTTCTCATCGCGGCGCCTCGCCTGTATAGGAAATGGCGCGTCACGAAAAGCGAATCGAAGCCGCTAAGCTGCGGGAGGCGAGGGCGACTGAACATGAACGAATTGCGTTTGGTGGTAGTCGGCGCGGCGGGCCGCATGGGCCGGATGCTGACCCAGATCATCCCCGATACTTTGGGCGTCCGATTGACTGCCGCTCTGGAGCGTCCCGGCTCTGCGGCGCTCGGCGCCGACAGCGGCGGCGCGGCGCCGAACGGCGTGCCGATCACGAGCGACGTCGGGGCCGCCCTCGGCGACGCTGACGCGATCGTCGACTTTTCGTCTCCGAGCAGCAGCGTGGAACTGGCCCAGGCGGCGGCTCGGGCCCGGGTGGCGCACATCATCGGCACGACCGGACTGTCTCAGGAAGATCTCGCCGCCATCGCCGAATGCGCGCGGGAAACGGCGATCGTGCGTTCCGGCAATATGAGCCTCGGCGTCAATCTCCTCGCCGTGCTTGTCGAACGCGCGGCGCGCGCGCTTGGACCGGCTTGGGACGCCGAGATCGTCGAGATGCATCACCGCCTCAAAGTCGATGCGCCATCAGGAACGGCGCTGCTGCTCGGCGAGGCGGTCGCGCGCGGTCGCGGAATCGATCTCGGCGAGAACAGCGCGCGTGGGCGCGACGGTTTGACAGGGCCGCGGCGGATCGGCGAGATCGGATTTGCGAGCCTGCGCGGCGGCACGGTCGTCGGCGATCATACGGTCATCTTCGCCGGGGCCGGCGAGCGCATCGAATTCTCGCACCGCGCCGAGGATCGGGGCGTGTTCGCCCGTGGCGCCCTGGCCGCGGCGCTATGGACGCGCGAGAAGGGCCCGGGGCTCTACTCGATGGCCGACGTGCTTGGCCTTACCGGCGCCTGATATCGACGAGAATTTATGAGCATGAATCGCACTCTCGTTCTGGTACGCCACGGTCAAAGCGAGTGGAACGCCAAAAACCTTTTCACTGGTTGGAAAAACCCCGATTTGACGCCGCTCGGCATCGAAGAGGCGCGCCGCGCCGGCCGCGAGTTGAAGAAGCGGGACATTCTATTCAGCGTCGGCTTCACCTCCGCTTTGCTGCGCGCGCAACACACGATTGATCTCATTTTCGAGGAGCTGGGCCAGACGAGTGTCCCGACCATCAAGGACCGCGCGTTGAATGAGCGCCATTACGGCGATCTTTCCGGGCTCAACAAGGACGAGGCGCGCGACAAATGGGGCGAAGAGCAGGTGCACCTTTGGCGACGCTCCTATGACGTGCCGCCCCCAGGCGGCGAGAGCCTGAAGGACACGGTCGCGCGGGTCGTGCCCTTCTATGTCCAACGCATTCTGCCGCCGGTGATGCGTGGCGAACGGGCGCTGGTCGCGGCGCATGGCAATTCGCTGCGCGCGCTCTGCATGGTGCTGGAGCAGATGACGCCCGAGTCTGTGACGACGCTCGAGCTCACGACCGGCGTTCCGATCATTTACCAACTCAACGCCGATTCGACCGTGGCGTCGAAGACTGTGCTGCTTTAGCCTCGTTCTGCGCAGTCGCGCTCTGTTCTCGCTGGCGTTCGCAGGCGGCGTCCCGACAGTGATGGACGAAACGCCCGTTCGGCGCCACATGTCGCTGCATGCCTGAAATCGCGCCCGGCGCTATCCACTATCCGAGCTTTCTCGACGCAGCGGCGCAAACGGCTCTGGCTGAAGAGATCGCAAAGGTGACCGCGGCCGCGCCGCTCTATGTCTCGACCATGCCCAAGACCGGCGCCCCAATGTCGGTGCGTATGACCAATTGCGGCGCGCTCGGCTGGGTCAGCGATAAGGAAGCGGGCTACCGCTACGAGCCGCGCCATCCCCAGACCGGGAATCCCTGGCCGGCGATGCCGCAGAGGCTTGTCGAATTGTGGAACGAACTTGCGCAATACGACAAGCCGCCTGAAGCCTGTCTGGTGAACGTCTATGACGAAACGGCGCGCATGGGCCTTCATCAGGATAAGGATGAATCCGATTTTGCCGCGCCGATTCTGTCTTTGTCGCTTGGCGCAGACTGCCGCTTTAAGCTTGGCGGAACGCGGCGCGGCGATCGCGCGAAGGCGTTCGCGCTGTCGTCCGGAGACGCGCTCGTGCTCTCTGGACCCGCGAGGATGCGCTATCACGGCGTGGACAGGATTCTGCCGACGATCAACACGCCTTTGCCGGAAGCGCTGGCGGCGCTCGGCGTTCGCGTCAATTTGACGCTTCGGCGCGTCACTTAAGCCTCGGGTTCAGCGGGCGTTCACCGCTTCCGGGATAATGTCCCGAGCAGTGAACGTAAACTCCGGCGTAGTTGTCTTGAAAGCCGGCTTCGTTGTAGTTTGCAACCCGTCTAAAGAGCGTCGGCGAGGCGCCAATATTTGGCCGGGCGCATTTAAAAAGGCGGGCGCGTCGCGAACGCCGATGAGGAAAGGAACAAGGATGAAGACTATTTCCCTGCTGACGTTCGCCGCGAGCGTCGCTTTCGCCGCATCCGCAGGCCAGGCTCTCGCCGCTGGCGATCCAGCTGCGGGCGAAAAAACCTTCGCGAAGTGCAAAGCCTGCCATCAGGTCGGTGAAACCGCCAAGAACGCCGTCGCGCCTCATCTCAACGGCGTCGACGGGCGCAAGGCGGGCTCCGTCGAGGGCTACAACTATTCCGAGGCGGACAAGAATTCCGGCATCGTCTGGGACGAGGCCAGCTTCAAGGAGTTCATCAAGAATCCGAAGGCGAAGATCCCCGGCACCAAGATGATCTTCCAGGGCCTGCCCAATGATGCGGACCAGGAGAATGTGTGGGCCTATCTCGTTCAGTTCGGCCCCGACGGCAAGAAGAAGTAAGCGCGCTTAATTCTGACGTGACGTTTCAGGCGGTCCTGTTCTCAGGGCCGCCTTTTTTGTTGCGCTCTTGCATGAGGAGAAGAATCAGGCTCGAGGTCACGAGTGTGCGGAAAATACAACAGTCAACAAAAAGTGATGATCTCGTCTTTGAAAGACTTCCAGTCAAAAATCGTCTTTGTGTCGTAATTCAGCAACACTCAGTTACAATCGGAAACAATAGTTGGAAGCCTTCCATGCTAGGCCATTGTCCTAATTGACAGTTTTTAAAGACAAACCTTAACCATTGCCTAATCGCGATATGAACCGCGCGGAAGGGCAGATATGATTCCCAAACAATCCCCGTCAGGGCAGACGCTTTCCTCCCTTACTGCGGCGTTTGACCGGATGACAGGCGCGGCTTCGGTCGGCGCCCTAACTCTTGCCGCCGCGCTGACGCCCACGCTTCCCGCTCTTGCGCAATCCCAATCCGGGCCCCTGCCACCGATACGAGTCGAGGCGCCGCCGGAGAAACCCCGCGCGGTCTCCCAGGCGAAGCCGAAGCCCGTCGCCTCGCAGGCGCACTCCGCGAGCGGCGCCCAAAAGTTGCCGCCCATCGACGTTGGAGGCGCGCGACGCAGCGCTCGGGTCGCGCCCGTGCGCTCCGCCTTGGTCACAGGGGCTACCGTTTCGAGCGGGACTGGCGGCGCGGCCTCGACCGGGGCTGGCACCGCGGCCTTCGCTGCGGCTGTCGCCAATGTCGGCCGTAACCCGACCGATGTTCATGGCTATTTCGCAGGGAGAATGTCGACGGCGACGAAGACCAACACGCCGATCCTCGACATACCGCAGTCAGTCACTGTTCTGACGCGACAGCAGCTCGACGACCGTAACACTCTCTCCCTGGAAAACGCCTTGGCCTACGTTCCCGGCGTCACGGTGCAGCAGGGCGAACGAAACCGCGATCAGATCACCATTCGCGGACAGACCACAAGTGCGGATTTCTACATCGACGGCATCCGCGACGACGCGGAATACTATCGCGATCTCTATAACATCCAGGCAGTCGAAGTGATCAAGGGCCCCAGCGCGCTGATCTTCGGCCGCGGCGGCGGCGGCGGCGTGGTCAACCGCGTCACCAAAAAGGCCGACGGCGAAACGATAAATGAATTACGGGTCGTTGGCGGCAGCTTCGGTCGCAAGCGTATCACCGCCGATTTCGGGCGCGCGGTCACCGATACGATCGCCGTGCGTCTCAACGCGCTCTACGAACAGTCCTACGGTTATCGCGACTTCGACAAGCTCGAGCGCTGGGGCGTCAATCCGGCGCTGTCATGGAAGCCTTTCGAGAACACTTTCGTGCTGTTCAATTACGAGCACTTCCGCGATCGACGCACGGCGGATCGCGGCGTGCCGTCATTCGGCGGTTTCCAGTTCCTCGGCGAGAACATTTATCCGGGCTATCCATTGCCGACCCCACGATCGGCATTCTTCGGCGTTGGCAATCCGTCCGTGCGTGACGTGAACTACGCCAGGAACAATATGGATCGCGCCGCTCTCGTGATCGATCATACGACTGAATTCGGGTTGAACATCCGTAATCAGCTCGCCTGGGCGAATTACGACAAGTTGTATCAAAACACATTCCCGGATCAGACGCTGGGCCAGATGTCGCAACAACTCAATCCGGCGCTGAACGGGCTAAGCCCGATCACGATCACGCCGGTGGGCGTCGCGCGACTCGACGGTTACCTCGCGCCAACCCCGCGACGCAATATCTTCAACCAGACGGACTTGACCTATAAATTCGCTATGACTCCCGACATCCGTCACCTGCTGGTCGTGGGGACGGAGTTTGGCAATCAATGGTCTTTTACGGGAAGAGACATCTCGCGTTTCAACAACGCCCTCAACGGGCCGCGAAGGCTGACGACTCCGTTCTGGGCTCCGACGGTTTACGCTCCGGTCTTCTTCGACAACTACTTTGATACGGCGACGCGGCGCTGGAACACGAACCTCGACATTGGCTCTGCCTATGTCCAGGACCAGATCGAGGTGACCAAATATTTCGATGTTCTCGCCGGCGTACGGTTCGACAGCTTCCATATGAGGTTCAACGACGGCATCTCGCTCGAGAACCAGAGCCGCCTCGACAACAAATGGTCGCCGAGATTCGGTCTGATTTTCAAACCCGTGGAGATCGTCTCTTTATACGGAACCTATTCGCGCTCGTTCCTGCCGCAGTCTGGCGATCAGTTCAATCAGCTGCCAAGGTCGGCCGCGAGTCTGGCGCCGCAGGGCTTCGAAAATATCGAGTTCGGCTTCAAGGCGCAGCTTTTGCCGACGCTGCTCTTCACTGGCGCAATCTATCAACTGAACCGTTCGAACCAGGCGCTGACGCTGACTGCGCTGACCTCCGTTCTCGCCAATACGCGCACGCAGGGCGCCGAACTCGGTCTCGTCGGCAACGTGACCGATCAATGGCAGGTCTCGCTTGGATACGGATATCAGGACGCGCGCGTCGTATCGACCGATCGCGGCTTCAATCCGCGGCAGCCCTTCCTGACGGACGTCGGCAAAGTTAATCCGTCGGTGCCGAGAAACACTTTCTCGTATTGGAACCGTTACGATTTGTCTTCGTTCGTTGGCGGGGGTCCCGGCGTTCTCGGATTGGGCGCAGGCGTGATCTATGCTTCGAGCTTCTATCCGTCTCTCGATAACAGGGTCATCGTTCCCGGTTACGCGCGCATTGACGGCGCGCTTTTCGTGAAGGTGACGGAAAACATTTCCGGCCAGCTCAACATCGAGAATCTCACCGGCGCCTACTATTACGCTTCGGCGCACAACAACAACAACATCATGCCTGGCGCCCCGCGCTCGGCCTATGTCACTGTCAATGCGAGGTTCTAGCTGGCGAAACATCGTAGGCCCGCGGATTGGCTTGCACGGCGTTGCTTGGCGCCTGTGAAAATCCGCACTCTCGAAGCCGCACAAGCGTGCGGCGCCGGGTTAAAGCTCTTGCGCCGCGCCCGCTGGTCCTGCACCTAGGGCGCCGTGACCCGCAAACCCGACGAAATATCCGCCGATCTGATGCAGCCGCTGGCGACTCTGCCGGTGTTCTACGCGCTTGCCGGGCGGCGCGTGCTCGTCATCGGCGGCGGCGAAGCGGCGGCCTGGAAGGTCGATTTGGCGGCCGCGACCGGCGCGCGGGTCGACGTTTTTGCGCCTGCGCCCAGTGACAAGCTTCGCGAGATTGGAGCGGCGCGCGACAATGTCTCCATCCATCCGCGCGCCGTTGAGCCGGATGATTTCGCCGGCGCGGCGATGGCGCTTGGCGCGGTGGAGGACGACTCGCTCGCGCGTCAGGCCCATCAGTGGGCGCGCGCGGCCGGCGTGCCGATCAATCTCGCCGATCGGCCTGCGCTCAGCGATTTCATTATGGGCGCCATCGTCAACCGCTCGCCGCTCGTGATCGGGGTCTCGACGGGCGGCGCATCGCCGGTTTTCGCCCAGGCGGTGCGCGGCCGGATCGAGACGCTGGTGCCAGCGACGTTCCAAGCCTGGGCGCGCGCGGCGCAGGCCTGGCGACCGTTCGTGCGCGCGTCCGGACTCGACTTTCTGGCGCGCCGCGATTTCTGGCGCCGCTTCACGCGGGTCGCCTTCCGCGAAATTGAGAGGACTCCGCAAGAGGGCGACCGCGCGGCGCTGGTCGAAGAGGCGCGCACCGGCGCCGAGGCCACGGCGCGCGGACGCGTCACGCTCGTCGGGGCAGGGCCCGGCGATCCGGAGCTGCTGACGCTGAAGGGCATGCGCGCGCTCGCCGGCGCCGACGTCGTGCTCTTCGACGACCTCGTTCCGGCGAGCATTCTCGATCTCGCCCGCCGCGAAGCGACCCGCATCAACGTCGGCAAGCGCGGCTATGCGCCCTCGGTGCGCCAGGAAGAAATCAGCGCTCTGCTCGTCCAGCTCGCGCGGGAGGGCAAGAACGTCGTGCGGCTGAAAGGCGGCGATCCCCTCATCTTCGGTCGCGCCAACGAGGAAATCGCCGCGCTGCGCGAAGCAGGCTTCTCCATAGAGATCGTGCCCGGCGTGACCGCCGCCTGCGCCGGCGGCGCCGCGATCGGCAAGTCGCTGACGAGCCGGGAGACGGCCCGGCGTTTGCAATTCATCACCGCGCACACCAAGGACGGCGAATTTCCCGAGGACTTCGATTGGGGCGCGCTCGCCGACGAACGCGCCACGACGGCCGTCTATATGGGGAACCGCACGCTGCCGGAACTGTCGCGTCGTTTGCTGCAGGAGGGCATGTCGCATGATACGCCCGCTTTCCTCATTGAACGCGCGTCCACGCCGCACGAGCGCGTGGTCAAAGGCACCATCGCGGACTTGCCTTCGAAAGTGGCGGACCAAACGATCGTCGGGCCCGTCATGGTGCTGATCGGCTGGGCGCTGGCGGAGAAGTGATTCAGCGCTATTGTTGGGCAAGAAGCGCGAGCGGAGATGCGATATGGCCTTCACGAGACGATCCGCGCTGCTTGCGTCGGGGTTCGGCTTGCTGTCCCCCAAAGCGCTCGCCAAGGCCAACTCCAAACCGTCGCCCGTTCGCGAGCCGACCCAAAATCATCTGAACGAACTCAACGGGCTCGTCGTCGACGTCATGAAAAAAACCGGCGTGCCGGGGATGTCGGTCGCCGTCGTCTCGCCCGATCGCGTGCTCTATTTGAAAGGCTTCGGCGTGCGCCGCGCAGGCGCCGCCGAACGCGTCGACCCCGACACCGTCTTCCAGCTCGCTTCGCTTTCCAAACCACTCTCCACGACGGCTGTCGCGGGCCTCGTCGGAGAGGGCGTCGTCTCGTGGGATCATCCGATCGTGCGGAGCCTGCCGGATTTCGCGATGAGCGATCCGTGGGTCACGCGCGAGATCACGCTGCGCGACATGTTCTGCCATCGCAGCGGACTTCCCGACCATGCCGGCGATCTTGTCGAAGACATCGGCTACGACCGCAATGAAATCATTCGCCGGTTGCGCTACATCAAACCGGACACGAGCTTTCGCACGCATTACGCGTACAACAATATGGGGTTTTCGGCGGCGGGTTTCGCGGCGGCGAACGTTGCAGGAAAGTCCTGGGAAGATATTTGCGACGAACATCTGTACAGGCCGCTTGGAATGGCGAACGCCAGCTCGCGCCACGCCGATTTCGCCGCGCGTAGGAACCGCGCATTCGGCCATGTGCGCCGCGGCGACAGATGGGTGGTCGGCGAACAGCGTGATCCTGACGCCCAGGCGCCGGCGGGCGGCGCGTCGGCGTCGGCGCGCGACATGGCGACATGGGTACGAATGCAACTCGGACGCGGCGCCCTTGACGGCCGTGAGATCGTCAAGCCGGAGGCGCTCGCAGACACGCATTTCCCGCAGATCGCCACGGGACCCGCCCATGACCCGATGCGCGGGCCGACCTTTTACGGGCTTGGCTGGGACATCGACTATGGCGGTCCGGCGCGGGTGCGCTGGAGCCATTCGGGCGCCTTCTCTCTTGGCGCCTCGACCTGCGTCTATGTCATGCCGGCGGAGCGATTCGGCATTGTCGTGCTCAGCAATTCCGCGCCGGTCGGCGCGCCAGAAACCATCTGCCGCAGCTTCCTCGATATCGTCCTGACGGGGAAGATCGAACGGGACTGGCTCGCGCTCTTTGGCGAGGCTTTTGCGCAGATGGCGGTCCCCGCATACGGTCGGGACGCCGATTACGCGAAACCGCTCGCCAGCGCGCCGGCGCGCGCGTCGCGCGCGACATATGTCGGCGCATACCGCAATGAGCTTTACGGACCCATCGGCGTCGTCGAAACGGCCGACGGGCTCTCGCTGACGCTGGGCCCGACGCCCACGCCCTATCCGCTGCGTCACTATTCAGGCGACATTTTCACCTTTCAGCCTCCAGGTGAAAACGCCGCCGGGGTCAGCCCGGTGAGGTTTTCCCGTAGCGGCGGCGAGAAGGCGAGCGCCGTCGCCATCGACTATTTCAACGCGAACGGTCAGGGCGTTTTCGTGCGCAGCTGAGTCGATAGAAGCGACAGCAGATGTTCTTCGTCCGGCTTTGCCGCGACGAGCGTCTCCAAGCCGAGGCGCCGAAGCGGCTCGGCGACATGTTCCGACAGCGCGACATGCGTCATGTCGCGCAACATATCGGCGACGCCGGCGGCCTGCGCGAGCTGCAGGAAGATCTCCGCGCTGCGCCGAGAGTAGTGCAGGACGGCGGTGACGCGCCGCGCGGCGATGGCGGATACGGCCTCAGTGGTCAGCGCCTGAGCCGCCCGCGCTTCGTAAACTTCGACCGTTTGGACCTCATGGCCGGCGGCGCGCAGGCCCACCTCCAGAACCGGCTGTCGGTCGCGCCCGGCCAGATAAAGGAAATTCGCCGGACGCTGATAGCGTTCGAGAAGAGGCGGAAGGATCGCCTCGGCGTTCCCGGCGACAATATCGGGGTGGAAGCCAAGCGCACGCGCTGCTTCGGCGGTTTTCTCGCCAACGGCGTGCAGCGGCGCCGCTCTGAGCTGGCGCGCATCGCCGGCGAACTCGACGCCTTTCGCGCTCGTCACGATGACGGCGTCATATTCACCGCAAGGAATGCTCGCGTCCGTGGCGGCGAATTCCAGCACAGGCGAGATTACGGCGACGCAATCCAGCGCCTGCAGCTTTCCCGCCGTGCGCGCGGCGTCTTTGGCCGCGCGCAGCACCAGGACAAGATTCACATAAGCCCCGCGACGCCATGCGGCAGGCGCAGCAGGATTTCCTTGCCGGCGTCCGCGCCGATCAGCGCGGCGTCAATCGCGAGGCCGTGGCGGCGCACGACATAGGCTTCCGCGCCGTCGGCTCTGAGCACTTCGCCGACGAAGGACAGTTCGGCGCCGTGAACCTGCGCATGGCCGGCGATCGGCGTGCGGCAGGACCCATCGAGCGCCGCAAGAAAGGCGCGTTCGGCGGCGAGCGCGAAGCCGGTCGCTTCGTCGAAGAGCGGCGCGAGCAGATCGCGCGTGGCGTCGTCGCCGGCCCGCCGCGTGAGGCCAATTGCGCCCTGTCCGCAAGCGGGCGGAAACTCTTCCAAGGAAAGCAGCGCCGTCGCGCGATCGGCGAGACCCAGCCGCTTCAATCCTGCGAGCGCGAGGAGGGTCGCGTCGATCTCTCCGTTCTCAACTTTCTTCAGACGGGTCTCGACATTGCCGCGAAGCAGCGTCGTCACAACGTCGGGTCGCCGGCGCTTCACCTGCGCGGCGCGGCGCAGCGAGGCGGTTCCGACGACGGCGCCCGTGGGAAGCGCGTCGAGCGAGAGACCACCGCGCGATATCCAGGCGTCGCGCGCATCCTCTCGCGGCAGATAGCCGGCGATGACGATCTCGCTGGGCAAATGCGTCGGCAGATCCTTTGAGGAATGCACGGCGAGATCAATCGCGTGGGCAATGAGCGCTGAATCGAGCTCTTTGGTGAAAAGCCCCTTGCCCCCTGATTCAGAGAGAGGCCGATCCTGGATCTGGTCGCCCGTCGTGCGGATGATCTCGATCGGGAAATCCGCTTCGTTTCCGCCATGCGCGCGCGCCAACGCCGCGCGGACCATATGGGTCTGGGCGAGGGCGAGCGGACTGCCGCGCGTTCCAATGCGAAGGGAAGGGGGAGAGGTCATGATCCGCCGCCGTTATCCGCGCGACTATAGGCGGGAGCGCGCGAAGGGCAAGCGGAAGCAGCGTGGCGACGGCATTCCTCGAAAAGCGAACGTCCGCTCGTCGGAGCGGACGCTCTTTTTAGCTCCGCGAGCGTACTCTACGCGGCTCGCAGAATGCTAATCGATCACCACCAGCCAAACAGGCCGCTGCCGATGCCCGCGCCAAGACCTGCGCCGAGGCCGAGACCAGCGCCGAGTCCTGCGCCAAGCAGGCCGCCGCCGCCATATCCGTAATAGCCCGGCGTGCCGCCCCAACCATAATAGGACGGCCAGGCGGAGCCGTAATAGCCGGCGCCACCATAGCCATAATAGCCAGGCCGATAGCAGCGGGAGTAGCGCATCGGACGATACCCGTAGCCCCAATAGGTGGGCCGCGCCGCGTAACCCCAATAGGTGCGCACCGGACGCGCGTAACCCCAGTGAGTTCCACCGCAGTGCCGATGCCAGCCGTAATGGGCCCGGCAGTAGCGCGCTTCGGCCAGACTCGTGGAGCCGATCACGGCGGCCATCGCAATCGTGGACGTTAACGCCAAGGCCTTAATTTTGTTCGACGCCATTTTCACCTCCATACAGTTTAGACCGAGAGCAACCTCAACCGGGACGCTAATTACCTCTTCGCCTTAGCAATAATTCTACTCAGCTCAAGATATGTGCGTCGTTGGAGGAGCAACGATCTGCTGACCCAACTTGTATCAATCGAGATCGTGTCAAGAGGGATGCCAACGAATTCTTAGAAATTTAATGGAGCCATCTTTAGCGCTGCATTAATATACGTCGATATGACGAAACAGCTAAGAATTATTGATGTAAGCCCTTTGTTAAACACAATTTTCCAACTTCCCGCCGTACGGCGGTATAAGCTTCGTTCCGCCGGTGAGGGTTCAGCGGCGCGGCTTTCTTGCGCAGGGAGTTCGCATGCGCGTTTTGGGCATTGAAACCACTTGCGATGAGACCGCGGTCGCGGTCGTGTCCGAGCGGCTTGGCGGCGAAGGCGGAGAGATCCTTTCCAATGAGGTGTTGAGCCAGATCGCCCGCCACGCCGCCTATGGCGGCGTCGTTCCTGAAATCGCGGCAAGAGCCCATATCGATGTCCTCGACCGGCTGATCAGGCGCGCGCTGGAGCGGGCCAAGACCGAGGCGAAAGACCTCGATGCGGTCGCCGCAGCGGCTGGTCCGGGACTGATCGGCGGCGTTCTCGTCGGGCTCACGGCGGGCAAGGCCTTGGCGCTCGCCTTGGGCAAACCATTCATCGCCGTTAATCATCTGGAAGCCCACGCGCTGACCGCACGGCTCACGGACCGCCTGGACTTTCCCTTTCTGGCGCTCCTCATCTCCGGCGGGCACACGCAGATCGTCGCGGTGAAGGCCATCGGCGACTACCGCCGGCTTGGGTCGACCGTCGACGACGCTGCCGGCGAGGCCTTCGACAAAGTCGCCAAAATGCTGGAGCTGCCGTATCCAGGCGGCCCGCAAATCGAGAAGCTCGCGCTTGAAGGCGACGCGCGGCGATTCGAATTTCCGCGGCCGATGCTTGGCCGCGAAGGGGCCGACTTTTCCCTCTCGGGCCTCAAGACCGCGGTGCGGCAGGAAATCCTCAGATTGCAGACTCTGAGTGAAAAGGACGTCAAGGATATTGCAGCCTCTTTCCAGGCTGCGATCGTCGACGTGATCGTGGATCGGGTGCGCTCCGGCGTGCGCCTCTTTACGGCAAGCGAGGGGCGAGCGCCGCAAGGCCTTGTGATCGGCGGCGGGGTCGCCGCCAACGGCGCCATTCGCCGCGCGCTCATGCGGCTTTGCGCCGAAAGCGGGCTGCGGTTCATTTCGCCGCCGGCGGCGCTCTGCTCTGACAATGGCGCGATCATCGCCTGGACCGGTCTGGAGCGCTTGAAACGCGGATTGACCGACGACCTCGACTTTGCGCCGCGGCCGCGATGGCCGCTCGACGCCGCGCCGAGCCGATCGCACCACGGCAAGGCTTGAGGCGCGGTTTGATGCGGCTCCTTTTTTCAGCGGCGCTTGCGGCCATGACGCTTGCGCCAACGCCGCAGCCGGCCGGACTGCTCGCGGAAGAGCCGACCTTCGCGGGCGTGCGCGTGTTCTACGGGCCCGGCGACGGTTTCGGCGCGGTCGACGGGCGGCTGATCAACGACGCGCGCCGCTCGATCGACATGGCCGCCTATGTTCTGACCGACCGCTCTCTGACGACGGCGCTCGGCCGCGCGGCCATGCGCGGCGTCAAGGTGCGGATCTATCTCGACGGCGAGGAAATGCGGCGCGGCGCGGCGGCGATCGAGGAAATCGCCGACGCCCCGAACGTCGAAGTGCGCCGCAAAGGCCGCTCGCGCGATCTGATGCATCTGAAATCGTATCAGGTGGACGGTCGCGTCTTGCGGAGCGGCTCCGCGAATTTCAGCGTCTCCGGCGAAGTCTATCAGGACAATGATTTGATCGTGATCGAGAGCCCACAGGCCGCGGCGCGGTTTCATCAAACTTTTGAAAGGCTGTGGTCGCGTCCGGACAATCAGCGGATGGGCATGCGATGACGCGCGCGACTGTCGCTGTTCTCGGCGCCGGCGCTTGGGGCGTCGCCCTCGCCAATGTCGCCGCGCAAGGCCGCGCGCGCGTGCCCTTATGGGCGCACGATCCTCAGGCCGCCGAAGCCCTGGCGCGCGACCGCGAGAACACGCGCCGATTGCCGGGTCTGCCGCTTGCCGCCGCCGTCGCCCCGACGAGCGACATTTCCGTCGTGCGTGAGGCGGAAATCGTACTCGCCGTCACGCCTGCACAAGCGATCCGCATGACCGCGCGCGCCGCGCGGCCGCATATGCGCGAGCGCGCCGCCTTTGTGATTTGCGCCAAGGGGATCGAACGCGACCGCCACAAATTTCTGAGTGAAGTCGCGAGCGAAGAACTGCCCCAAGCCGACGTCGCCGTGCTCTCGGGACCAAGCTTCGCGGCGGACGTATGCAGGGGATTGCCGACGGCGGTGACTCTCGCGGCGCATGACGAAGCGCTGGCCCGGCGCCTGAGTGAAGAGCTTTCGACGAAGACGTTTCGGCTTTATCGCTCGACCGACGTGCGCGGCGCCGAGATCGGCGGCGCAGCGAAAAACGTTCTCGCCATCGCCGCAGGAATGAGCCACGGCCGCGGGCTCGGCGCGAGCGCGCAGGCGGCGCTCATCGCACGCGGATTTGCCGAGCTGATGCGTCTCGGGCGCGCGCTGGGCGCGCGTCAAGAGACGTTGATGGGTCTTTCAGGATTGGGCGATCTCGTGCTCACCTGCGGATCGGCGCAGTCGCGCAACTTTGCGCTTGGCGAAGCGCTGGGGCAGGGAAAGTCGGTGGAAGACGCCACGCATGGCAAGCTTGCGGAGGGCGCCTTTACAGCGCGCGTCATGGTGGAAATGGCGCGCGCGCATGACGTCGAGCTGCCGATCGCCGAGGCCGTTGACGCCATTCTTTCCTCACGGCTAAGCGTCGACGGCGCCATCGAAGCGCTGCTGATGCGTCCACTCAAAGCCGAAGACTGACCACCGGCTATCTCGAATCCAGAATCTCGCGCATCTTCACCGCCAGCTGCTCCAAGGTGAACGGTTTGGTGAGCAGCTTGACGTCCTTGTCGAGAACGCCGTTGTGCACGATGGCGTTGCGCGTATAGCCGGTGATGAACAGAACGCGCAGGCTGTGTCGGCGAAACACCGCCTCGCGCGCGAGACGGGCGCCGTCCATATCGGGCATAACCACATCCGTGACCATCAGGGCGATGTCGGCGCGACGGCGAATAATGTCGATCGCCGCGCGTCCGTTCTCGGCCTCCAGAACCGAATAGCCCAATTCTCGCACGCCCTGCGCGGTCACCCGGCGGGCCGTGTCGTCATCTTCGACGATGAGCACAAGTTCGTCCGGCCTTCCAAGTGGAAGTTCGAGAGGTCTAGGACGCGGTAGAGGCAGTTCGGCGGGCGCTTCGACGTTATTGAAGCGCGGCAGATAGAGCTTGATGCATGTTCCGCGTCCGGGCTCGGAATAGATTTTGACCTGGCCGCCTGATTGTTTGACGAATCCATGGACCTGCGAGAGGCCGAGTCCCGTACCCTTGCCTGCGGGCTTCGTGGTGAAGAACGGATCGAACGCTTGCGACAGGACCTCGGGCGGCATGCCTTGACCCGTGTCGGTCACGGCGATCATCACATATTGGCCAGGGTTCACTTCCATGTTTTCGCTGGCGTAGGCGTCGTCAAGATAGCAGTTGGCCGTCTCGATCGTCAGCTTGCCGCCATCCGGCATGGCGTCGCGCGCATTGACCGCGAGATTGACGATGGCGCTTTCCAATTCGTGCTGATCAATTTTCGTCGCCCACAGGCCGCCGGCGAGAACAGTTTCGAGTTCGATCTTCTCGCCGAGGGCTCGGCGCACCATGTCCGAAACGCTGGAGACGAATTTGTTGGGGTCGAGCGGGCGCGGCGACAAAGGCTGGCGGCGCGAGAATGCAAGGAGCCTGCGCACCATGGCGGCGGCGCGATCGGCGCCGTCCATCGCTGAATCGATCAGTTGAACATAATCTCCGTTCGAATCCGCAAGCTTTCGTCGCAGCAGATGCAGACTTGCGACAATGACGCCGAGCATATTGTTGAAGTCATGCGCGATGCCGCCGGTCAGGTGGCCGAGCGCTTCGAGTTTTTGCGACTGCCGCAACTGCGACTCGAGCGCTTCGCGGCGCGTCGTTTCGCCAATCAATTGGTCGTAGGCGGTCTTTAACGAGTCGCGTGACATTTGCAGCGCGTGCATCTGCTTTTGCGCATTGAGAAGCGAAAATGCGCCAAGCGCGAAGATTATGCCGCCGAGCGCCCAAACGGCCGCGTCAAACTCGCCGCCGGCCGCGTTGAGTTCGCGCTCGCGCTCCTCGCTGCGATTGCGCTCATTTTCAGTCATAGCGTCGATGATGGCGTGGAGCCGGTCCATCAGCGCCTTTCCGCGCCCGGACTTGACGAGCTGCATGGCCTTGTCGACCCGGAGCGCGCGCATATCGGCGATCGCCTCATCGATGATCTCGACCCTTGCGCCAAGCAGCGGCCGCATTTCCGCGACAGCCTCGAGCTGCTTGGGATTGTCTCTTACGCTCTCGGAAAGGCGATCGACGACGACGGGCAGTTTGCGCACCGCTTCGGCGCAGGCGTCGAGATAGCGTTCGTCTTGAGTGATGATAAAACCGCGCTGACCGCTCTCGGCGGCCTGCAGCAGTCCATAAAGCTGATAAAGATCGCTTTGCACATGAATAGTGTGGCGCAGCCATGCGCCAGCTGTGCGGCGCTGGAATTCAGCGCGCACGGCCACATAGCTGGCGAGCGCTAGCACTGCGAATCCTAACGCGATGCCAAACAGTCCAGAAGCGACGAATTTACGTGTCGGAGACATTTTGTTCCGGCGACTGGAGGACGGCGCGCCACTCTACGACGCACGTCCTAAATGCGAAAGGTTCAGGGGACCTGTCGCACTGCGCCTTTGGCCGCGCTCGTCGTCATCGAGGCGTAGGCGCGCAGCGCCGTCGTGATTTTTCGAGGCCGCGCCTTGGCCGGAGCGAAGCCTTTCGCGGACTGTTCGGCCCGCCGCGTCGCCAGTTCGTCTTCGCTCACAGCGAGCGTAATCCGGCGCGCCGGAATGTCGATTTCAATCCTGTCGCCGTCCCGGACCAAGGCGATCGCGCCGCCCTCGGCCGCCTCAGGAGAGACGTGGCCGATCGAAAGCCCGGCCGTGCCGCCGGAAAATCTTCCGTCCGTCACCAGCGCGCAGGCCTTGCCGAGTCCCTTCGATTTCAAATAGCTCGTCGGATAGAGCATTTCCTGCATGCCGGGTCCGCCGCGCGGGCCTTCGTAGCGGATGACGACCACCTCGCCAGCCTTTACGTCGCCCGTCAGAATGCCCGACACCGCCGCGTCCTGACTCTCATAGACCTTGGCGGGGCCGGCGAATTTCAAGATCGAATCGTCAACGCCGGCCGTTTTCACGATGCAGCCGTCGATGGCGAGATTGCCGGTGAGCACGGCGAGGCCGCCATCCTTGGAGAAGGCGTGCGCCGCGTCGCGTATTGCGCCTTTTTCGCGGTCGGCGTCGAGCTCCCGATATCGGCGGTCCTGGCTGAACGCGACTTGCGTCGCCACGCCGCCCGGCGCGGCGCGAAAGAACGTGCGCGCGGTTTCGCTCTGCGTGACGGCGATGTCCCAGCGCGCCACGGCGTCGCTGACCGAAGGACTGTGGACGGTCGGAAGCTCGCCGTGCAGCAATCCGGCGCGCAGCAACTCGCCGAGAATCGCGATGACGCCGCCGGCGCGATGCACGTCTTCGAGATGAACGTCGGGGGCGGAGGGCGCGACCTTGCACAGCACCGGCACCCGCCGCGACAGGCGGTCGATGTCGGCCATCGTGAAATCGACCTGCGCCTCATGCGCCGCCGCGAGAAGATGCAGCACAGTATTCGTCGAGCCGCCCATGGCGATGTCGAGCGTGATGGCGTTCTCGAAGGCTTCAAAACTCGCGATCGAACGCGGCAGCACGCTTTCGTCGTCCTGCTCATAGTAGCGGCGCGCGAGATCGACGATGAGATGGCCGGCTTCGACGAACAGGCGCCGGCGATCGACATGGGTCGCGAGAATCGAACCATTGCCGGGAAGCGACAGCCCCAGCGCCTCGGTCAGGCAGTTCATGCTGTTCGCCGTGAACATGCCCGAGCATGATCCGCAGGTCGGACAGGCCGAGCGCTCGATCGTGGCGACGTCCGCTTCGCTGACCGTGTCGTCCACGCCGGCGACGATCGCATCGACAAGATCGAGCGCGTGCTCCTTGCCAGCCAGCACGACTTTGCCGGCCTCCATCGGACCGCCGGAAACGAACACCGTCGGAATGTTGAGGCGCAGCGCCGCCATCAGCATGCCCGGCGTGATCTTGTCGCAATTCGAAATGCAGACCAGCGCGTCGGCGCAATGCGCGTTGACCATGAATTCGACGCTGTCGGCGATGAGATCGCGCGAGGGCAGGGAATAGAGCATCCCGTCATGGCCCATAGCGATTCCGTCATCGATCGCGATGGTGTTGAATTCCTTCGCGACGCCGCCGGCCTTTTCGATTTCGGCGGCGACGAGCTGGCCGAGATCCTTCAAATGCACATGGCCTGGAACGAATTGGGTGAAGGAATTGGCGACCGCGATGATCGGCTTGCCGAAATCCTCCTCTTTCATGCCTGTCGCGCGCCAGAGGCCGCGCGCGCCGGCCATGTTGCGGCCGTGGGTCGTCGTGCGTGAATGATAAGGAGGCATGGAACTCTCGCCGTCGCGAAGGCTCGTCATTCGAGCCTTTCCAAAGACGACTATCGCAGCGAAGGAGCCGCCGCAACTGCGGTTGGAGCAGCCGAAGCCGCGGCTTTCGCAGCGTTTAGCCCTGCGCGTGCGCCGAGCAGGACAAGGTCAGCGTGGGCGCGAGCTGTTGCGCCCTGCATGACCTGAAGCGCGCGCTGCTTAAGCGGCGCGGCGCTCCGCCGACGGCGCCAACTTGCTGACGCAGTCTTGAATGGCGGCAATCGAAGCGAAGCTTTGCCGCCGGAGCATGGAGACTGGGAATTCGACGTCGAAGGCTTCTTCCAGCGCGAGCATCGTGCGGATGGCGGCAAAAGGCGTCAGCCCTGCGCTGTAGAGATCGTCCGAATCAGACAGATGTTCCACCGGGGTATGCAGACGGCCGTGCTCTTGCAGCAAACGGCGTATCTTATCAATCATCGATCCAACTCCAAGAGCTCCGCGGTTAAAACGGGCTGCAGCGTTGTTGTCGCGATAAGCGCGAGGGTTTCCTAACAACCTTAACTAGCGCGCCAAGGATTCGGGCGCCTCGCCTGAACGCAGGATGAATTCGCCGCGCGTGGGTCGAGTCGTGGCTTACAAATGGTTAATCTAATGCTCGGCTCTGTGGCCGTTTCTGTTGACCTGCGCTATGTTAGCGGCAATGCGAACGCCGCTGCTTCTTCCGCTGACGATCGTGGTCTTTCTTGGAGCCCTGCCGGCCGGAGTCGCGCTGGCGCAGGCTTCGGAGACGCCGTCGATCGAATCATTTGGCGAGGAAGAGGGCGATTTCCTTTTCATCCCTGGGATTGGAAGGATTCCGCTGCCCCCTGGGACCCGCGCGCTCGGCCCCGGACAAGGCGGTCGCGATCTTGATCCAGAGCGGCGCGCGCCGGCCGCCGCAGCGCCGCCCCCGCCGCCCAAAGACCCCGACCAGCAGCGGGCCGAAGAGATGGCGCGGCTTTATCTTCGCCTGGAGCAGGCCGAAGACGAGCGGGAGGCGAAGGGCGTTTCGGCGGCGATCGTCAGCCGCTGGGCGCGTTCGGAGTCGGACACGATCAACCTGCTTGCGGCGCGCGCCCTTGCGGCGGACGCGGCCGGCGCGCCGCCTCTCGCTCTGAAGCTTCTCGACTATGTGGTCGCGCTCTCGCCGCAATGGGCGGAGGGCTATGTTCAGCGCGCCAAGGTGCGGGCGGAGCAGGGGGACGACAGCGGCGCGATCGCCGACCTCGAGACCGCGTCGACGCTTGAGCCGAAGCGTTTTGACGCGCTCGCCGCTCTTGGCGCGCTCAAGGAGAAGACCGGCGACAAGAGAGGGGCGCTCGCCGCCTATCGGAAGTCGCTGGCGATCTCGCCCCAGCAGGAGTCGCTTCGCAAAGTCGAGGAGCGCCTGCATATCGAAGTCGAGGGGCGCGACATCTAGACCTGCGGGGGAATGCGATGACGACGATCGAGAGGCACGCTCCGGGTCCGGTTGCGCCCGAAGCGCTGGAGCAGCTCTTTACGGGAGCGCGGACCCACAATGGCTGGCTTCCCAAAGACGTGCCGGACAGCCTGCTCGAACTTGCCGTTGACTACGCCAAATGGGGGCCGACAAGCGCCAACTGCTCGCCGATGCGCATCGTCTTCGTGCGTTCGCCGGGGGCGAAGGCCCGGCTCGCCCCAGCGATGTCGGACGCCAATCGTCCGAAGACCATGGCCGCGCCCGCCACGGCGATCGTCGGCTATGATCTCGATTTCCCGGAGAGTCTCCCACACCTTTATCCGGCGACGGACGCGCGCTCCTGGTTCGTCGGCAATAAGACGCTGATCGAAGAGACGGCCTTTCGCAACGGCTCGCTGCAGGGCGCCTATCTTCTTCTCGCGCTGCGCGCGGTGGGTCTCGATTGCGGACCGATGAGCGGTTTCGACAGGGCGAAGGTCGACGCGGAATTCTTCCAAGGAACGCGGATAAAGTCGAATTTTCTGATCAACATCGGATACGGTGATCCCGCAAAGCTCTATCCTCGCGGCCCGCGGCTCGCTTGTGATGAAATTGCGACGATACTTTAGGAGGCCAATTCCATGACTCTGCGGATTATTCCCCAACGCTTCGCCCCGCACGCGCAGGGGCTGCTGCGCATCGCCGCCGCTTTGCTGTTCATGCAGCACGGCGCGGCCAAGCTTTTCGGCGTCCCGCATGTCGCGATGTTCGACAATTTGAAGCTGTTCTCGCTCTTGGGCGCGGCTGGAGTCCTTGAGCTTTTCGGCGGACTGCTGCTGCTGCTCGGCCTCTTCACGCGGCCCGTCGCCTTTATCCTTTCCGGCCAGATGGCGGTCGCTTACTTCCTTTTCCACGCCGGCCAGGATCTGTGGCCGCTCCAAAACAAGGGCGAGCTCGCCGCGCTCTACTGCTTTGTATTTCTGTTCTTTGCAGCGGCCGGGCCCGGCGCCTTCGCGATCGACCGCGAGTGACTTCGCATTTCGCAAGCGATTCCCGGCGGCGACGCCCTTTCTATTGACATTGGGGACGGGGGACATATTCCCTTGCGGTATGTCCCAGACGGCCCTCACCGCCAAGCGTCGCTCTCAAGCCTTGGCGCTGCCTAATCTGCTGACCTATGGCCGCATGGCCGCCGTCCCGGTGGTGGCGGGGCTGCTCCTGGGCTTTACGGAGCACTGGGCGCGCTGGGCCGCGCTCGGCATTTTCATCGCCGCCGGGGTGACGGACTTTCTCGACGGCTATTTCGCGAGAATCTGGCAGCAGCAGTCGCCGCTCGGGCGGATGCTGGATCCCATCGCGGACAAATTGCTCGTCGCGACGACCCTGATGGCGCTTGTCGCCGATCGAACGGTCGCCGGCTGGACGATCTGGGCGGCGATCATCATTCTGTGTCGTGAAATCCTGGTGTCCGGTTTGCGGGAACATTTGGCCGAACTCAAGGTGCACTTGCCCGTCTCCGCGATCGCCAAATGGAAAACAGCGGCGCAGCTCGTGGCGCTCGGCTTCCTGATCGCCGGACCGGCCGGCGAAGTCGTTCTCCCCGGCACGGTCAAGATCGGCGCGGCGCTCTTGTGGGCCGCGGCTATTCTGACGCTTTATACCGGGTTCGACTACCTGCAGTCGGCGTGGAACCATTTCGGAGAAGACGAGGCGACATGAAGGCGCTGTATTTCGCTTGGGTGCGCGAGCGCATCGGTCTGGCGGAAGAGGAGATCGCGCCGCCGCGTGAAGTGGTCACGGTCCGTGAGCTGATCGAATGGCTGTCCGCGCGTGACGAGGGATATGCGGCCGCTTTCGCCAACCCGGCGACGATCCGCGCGGCCCTCGACAAGACGCATGCGGCGCCTGATGCGCCAATCGGCGCAGCAAGGGAGATCGCCTTCTTCCCGCCGATGACGGGCGGCTGAGATGGCGCCGCAGCCGACTCCGGCGGTGCGCGTGCAAGCGGAAGATTTCGATCTTGGGCGGGAACAGGCGCTGCTGACGCGGGGGCGGCGAGACATCGGCGCGCTCGTCAGCTTCCTAGGCCTCTGCAGGGACGAGAACGGCGCGCTCGAGGCTTTGGAGCTCGAACATTATCCCGGAATGGCCGAGGCCGAGATCCGTCGCGTCGTCGACGAAGCGCTCGAACGATGGCCTTTGCAGGGATTGACCGTCATTCACCGCTTCGGCCGCATCCAACCAGGCGAACAGATCGTTCTGGTGCTCGCGGCGGCGCGCCACCGCGCTGACGCTTTCGCCGCCGCGGCGTTTCTGATGGATTTTCTTAAAACCCGCGCGCCCTTCTGGAAAAAGGAGCGCCGCGCGGATGGCGCGCCCGGCGACTGGGTCAGCGCGACATCCGAGGACGAAGCGGCCGCGGAGCGTTGGCGCTAGATCAGCTGCTGCGGCGCGATGAGATGCACCAGCCAGCCGTGCAGCGCGGCGGTCGCGACGACGAGAAACAGCGTCGCGAGGGTAAAGACGTCGAGATTTTCCCGGGGCACGCGCATCATGGGCGGCAGACCGACGGAGAAAACATAAATTCCATAGAAGCCGAGCACGTCCAGCCATCGAAGGCCGGGAATCAGGCCGAACAGCGAGGCGAGCCAGACCGGCGTGTAGGAATAGGCGGTCAGCATCAGGGCGCGGCGGTCGTCGGTCTTCCCTTCGAAATGCGGCGCAATCGCCGATAGGACGAAGGCGACGATAAAAATCGCCGGCAGGCTCAGCAGATACTGAACGAAGGCGCGATAAAGCCCGCCCGCGAACGTCGGGTGCATGATTCCTTGCGAGCCGTAGGAAAAGCCGAAAAGCCACGAGCTGAAGAAGCTCGCGAACGGCGGAAGCAGCGCCAATATCGCAATATAATTGCGGTAGAGATCGAAGACGGACGTCTCCTCTTCCGAGATCTTTGCCCATTCGGTCTGCGGCGCCAGGATTAAGCCCTTGATCCGCGATAGCAATTGCATTTCGCCCTCCATTGATTCGCCGCAAGCGCTCATTACCAGGCGGTCATGGAGCGGGGCTTGCGGGCGCCGGGTCCTCCATGCGAGGGAGAGTGCGGCCAGCTGCGGCCGGTTCGATGATCGACGGTGAAATCTAACGCGACGGGCCGCATGAGAAAACTGCTGGAATATTTTTGGCCGGCCGTCGGCTTGGTCGCGGTCGTCGCCTCATTTTTCCTTCTCTATCACGAATTCAAGGGAGAATCGGTCGGCGCCGAGGTTTGGGCCAATCTCCAGGCCATTCCAACAAGCCGCTATCTGCTCGCTGGGCTGTCGACGCTTGTCGCCTATGCGGCGCTCGCCTGGTACGATCGCATCGCGCTGCTGCACTTAGGCGTCAAACACATCAATTGGCTGTTTATCTCGGTCTGTTCGTTCACGACCTACGCCTTGTCGCACAACATCGGCGCAAGCGTTTTCTCGGGCGCCATGGTGCGTTATCGCGCCTATTCCACCAAGGGGCTGACAGCGACGCAGGTCGCCACGCTGGTGGTGTTGTGCTCCTACACGTTCGGCTTCGGCAATGTGCTGCTCGCCGGCCTTTTGCTGACCTATGACCCCGCGATCATGCAAAGACTGTCGGGCTTCCTTCCGGACATACTTACAAACCCGAGCACAGCGCTCGTCGTCGGTTTGTCCTGCCTGGCCTTCGTCGTTCTATACGTTCTCGGATCGCTCATGCATTTCCGCGCGATCCGGCTGTTCGGGCGTTTCGAAATTCTCTATCCGCGCCCCGGCATCATGCTGCGCCAGCTCTTCGCGGCTCCCTTGGAGTTGATCGGCGCCGCCGGCATCATCTATTTCGCGCTGCCGGAGCAGGGCAATCCTGGCTTTCTCATCGTGCTCGGCGCGTTCCTCTTGTCCTTTTCGGCGGCTTTGGTGTCCCATGCGCCGGGCGGGCTCGGCGTCTTCGAGCTGCTGTTCATCAATGTCATGCCGGATGTGCCGCGGCTGAAGGTCCTGGCTGCGCTGCTCGTCTGGCGACTCTTCTATCTCATCGTCCCGCTGCTGATCGCGCTCGTCGTCGTCGCGCTCTTCGAACGCAAGAAACTCGTCGAGCGCTGGCGCCGGATAGAGGAACAGCCTCAAAAATAAAAAAACGCCGGCCATCGCAGACCGGCGTTTCGAACGTCTCGGCGTGTCGCCGCGTTCACATGCGATATTGCTGAAGCCGCGTGGTCCGCAGTCCGGCGAGGCCGTGCTGGTCGATCGACATCTGCCAGCTCAGGAATTCATCCACCGTCAGCGTGTAGCGACTGCAGGCTTCATCGAGCGAGAGCAGGCCGCCGCGCACCGCCGCCACCACTTCCGCCTTACGCCGTATCACCCAGCGTTTGGTCGAAGCGGGGGGTAAATCCGCAATGGTCAGCGGACTGCCATCGGGACCGATGACATATTTGACACGGGGACGGTGCGTCTCGGTCATCTCACTCACTCGCTACTCAAACAGCCACGTTGTAGCGTCTTTATAGAGGCGCCGCTTTAAGAATTGCCTAAACGGATAGCCTCTATACGCAATGGAAAATAAACTAAATTTTAGGAATATGCGGCGTTCCGAGACTTGGCGCGCCGACCGCGCAACCGCCAATACCAGAGCGGCGTCTGCTTTTGCCTGGGTTTGCTTGCATCGAGCGTCTTGCGCTGACCCGGCAAGGTTAGCATCTCGAGCATCGACCGTATTGATTTGGCGAAGCGCTAAAAACGCGTCGTTAACTGCGTCAACCATTCTGGCGAAGCCGTGACAAGCGCCGTCTCCAACGTCTTGTCGTAGCCTGACACGATCAACACGCCAATCAGCACGAGCGACGCGCCGAGCGCTTGCTTCGCCTGTTTTCCAACGGTCAGCAGCCGGTCCCGCCAACGCGCCATCGCTTGCCGCGACAGGGCTCCAAGCAACATCAGCGGCGCAGCCGCGCCGAGACCGAACGCGGCCATCGTCGTCGCGACCGCGCTCAGATCTTCGCCGCGCGACGCGAGCACCGATGCGGCGCCGAGCGACCCATCGCGGAAACGAACAGAAAGGCGGAAACGACGAGTCGGCGGCGCGAGATCATGTGCTTCCCTCGGAAGGCTGCCCCTTGCGCGAGCGGCGCTCAGGATTATGAAACGAACATAATGGCGCCCCTCTTTGAAACCAAACCGGACAGCGCATGAACGACTGCCTTGGCGTCATCCTCGCCGGCGGGTTGGCGCGGCGCATGGGCGGGGGCGACAAGCCGCTCGTCGAGATCGCCGGCCGGCCGATCCTTCAGCATGTGATCGATCGCCTGAAGCCGCAGTGCGGGCGTCTCGCGATCAACGCCAACGGCGACCCCGCACGCTTTTCCGCTTTCGGACTGCCCGTCATCTGCGACAGCGTTGAAGGTTTCGCGGGCCCGCTCGCCGGCGTTCTCGCCGGCATGGAGTTTGGCGCGGCGAAAGGCGCGGCGCATGTGCTGAGCGCGCCGGGCGACACCCCGTTCCTGCCCGCCGATCTCCTCTCGCGGCTTGAAGCCGCGCGAAGTCGCACGGGCACCGTGATCATCGTCGCCGCGTCGAAGGGGCGAACCCATCACGCCGTGGCGCTGTGGCCGGTCGCGCTGCGCGAGGATTTGCGGCGCGCGCTCGTTGCGGAAGACGAGCGCAAAGTGTCAGCCTTCATCGGGCGTTATGCGAATGCGGTCGTCGAATGGCCGACCGAGCCCTACGACCCTTTCTTCAATGTCAACCAAGCGGAGGATCTGGCGCGCGCCGATGCGATAGCCAAGGACGAATCGCGCAGCTAAATTGACGCGCAGCCAAGGCTGAAGAGACCGGCGCGGGATGGGACATGAGCGAGCAGACAAAAAAGGGATTGACGAGCAAGGTGAAGGAGGAAGCCAAGGCCTTTTACCCGGTGTTCCTCTACGTGTGGTTCCTGCTCGCCGTGCTCGGCGTGCACAAATCGGTTGTCCTGTCGCAAGCGCATATCGTGCAGCATCAGGGCTTCGCCGCCGCCAAGGCGCTTGCGTTCGCGAAGGTGCTGTTTGTCGCCAACAAGTTCGGGGTCTGGCGCGTCTTCGACACGATGCCGCTGATCGTTCCGATCCTGGTAAAGTCGTTTCTTTTCGGCGTGCTGCTCATCGACATGGACATTCTCGAGCAGGCGCTGCTGGAGCATTTCTGGCCCGCCCATGCGGACCATAACCCTGTGAATCTCGACAATCTGCGCACGCTACTGTCAGTTGGACTGGTCACCTTCGCCGCGCTGATCCCCTTCTTTGGCTTCCGCGAATTCGCCAAGCTGGTCGGGGAGGCAGAGCTACGAAAGGTGCTCTTCGTGCGTCGCGAGAATTTCGTTCCGCAGCGGGAAGCCGAGCCCAAGGCGGCGCCCGCGCCCGCGGAACTGATAGAGGGCTAAACGAAGCCCGGATCCATCGCGACGGCGCCTTCGAGCCAAGGCGGCGTCGGCAGGTTTTGGCTGCGCAGGAAGTCGGCGTTGAAGAGCTTTGAGGCGTATCTTGCGCCGCCGTCGCACAGCACGGTTACAATCGTATTGCCGGGCCCCATATCGCGCGCCAGTCTGATGGCGCCCGCGATATTGATTCCCGAAGAGCCTCCCAGCAACAGGCCCTCCTGCTCGGCGAGATCGAATACGATGCGCAGCGCCTCGTCGTCGGGGATGCGGTAGGCGACGTCGACCGGCGCGCCTTCGAGATTGGCTGTGATCCGACCCTGGCCGATTCCCTCGGTGATGGATGAGCCCTCGGCCTTCAACTCGCCGGTCGTGTAATAGGAATAGAGCGCCGCCCCGTACGGATCGGCCAGCCCGATCTTCACGTCAGGGTTTCTCTCCTTGAGCGCCATGCCGACGCCGGCGAGCGTGCCGCCGGTGCCGCAGGCGCAAATGAAGGCGTCCACCGCGCCCTCCAGCGCTTCGTAGATCTCGGGCCCGGTGGTGGTCAGATGGGCGACGCGGTTGGCGACATTGTCGAACTGGTTCGCCCAGACGGCGCCGTTCGGCTCTTCCCTGGCGAGGCGCTCGGCGAGACGCCCGGAAAGCTTCACATAATTATTGGGGTTGGCGTAGGGAACCGCCGGCACTTCGACGAGCTGCGCGCCTTGCAGGCGCAACATGTCCTTCTTTTCCTGGCTCTGAGTCTCGGGAATCACGATCACCGTGCGAAAGCCGAGCGCGTTCGCGACGAGCGCGAGCCCGATGCCGGTGTTGCCGGCGGTGCCTTCGACGATCGTTCCTCCCGGCTTCAACAACCCTTTCGCGCGCGCGTCTTCGACGATGGACAGCGCCGCGCGGTCCTTGACGGAGCCGCCCGGGTTCATGAATTCGGCCTTGCCGAGAATGCGGCAGCCGGTCGCCTTCGAGGCGCCGTGCAATTCAATGAGCGGCGTGCGCCCGATGGCTTCGATGACGCTGGAGGCGACGGTCATTGATGATTCCTGGCGAGTGGCGGTTCGTTCCTAGCCGACCGGCGGCTCCCGCTCAAAGGCGAAAATCGCGCCATGCCGCGCCTGCGCGCCCGGCGCCAAAACTCGCATCGAGGGCTTTTCATAGAGATCGCCATAAAAGTCGTCCGGATCGCCATGGCCCGTCCATGGCTCTATGCACAGGTAAGGAGCAGGCGGCAGCGTCCAAAATCCGACATGGGGGAAATCATCGAGCGTGACCGAAAGACGCGCGCCTTCGCCATTGTCAAAAACGAGGCTGCGACTCGCAAGATTGAGAAAGCACAGCGCGTCGCGGGTGAACATTTCCGGTTCGAGCGGCAGTCGCCGGCCGACAAGCGGCGTTTTGCGGATGGGTTTCGAAAAAAGCCCGCCCGGTCCGATGATAGGAACTTCAGCGCGCTCGGCCTTCTCGAACATGATCGCATGCGGCGAGGAAGAATCGGCGAGCGGCCAGCGAAAGGCGGGATGCAAGCCGCAGGCGTAGGGCAGGGGCCGCGAGTCGGCGTTCGTGACGATGAGAGCATTTTCGAGCGCGCCGGCGCGAAGCTGGAACTCCACTTCGAACCGGAAGGCGAAGGGGTAGAGCGCGCGGGTCTCAGCGTCGTCGACGAGCGCGAGGCGCAAATAGTCGTCGCGCCGCTCGGCGACGTCGAAGCGCTTCTTCCAGGCGAAGCCATGGAGAGCAAGCGGATAGGTCTCGCCCTCGACGCGCACGCGGCCGTCGCGCGTCCAGCCGACGACAGGAAACAGCACGGGCGCGGTCTGGTCCCAGACCTTAGGGTTCTTCGCCCAGATCATGTCGACTCCCCGTGCGCGCCAGCTCGAAAGCTCCGCGCCGAAAGCCAGGATCTCCGCGCCGTCGCCAGAGGAATGGGTGAGCCGAATCGCGTCGGTCATGGGTCAATTCCATCGTGAGACACAAATCCAAGCGAATGCTGACAAAATCAGCGCGACCTCCAGTGCGGCGCTTGAGCGGCGGCGCCCGCCGCAATAAGGTCGCGCCGCCACGCCGCCATACCCGCCACGCATGTTGGCGCAGCGCAACGCCAATGAGAAGGCCTTATGAACAGCAGTCTCGTCTCGGACATCGGCGCCGGAGTTTTCAGAACCGAGTTGACGCTCTTTTTCTCGACGTTCACGACGCTGCTGGCGGTCATCAATCCTTTTGAGGTGCTCCCGGTCTTCCTTCTGCTCCTGCGCGATAAGAGCAGCCAGGAGCACGGTCGCGTGGCCTTCATGTCCTGTCTCTATGCGCTTCTGCTGATCCTCTTCTTCTTGTTCTTTGGCGCGGTGATCTTAAAAATCTTCGGCGTCTCGCTCAGCATGGTGCGCATCGCCGGCGGGATCGTGCTGATGAAGATCGGCTTTGAGCTTTTTTTACCCTCGTCGGACGGCGACGGAACGCCGGCGTTTGCCCGATCGACGGGCAATATCGCCTTCATGCCGCTTGCGATGCCGCTCATGATCGGCCCCGGCCCGATCGCCACCGTGCTCGGGATGATGGCCACCGTGGAGCACTCGTCCCACGAGGCCTTGGCGTTCGGCGTCATCCTCGGCGCGATCTTTCTCGCCGTGGGCGTCACTTACGCGTGCCTCGCCTTCGCGACGCGGTTGACCACGATGCTGGGGCCGCTGGGGATTGACGCGGCGACCAGGATCGTCGGCTTCTTCGTCTCGGCGATGGGCGTATCGTTGATCTTCAACGGCGTCATGGACGCGCTTCGGTCGGCAGGCTTTGGCGGCTTGCATTAGCCGCTCTTCAGACCAGGCTAGAGGCTGCGCAAGGTCTCGCCGAGCCTCAGATAGATCTCCCGATGCGCGTCGCGTAGTCCTGGAACCCACGGTTTGAGCCGGGCGCCGACCACCGCGTCGAAATGGTCGAACCGCTGTCCGATGGCTTTGTCGAGATATTCGTAATACCAGCGCCCCGGCTTGAGTCTTTGGCGTTTGAAAACGCCTTCGCCTCCCAGCGGCTCTTCCCGCGCCGTAAAGGGATATCTTTGTGAGATGACGCTCACCGCGCCATCATTGGGCCGCCACTGCGGCAGCGAAAGGTCGCCGCCGCCCCAACCGATGATCGGCGCCTTGGCGAAGTTGGCCTCGCGCGCCTGGTAGAGCGCTGGCTGCCAGAGAATGGGATGGATCGTCGGGTCGGGCCGCCAGGTCTTGCTGAAAAAGCCAGATGCGCGAACATGCGTGGCGTTGGTCACCAGCGACAGATAATAGGTGCCCGGATGCGATCTGAACCGGGCGTTGGCCTTGCGGCAGCCCTGCAGCGTCATGTCGAAGGCGAGATTGTCCTCGCCGGCGACGAAGGCGCCAGCGTCCAGACGCGCCATCGCCGCTTTCGCGTCGGCTTCGCCGTCGGTCCATTGGTCGAGATGGAGATCGAAGGGCTTGCGCATGGCGCTCGGCACGCCGGCGGCCATTCCGAGAAAATTGAATGATTCCGCAATGAACCGGCTCGGCCTGCGCTTGAGCCGTCCGTCTTCACGGTCGCAGCCGAAGCCGTACGGCAGCAGTGAGCCGTTGATGGCGCCGGCGACGCTGATCACCCCTTCCACCCAGTCGGCGTTGGTTCCGCGCTCCCAGAAATCGCTTGCGAGCAGCGCCTGCAACTGCATGGCGGTCTGGGCGCCTGCGCCATGGCCGACGAGGATCACCGGGTTCTCCGCCGACCAACCGGGCGCAAAAGGGTCCGCATATTCGCGCGAATAGCGGGCGTGGCGGGCCTCATCGCTATGCCGGGCGCCATAGTCCACGCGTCCGCCGGCAATCTGAGCGAATAGCTCGCAGGCGCGATCATGGAAGGAGCTGACCGGACCTACCTTCGCTTCGTGAACCGCGAAGGGTTCGCCGACCTCATCGAGCGCGTCGCCCCAATAGGGAAGTCCGAACTCTTGAGGCCCCCAGCCGAAGAAATCATGCACGAAAATAATATGAGTGGATTTGAGCGCCATCGCCGATCCGAATTCAATTAAAAATCAATAAACTTTGGCGCTCAGAGGAGCGCGTCATATTCATAAATTTCGCTCACGTCGAGAGTCTCGCGCGGAGTGGCGCCGCGACCGAGCGGCGAGCTGATCGGATCGTCTATGCGGTGACCCTTGAGATCCGCGCCGGCCTCCATATCGGGAACGTAGACGCGCCCATTTCGGGACATCCAGCTCTCCCAAAGGCGATCAATGTTGCAATGATTGAGAAAGAAAACCGGATCATTGGGCGAGGAGCCAAGCAACATCTCGCCGCCAATCCAGACGTGGACGAGATTGTGCAGCCAGGTCGTGGAAACGCCGTCGTCGTTCATCCACCCTTCGATCCGATTACGGAAGCTGTTCGCGTCGGCGTCCCAATCGGGCGAATCATAGGGCGATAGCGCCAGCGCATTCGTCACATGCGCCGTTCTCGGCAGCGCGTCGGCGCTCACGCCAAAGGCCCGTCGGAGGCCGCGGTTCACCGAACGCAACTCTCCGGAAATATTCGTGGAGATGCGCACTCTGAACGCGGATGGATCGTCAGCGCGAAACGCGAACGGGCCGGTAGAGACCGGATTTCCCTCGCCGCCCATGCAGTCAGCGCCCCAGATCGTGGCCGCGCTCTGCTCCTGTGGCGGCAGGTCGCCGTCTTCCGCCCAATCCCAGTAGGGCAGACCAAAATTCGCGTCGTCCAGGACCCGCTGGAGGTTTTGCTCGAAAACCATCAGCATCACACGGTGCCATGGCGCGAAAATTGGCCCGCGGTGGGCCGCGTTCCGTTGCGCGGGATTTCCCGGCGGCGTCTCGATCATCATTGCGGTGACGTGCCAGACCACGAAAAGATCGTAGGTGCTCACTGAGCGCGCCGCGCCGGGAATGCCGAATTCATCGGTCGTTCGGCCGGACGCCTCATTTTTCAAAAGTTTGACGCCTTCAATATATTGGTCTCGAACCCCTTGGTTCGTTGAAATGTTGCTTCGGACGACGGCCATCGTCTCTCTCCTGAAAATCAATGCTCGCCTGAAAAATCAATGCTCGTGTTTTGAACCTTTCTTGCCGGCGGGCCTGCTTTTGCGCGCAGGAGCGGGCCGGCGCTTGCGGCTGGCTGTGGGCTGGCGCTTTGCCCGGGCCGGCTTTCGCTCGAACTCCTCGGGAAAGCCGTCGATCAGCGCCCGCACCATGTCGACCGCCGACGCGGTCTGGTAGTTCGGCAATGAATGACAATGAACCTGGCCGGAGGCGTCGACGCCGAGCGGCGCACGGATTTTCCTTCCGTCGACCAGGATCTTGTAGGTCGTGACGATTTCGATCTCGTGGCCGCGATAGCTATCCTTGCGCACTGACTGGGCGCCGCCCGCGCCATGACCAGCGTGCGCTGGCGCTTTGTCGCGGGCTCGCGCGAGATAGTCGCTGAGTTTGCGAGGGGCGGCGCCCGTCGCGAGCTTCTTGGTCTCCATAAGACCTCCGCACAATTCCTGTTATGCAATCCGACGAAGCTGTAGGCGCGAAGGCTTTAAGTGCGCGAAAAATCTACAAACTTCAGTCGAACGTTCGCCTCATCAAAACGGATTGGATTGGAAATTTTCCACCAGCATATGACGCTGCCAATGGACAGTGATGTCAAGTGAATTCCCAGGACGTCAAATTGATAGGGTGTGGCGCCACTCGGGCATTCCCGCCGTCAGGGTCATCGGAACAGCTTGCGTCACTCGTCGCCACCGCTTAGCGATTCGATCTGAGGCATCAATGTCCGATTCGATGGTTCCCGCCTTTCTTGGGGTCGAGCGTTCCGTGCTCGGCCGACGTTGGCGCGGGCGGCTCGACGCTCGAGGCGAGGCGCAGGCGCTCGCGCTAACCCAGGCGCACGGGATCGACGATTTCCTTGCGCGGGTGATCGCTGGGCGCGGCGTGACGGTCGCCGACGCCGCTGGCTATCTCGATCCCAAGCTGCGCGACCTCCTGCCGGACCCGTCGTCGCTGCGCGACATGGACGCCGCGACCAACCGGCTCGCGGACGCGATTGAAAAGTCCGAGCAGATCGCCGTTTTTGGCGACTATGACGTCGACGGCGCCTGCTCCTCCGCTTTGCTCATCGACTTTTGGCGCGCGGCCGGCGCGCCGGAGCCCTTGCTCCATATTCCCGACCGGATCATCGAGGGCTATGGGCCGAACGTCGAGGCGATCCGCGATCTCGCGGCGCGCGGCGCGACTCTGCTGGCGACCGTCGACTGCGGGACCTCGAGTCACGAGGCGTTCGCCGTCGCGCGCGCGCTTGGCCTCGATGTGATCGTTCTCGACCATCATCAGGCGCCGGAAATCCTGCCGGATGCGCTGGTCGTCAACCCCAACCGGCTTGATGATCTTTCGGGGCAGGGGGCGCTCTGCGCCGCAGGGGTCGTTTTTCTTGTCCTCGTCGGATTGTCGAGGACGCTGCGCGCGCGCGGCTGGTGGAGCGACGATCGACCGGAGCCGGATCTTCTCGCCGCGCTCGATCTCGTCGCGCTGGCGACAGTCGCCGACGTCTCGCCGCTGGCGCGGCTCAACAGGGCGCTCGTCGCCAAGGGTCTGATGGTGATGGCGGCGCGATCCCGTCCGGGGCTCGCCGCGCTGATGGACGCCGCCCGATTGGATGGGCCGCCGCGCGCCTATCATCTTGGCTTCGCGCTCGGGCCGCGGATTAACGCCGGGGGTCGGATCGGCGACGCTGGCCTCGGCGCGAGGCTCCTCACCCTCGCTGACGGCGTGGAAGCGCGTCGCATCGCCCTCGAGCTGGACCGGCTGAATGGCGAACGGCAGGTCGTCGAAAGGATGATTTTGGAACAGGCGGTGGCCGAGGCGGAAGCGCAAGTGGCGGGCTCCAATCGCCTGTCCTGTCTCGTCGTGCACGGCCAGGATTGGCATCCGGGCGTTGTCGGGCTGATCGCATCGCGCTTAAAGGAACGCTTTAACACTCCAGCATTTGTTATTGCTTTCAATGGAGAATATGGAACAGGTTCGGGTAGGAGTTTAAGTGGCGTCGACCTCGGAGCGGCGGTGCGCCGCGCCGTCGATCTGGGCTTGGCGGTCAAGGGTGGCGGCCATGCGATGGCCGCCGGCGTGACTTTGGCCCGCGACAAGATCGACGACTTTCGCGCCTTTCTCGACGAGGCGCTGGCGGCGTCCGTCGAAGCCGCGCGTCTCGACGACGCGCTGGTTGTTGATGCGGCAGTCGCCGGACGAGGAGTCTGTCTCGAACTGCTGCGACGGGTGGAGCGAGCCGGTCCATTCGGGCAGGGCAACCCCGAACCTCTGTTTGCTCTGCCTGAGCAGCAGGTAACATTCGCTCAGACGGTTGGGGCCGATCATGTGCGCGCCCGTTTGCGTTCACGCGACGGCGCGACCGTTGACGCCATCGCCTTTCGCGCCGTGCATTCGCCGCTGGGCGAAGCGCTCTTGAGGGGGGACGGCGCACAGCTTCACGTCGCGGCGAAACTGTCGCGCAACGTCTTTCGCGGCATAGAGCGCGTCGAGACGCGAATCGTCGACCTCGCGCGCGTTCGATGACGCCGAGAGGACTGTGGCGCCAGGGCCACATCTGTTTTCAATCTCGGTGCGCGCATGCTTTTAGAGGGCAGGTGTCGCATTTTGGTCTCATTCGCGACGCCTGCTGACGCCAGCGTAACTGCGTTTAACGACAACTTCACACATCAACGAGACACTCCGCGGGTTGTGCCGCGCGGCGGTTCCCCGTCGCGCGAAAAATGAAGGAAGCGTCGCCGCTTATGGGGCGTGCTTCAGTGCAGTCGGCGGCGGATCGAAGTTGGTGGCAAGGACCGTCTGGATGCGATTTGTCGTCTTTAAAAACGCTGCTCATGCGCCGCGTCCGCTGGTTCGCTCCTCAATCATCCTTTCCAAACTGCTGCCCCTGGTCTGTCTCGGCGCGCTCGCCGGATGCTCTTCGACCACGGGATCGCATAGAAGCGCCGGCCTCGGCGGATTCGGTCAGATCGACCCGCGTTACGGGGTGCGTCCCAGCCCGCGGGTCATTGCCGAGGGCGAAGAAGTGCCGAAGGGCGGCGGCGCCTATATGGTCGGCAAGCCCTATAAGATCGCCGGCCGAACCTATTATCCGAGCGAGAGGCCCTATACGGCGACAGGAACGGCTTCCTGGTATGGCTCGGATTTCCATGGGCGACGCACCGCCAATGGCGAAATATTCGACAGGGCGTCGATTTCCGCCGCCCATCCCACGATGCCGCTGCCGAGCTATGCGCGGGTCACCAATTTACGCAATGACCGTTCGATCGTGGTGCGCGTCAACGATCGTGGACCCTATCATGGCGGACGCGTAATGGACGTCTCCCAGCGCGTAGCTCATGCGCTTGATTTTCACGGCGTCGGCACGACGCGCGTCAAAGTGGATTGGGTTGGGCGCGCCGATCTCGACGGAGACGACGACGATAAACTTCTTGCGACCCTGCGGGACGATGGCCAACCCGCGCAGATCGACGCTCCTGCGCCGGTGATGACGGCGGCGAATGAGGACCCGGCGCGTGCGATGCGCTATGATGAAAGGGCGGAAGTCGCCGAACTCGCGGCGCGCGTCGCCTATGAGAACGGGCAGGCGTCGGATGACCAGATGCGGGCCTATGCCAAGCAGGAGAGCGACGCGCCCCTGCCTCCCTCGCGGGAGCAAGCCAGCATCGACGAAGAACCCGTCGCTTCCACCCAGAAGGTCAGGAAAGTTGTGGCGCCGCTGCCGCCAGTGCGGCCCGCGCAATTCGGCGCCCGTCAAGCTTCCGCTCGCAACGCCATCCGACAGGCGCTGAATTCCTCGGTTCGAGCGAACTGAGCCGCCCCACGCCGTGATTGCAATTTTCGGCGTCGCGCGCCATCTTCTCCCGGCTTGCCGCGCTGCGGCGTAAATAACGGGAGCGCGCCTTGCCGAAATTTCCCGGGCTGCACCTTATTCTGATCGTCTTCGCATTGTGGGCGCTTGGCGCAGCGCCGGCGCGCGCCCAGAATTTTCAAACGAGCGTCCCGAGCGCGATTCTGATCGACGCTGGCACGAACACCGTCCTGTTCGAGAAAGGCGCGGACGACTACGCCAAGCCCGCATCGACCGTCAAAATTCTGACGGCGGAGCTGATCTTTCAGGCTTTGGCCGAAGGAAAATTGAAGCTCGACGACGAATTCACGGTTTCCGAGCACGCCTGGCGCACTGGCGGAGCGCCGGCTGGCGGGTCGGCGATGTTCCTCGCGCTCAATAGTCGCGTGCGGGTCGAGGATCTCATTCGAGGTTTGGTGATCCAGTCCGGCAACGACGCCGCGATTACGCTCGCCGAAGGCCTCGCGGGCGCCGAAGAATCCTTTGTGACGCGGATGAACAAGCGCGCCGCCGAGCTTGGCCTTGTCAAATCACGCTTCGGCAATCCTTGGGGCATGGACGGTCCTGATCAAAAGGTGACGGCGCGCGAAATGGCGAAGCTCGCGGCGCACCTGATCAAGACCTACCCCGAGTATTACCGGTATTTTGGCGAGAAGGAGTACACTTGGAATAAGATTCGCCAGCAGAACCGCAATCCGCTGCTGACGATGAGCATCGGCGCTGACGGTTTAAAGACCGGCAACATCGATAAGGACAGCGGCTACGGCTTAGTGGGCTCCGCCACGCAGGACGGCCGACGCCTGATCGTCGCCGTTTACGGCGCGAGGAGTTCGAAGGAGCGGGCTGAAGAAGCGCGCAAATTGCTGCAATGGGGATTCCGCAACTTCGAAGAGAAGGAACTGTTCAAGGCCGGCGAACCCATTGGGCCTGCGCAGGTCTATGGCGGAACGAAGGGCTCTGTCGAGCTGACGGCGAAAGAGGACATCAAGGTGCTTCTGCCGCGCGGCGCGAACGAGCGGCTGATGGGCAAGATCATTTACGAAGGCCCGGTGCTGGCGCCGGTCGAGGCGGGCGCAACGGTTGGACGCCTCGAAGTGAAGCGCGGAAACTCCGTCGTGCTCGAACAGCCGCTGCAGACTGCGGAATCGGTCGAGCAGGGATCGCTGCCGCGGCGCGCCTTCGACGCTATTTACGAATCCGCCGCCGCGGCCATTCACCAGAAACTCTCCGGCAAGAAATGACTTTCCAGGCGACGCCCGAAAAAGGCCGCTTCATCACCTTCGAAGGCGGCGAGGGCGTCGGCAAGTCGACGCAGCTTGCAAGGCTCGCCGAGCATTTGCGCGACTGCGGCTTCGAGGTGGTGACGACGCGCGAGCCCGGCGGCACGCCAAAGGCCGAGAAGCTGCGCGCCTTCCTGCTCTCGGGACGCGCCGCGCCGCTTGGTCCGCTCGCCGAGGCGGCGCTGTTCTCGGCGGCGCGCGCCGATCACGTCGAGACGCTGATCGCGCCCGCCTTGAAGCGCGGCGCATGGGTGCTGTGCGACCGCTTCGCCGATTCGACCCGCGCCTATCAGGGCGCGCGCGGCGGCGTCGACGCCAAAACTCTGGCGCTGCTCGAAAGCGCGGCGGTGGGCGATGCGCGGCCGGATCTGACGATCATGCTCGACCTGCCGGCGCAAGAAGGCCTCACACGGGCGGCGTCGCGGCGGCATGGCGAAGCGGTCGATCGTTTCGAAAGCGAAGCGCCGGCCTTTCACGAGGAGCTGCGGCAGGCCTTCCTCGACATCGCCGAGAGCGAGCCGGAGCGCTGCTGCGTGATTGACGCCTCCATGACCATCGACGACGTCGCGCGTGCGGTGCAGCGTCTCGTTCACGACCGCTTCCTGGCGCACGCCGCACAAGCCGCGCAATGAGCCGCGAAGAGGGGAACCCGGAAAGCGATCGTTACGACAAGGCCCCGCATCCGCGGGAGACCCTGGGGCTTTTCGGTCACGCCACGGCGGAGCATGAATTTCTCGACGCCTACCGCCGCAACAAGATGGCGCAGGCGTGGATTATCGGCGGGCCGGAAGGCGTCGGCAAGGCGACGCTCGCCTGGCGCCTGGCGCGGTTTCTCCTGGCGCATCCCGAACCCGCCGCCGCGGCGGTTCAGTCCGCGGAGAGCCTCGCGGTGCCCGCCGACCATCCGGCGGCGCGGCGGATCGCCTCAATGGCGCTTGCCGATATTTTTCTGCTGCGCCGCGCCTGGAACGACAAGACCAAAAAGCATTTCACCGAAATTCGCATCGAGGACGTGCGAAAGGTTATTCAAGCCTTCCATCAGGCGTCGGGAACCGGCGGCTGGCGGATCGCCATCGTCGACTGCGCCGACGATCTCAATCGCGCCAGCGCCAACGCGCTTTTAAAGCTCATTGAGGAGCCCCCGCAGCGCTCGCTGTTTCTGCTGATCGCACATCAGCCCGGCCGCATGCTGCCGACGATCCGTTCGCGCTGTCGCAGACTGATGCTCGGCGCGTTGTCGCCGGAAGACACGATCGCCGCCGTGAAAAGTCTCGGGTCCCCCTGGTCGCAGGCGCCTGAATCAGACCTGCTCGTCGCCGCCGCGCGCGCCGAGGGCTCGGTGCGGGAGGCGCTGCGGCTGCTCGGCGATGACGGCGTCGCCTTCGACGCCGCCGTGCGCCGGCTTTTCGACAGGTTGCCGCAGGTCGATTGGCTCGGCGCGCATATGCTGGCCGACAAGCTTACCGGCCGCGACAATGAAGCGGCCTATGAGACCTTCATGCGCGCGACGCAGCGCCATCTCGACTCCCGCGTCCGCGCGCTCGCGCAGACCGGCGCCGCCCCGATGAGACTCGCCCGCTACGCGAGCGCCTGGGACGCCATTCGCGACGCCGCCAGGGAAACCGAGGTGTTCAATTTCGACAAGCGCGCGCTGGTGCTGGGGATCTTTGATCGGCTGGCGCGGGCGGAGGCCGGCTAGTGGCGGGCGCTAGCGCGCCTCCCGGCCGCTGTTCGCCATGGCGTTTTCGAGAAGCTGCAGAACGACGGCGGGGTCGCGCGGGAAGCCGGCGCGAATCCATTCGGCTTGCAGCGTTCTAAGCGCGTCGCCCAATTGCTTGCCCGGCGCGACGCCCCGCGCGATGAGATCCGCGCCCTTGATGGGGAAGGCGGGCGCGGGCGTCTCGTCCAGATAACGCGCGGCCTCCCGCCACTCCGGATTGTCCGCCGCCGCGGCGCTTTCCGCATGCGCGAGCGCCAGCGCATCGGCCGCCGCGCGCGCGCCGCACAGGAACAGCATTTCGCGCAGATGCGACGTCGGCGGCGGAGCCTCGCGTCCATGCAAGGGCGCGAGCGTTTGCGCCGCCGCCGCAAGCCGCGCGAATTCGTCGTTGGAGAGCCGCAGGCGCTCGCGCAGCCGCTCGGCGTCTTCGGCGGTCAGCACCGAAAAGGCGGCAAGCCGCAAGACCGCGTCCGCCGGTTTGCCTAAGGCCGCTTCGCGTTCGGCGAGTCGCTGCAGTCGAGAGGGATAGCCGATGCCGAGAATGACTTCGATGACGCCGGCGTGCGACATGGCGCGCAGCACGTCCGGCGCCCGGCGCGCGAGCAGCAGCTTCATCAGTTCGGCGTGGATGCGCTCGCGCGACAGGCGCGACAGATTTTCCCGCGCGACGATCGACTCATGCAGGCCCTCGCGATCGAACGGTCCCTCGCCATGAGAGGCGTTGAAACGAAAGAAGCGCAGGATCCGCAGATAGTCCTCGCGAATCCGCGTCGCCGCGTCGCCGATAAAACGGATGTGCCGCGCGTCGATATCGGCGAGGCCGTCCGTATAATCATGAATTTCTCCATCGGAAGAGAGCGACAGCGCGTTGATGGTGAAGTCGCGCCGCTTCGCGTCCTGCTCGAAATCGCCGCCAAAGCGCACCTTAGCGAAGCGGCCGTCGGTCTCGACGTCCTCACGCAGCGTCGTGACCTCAAAGGGCGTTCCCGCGACGACGATCGTCACCGTGCCATGTTCGATGCCGGTCGGCACGCCTTTCAGGCCGGCCTCGCGCGCGGCCGCAAGGACGGCGTCGGGCAAAGCGGTCGTGGCGAGATCGATCTCGTGAGGCGGCAGACCGAGCATAGCGTCGCGCACGGCGCCGCCGACCACGCGCGTTTCGGCGCCCGTCTTCGAGAGCGCCGCAAACAGCGTCGCCAGCCGGGGATCGTCAAGCAGTCTCAGCGCAGCCTTCATTCAAAACGGCCCGGCTTTAATTTTCCATTTTCAATATGGGCCGGCACATAAGCGCCCTGGTTAAGCCGCGTGAAGCCGAGCGCCACGACCCCGACGATCGCGACGACGAGGCCCGCGATCGTCAGCAGCGATACGATCTTGCCATGCCAGAGCTCGCGCACGAAAGGCCAGCGAAGCTGCAAAGAATGGAAAAGCGCATAGGCGACGAAGGGCGTGAGGAAGAGCAGGGCGGTTTCAACGATTGCGCGCCACATGGGCGGAAACGCCTTTCGTGATGAGGATGTCCGACGAATATACTCCGATGAATATACATGGCGTCCGTCGAAGGGCGTTTAATGCGGTATGCATGAACAAACTGTCACGTCCAAATTGCGGTTTTGCCGGTAAAATGCCTCCCTAACGCGCCGGTTGCGCTTGAATTGCACCGGCGGAGAGACGAAGATTGCGCTTGGCCCTAATCCCCGCCGCTTCGCTTTATATACGGAGCCGAATGGCGCGGGGGCTTTGAATCGCGTGCGGCGAAACACGGCAGCGCCGCTACGATGCGCCCGATCCTCTTCATAGACAGGCTGCCTGAGCACGCTGAAATGACCTCATTGGACACCAGGACAACCTCGCTCGAAACAGCCGTCGTTCAATCCGCCGAACGCGCCCTCGACCATATCGGTCGCGCCCGCGCCGCGATCGGCGCCGTCATTTTTGGCCAGGACGAGGTCGTCGAACAGGCGCTGGTGACGATCCTCGCGGGCGGCCACGGGCTCCTCGTCGGCGTGCCTGGTCTCGCCAAGACCAAGCTTGTCGAGACGCTTGGCCGCGTGCTCGGCTTGGCGGAGCAGCGCGTGCAGTTCACGCCGGATCTGCTGCCCGCCGATATTCTCGGCTCTGAAGTGCTTGAAGAGGGGGCTGACCGGTCGCGTTCGTTCCGCTTCATCAGGGGGCCGGTCTTCACCCAGCTGCTGATGGCCGACGAGATCAACCGCGCCTCGCCGCGCACGCAATCGGCGCTGTTGCAGGCGATGCAGGAGCATCATGTCAGCGTCGCCGGCAAGCGCCACGATCTGCCGCGGCCTTTCCATGTCCTTGCGACGCAAAACCCCCTGGAGCAGGAGGGCACCTATCCGCTGCCGGAGGCGCAGCTCGACCGCTTCCTGATGCAGATCGACGTGCATTATCCCGACCGCGCCAGCGAGCGGCGGGTCCTGCTGGAAACGACTGGCGAGACGATGGCCGAGGCGAGTCAAGCGCTCGACGCCGAAGAGCTGATGGCGACGCAAAGGCTCGTGCGCCGGCTTCCGATCGGGGAAAAGGTCGTCGACGCGATCCTCGACCTCGTTCGTTCAGCCCGTCCAGACGAGGGCGACGCGGAAATCGCGCCGCATGTCGCCTGGGGTCCGGGACCGCGCGCTGCGCAGGCGCTGATGCTGGCGACGCGCGCCCGGGCGCTCGTCACCGGCCGGCTCGCGCCCTCGATCGACGATGTGGCGAAACTCGCCGCGCCGGTGTTGCGCCACCGCATGGCGCTCAATTTCGCCGCGCGCCGCGAGATGACCGTTTCCGACGTGGTTCAGACGCTCGTGGCGCGGATCGGGTGACGGGCCTTCGCTCCGCTCGTTCCCTCTGACGGAGAAAGATGACGATGTTTGCTGACGTCGCCACGCGCGCCTACGATCCTACACAGCGCAAGCCCGCCGACGGCGCTACGGCGGCCGATCTCGCGAGCCGGATGCCGAGGCTGGTGGCGCGCGCTCACGAGATCGCGGCAAGCCTCGCCTACGGCGTTCATGGCCGCAAGCGCGCGGGCGTCGGCGAGACGTTTTGGCAATATCGGCCATTTGCATCGGGCGAATCGGCGCATCGCATCGACTGGCGCCGCTCCGCCCGCGGCGATCAGCTCTATGTGCGCGAGCGTGAATGGGAGGCCGCGCACGACTATTTCCTCTGGATGGATTGTTCTCCTTCCATGGCCTTCGGCTCGTCTCTCGCCTCCGACGACAAGCTGTCCCGCGGCGTGACCCTCGGGCTCGCGCTCGCCGACGTGCTCGTTCGAGGCGGCGAGCGGGCGGCGGCGCTGGGCCTGACCGCGCCAATCTCGGCGCGCGATGTGATCGACCGGCTGGCGCGCGCTCTGGCTGACAATGCAACGGAGGCGACGCGCGATGATCTTCCGCCGCAGGCGCCGATCCGCCCGCGCGCCCGCGTCATTCTGATCTCCGATTTCCTCGTCGATCCGGACGCGCTTGCCGCACGCCTGCGGCGCTTCGCCGACGGCGGCGCCTCCGGCGCGGTCTTGATGGTGACCGATCCCAGCGAAGAAACCTTGCCGTTTTCTGGCGAAACCACTTTTCTCGACACCGACGGCGGCCCCGCCTTTTACGCAGGCGACGCGCGCAGTCTGCGGGCCGCCTACGCGCGGCGGTTCGAGGCGCATCGCGACGCCGTGCGCCGGGCCGCGCAACGCGTCGGCTTCATCTTCCTGCAGCATCGCACCGATCGGCCGGCCTCCGAAGCGGCGCTGGCGCTCGCCATGGGATTGCTCGGAGCGGATGGAGTCAGCTTCGAGGAGCGGCGCTGATGTTTTCCTTCGCCGCGCCGCTTGCGCTGTTTGGTCTCATCAGCCTGCCGATGATCTATTGGCTGTTGCGGGTCACGCCGCCGCGTCCACGCGAGATCGTCTTTCCGCCGACAAAAATTCTGCGCGAGCTCAAGCCCGACGAAGAGACGCCGGCGAAAACCCCGTGGTGGCTGATGGCGCTACGGTTGGCGCTTGCCGCCGCGTTGATCTTTGCGATGGCGGGACCGGTCTGGGCGCCGAGCGGCGTCGTCGCGTCTTCCACGCCGACGCTCATTGTCCTCGACGACGGCTGGACGGCGGCGCCGACATGGGAACGACGGCTCGCTGGCGCTGCATCGATCATCGAGTGCGCCGCACGCGCCGGCGGTCCCGTCGCAGTCGCGCTTGCGTCCGAATCTGCGGCGCCCGTTCCAGGCGACGGGCCGCGCGCGATGGAAAAATTGCGTTCGGCGCGGCCCAAGCCATTTCTGCCGGACCGCAAGGCGATCGGCGAACAGGTCGCGGCCTTCGCCCACGCCCACAAGGCGACGCGCATGGTGTGGATCAGCGACGGCGTTGTGCAGGGCGACGCGTCAGGCTTCGTGCGCGTGCTGAAAGAGTCCGGCGCGAGCGGCGTCGAGATTTACGTCGAGGACCATGCGCCGCGGGCGCTCGCCGCGCCGACAAATGATGCGGCCGCGCTGAGCGTCGATGTGCTGCGCATCGGCGACGACGCGTCGGCGGTTGTGGACGCGCTCGACGCGAAAGGTCGAACGGTCGGCCGAGCCGAAGTGGATTTTGGCGGCGCGCGGCGCGTTCGGGCGAAAATCGAACTGCCGGTCGAACTTCGCAATGAGGTGAGTCATCTGCGCATCCAAGGGGAAAATTCCGCCGGCGCTGTCGCTCTTCTCGACGCGCGCTCGAAAGTGAAGCGCGTGGCGCTGATCGGAGGCGGCGCCGCCGATGAGGCGCAGCCGCTGCTCTCGCCGCTCTACTACCTCGAAAAGGCGCTTGCGCCTTTCGCCCAAATCCGCACGGCGCGTCCCGGCGTTGTGGATCCGGTGCAGGCGCTGCTCGCCGAACAGCCCAATATCCTGGGGCTCGCCGATGTCGGGCTTGCGCCCGGCGAGACATTCGACGCGGTGTCGCGCTTCGTCGAAGAAGGCGGGACGCTCATTCGTTTCGCAGGGCCGCGTCTCGCCAACGCCGACGATGGTCTGCTGCCCGTGCGCCTGCGCCGGAACGGCCGCGTGCTCGGCGGGGCCATGTCCTGGGAAGAGCCAAAGGCGCTCGCCGAGTTTGACGCCACGAGCCCCTTCTTCGGCCTGCCGGCTTCGAAAGACGTCACGGTGCAGCGGCAGGTGCTCGCCGAGCCTGATCCGGGACTTGCGGACAAGACCTGGGCCCGCCTGTCCGACGGCACGCCGCTCGTGACGGCGGAACGACGCGGGAAGGGCCTGATCGTGCTGTTTCACGTCAACGCCGACGCCAATTGGTCGAACCTGCCGATCTCGGGACTTTTCGTTGAGATGCTGAAACGGATCAGCGCCATGGCTGGAGAATCGGCGCCCTCGAGCAGCGAACGGTCTGGCATGGTCGCCGATCCGTCGGCTTTGGCGCCGATGCGCCTTCTCGACGGGTTTGGCGCGCTCGGCGCGCCCGGCCTTTTCGCGCAAAGCATTCCGCCCGGATTTGACGGGCCTGCAAGCGCCGAACATCCGCCCGGGCTGTATGGCTCGGGGGAGGCTTTCGTCTCGGTGCAGACCTTGCGCCCGACTGACGAGATCAGCGCTTTCGATTTCGCCGGCGCCGGACTGAGCGCGAACGTGCTGCGGGCCGGCGGCCAGCTCGATTTGCGCGGGCCTCTGCTCGTCTTCGCGCTCGCCGCCTTTATCGCCGATGCGCTGATCGCTCTGGCGCTTGCCGGAAAGCTGCGGCTGCGGCCCCTCGGCGCCGCGACCGCGGCGCTGTTCGGCCTACTGTGCGTGATGGCGATGACCAGCGAGACGCGCGCCGAGTCCGCGCCGAAATCCGCCGCCACCCAGCGCGACAAGGACGCCGCGCTGACGGCACGGCTCGCCTATGTGATCTCGGGCGACGCCCACGTCGACGAAATATCGCGGCTGGGCCTCGAGGCGCTCACCCAGGCGCTGAACATGCGCACATCTTTCTCGCCGGGAGATCCGGTCGGCGTCGATCCGGCGAAAGACGAACTCGCCTTTTATCCCTTGCTCTACTGGCCGATCGTCGCGAGCGCTCCGCAGCCGCCCGCGAAGACGGTGGCGAAAGTCACCGCCTATATGAAGCAGGGCGGCACAATCATCTTCGACACGCGCGACGCTCTGTCTCAACACGTCGGCGGCGCGCCGACTCCAGAGGCGCAATGGCTGCGCGATCTGACGAAAGGCTTGGACATTCCGCCGCTGGAAGTGACGCCGCGCGATCACGTCATCACCAAGACCTTCTATTTGCTCGACGGATTCGTCGGCCGCTACGCCAATGGCGAGACCTGGGTAGAAGCGCTGCCGCCGGAGCCGAAAGATCAGGCTGCGCGTCCGGTGCGCGCGACGGACAGCGTCTCCGCAATCGTCATCACCTCGAACGATCTCGCGAGCGCCTGGGCGCATGACAAACGCGGCCAGCCGCTGTTTCCGTTGACGCCGGGCGGCGCGCGCCAGCGCGAATTCGCGCTCCGCGGCGGCATCAATCTGGTGATGTATACGCTGACCGGGAACTATAAATCCGATCAGGTGCATGTGCGCGACTTGCTGGAAAGGCTGGGCCAGTGAGCGGCGTCGATATGATCCGACATCATTCTGCCGCGTCATGGCCGGGCTTGTCCCGGCCATCCACGTCGGGACGAACCGCGAATGCGACAAGACTTGCGCAGCGGCGCGGCGTGGATGCCCGCGACAAGCGCGGGCATGACGGTAGTGCATGGGGCTACCACGCATGAGCGACCTCACGCTCGCCTTTTCGCCGCTCGCTCCCTGGTGGGCGCTGATCCTTCTCGGCGTGCTTGGCGCCGGCGCGCTGGCGCTGATGGCGGCCAAACGCCAACGTGGCGCGCCGCTCCGGGCGTTCGCTTTCGCCCTATTGATTGCGGCGCTCGCCGACCCGTCGCTCGTGCGCGAAAAACGCGATCCGCAAAAGAGCGTCGTCGCGGTGGTTGTCGACAAGAGCGACAGCCAGAATTTCGGCGCGAGAAACGCGCAAACGGAAGAGGCGCGCAAGGCGCTCGACTCTGCGCTCGCAAAATTCGGCGACGTCGAAACGCGCACGATCACGGTCGCCAACGACGCTTCGGGCAATGACGGCACCAAGCTCTTCGGCGCGCTCGCCGAAGTTTTGAAAGACGTTCCCTCGGAGCGCGTCGGCGGGGCTATTCTTCTGACCGACGGCGTCGTTCACGATATTCCCGCCAAGGCCGAAGCGCTCGGCTTCAAGGCGCCCGTTCAAGCGCTCGTGACCGGACATCAGGGCGAGCGCGACCGCCGCATCGAGCTTGTCGAGGCGCCGCGCTTTGGCATCGTCGGCAAGGATCAGATCATCCGCGCGCGCGTTGTCGATCTTGGCGGCGACGGCGCCCGCATCCCGATTTCAGTGCGCCGCGACGGCGAAGCGCTGCCGACCTTCAGCCCTGCGCCCGGCGACATCGTCAGCATCCCGGTGCGCATCGAACATGGCGGACAAAACGTCGTCGAACTCGAAATTCCATCCGCGCCCGGCGAGCTGACGCCGCTCGACAATAAGGCCGTGCTGTCGATCGAAGGCGTGCGCGATCGGCTGAAGGTGTTGCTTGTGTCGGGCGAGCCGCATCCGGGCGAGCGAAGCTGGCGCAATCTTTTGCGCGCCGACGCCAATGTCGAACTGGTGCATTTCACCATATTGCGGCCGCCGGAGAAGCTCGACATCACGCCGGCGAGCGAATTGTCGCTGATCGCCTTTCCGACCGCCGATCTCTTCGGGAAGAAAATCAACGAATTCGATCTCATCATCTTCGATCGCTATTCGAGCCAGACGACGCTGCCCTCGATCTATTTCGAGAACATCGCCAATTACGTCGAGAATGGCGGCGCCTTTCTCGCGGCCGTCGGCCCGGATTACGCGACGCTGCGCGGACTCTATTATTCTCCGCTCGAAAACATCCTGCCGGCGCGCCCGGACGGCGCGCTCATTGAACAGGCGTTTCGCGCCCGCGTCAGCAAGGACGGCGAGAAGCATCCGGTGACGCGTGGCCTCGCTGGCGCCAAATCCGAGCCGCCGAATTGGGGCGAATGGTTCAGGCAGGTCGACGCCAATGTGGTGAAGGGCGACTCGATCATGTCCGGCGTGCGCGACAAGCCGCTGCTGGTGCTCTCGCACGAAGGCAAGGGTCGCGTCGCGCTGCTGCTCTCTGACCAGATTTGGCTCTGGGCGCGCGGCTTTGAGGGCGGCGGCCCGCATGTCGATCTGACGCGCCGCCTGGCGCATTGGCTGATGAAGGAGCCGGATCTCGAAGAGGAGGCGCTGCGCGCTTCCGCGCATGGCCGCGAGGTCAGCGTCGAGCGCCAGACAATGAAGGAGCGACCGGCGCCGGTGATGGCGACGGCGCCGTCCGGCGCGCGCGACGAAATCGCGGTCGCGCAGAGCGAGCCGGGACTGTGGCGCGCGCGTTTCGACGTTAAGGAAATGGGCCTGTGGCGCTTCGAAAGCGAAGGCCTCACCGCGCTTGTGAACGTCGGTCCGCCCAATCCGCGCGAGTTCCGCGAAGTGGCCTCGACAACGGAGAAGTTGCAACCGCTGATGGAGGCGACCGGCGGAACGGCGCGGCGCTTATCGAACGGCGGCGCCGACACCGTTTCGATGCCGCGCGTCGTCGAATTGCGCGACGCCAACCGCTATGGCGGCTCGGACTGGATCGGGATCAGACAGACCGGCGCCTCGACGCTCGTCGGCGTCGAAATCGCGCCGCTGGGTTTGGGTTTATGGGCGATGCTGGCGCTGGTCGGCGCCGTTGTCGCGGCCTGGGGCTGGGAGGGAAGGCGGTAGGTGTTGGGCTCCGCTACCCTCGTGGCTCAGGAGCTGCTCAGGTAATGGGGCCCCACTGACCGTTCCCCCCACCAATGCCCGCAAACGGAATTCCTCCCCCTTGGTACATGCCATATGTTTGACTGTTACGAATAAGATTTAGGTTGGCCCACGCGGTAGCGAAATTGCATTCAAAAGCGCTCTGACCTGATAAGTCAGAAAGGTTATTATAGTAAAAAGTTCCCCATGATCGTGCGACAACGCCTCCGAATAGCCCTCCGCCTTCCCCCTTGTACTCCAGTCCAAGTTCCGGCAAATCCAGTTTGACATGGATAAGCGCGACGATGGCGTACGCGAAGAGGGTTGCGGGCGTACTGTATTTGAAAGCGGCGACATTTGGCGTCTCCGTACGGCGCGCTCCCAACGTGTTGTCGGTGAATTTCGAGAGACATGTTTTCAACCATGCCTTGTCGTCGGTGGCGTCATACAGCGCTCTGACGGAGTCTTCCGACGCAGCGGCGTCAACCTGTCTGAAATACTTCAAAAAACTTGAAAATAATTGATCGTCGCTATCAGTCATGGGAGCGCTCCAAAATGAAAAAATAATCGCTGATTTGATAAATATCCTGCTTTTTGATGGGTTTAGCAAACAAAAATCTTGATCCAAGCGCTGCTGCGTTTTCCGCTGTGGGCCGCTTTTGACGAATTATTGCGGGCGAAAGCCAAGGAGCGAAACCCGGGCGTCCGGCCTCTCATTGGCAGACAAGCCAATTTGTTTGGAACCTAGAGAGGTCGCTGCGCAAGTTGATGACGAAGCGAGCGCCTCTTTGACCGCGATCTCAGGAACCCGTGCTCCGGCTTTTGAAAAAGCCTTTCAAAAAACGAACGATGCGGAGCAAGTTCTTCTCCTGAACGCACGAAATGACACGTGGGGATGCAACAGCGCGTGATCTAATAGGGCTCCCACTGTTACTCTCGGAGAGATTCGCCTTGCCCACCTACCGCTCAATCGGCCTCATGTCCGGCACGTCCATGGACGGCGTCGATGTCGCGTTGATCGACACCGATGGCGACGCCACTGTCGTTTTCGGGCCGACGGGGCATTACCCCTATAGCGACGCCGACCGCGCGCTGCTGCGCAACGCGCTTGCCGAAGCCGCGACGCTCGAAGATCGAGACGCGCGGCCCGGCGTTCTCGCTTTCGCCGAGCGCATGGTGACCGACCGCCACGCCGAGGCGGTCGAGGCGCTGCTGCGGGATCATGAGATCGACCCGGCGAGCGTCAATATCGTCGGTTTTCATGGCCAGACGGTGCTGCACCGTCCCAAGCAAAGACTCACGATCCAGATCGGCGACGGGCCGGCGCTCGCCGCGCGTCTCGGCCTCGACGTCGCCTATGATTTTCGCGCCGCCGACATCGCCGCCGGCGGCGAGGGCGCGCCGATCGTGCCCGTGTTCCATCGCGCGCTTGTCCTCGCCGGCGGCATGAAGGGCGAGGTGGCGCTGCTCAATATCGGCGGCGTCGCCAATGTCACTTATGTCGCGGACGGCGAGGAGCCGATCGCCTGTGACACGGGACCCGGCAATGCGCTCATCGACGATCTGATGCTTCAGCGCACCGGCGCGCCGATCGACCGGCACGGCCATATGGCGGCGCGCGGCCGCGTCAATGAAGCGACGCTGCTCAAAATGCTGGCGCATCCGTTCTTCGATCAGCCGCCGCCGAAATCGCTCGACCGCAACGCCTTCGCGCTCGATGCGGTCGCCAAGCTCTCGACCGAAGACGCCGCCGCGACGCTAACCGCCTTTACGGCGTCTTCCGTGCTGCGGCTTTTTCCGCATCTGCCGAGCCAGCCGCAACTGCTGATCGTCTGCGGCGGCGGCGCGCGCAATCCGATTCTCGTGCGCGAACTCGTCATGCGCCTGCCGTGCAAGGTGACGACGGCCAATGCGGTCGGATGGTCGGCGGATTCGATGGAGGCGCAGGCCTTCGCCTATCTCGCCGCGCGCGTGCTGGAAGGGCTGCCGATCACCTTTCCGACAACGACCGGCGCGCCCGAAGCCATGTGCGGCGGCGTGCTGGCGCGGGCGACCGCGTAAGCGTCATAGATCGCAGTGTCATTCCCGGAAGGCCGAAGGCCTGACCGCGTCGCGCGTCGAGAATGACAATGAAGCGTCAGTCGCCCCGCGCGGGGATGGCGATCCTCGGCGGATTGCCAAGACGCCTGTCGAGATAGGCGTCGACATGCGCGATCAGCGGCTCGATCCTGTTTTCGAAGAAATGGTTCGCGCCCTCGACCACGGCATGTTCGATGAGAATGCCCTTTTGCGTCTTGAGCTTCTCGATCAGCCCGGTCACTTCCTTGAGCGGCGCGACGCGGTCCTGGTCGCCGTGGATGAAGAGGCCCGAGGAGGGGCAGGGCGCCAGGAAGGAGAAGTCGAAACGGTTTGCCGGCGGCGCGATCGAGATAAACCCCTCGATCTCAGGACGGCGCATCAGCAGCTGCATGCCGATCCAGGAGCCGAAGGAGACGCCCGCGATCCAGCAGGCGCGCGCTTCCGGATTGACCGCCTGCGCCCAGTCGAGCGCGGCCGCCGCGTCGGAAAGCTCGCCCGAGCCATGGTCGAAAGAGCCCTGCGAACGGCCGACGCCGCGGAAATTGAAGCGCAGCACGGAAAAACCACGCTCCGCGAAGGCGTAGTAAAGGTGATAAACGATCTGATTGTTCATCGTGCCGCCGAACTGCGGATGCGGATGCAGAATGATCGCGATCGGCGCGCCGCGCGTGGCGGACTGATGGAACCGGCCCTCGAGCCTGCCGGCCGGACCGGTGAAAATAACCTCGGGCATTCGGAATCCCTTGCGAAACTGGCAGGCGCGCCTTCTACCACGCGGGCTACTGTAAAATGCAAGGAAATTCGGCATCCCCCGGGCCGCGGCGAAATTTCGCCGCTCCGACCCAAGGAATTCGCGATCACAGCCGTCCATAGTCTCGACGGGATCTCATAGCGGGGGCGACTTGCCGGGCGAAGACACCGATGGCGAACTGGCGCGACGGGCGGCCGCCGGCGAGGCTGCCGCTTTCGCCGTGCTGGCCGAGCGCCATTACGACCGGGTCTATGCGCTCGCCTGGCGCTGGTGCGGTGCGCGCGCTGAGGCGCAGGACATCGCTCAGGACGCAATGGTGAAGATGGCGATGGGGATGAGCGCCTTTCGCAATGACTGCGCCTTTACGACCTGGGCCTATCGCATCGCCTATACGACCGCGGTCGATCACATCCGGGCGCGGCGCAAAATTGTGGCGCTCGAACCGGCGCGTATGTCGGCGCTCGTGGACGGCGCCGACGGCGACACCCCAGAGGATGAAATCATGGGGCAGGATCTTTGGCGCGTGGTGCGCGCCCTGCCGGATCAGCAACGCGACGCCGTGCTGCTCGTCTATGCGCAGGACCTGTCGCATGGCGAGGCGGCGGCGCTGATGGGTTGTTCGGAGAAGACCGTGTCGTGGCATCTGCATGAGGCGCGAAAACGTCTGAAGAACCAGTTGGAGCCCGCGCGATGATCGAACCGGATCTTACGCGCCTTAAAGACGCGCTCGTCCCGCCGCCCGATCGCGAAGCGAAGCGCGTAGCGCTCGGGGCGGCGATGGCCGCTTTTGAAAAAAGCGCAGCCGAGGCCCAAGGATCGACCGCGCCGCAACGTCTCAGTCACGCATCCTCTCCAACGGAAGGGAAAAGAAAGATGCGTCAGACGTTGCATTTTAATCGCGCGCTCGCGGCCTCGATCGCCGCGCTGATGATCGGCGCGCCCGCCGCCTTCATGCTTTCGCGCAACTATGCGCCGGGCGGCGGGAGCATATCCAGTCTTCCGATCGGCCGCGCCGCGCCGCCGGCCGAGGTCGCCGTAGCGCCGCGCATGGAGGCGCCGGCAGTGGTTCAACCGGCGCCCGTCGCGCGAGAAGAGAGAGCGAAAACGGCGGACGCGCTCGGCGGCCGAGCCGATGGCGTCGCTGCGCCGCCTCCGCGCCTCGCCGGTTCGGTCCGAAAGGATGCCGAGCAGCGACTGTCGCGATCTATTCAGCCCGCGAAACCGGTCGCAGAAGGCGTCCGGCCGCCGATGTCGGTTGATACGAATGTCGCGCCTGAGAGCGAATTTCGCGACAGGTTCGAGTCAAAGGAGACGAACCCCGTCAAGTCAGCGGCGACGGAGCCCGTCTCGACCTTCTCGATCGACGTCGACACCGCCTCCTACGCCGTCGCGCGCCGCGCGCTCAACGCCGGGCGTCTGCCGCCGAAAGATTCGGTGCGGGTCGAGGAGTTCGTCAACTACTTCCCTTACGACTATCCGAAGCCTGAGAGCGCGCAGACGCCATTCAAGCCGACAATCACGGTGACGCCGAGCCCTTGGAACGCCGGCAATCGCCTCGTGCATGTGGCGATACAGGGCTATGCGCTGCAAAGCGCCGAGCGCCCGCGCGCCAATCTCGTTTTTCTGATCGACGTTTCAGGCTCGATGTCGCCGCAGGATCGGCTGCCGCTCATCAAGAACGCGCTCCGAATGCTCGTCGACGAATTGAAGCCTGAGGATTCGGTTGCGGTCGTCACCTACGCTTCGGGCTCCGGCGTCGCGCTGGAGCCGACGAAGGTCGCCGACAAGGCCAAAATTCTGGCGGCGCTCGACGCGCTCGGCGCGGGCGGATCGACCGCCGGCGCGCAAGGCATTCAGGACGCCTACCGCCTGGCCGAAAGCAATTTTGATAGGTCGGCGGTCAATCGCGTGATCCTCGCCACCGACGGCGATTTCAATGTCGGCGTCACCGATCAGAGCGAATTGAAAGGGCTGATCGAACGGAAGCGCGAGAAGGGCGTTTTCCTGTCGATACTCGGCGTCGGCCAGGGCAATTACAACGACGCGCTGATGCAATCGCTGGCGCAGAACGGCAATGGCGCGGCCGTCTATGTCGACACTCTCAATGAAGCGCGCAAAGCGCTCGTCGAGGAAGCGTCGTCGACGCTCTTTCCTATCGCCAAGGACGTTAAAATCCAGGTGGAGTGGAATCCCGCCCGCGTCTCCGAATATCGCCTGATCGGTTATGAAACCCGTGCGCTGCGCCGCGAGGATTTCAACAACGACAAGGTGGACGCAGGCGATGTCGGCTCCGGTCACCGCGTCACCGCGATTTACGAGATCACGCCGACGGGATCGGAGAAGAAACTGGTCGACGATTTGCGTTATGGCAAGAAGACGGCGGCGCCGGCAGCGGCAGAAAGCGAACTTGGCTTCCTCAAGCTGCGCTACAAGCTGCCGAAGGAGGAGGCCTCACGGCTCATCACGCAGCCGATCGCCGAGCAGCAAAGCGTGGAAAGCCTGGCGCAGGCGCCGCAGGACGTGCGATTCTCCGTCGTCGTCGCAGCCTTCGCGCAGCTGCTGAAAGGCGCGCCCTATCTTAGCGATTACAGCTACGACGATGTGATCGCGCTGGCGCAGAGCGCCAAGGGCGACGATCCGTTCGGCTACCGCGCGGAATTCGTCAATCTGGCGCGGCTGGCGAAGTCGGCGCGGCCGTAAGCGGCGCCCAACCCTTTTCGTGAGGAGCGGCGCAGGCACGACAACGCGCCTGCGCCGCCGCGCTCTGCTAGAATGGCGGCAACGAAACCGAGGCCCATGTCCGCACGCGTCTATTTCGACCACAATGCAACATCGCCGCTGCGCCCGCAGGCGCGGGCGGCGATGCTCGACGCGCTGGAGACGCTCGGCAATCCTTCTTCCGTCCATGCCGAGGGCAGGGCGGCCAAGGCGCTGCTCGAAGACGCGCGGGCCGCAGTCGCCGAGGCAATTGGCACGGAGCGGCGCAGCGTCGTCTTCACCAGCGGCGCGACCGAGGCGGCAAGTCTCGCGCTTACGCCGGCGCTTCGCCGAGAGGGCGACGAATCGCCCCTCGACGTCTTGCTGATCGGCGCCGGCGAACACCAGTGCGTGCTGCAAGGGCGCCGCTTTCCGCCCGACGCGGTGGAAACCATTCCGCTGACCTGCGAAGGCGTCATCTCCCTCGCTGCGCTGGAAGAGGCGCTGGCGCGGCGCGCCGGCGCGCGCGTGATGCTCGCGCTGCAGGCCGTCAACAATGAAACTGGCGTCATCCAGCCGGTCGCCGAGGCGGCGGCGTTGATCCATGCGGCGAACGGCGTCCTTGTCTGCGACGCCGTGCAATCCGTCGGCCGGCTGAAGACGACATTCGCGACGACCGGCGCGGATATAATGTTCTTTTCCTCACATAAGCTGGGCGGCCCCATGGGCGTCGGCGCGCTCGCCTTTCGTGACGAGAGCCTGCATCTGGAGGCGCCGGTGCTGCGCGGCGGCGGCCAGGAGTTCGGACGCCGCGCGGGCACCGAGAATGTTCCCGGAATCGCCGGCTTTGCAGCGGCACTGACGGCGGCGACCGCGGATTTGGCGGGAGAGGCCTCTCGACTCGCTGATTTGCGCGACGCGCTGGAGCGGCGCGTCTTGAAAGTCGCGCCCGACGCCCGATTCTACGGATCAGGGGCGCCGCGCGCGCCAAACGCCAGCGCTTTCTCAATCCCTGGCCTCGCCCCCCGCATAATGCTGATGGCGCTTGACCTTGAGAATGTCGCGCTTTCAGCAGGCTCAGCCTGTTCATCAGGCAAAATGACGGAATCACACGTGCTTGCGGCGATGGGCGCGGCTGAAAGGGAGGCGCTGAGGGCCAGTTTCGGTTGGTCTTCGACGCAAGAGGATGTAGAAGAGTTTGGAAAGGTTCTTGCACGTGTCGTGGATCGCATGAGGTCCCGGCATTCCGCCGCCTAGTCGACGCCAAAAGGTGCTAGGCTGAGGCGGAACGATCGGCCGGCGGGCCTTGAACCCGTCGTGACGAGGAGAAAGACAGATGGCGGCTCGTCAGGAGACCGTTGCGCGCGTCGAATCCATCGACGTCGACGCCTATAAGTACGGGTTTTCGACCGATATCGAATCGGAAAAGGCCCCCAAGGGCCTGAATGAAGACATCGTTCGTTTCATCTCGGCCAAAAAGAACGAGCCGGAGTGGCTCACCGATTGGCGCCTCGAGGCCTACCGGCGCTGGCTGACGATGCCTGAGCCGCGCTGGGCGCGCGTACACTATCCGCGCATCGATTTCCAGGACCTCTATTACTACTCGGCCCCAAAATCCACGCCGGGCCCGAAGTCGCTCGACGAGGTCGATCCCGAGCTGCTGCGCACATACGAGAAGCTTGGCATCCCGCTGCGCGAGCAAGAGATTCTCGCCGGCGTCGAAACGCGCCGCGTCGCCGTCGACGCGGTTTTCGACAGCGTGTCGGTGGCGACGACCTTCAAGGCGGAACTGGCCAAAGCCGGCGTGATTTTCTGCCCGATTTCCGAGGCGGTGCACACGCACCCGGAGCTGGTGCGCAAATATCTCGGCTCGGTCGTGCCGGTGACCGACAATTTCTACGCGACGCTGAACAGCGCGGTCTTCTCTGACGGCTCCTTCGTCTATGTGCCAAAGGGCGTGCGCTGCCCGATGGAGCTTTCGACCTACTTCCGGATCAATGAGCAGAATACGGGACAATTCGAGCGCACGCTGATCATCGCCGACGAAGGCTCCTATGTGAGCTACCTGGAAGGCTGCACGGCGCCCAAGCGCGACGAAAACCAGCTTCATGCGGCGGTGGTGGAGCTCGTCGCGCTCGACGACGCCGAAATCAAATATTCGACGGTGCAGAATTGGTATCCCGGCGACAGCGAGGGCAGGGGCGGAATTTACAATTTCGTCACCAAGCGCGGCGATTGCCGCGGGCGCAATTCGCATATCTCCTGGACGCAGGTCGAGACGGGCTCGGCGATCACCTGGAAATATCCGTCATGCATCCTGCGCGGCGATGGCTCGCAGGGCGAGTTCTATTCGATCGCGGTGTCGAACGGCTATCAGCAGGTCGACAGCGGCACCAAGATGCTGCATCTCGGCAAGAACACCAAAAGCCGCATCATCTCCAAGGGCATCTCGGCCGGACGTTCGCAGAACACCTATCGCGGCCAGGTTTCCGCACATCGTAAGGCCGATGGCGCGCGCAATTTTACGCAGTGCGACAGTCTGCTGATCGGGCCCAACTGCGGGGCGCATACGGTTCCCTATATCGAGTCGAAAAATCCGAGCGCGCAGTTCGAGCATGAAGCGACGACATCTAAGATTTCCGAGGACCAGCTGTTCTACGCCATGCAGCGCGGGCTTTCGGCGGAAGAGGCGACGGCGCTGATCGTCAACGGCTTCGTGCGCGACGTGCTGCAGCAGCTGCCGATGGAGTTCGCCGTCGAAGCGCAGAAGCTGATCTCGATTTCGCTCGAAGGGAGCGTGGGGTGATGCGCACGTTACACATTTCTCTTCCAGAGGAATTGGAGTCCGAGCTTGCTGCGGCGGTCGATTCCGGCGAGTTCGAGTCCGAGAATGACGCCATTCGCGCCGCAGTTGCACAATGGCGCGCCGAACGCCTTGTCGAGCGGATGAGCGTGGATGAATTGCGAAGACTATGGCGCGAAGGAGTCGAAAGCGGCTCCGGGCGCTTCGGCGCGATCGATGAAATCAAAGCCGAGGCGCGCCGTCGTCATTCACAGAGCTAATTCTTCATGCGCATCGCTCGAACGGCGCGCGCTGAAGAGGATTTAATCGAGATCTGGTCTTATATCGCAAAAGAGAATGAGACCGCGGCGGATCGGACGTTGGATGCGCTGGAAAGGAAAACGAGATTGTTGGGCTTACATCCGCAAATCGGACGAGAGCGACCGGACATCGGGAAAGGCGTGAGAAGCGCGATAAGCGGCGCCTATCTCATCCTGTACCAGTTGCTTGAGGACCGGGTGGAAGTGGTTCGCTATGTGCATATGAGGCGACGGCTCGAGGGACTGAATTGATGCTCGAAATCAAAAACCTCGGAGTCTCCGTCGGCGATCGGGAAATCCTCAAGGGCCTTACGCTCAGCGTCAAGGCAGGAGAAGTCGCGGCGATCATGGGGCCGAACGGCACCGGCAAATCGACGCTCTCCTACGTCATCGCCGGCCGCGAAGGCTATGAGGCGACGACGGGCGACGTGCGGCTCAACGGAGAGAACATTCTCGACCTCGACCCGGCGGAACGGGCCGCCAAGGGCGTCTTTCTCGCCTTTCAATATCCCGTCGAGATCCCCGGCGTCGCGACCATGACTTTTTTGAAGGCGGCGCTCAACGCGCAGCGCCGCGCCCGCGGCGAGCCGGAATTGCAGACGCCGGAGTTCATGAAGCGCGTCAAGGAGGCCGCGGCGTCGCTGGGCATCGCGCAGGACATGCTACGCCGGCCGCTCAACGCCGGATTCTCGGGCGGCGAGAAGAAACGGATGGAAATCTTACAGATGGCGCTTCTGCAGCCGCGTCTTGCTATCCTTGATGAGACGGATTCGGGGCTCGACATCGACGCGCTGCGCGTCGTCGCGGACGGCGTCAACGCGCTGCGCTCGCCCGAGCGCGCCTTCATCGTCATTACCCATTATCAGCGCCTGCTCGAATATATCAGGCCAGATTCTGTGCATGTGATGGCGCAGGGACGCATCATGCGGTCGGGCGGTCCGGAACTTGCTCTGGAACTCGAAGAGCGCGGCTATCAGGATTACATCGCGCAAGAGGCGGCATAGGCGATGATCAAGCTGGCGAGCGAAGCGGAAGCGACGCTTTCCTCCTTTTACGAAGAGATGCGCGACAAGGGCGCGCCGCGTCTGCGCGCGGCCGGCTGGGCGGCGTTCTCGGAGTCTGGCGTGCCGAGCCGGCGTGTGGAGGCGTGGCACTACACGGACCTGAAAACGGCGATGGGCCGGCCGGCGCCGCTCGCCACCGCCTCCCGCGCCGCATTGTCGCTGCCGCGCGCGCATGATTCTCTGCGGCTCGTCACGCTCGATGGCGTTTTCCGGCCAGATCTCTCGGATATCGCGCGGCTTCCCGATGGCGTCGCCGTGCAATCGCTGCGCGACGCGCTGGCGCAGGGAGAGCCGCATGTCCTGTCAGCGCTCGCCAGCGCCGATATTGGCGCGCAGGACCCGATCCTCGCGCTCAATGCGGCGCTGATGCAGGACGGCGTCGTCATAGAGATCGCGCCGGGCGCGGCGATCGACCGCGCGATCGAACTCGCGACATTGGCGTCCGCGGAAGCCGCGCAGTCGACCTATACGCGGGCGCTCGTCATGCTCGGCGAGGGCGCTCGAGCGACAGTGATCGAAACTCTTGGCGTGCTTTCGTCGGCGCCGGCGCAGGACAATAGCGCCCTCGTGCTTCGTTTGGCGCCGGGCGCGCGCCTCGACCTCGTCACCCATTTCTCGGGTGGCGTCGATCAGGCGATCCGCGTCGCGTCGCTGCTCGCGCATCTCGACGCGGGCGCCCTGATCAATTCCTTCGCGCTGATCGAGGGCGAGGGGTTGAATCGAAGGCAGATCTTCGCGCGCCTCGACGGCGAGAAAGCGAGAGCGGTCTTTAACGGCGCGACATTGGGACGCGGCCGCTTGCACGCCGACACGACCCTCATCATCGATCACGCAATGCCATGCGGCGAAAGCCGGGAAGTTTTTCGCAATATCCTCGATGAGCAGAGCGTCGGCGTGTTTCAGGGCAAGGTTATCGTGCGCCCGGGCGCGCAGAAGACGGACGGCGTCATGCAGTCGAAGGCGCTTCTGCTCTCCGAGCAGGCGGCGATGAACAACAAGCCGGAGCTCGAAATCTTCGCCGACGACGTACAATGCGGCCATGGCGCGACATGCGGCAGGCTCGACAAGGATCAGTTGTTCTATCTCACCGCGCGCGGACTGCCGCGCCGCGAGGCCGAAGCCTTGCTTATCGAGGGCTTCGCCAATGAGGCGATGGACGCAATCGAGGATGAGCAGTTGAGGGCGTTTCTCAGCGATCGCGTCAGCGCGTGGCTTTCTAGAAGGATCAGCCGATGAACGAGATTACGCGCATTCAGACGGCTTATGACATCGAAGCGGTTCGGGCGGATTTCCCGATTCTTTCCGAGCGTCCCTATGGGAAGCCGCTTGCCTATCTCGACAACGCCGCCTCGGCGCAAAAGCCGCGCGCCGTGATTGATCGGCTGACGCGGTTCTACGAGCATGAATACGCCAATGTGCATCGTGGGCTGCATTATCTCGCCAACGCTGCGACCGAAGGCTATGAGGGCGCGCGTGAGACCGTGCGCCGCTTTCTCAACGCGGAATCGACGGACGAGATCATTTTCACCCGCGGCGCGACCGAAGCCTTGAATCTGGTGGCGGCTTCCTTCGGCCAGGCGCATATCGTTGAGGGCGACGAGATTATTCTATCGATGATGGAGCACCACTCCAACATCGTGCCCTGGCATTTTCTGCGCGAGCGCAAGGGCGCCGTGTTGAAATGGCTCGAGGTTGACGACGACGGCCGCTTCGACCTCGAAGCTTTCGAGAAGCTGTTCACCAAGCGCACCAAGATCGTAGCGCTCACACATATGTCGAATGTTCTCGGCGCGCCGACTCCGATCGCCGAGGTCGCGCGCATCGCCCACGCGCATGGCGTGCCGCTGGTCGTCGACGGCTCGCAAGGCGCTGTGCATCTCGATGTCGACGTGCGCGCGCTCGACGTCGACTTTTATGTGGTGACCGGCCACAAACTTTATGCCCCGACCGGCATCGGCGCGCTGTATGGCAAGCGTAAATGGCTGGAAGCGTTGCCGCCGTTCTGCGGCGGCGGCGAGATGATCGAAACCGTGACGCTCGAGAGCGTCACCTACAACCCCCCGCCGCACCGGTTCGAAGCGGGCACGCCGCCCATCGCGCAGGCGGTCGGGCTCGGCGCGGCGCTCGACTATATGGAGCGCATCGGCCGGGACGCGATCCGCGAGTATGAAGCAGGGCTGACCGCTTACGCGCATCAAAGATTGTCGCAAATCGAGGGGCTCAGAATTTATGGGCGGGCGCCCGATAAGGGCCCGATCCTATCCTTCGACATGGCGGCGGCGCATGCGCACGACATCGCCACGGTGATCGATCGTTCCGGCATAGCCGTGCGCGCCGGGACGCATTGCGCCATGCCGCTTCTTTCGCGTTTGGGCGTCACCTCCACCTGTCGCGCATCCTTCGCGCTCTACAACACGCGTGAGGAAATCGACCGGCTGGCGGAAGCGCTCGAAAAGGCCCGCTCTCTTTTCGCCTGAGGAGAATTTCGTGTTCATGAACGATGCTCCCAATACGAGCGAAACCCAACGCTCCGCGACGCCGGACCGGACGTCTCAGGCCATTGAAAATGAGCGGCTGACGAACGACATCGTTAAGGCGCTCAAAACCGTCTACGATCCTGAAATTCCCGCTGACATTTATGAGCTTGGCCTCATTTACCGGGTCGACATCGCGGAGGAAGGCTTCGTGGAGATCGACATGACGCTGACAGCGCCGGGCTGCCCGGTCGCTGGCGAAATGCCGATCTGGGTCAAAAATGCGGTGAGCGCTGTGCCTGGCGTCAGCGAGGTGAAGGTGAATATGGTGTTCGATCCGCCGTGGGATCAAAGCCGCATGTCGGACGAAGCGCGCGTCGCGCTCGATATGTGGTGAGCGGGACACGCTCCAGAGGAATGGTTTTGCGATGACTTCCATGCAGAAGATGAGCGTGATGAACGTCAGCCCCGCTGCGGCGGAGCGGGTCCGCAGCCTGCTTGCGACCGGCGCGGAAGGGAAGGGGCTGCGCGTCTCGGTGGAGAAGGGCGGCTGCGCCGGCATGTCCTACAAGATGGAGATCGCCGAACCGAAGCGGGGCGACGAGGTCATCGACATCGAGGGCGGTCGCGTGATCGTCGACGCCGCGGCGGTGCTCTACCTGCTCGGCACGACAATGGACGTGAAAACGACGCAGTTCGCCTCGACCTTTGTGTTTGAAAATCCCAATCAGACGTCGGCCTGCGGCTGTGGCGAGAGCGTCGAGTTGAAGCCGGCCGACCCGGAAAAGGTCGGCGCCGCGTCGCAGATTGGGAGTTCCTGATCTCGTCGAGGCCGCCATGGACCGCGCGCGTATCGAGGAGCTTTTCGCGCCCTTTGCGGCTGTGTCCGTCAAGCGCATGTTCGGCGGCCACGGCGTTTACGTCGATGGCCTCTTCTTCGCCATCGAAGCCGGCGGCGAAATCTACCTGAAGGCCGATCGGCATAGCGCCGCGCGATTTCAAGAGGCGGGCTCCCGGCCTTTCGTCTACCAAGGCAAGGACCGACCGATCACGATCTCCTATTGGAGCCTCCCTGACCAGGCGTTCGAGGACGCCGACGAACTGGTTCGGTGGGCCAAGTCAGCGGTTGAAGCCGCGCTCCGGGCAGGCCCGAAACGGCAGATTCCGGCCGCGGGGAGGCGCAAGGCGTCACATTCCGCTGAAAAAGACTGCTAGCAGCCAATAAGCATTTGAAATTCATTGATCTTCTTAAGGCGCTCGTGCTGGCGTCGCCCGCTCGAATCGCCTATAGACATGTGAACTCGACGCTATCCTTGAACTGGCGCTCACTTGGCCGACGACGACTCCAAGAAAAACGATTCCGACAAGCCCGGCTCTGACATAAGGCCGGTTTCGATCGCCGACGAGATGAAGCGCAGCTATCTCGATTACGCGATGAGCGTGATCGTGTCGCGCGCGCTGCCGGACGTGCGTGACGGCCTGAAGCCCGTGCATCGGCGCATTCTGTTCTCCATGCACGAGAACGGCCACACGCCCGATAAATCTTATGTGAAGTCGGCGCGCATCGTCGGCGACGTGATGGGTAAATATCATCCGCACGGCGACGCGGCGATCTACGACGCGCTTGTGCGCATGGCGCAGCCCTTTTCGATGCGGCTGCAGCTCATCGACGGGCAGGGCAATTTCGGATCGGTCGACAACGATCCGCCGGCGGCGATGCGCTACACCGAGTCCCGGCTCGCAAAGCCTGCGCTCGCGCTGCTCGAAGATCTTGACGAAGGCACCGTCGACTTCCAGGCCAATTACGACGGCAAGGAGCACGAGCCGACAGTTCTACCCGCCCGTTTCCCCAATCTGCTGGTCAACGGCGCCGGCGGCATCGCCGTCGGCATGGCGACGAACATTCCGCCGCATAATCTCGGCGAGGTCATCGACGCCTGCATCGCCATGATCGATCGGCCCGACATCACCATCGCCGAGCTGATGGACATCGTGCCAGGACCGGACTTTCCGACTGCGGCGAGCATTCTCGGGCGTGGCGGCATTCGCAACGCCTTCGCGACCGGCCGCGGTTCGATCATCATGCGCGCCAAGTCAGAGATCGAGACTCTGCGCAAGGATCGCGAGGCGATCATCTTCACCGAAATTCCCTATCAGGTGAACAAGGCGACGCTGATCGAGCGCATCGCCGATCTGGTGCGGGAGAAGAAGATCGAGGGCGTCGCCGATCTGCGCGATGAGTCCGATCGCGACGGTATGCGCATCGTCGTCGAACTGAAGCGTGACGCTGTCGCCGACGTCGTTCTCAACCAGCTTTGGCGTCATACGACGCTGCAGACAAGCTTTCCCGTCAATATGATCGCGTTGAACGGCGGCCGCCCGGAGCTGATGACGCTCCATGACGTGCTGCGCGCTTTCGTCGATTTCCGCGAGACGGTCGTCACCCGCCGCACCAAATTCCGCCTCAACAAGGCGCGCGACAACGCCCATTTGCAGGTCGGCCTCGCCATCGCGGTGGCGAATATCGACGAGGTCATCCATCTCATCCGCACGTCGCCCGACGCCGCGGCGGCGCGCGAAGCGCTCATGGAACGCGACTGGCCGGCCAAGGACATGGCGCCGCTCGTCGAGCTGATCGCCGACCCGCGGCACAGACTCAGCGACGATGGCGCCATCCGGCTTTCGGAGGCGCAGGCGCGCGCCATCCTCGAATTGCGTCTGCAACGGCTCACGGCGCTCGGACGCGAGGAAATCTCCGAAGCTTTGAACAAGCTCGCCGTCGAGATCGCCGATTACCTCGACATTCTGCGCTCGCGCGAACGCCTGTTCGGCATCGTTAAGGACGAACTCCTGGCGGTGAAGGAAGCCCACGCCACGCCGCGCCGCACGCAAATCCTTGAGTCCGACGGCGAGGTCGAGGACGAGGACCTGATCGCGCGCGAAGACATGGTCGTCACCGTCTCGCACGCCGGCTATATCAAGCGTGTGCCGCTCTCGACCTATCGCGCGCAAAGGCGCGGCGGCAAAGGCCGTTCCGGCATGCAGACGAAGGAGGAGGATTTCGTCCATCGTCTGTTCGTCGCCAATACGCATACGCCGGTGCTGTTCTTTTCCTCGCTCGGCAAGGCCTATAAGGAAAAAGTCTGGAGATTGCCGCTCTCGGCGCCACAGGCGCGCGGCAAGGCGCTCGTCAATCTGCTGCCGCTCGAACAAAACGAGCGCATCACCTCGATCATGCCGCTACCTGAAGATGAGGGGAGCTGGGCGACGCTCGACGTCATTTTCGCGACGACGCGCGGCACGGTGAGGCGCAATAAACTCTCAGATTTCGTCGACGTGCGCCGCAACGGCCTCATCGCCATGAAGCTCGACGACGGCGAAGCCATTGTCGACGTCGCGACCGCGACCGAGCGCGACGACGTGCTGCTGACCACACGCGACGGCCAATGCATCCGCTTCGCTGTGCCGGAGGTCCGCGTCTTCCAGGGCCGCACCTCGATGGGCGTGCGCGGCGTGGCGCTGGGGCGCGACGATCGGGTGATCTCGCTGTCCATCCTCAATCATTTCGACGCCGCCGGCGAGGAACGGGCCGCCTATCTGAAACGCGCCAACGCGCTGCGCCGGCGCATGGGCGAAGATGTTTCGCCCGAGGCGGGCGCCGAGACCGAGGAGGCGGCGATCGCCGTGGAGCTGTCGGATACCCGCTTTTACGAGATGCAGGCTGCCGAGCAGATCATTCTGACCGTGTCCGAGAACGGTTACGGAAAGCGTACGAGCTCTTACGAATATCGTACGACAGGTCGCGGCGGCAAAGGCATCGTTGCGATGGCGGTGAACGCCAGAAACGGCAAGCTTGTCGCCTCCTTCCCCGTCGGCCATGGCGACGAAATCATGCTGGTGACGGACGGCGGCCAGCTGATCCGCTGCTCCGTCGACGGCATCCGCATCGCCGGGCGCGGCGCTCAGGGCGTCATTGTCTTCGACACGGCCGAAGACGAGCGCGTCGTTTCCGTCGAGCATATCGGCGACGTCGGTGAAGGCGAGGACCCCGAAGCCTAATCTAGGCGCTCAACGATAGGGTAGGCGCATGAGCGAGGGCGGCGACGACGCAGACGGCCCCGTGCTGGTTACTGGCGCGCCGCGTCGCATCGGCCTCGCCATCGCCGAGCGCTTTGCGCGCGGGGGGAGGCCCCTCGTGCTGCACGCCTCTCCGCGTTCGGCCGAGGAGGCGGAGCTTGCAGCGCACGCGATCCGGCGACGCGGCGGGCGCGCGGCGACGGCGATCGCCGATCTTGCCGACGCGGAGTCGACGCAGCGCCTCATTGAGCAGGCCGGCGAAGCCTTCGGACCGCTACGGCTCCTCGTCAACAACGCCTCAATTTTTGAAGTCGACGCGGCGCAGGACTTTTCGCTCGAGCTTTATGAGCGGCAGATGCAGGTCAATCTGCGCGCGCCGCTGCTGCTGTCGCGCGACTTTGCGGCGGCGTTGCCGGCAAGCGTCGATGGCGCCATCGTCAATATCCTCGATCAGCGCGTTTGGCGTCTCACGCCGCGCTACTTCTCCTACACGCTGTCGAAATCGGCGCTGTGGGCGGCGACGCGCACCATGGCGCAGGCCTACGCGCCGCGCATTCGCGTCAATGCCGTCGGGCCGGGGCCGGTCTTTGCAAATGCCGCGCTCGGCGAGCGGGAGTTCGAGATGGAAGCCCGCGGCGTGCCGCTGCAGCGGGCCGCCGACGTCTCCGGCGTCGTCGACGCCGTCGTTTACCTCAGCCGGGCGAAAAGCGTGACGGGGCAGATGATCGCCGTCGATAGCGGACAGCATCTGGGCTGGCGCACGCCAGACGTCGGGCCGGAATAGGCCAGGGCTGGCGCTAATCTGCGCTCGGAAGGCGGCGCATCGTGAACTCGATCCGCCCATCCTCCAGTTCGCGCCAGAACTCGATCTCGGTCATATAGGCGGCCTTGGGGAAACGCTCGAACAGCTCGCGCGCCTTCGCGCGCGCCTCGAGGCGCTCCAGCGAGAAGGTCTCGCGCCGCCAGCCATTTGTGTGACCGCTCCGCTTCTCGGCGAAGCGCCGCGCAAGATCCCTCGGCGCGCTTTTGGTTACGCTCATACTCATGCTCCGAGCGATCAATTTAGCGCATCGGAGGCGGGAAGGGGAGTCGCAGATCACTAAGACCTCTTCAGTCGGCTTCCCGCCTGCGGCGACACGCGACGCAAAGCTCTTGATTCTTGGTTCACTTCCCGGCCAGCGCTCGCTGGAGCGCCAGCAGTATTACGCGCAGCCGCGCAACGCGTTTTGGACGCTGATGGGCAGCGTGTTTGGCTTCGATGCGGGCGCTTGTTACGTCGATCGTCTGCAGAGCCTGAATGCGCGCGGCGTCGCCCTCTGGGACGTCTGCGCAAGCGCCCATCGGCCTGGCAGCCTCGACCAGCGGATCGAACTCTCGACTGTGCGAGCCAATGATTTTGAGCGCTTTTTCGAGATGCATCCGGATATCAAGCTGATTTGCTTCAATGGCGCTAAAGCGGCCAGCTTGTATCAACGGCTGGTTCTGCCCAGGCTGTCAGTTCGCGCTGCGGCGATTGCTTCATGCCGACTGCCCTCGACGAGTCCCGCGCATGCAACGCTGACCTTCGCCCAAAAGCAGGAAAAATGGCGATCCGCACTCGCCCCATTTCTCGAATAGCTTTGGGGCGCTTCCCCGCGCCCCCAAACCGCGCTAGACCCGAGCCATGCCTGAACGTCCCCCTTACATGATCTCGACGGCCATTCCCTATGCGAATGGCGCGCCGCATATCGGCCACGCCTATGAGCGTATCGCCACCGACGCCTTCGCCCGATGGAAGAGGCTTGACGGCTATGACGTGCTGTTTGTCACCGGCATGGACGAGCACGGGCAGAAGATGCAGCGCACGGCCGAGAAGGAAGGGCTGACGCCGGGGGCGCTCGCCGACCGCACGGCCGCGCAATTCGCTCGGATGGGCGAGGCGCTCAATGCCCGCGCCGACGACATCGTGCGCACGACGCAGGCGCGTCACAAGCAGACCGTGCTCGAGATGTGGCGGCGCATGGAGGCGAACGGCGACCTCTATCTCTCCAAATACGCCGGCTGGTATTCGGTGCGCGACGAGGCCTATTACGACGAGGACGAACTCACCGAGCGGGATGGCAAGAAATTCGCGCCGACGGGCACGCCGGTCGAGTGGGTGGAGGAGGAGAGCTGGTTCTTCAAATTGTCGGCCTATGCGGAGAAATTGCTCGCGCATTACGCGGCGCATCCGCATTTCATCACGCCCGAACACTATAAGAACGAGATCGTCGCCTTCGTGAAGCGCGGGCTTACGGACCTCTCGGTGTCGCGCACGACATTCGACTGGGGCATCGAGATTCCGCCGAGCGCGCAGACCGCCGCGAAGCATGTGATGTATGTCTGGGTCGATGCGCTTACGAATTACATAACCGCTACGGGATATCTTACGGAAGACGGAAACAAGGCGCATTTCTGGCCCGCCGACGCGCATGTCATCGGCAAGGACATCACCCGCTTTCACGCCATCTACTGGCCGGCGTTCCTGATGTCCGCAGGCGCGCCTTTACCCAAGCAGGTCGTCGTGCATGGCTTCCTGTTCTCCAAAGGCGAGAAGATGTCGAAGTCGGTCGGCAATGTCGTCGATCCCATCGATTTGGCCGAGCGCTATGGCGTCGACCAGCTGCGCTATTTCTTTCTGCGCGAGATTCCTTTTGGCCAGGACGGCAACTATTCGCACGAGGCGATCGTCAACCGCATCAACGCCGATCTCGCCAATGACCTCGGCAATCTCGCGCAGCGCTCGCTGTCGATGATCGCCAAGAATTGTATGGGCGCCGTACCACGTAAACATGCCCTTACGGACGCCGACAGAGACATTCTTGCGCAAGCGGCCGACGTCCTGGCGAAAGCGCGCGCCGCCATGGAGGATTACGCGCCGCACCACGCGCTGGCGGAAATTTTCCGCATCGTCGCCGAGGCCAATCGCTATTTCGCCGGTGAAGAGCCTTGGGCGAAGAAGAAGAGCGACCCTGCGCGGATGGAGACGATTCTCTACGTCACCGCCGAGACGCTGCGCCGTCTGGCGATTCCCCTGCAGCCGTTTATGCCCGAGTCCGCCGGCAAGCTTCTCGATCTCCTGGACGTCGGTCCGGACGAGCGGGACTTGGCGCACGCCGGCGAGGCGAACGCCCTGCAGGAGGGCGCGCCGCTGCCGCCGCCGACGCCGGTGTTTCCGAGGTTTCTGGAGGAGGAGGCGCGTTAGTCCCGCTGCAGCGGGCGCCGGGAGCCGATCGCCGGCTTCGACGGTCGACCTTGACGCGGGCGGCCGCTTGTGGTCGCCATGCGCTGACCATAATCAGCCGTTTCAAATGGCGGCGGCGTGCAAATGATCTTCGTCTTTGCGGGCTTGTCGGCCAAAGCGCGGGCGTGCAAGTATGAACGTCCGGGCTCCTTGTAAAAGGAACTCGCGCCGCTCGATCGAGCGCTTGCGCAACAACATCCGCCTTCGTTGTGTCGTATCTCGGACGGCTCTTTTCTTACAGAGGAACTCATGGAATGGCGCGTGGCATTTCAACAATTCTGACGGCGGTTATCTTCGGCGCGATCGGTTTTGGCCTCGGCATCTACGCTGCGCCGACCGAAGGCGTCGCTAATCTGAAAGCCGCGATCGAGGGCCGGTTTAAACCCGCGCCCGCCGAGGAAGCTGCGCCGGGCGAAGCCCCGGCGCCTGCAGCCGAGTCGGACGCCACGGCTGCACCCGACGCCACGGCTGCACCCGACGCCACGGCGGCACCTGACGCCCAGGCGGCGCCAGCGCCGGAGGCTCCTCCGGCTGAGCAGCCGGCGGCCGTAGAAGCGACGCCAATGGAGAGCGCGCCGGCGCCGGCTCCGTTGACAGAAGCGCCGCCGCCGCCTCAACCCGCGCCCATGGCGATGCCGGAGGCGGCTCCGGCCCCAGAGGCAGTGGTCGAGCAGCCGGTCAAGCCGAAGCCCAAGCCCAAGCCCAAGGCTAAACCCAAGCCGAAGCCCGCAGCTCCGGTCGAGGAGCCGGCTGAACAGCCTGCGCAGTAAAGCGACGGTTTGTCCGTGACCCAGCCCCTGTTTCAGCTCACGAGCGGGGGCGGGTCGCGCGGCAGGGGCCTGTCTCTGCTCATTGAGGGAATGTCGCCGTGACCCGCGAAACAGCGCGCTTCGTCGGCGACATTCCCATTTTTTACGACCGTGGCCTCGGCCCGGTACTCTTTGAGGATTACGCCGCCGATATCGCCTACCGGACGGCCGCGAGCGCGCCCATTGACGTGCTCGAAATGGCGGCAGGCACGGGAATCGTCACGCGCAAGCTGCGGGACTCTCTCGATCCACAAGCGAAGCTAACCGCAACCGACCTCAATGAGCCGATGCTCGAAGTGGCGAAGATGAAGTTCGGCGCTACCGAGCAAGTGATTTTCCGTTCGGCCGACGCGACTGACTTGCCTTTTGGCGACGGCGCCTTCGACGCGATCGTCTGCCAGTTCGGGCTGATGTTCTTTCCCGATAAGCTCCGCGCGCATCGTGAGGCGCGACGGACTCTGCGGCCGGGCGGCCGATATCTCTTTAGCGTCTGGGATGCGCCACGCTACAATCCTTTCCCTCGCCTGGGGCTCGAGGTGATCGAACGATTTTTTCCCGGCGATCCGCCGCAGTTTCTTGCTTTTTCCTGCGCCGAAATCGATCCCATCAAAGAATCGCTGATCGACGCCGGCTTCGCGGACATCACCATTTCCGTAAGGTCGCGCGTCAAGGATGTGCGGGACCCGGTGGATTTTGCGAGGGGATTCGTCTTCGGCAGTCCGCTCTTCGAACAGCTCCGCGAGCGCGGCGGCGCGCGTCCCGAATCGCTTGTCGAAGCGCTGGCCGAGCGGCTCGCGCAGGAACTCGGCGAGAACCCCATGCGCCTGCCGATGCAGGCGATTTTCTATGAAGCCAGGGCGGCGTAGGGCGGCGCGCGCTACTGGGGCATGGTCATCAGCTCGAGCACATGGCCGTCGGGGCTTTTGAAATAGACGCCGCGGCCGCCGTTCCAGTCGTTGAGCTGGCCGTCGGTGAATCGACCCGGCGCGCTGCCAAAGGCGACGCCTTCGTCCTTCACGCGCCCGAAGATTTCGTCAAATTCTTTGTCGCTGACGTGGAAGGCGTAATGGCTGGACTCGAAGCCCTCGTCTTTGTCGAATAGCAGGGTGAGTTCGCTATTGACCTTCACCGGCGCGAAATGGCCCTTGGCGCCGTCGTAGCGCAGACCGAAAATCCGTGCGAACCAGCGCGCCGCGGCCTCATTGTCGCGCGCCGGCACGATGGTGTGATTGAGAATGATGGCCATCGATCAAGCTCCGCCTTTGTGCCGACGAATTTCAGATGGGGAGTCGTGGCCTCCCCGTCACGGGCGTCGCGGCGCTGATTCGCCTCCCGACCAGGAAGCTGACAGCGCGCCATCTGGTTGGCGCCGCACGCGAACGCCGAATGCCGCGCTTTCGCGATCGAGCGTTTGCGCAAGCCATTCGGCGTCGGCGGTCGACGCCCGTTCAAGGCGCAAGCGCCGCATATGCAGCGGGACCAATCGAAGTTGCGCGAGATCGCCGTTTGTATCGATATCTGCGAAATACATCAGGGATAAATCGCCGCGAAAGCTTTCATAGCCGCTGATGCCCTCATAGTCGTTCAGGAAATCGCCGCAGCCGTAAAGAACCAAGCGGTTGCGATGGACCTCGAATCCCTTCGCGTGATGTGACGAATGTCCGTGGATGACGGACGCGCCGGCGTCTTCGATCAGCCGATGGGCGAATTGTCTTTGGGCCGTCGAAACGCCATAGCCCCAGTTCGAGCCCCAGTGGATCGAAATCACCAGAATATCTCCGCTCTGCGCCGCGCTCCGCGCCAGATTGCAGGCGAAGTCAACGCAAGCGGGAGATAGGTCGCGCAGAAGATTGACGCCGGGAGACGACGGCGTCGCCGCCCACTCCAAGGGCGTTCCGCTGTCGGGCAGGGCGAAGGACAGCACGACGACCCGTCGTCCCTTGCTCGGGATCTCAATAATCGCAGGCCGCTGCGCTTCGCCGAGGGCGCGTCCAGCGCCCGTGACGGCGATGCCCAGACGCTCAAGCATATCTAGCGTCTCGAGGAGGCCGGAGGGTCCCCAATCGAGAACATGGTTGTTCGCGAGCGCGCAGCAGTCGAAGCCGGCGACGCGCAGACATTCCGCGTTCTGCGGACTGACGCGATAATTGATCGCCTTAGGTTCGGCTGCTTCGCTGCGCGTCACGCTCGTTTCGAGATTGACGATGCGGGCGTCGGGCGCGTGCGCTTCAAGCTCGGCGAGCGCGACGCCCCAGACATAGGAATAATCGACGGGCCGCGGAATTGGCCCTGACGCCGCTTCGGCCAAGCGAACATAGTCTTCGGCCGAGGAAACATATTCCTCATAGAGCTTGGGCGGGCAGGGCGACGGCAGGATCTGATCGACGCCTCGGCCGATCATCACGTCGCCGCACAGGAAGAGCCGCACGGCTGGCGCCACGTTGCTCGGCGGCGGCGCGGCGACGCTCATATGGTCGGCGGAAAATTCTCTTCGTCGTCGCCGGCGACAAGTGAGACGATTTCTCCGGCCACGTCCTTGAGCGGCGCGCCCGCGCCGAAGACGTCCTGATCGCCGGACATCCACACCGCCGCCTCCTCGACGTCAGCGATCGTCGGCCGCAGGTCCATGATCGCCGACAGCGTCGCATCGTCGATGTCGCCGAGGACGTCCGTCACGTCCTTGATCGTCGCCAGCGGGCGGCCGTCGCCGTCCGGCGCGGAAGATTGCGTCAAGTTTTTGCTCCTCGCGCTTGCAACGTCCCGCCCGAGCTTGATCCGTGACGGTCTCGAATGATGTCGGCGATGAGAAAGGCGAATTGCATCGCAAAGAAAATATAGCGCCGCGTGTCTTAGCCGCGAAGGAGGCCCAGGCTAAATATTTGTGTTTTCCGCCGCCCGAGCCATATTGCCGCATTGGCCCAAGCGCGTCATCGAGCCCCCTAGGAGTTGCCGAGGACGAGCGCCCCCAGGCCATGCCATGTTGCTCTTTCCTGACAGAGTCTGATGCTCATCGATACCCATTGTCACCTCGACTTTCCCGATTTCGCGCCAGAACTCGCGGAGACGATCGCCCGCGCAAAGGCGCGCGGCGTCGCCAGAATGATCACGATCTCGACGCATCTGTCGCGATTCGATCGCGTGAAGGCCGTTGCTGAAACCTATCCGGAGGTCTTTTGCACGGTGGGGACGCATCCGCACCATTCGCACGAAGAGGCCGAGCCGACCGTCGAGGCGCTGGTGAGTCTATCGCGGCATCCAAAATGCGTCGGATTGGGCGAAGCCGGCCTCGATTATCACTACGATCATGCGCCCCGCGAGGTGGCGCAGCGCATCTTCCGCATTCACGTCCAAGCCGCGAGGGAAACTGGCCTGCCGCTCGTCATCCATACCCGCGACGCCGACGAAGACTGCGCCGCCATTCTGAAAGACGAAATGGGGAAGGGGGCTTTCCCCGCCCTGCTCCATTGCTTCACCAGCGGCCGCGCGCTCGCCGAAACGGCGCTGCAGCTCGGCCTCTATATTTCCTTTTCCGGGGTCGTGACCTTCAAGAACGCCGAATATCTGCGCGAAATCGCCCGCGACGTGCCGCTGGAGCGCATGCTGGTCGAAACCGACGCGCCCTTCCTTGCGCCGACGCCCCATCGCGGCAAGCGCAACGAGCCGGCCTTCGTCGTCGACACTGCGCGCGTGCTCGCCGACGTCAAGGGAATCAGCGCCGCCGAACTTGCAATCGCCACAACCGAAAACGCGCTGCGGCTGTTTTCCAAAATGCCGCCTCTGGACGCCGCCGCGTGAGCCTGAGAATCAGGATTCTTGGGTGCGGCTCGTCCGGCGGCGTGCCGCGCGTCGGGCAGGGCTGGGGAAAGTGCAATCCGGACAATCCAAAAAACCGGCGTCGGCGCTGCTCGATTCTCGTTGCGCGCGGCCCCGCCGACGCAGCGACGCAAGTGCTTGTGGACACAGGGCCCGATCTGCGCGAGCAGCTCATCGACGCCGACGTCAAGCGGCTCGACGCGGTCTTCTATACCCATCCCCACGCCGACCACACGCACGGCGTCGACGATGTGCGCGGCTTGGTCATTCTGAGCGGGCGGCGAATCCCGGCCTATATGGACGAGCCGACTTCGCGGTCATTCGCCACGAAGTTCGACTACATCTTCAAGACGCCGCCGGGCAGCTTTTATCCGCCGCTGATGACCGAACATCGGCTGCATCTGGGGCGCGCCGAGACGGTCGACGGACCCGGCGGCGCGATCGTCGCCACGCCGTTTCGGTTGGACCATGGCGACATGGACGCACTCGGCTTTCGCTTCGACAACGTGGCCTATACGCCGGATCTTCACGCCATTCCGCCTGAGAGCGCGCAATATCTCGAAGGGCTGGATCTCTGGATCATCGACGCGCTGCGCCATCAGCGGCACGGCACGCATCTGTCCGTCAGTCAGGCGCTGGACTTCATCGCGCATTTCAAGCCAAAGCGCGCCGTTCTGACGGATCTGCACGTTGATTTGGATTACGAAGCGCTCGCCGCGACGCTGCCGGAAAATGTCACGCCGGCATTTGACGGAATGGCGCTCGAAGTCTGACGCCGCGCGCATCGCCAAACAACATCGCGTAGTTCCATAATATGGATTATGCGAATCTTGGATGCGGGATCCGGCCAGCGCCGTCCGCTCTTGCCTTTCGCCAAACTGAGATTTCGCGCCGATGTCTTGTCGGACGGAGCGCCGCCCCGGCTCCTCGGATGACGCCTTACGGTGACAATGTGGCGCGGGCGCAGCGCATCGCGCGTCAAGTCCACCCGCGCGGCTCATCTAAACTCCTGCAAACGCAAACATTCCCGCCGGCGCAGCATTTGGACGTCAGCTGTCAAACTATGGCGACTGTTTGGATTTTTGGATCGCCCCACGGAATTCTCTGGCTTTCGGGGGCGAAACTCTGGTAAAAGGCTCGCTGCGCGGGACTATATGGCATTCAAGAGGCACATCATCGTCGTTTCCGGGCAGGCGCGTTTTTTGAGACGCGCCAACTGGAGCGGTTGGGCGCACAAGGTTGGCATAGCGGTCTTGCCGTTTTTGGCGGAGACGAGCAGGTAGACATGAGCAAAGGTAGAGATTTTCGGGGCCCCCGCAAGCGCGGATTTGATGACGACGCTCCGTATAGCTATGATTCGCAGCGAACCAGCCGGGCGCCGCGATCACCCTTTGGCGGCGGATTTCCGGATGCGCCGCCTCCGATGTCGAACGAGCCAGCAGTCGACGCCATTGTGAAGTGGTTTAAAACTGACAAGGGCTTCGGCTTCGTAGAGCTTGCCAATGGCACCGGCGACGCCTTCCTCCATATCGGCGCCGTTCAGGCGGCCGGTTACGACACGCTGCCGCCCGGCGCGAAGTTACAGGTGCAAGTCACGAGCTCGGTGAAGGGCCAGCAAGTGGCGCGCATTCTCGAAGTCGACTTGGCTGGAGCCGCTGAGCGGGCGCCGCCGCCGCCGCCGCGCGCGGGAGGCGGTTTTGACAGCCCCCGGCCCCGTCGCCAGGCGCCCGATCCGTCGACCGCCGTTCCGGTCTCCGGCAAGGTCAAATGGTTCGACGAGACAAAGGGCTTCGGCTTCGTGCAGTCGAACGACGGCGGCAAGGACGTGTTCGTCCATATTTCGATTCTGAGTCCATCCGGCGTGAACCGGCTCGCCGAGGGGCAGCCGGTCACTATGCAGGTCGTCGATACGGCGAAAGGCAGAGAAGCGCTGTCGATCATCCTGGATTGAGCCTCGCTCCGTAGATCCGCGCGCCGCGATCCTCCTTGAGGGCCGCGGCGCTTTTCTTTTGGAGAGACCTCATGTCCGGACGACCGCATGGCGATGTCGCCAGACTGATCGAAATCATGGCGGCGCTGCGCACGCCCGGCAGCGGTTGTCCCTGGGATCTCGAGCAGGATTTCCGCTCGATCGCGCCCTATACGATCGAAGAAGCTTATGAAGTCGCCGACGCCATTGAGCGCGGCGATCTCTCCGATCTCAAAGACGAGTTAGGCGATCTCCTCTTACAGGTCGTGTTCCATGCCCGAATGGCGCAGGAGCAGGACGTTTTCGCCTTCAAGGACGTCGTCGACGCGATCTGCGACAAGCTCATTCGCCGGCATCCGCACGTTTTCGGCGACGTCCAGTCTCTCGACGCCGACGGCGTGACCATGCAGTGGAGCGCAATCAAAGCGCGCGAGAAGGCAGGCAAGCAGGACGCGCCGCCGGCCAGTTTGCTTGACGGCGTGCCGCTCGCCCTGCCCGCCCTGACGCGCGCCCTCAAGCTGCAAAAGAAGGCGTCCGAGGTCGGCTTCGATTGGGACGACGCACAGCACGTTCTCGGCAAGATTCGCGAGGAAACCGAGGAGGTCGCCGCGGAACTCGCGCGTCCCGGCGTCGACGCTTCGCCGGCGCTTGAAGAGGAGATCGGCGATCTCTTGTTCGTCGTCGTCAATCTTGCGCGCCACGCCAAGGTCGATCCCGACCAGGCGCTTCGCGGCGCCAACACGAAATTCGAGCGGCGGTTTCACCACATCGAGCGCCGCCTCGCAGAGATGGGCCGTTCGCCTGAAGCAGCGTCTCTCGACGAGATGGAAGCGCTGTGGGTCGAGGCGAAAGGCGCGGAGCGCAAGCCGCGTTGATAACTCTCTCAAACGTCTGAAAAGTTCCTGCCGCCCGTTAGAGCGCGGCTCGCGAAAAAGTGGGAACCGGTTTTTCGCATAGAGCGCGCTCTAAACTTTGGAATCGATCAATTTATCTGCATTTGGGCGATTCCGCCCAAATGCAGCGTGATCTAGCGCCCCGCGCCGGCTTCGCGGATGATTTCCGCCTGCGGAAAGCGCCTCGCGAGACCCTCCGAACGTTCAGGATCGATACGCACGACGAGATGGACGCCGCCCTCCGGCAGCGCTTCGCGTTCGAGCACTTCGGTATGGGCGTGAAGCCAGGCGAGCCCTTCGCCGTCGGCGACGTCCAGGTCCATTTCAAATCGAACGCGTCCCGCCGCGAGAGTGGACTCGATCCTTGCCAGCAATGCATCGAGCCCCTGCCCGGTCAAGGCCGATACGAGCGTCGGCCGGCGTTGAGGCTCGATCCCGCTCACGGCGAGTTGAAGCGCCGAAAGCCGTTCCGGATCGAGCGCGTCGATCTTGTTCCAAACTTCCAAAATTCGCCCTTCGGCTTCGCCTTTCAGACCGAGTTCGCTCAGGATCGACTCGACGTCCTTCGCCTGCGCTTCCCAATCTTCGTGGGCGACGTCGCGGACATGGAGAACCACATCGGCGAGCGTCACTTCTTCGAGCGTCGCCCGGAAGGCCGAGACAAGCATGGTGGGCAGGTCGGAGATGAATCCCACCGTGTCGGAGAGCAGGATGCGCGCGCCATGCGGCAGTTTGATCTGGCGCAGCGTTGGATCGAGGGTCGCGAACAGCATGTCCTGCGCGAGCACCTCGGCCTTGGTCAGACGGTTGAAAAGCGTGGACTTTCCGGCGTTCGTGTAGCCGACGAGCGCGACCACCGGATAGGGAACGTCGCGCCGCGTCTTACGATGCAGCGCGCGCGTGCGCTTCACCTTGTCAAGATCGTGCTCGATGCGCCGCATCCGCTCCTCGATCAGGCGCCGGTCCGTCTCGATCTGCGTTTCGCCCGGGCCGCCAAGAAAGCCGAAACCGCCGCGCTGGCGTTCAAGGTGGGTCCAGGAGCGGACGAGCCGCGACTTCTGATAGGCCAGATGCGCGAGCTCCACCTGCAGCGCGCCTTCCTTGGTTCGGGCGCGCTCGCCGAAGATTTCGAGAATGAGCCCGGTCCTGTCGATGACCTTGGCGTCCCACGCCCTTTCGAGATTGCGCTGCTGCACGGGCGAGAGCTGGCAGTCCATGCTCACGAGCGCGGCGTCCTTCGACTTGACGAGTTCGCCGATCTCTTCGACCTTGCCCTTCCCCAGATACGTCGCCGGTCGAACCTCGTTCAGCGATATCGGCAGTTGACCGACGACATCGAGGTCGATCGCCTCGGCGAGCCCCACCGCCTCCATGAGACGCGCCGCCGTGTCGCGCGCACGCGCCGCGCCGCCTTGAGTCACATAGGGCCCAATGACCAATGCACGGGCGCCGGCGCCGTTCGGCGTCGTCCCGTTATCTGCTCCGCTGTCAGCCTTCAATCGCCTACCGCTGCTTGTCGGCCTGGCCCTCGTCCTCGCCCGGCTCAAACATTTGTATGGGGTGTCCAGGCATGATCGTCGAGATGGCGTGCTTGTAGACGAGCTGAGAATGCCCGTCTCGCCGCAGCAAGAGGCAAAAATTATCGAACCAGGTGACGATTCCCTGGAGCTTGACGCCATTGACGAGGAAGATCGTGAGCGGGACTTTATTCTTCCTGACAAAATTCAAAAACGTATCTTGCAGATTCTGCGAACGCTCTGACGACATCGGCTGTCCTGTTCTGTTTTTTGAGCCGAGCGGAATGACGCCGCCCCCAGGGGATCGTTCTTCTTTTTTCGCCGCCGTGGTCATTAGAACCTTTCAAATGGCGAAGCGCAAGGCGCAAGTCGAGCGCTTTCCGCCGCCAGTTTATGGGAGGCGTCCGGCTTTGACTCCGCGCCAGCTCTTGCCGCAAACATAACGCAGCGCTTTAACTAGCTCATGTAAGTTAATGTTTCTATGACTCTACCGACAGCGACTTAAGTTTTCGGTGTAAGGCCGAGCGCTCCATACCGATGAACTCCGCTGTTCGGGAAATATTCCCGGAAAAGCGATTGAGCTGAGCGACAAGGTATTCGCGTTCGAAAACTTCCCGCGCCTCTCTGAGCGGTAGACTCATCAGTTTCTCGCCACGCACGCCGGCGGGAGTCGCCGGAACGAGTTCGCCGACATCGGCCGGAAGCATTTCGGCCGTGATCGTCCCGCTGGAATCGCCAGACGTGAGGATCATCAAGCGCTCGACATTATTTCTCAACTGGCGGATGTTGCCGGGCCAGTCGTGCAACTGCAGGACCGCGAGAGCGTCCTCCGAAATCCGTCGGCGCGGCATGCCGGACGCGAGCGACATATTCTCCATGAAATAGTTGATGAGCGCCGGGATATCCTCGCGCCGTTCCGCCAGCGAGGGAATCCGGATCGGCACCACCGCGAGGCGATGAAACAGATCCTCGCGCAGCGTCCCCTCTTCGATCGCCGACGCGAGATCGCGCGCCGAGGACGAGATGATGCGCACGTCGACCTCGACCTTGTTCGATCCGCCAACCCGCTGAAACGTCTGATCGACCAGCACGCGCAGGATTTTCGCCTGCGAATCCTTCGGCATGTCGGCGATTTCGTCGAGGAACAGCGTCCCGCCATGCGCCTCCTCGAGCGCGCCGATCTTGCGTTCGCCGTCGGCGCCTTCGCGGCCGAACAGCTCGATTTCCATGTTCTCCGGCGTGATCGTGGCCGAATTGATGACGACGAACGGCCCCCCGGCGCGACTCGACGCCTCGTGGATGCAGCGGGCGGCGAGTTCCTTGCCCGTCCCAGGCGCGCCGGTGATCAGCACGCGCGAATTCACAGGGGCGACTCGGCCAATGAGCTGCTGCAGCTGATGCGCCGCCGGGGAATCGCCCACGATGCGGTCGAAGGCTCCTGCCCGTTGGCGCAGCGCGGAAAGTTCGCGCCGCAGTTGATAGGCCTCGAGCGCCCGTTCGGCGACGAGCACCAGCCGATCCGCCTTGAAGGGCTTTTCAATAAAGTCGTATGCGCCGATCTTGATCGCGCTGACGGCGGTTTCGATATTGCCGTGGCCCGAGATCATGACCACGGGCAAGCCCTTGTGCTGCTTCTGCGCGAGTTCGAGCACCTGGAGGCCGTCCAGCCGAGACCCTTGCAGCCAGATGTCGAGAAAAACGAGATGCGGACGGCGGCTTGCAATCGCCGCAAGCGCTTCGTCGGAGTCTTTGGCGGTGCGGACCCCGTGCCCTTCGTCGCTCAGAATTCCGGCGACAAGCTCTCTGATGTCCTCTTCATCGTCGACAATCAAAATATCGCTTGCCATTATACCCCGCTCTGTCCCGGCTCACTTGCATGCGCCGGCGCTTTTTCATCCTGTGCGCCCGCCGCGCGTGGCTCCTCTTTCGAGGGCGTCTCCGCGGCGAGGGGCACGATGAGCCTGACGCAGGCCCCCCGACCCGACGGCGCGTCCAGCAGCTCCAGCCGGCCTCCGTGATCCTCGACAATCTTGGCGACGATCGGCAGGCCCAGTCCGGTGCCGTCCGATCGCGTCGTCATGTAAGGCTCGAGCAAGCGCTGCCGGTTCATCGCCGGGAAGCCCTTACCATTATCGATCACGTCGATTTCCGCCATGCGATCGCGCACATCCAACTTGATTTCAACTCGTCCCTTTTCCAGAGCGTCTTTTTCTTCGCGTGCGGCGATGCCTTCGACGGCGTTCTTCACGATATTGGTGAGCGCCTGCGACAGCAAGCGGCGATCGAACTGCGCGATGACGGGCGTTTCGGGCAAGTCTTCGGCGATGTCGAGATCGGCGTTGCCGACGCGCATGAGGAACGCGACCTGCCGAATGCATTCGTTGAGATCGTCGCGCGCCGGGCGCGCCTTCGGCATACGCGCAAAGGACGAAAACTCGTCGACCATACGCTTGATGTCGTCGACCTGGCGCACAATCGTGTCTGTGCATTGGTCGAAAATGTCTCGATCCTCCTGGATGACCTTGCCGTATTTGCGGCGCAGCCGCTCGGCCGAAAGCTGGATCGGCGTTAAAGGATTCTTGATCTCGTGAGCGATGCGCCGTGCGACGTCCGCCCAGGCGGAGGTGCGCTGCGCCATCACGAGGTCGGTGATGTCGTCGAGCGTCACCACGTAGTTGTGTTGTCCCGCATCGGCGCGCGCCGAGGTGACTCGCACATTCAAGGTGCGCTCGGCGACGCCGCGCTTGATGATGATCTGGCTTTGAACGGCGCGCGGAAAAACTTCCGCCGCGTCCTTCAGGATGGGGACGATCTCCGGCAAGACCGACGCCACCGAGGCGCCGACGGTCGCCTGCCCCGTCGGGTCCGCCAGCGACAGTTCCTCGGCTGAGCGGTTGAGAATGGTGACGACGCTTTCCGAGTCCACGCCCATAACCGCGACCGGCACGCCGGAGAGCACGGCCTCGGTGAATTCGCGACGTTCGTCATTGATCCGGTTGGCCTCGATCAGCCGGTTTTGCTGAAGATTGAGCTCGGTCGTCATATTGTTGAAGACGTCGCCGAGGCGCGCCAAATCGCCATGCTGCTTGTCGACGTTGACGCGAACGTCGAGATTGCCCGCCGACACCTCGTCGGTTGCGGCGATCAGGTCGCGGATCGGCGTCACCAGCCGGTCGGCGAAATCCAGTCCGAACCAGATGGACGACAACAGCATGATCGTCGTCAGGAAGGCGTACATCAGCACGAAGGCCCGCTGCACGGCGGCGCGATAGGAATCGAAGGCGTCGTAGCTGCTGATCAGGCTTTGAGCCTGTTTGGGAAACTCCACCGCGATCGGGTCGATGGGCCGGGTGACGTAAAGGAAAGTGTCCTGAAAGGCGCTGAGCGCGCGCAAAGCGACGAAGCTCTTGCCGTCATCGATAACGAGGCACAGAGGCTCCCCGCGCCGCGCGTCGTCGAACTCGGATTGCGGCGGGGCGATGATGATGGCGGCGGCGTTCTGCGCCACGTCGACGCGGTCGAGAATTTCGCCGTTGGATTTCACCAGGGCCGCGACAGAGAAGCCCAGGAAATACGCCCGCGACTGAAATATCTGGTGAAAATAGGGTCGGTCGGAATTGTAAAGGATGCTCGCGCGATCGAGGTCCGAGGCCGTGAGCTGCGCCTCCTGCAGTAGCGCCCGGCACTGACTTTCGCGGAACACGGCCGCGGCTTCCGCCGTGTTGTGGACGAAGACCTTGACGCTCGACATGAAGGCGGGATTGAGCACGCGCTCCAGCGTCAGCGATCCCGCTACGGCAAGCAGAATCGCCGGGATCAAAGCAATGACCGCGAAAAAGCCGACCGTGCGCACATGAAGGCGCGCCGCCGCTTCGCCGCGCCGCCAGACGCGATAGAGGCGCCAGGCCTTGACGATCACCATCGCGAGCAGAACGGCGACAAAGACGCCGTTGATGATGAGCAGCGGCAATAAGCGGTCGTCTGTCGGCGATATCGCGCCGAATTCGGCCACGACCAGGAATGTAGCCAAAGCGCAGCCGACGGCCCCGATCACAATGATCGGGCCGAACCAGCTGCGAAACGGCGTTCTGCCTTTCGCCTTTAGCGGAGAAGCCGAGTCTCCGGTCAGGGCCATGGCGCCTGTATAGGCTCCGCCCGCGCCGGTTGCAATTGAACGGCCAGGAGAGTCGCTATCGCGGCGAACGCATCAGGCGGATGTCGAGATCGTTCACTTTCTTGCGCAGCGTGTTGCGGTTCAGTCCGAGCAATTCCGCCGCCTTGATCTGATTGCCGCGCGTGGCCGCAAGCGCTGCGGAGACAAGCGGAATTTCGATCTCGCGGATGATCCGGTGATAGAGACCGGGCGGCGGCAACTGATCCCCATAGTCGCGGAAGAGCTTGGCCAGATGAAGCTCGACGGAGCTAGAAAGTGTTTGTCCATCAAACATTTCTTGCGACGTCGCGGCTGCGGCTGAGCCTTTGTCCCCGCCCGGGTCAGCCTGCCGAATCTCGTGTTCGAGTTCGGCCTCGACGAGCTGGTCGGAAATGACTTCCTGGGGGTGCAGCGCGGCGAGCCGGCGGATGAGGTTTTCGAGCTCGCGGATATTGCCCGGCCAGCGATATTTCTTCATCCGGTCGAGCGCGGCCTGATCGATGTATTTCTGCGGCAGTCCTTCGCTCGCCGCCACTTTGAAGAAGTGATGCACGAGGTCGGGAATGTCCTCGGCGCGCTCGCGCAGCGGCGGCAGCCGAAGCGGCACGACGTTGAGGCGGAAGTAAAGATCCTCGCGGAACAGGCCCTGTTGGATGAGTATCCGCAGATCCTTGTTGGTGGCGGCGATGATCCGGACATTGGTCTTGATCGGCGTGCGCCCACCCACGGTCGTGTATTCGCCCTGCTGCAGCACGCGAAGCAGCCTGGTCTGCGCCTCCATCGGCATGTCGCCGATCTCGTCGAGAAACAGCGTGCCGCCCTCGGCCTGCTCGAAGCGGCCGGCCGATCGCTGGTTGGCGCCGGTGAAGGCGCCCTTCTCATGGCCGAAGAGTTCGCTTTCGATCAGATCGCGCGGAATCGCCGCCATATTGACGGCGACGAAGGGCCCCTTCTTGCGCTTTCCGTAATCGTGCAGGGCGCGGGCGACGAGTTCCTTGCCGGTTCCCGACTCGCCATTGATCATGACCGTGAGGTCGGTCTGCATCAATCGCGCGAGCGAACGATAGATTTCCTGCATCGCCGGGGAGCGGCCGACGAGCGGCATTCCCTCGATCTCATCGTGGTGATCATCTTCGGGCCGTTTGCGGGGCTCGGCCATGGCGCGGCCGACGATGCCGACGAGCTCCTTGAGATCGAAAGGTTTCGGCAGATAGTCGTATGCGCCACGCTCCGACGCCCGAATAGCGGTCATGAACGTGTTTTGCGCGCTCATGACGATGATCGGGAGTTCGGGACGCAGCTTTTTGATGCGCGGCAGAAGCTCGAAAGCGTTCTCGTCGGGCATGACGACGTCGGTGACGACGAGATCGCCCTCGCCCGACTGCACCCATCGCCACAAGGTCGCGGCCGCGCCGGTGGTGCGCACTTCATAGCCCGCACGCGAAAGCGCCTGCGCGACGACCGTGCGAATAGAAGCATCGTCGTCGGCGACCAGAATTTCTCCTCGCGTCATTACTTCGTTCTCCCGCCTTTGCGAGATGTCATGCACGCCGTTCCTCGCGTTGCTCGGCCCGTTTTGGCCTGTACATTGGCATCAACACCCGGAAGGTCGTGCGCCTCGGGAGGGACTCGCACTCCACGATGCCGCCGTGGTCGTTGACGATCTTCGCAACCAGTGCAAGTCCGAGGCCAGTTCCTGTCGACTTGGTGGTGACAAAGGGATCAAAGAGATGCGCGGCGATGTCCTCCGGAACGCCGGGGCCATTGTCGCGCACGCAAAATTCGAGCGGCAGTCCGATCGGGCTTTTCTCGCCAAGCGCGCGCAGACTGACGCCGGGCCGGAAAGCGGTTGAGAGTTCGATCTCCCCATCAACGGCTTCGCCGACGGCTTCCGCCGCGTTCTTCACGAGATTGAGGAAGGCCTGCACCAGTTGATCGCGATTGGCGTAAACCGGCGGCAGCGATGGGTCGTAATTCTCGACGAAGCGAACATTGCGGGCGAATCCGCTCTGCGCGACGCGTTTCACGTGATCCAGCACCGAATGGATGTTCACCTGCTCGCGCTGCAATGGACGCGCGTCGGAAAAAACCTCCATCCGATCGACAAGGCGCACAATCCGATCGGTCTCGTCGCAAATCAGCCGCGTCAGCGCGCGGTCCTGATCGCCGAGCGCCGATTCGAGCAGTTGTGCGGCGCCGCGAATGCCGGACAGCGGATTCTTGATTTCGTGCGCCAGCATCGAGGCCAGCCCCGAAACCGAGCGAACAGCGCCGCGATGCGTCAGTTGCCTGTCTATTTTGTCGGCAATTGTGCGCTCCTGCAGCATAACAAGCACGAGCCCGTCGCCCTCGGGCAGCGGCGCGCAATGAACGTCGACGCGTCGGTCGGCTTCCTGGCCGGGCCGGCCGAGATCGACCTTGTATTCATTGATTGTCGCGCCACGTTCACGAACCTGCTCGATGAGCGCGGTGAGCGGCGATCCGAAGGGCAGCAGCCGATCGAGCGACTGCCCGATGAGCAGAGGTTTGCCGAGCTCGAAGAAGGCCTCCGCGGCGGCGTTGGCGTCCTCGATGACGCCATCGCGGGCGACGGTCAGAATCGCGTTCGGCAAGGCCTCGAGCATGCATGATCGGCCGGCGTCATTGATGATCTTGAGCGGCTCATAGCTGCCGCAATGCGCGCTATTGCGTCGGGGGCGGTCAAAAACGCTCATGCCGCGATCCCCTGCTCTGCCGGCAGCGCCTTCAGAAAAATCACCTCAATCAGCCGCGCCGCCTCGTCCGGCGAATCTGTGGTGACCAGCGCGTGGCGCGCATCGGCTGCGGCATGGCCCGCCAAGTGATCGACCATGCGATCGACCAAGCGATCGACATAGGCGGCGAGATGTTTGCGCGCGTGCCTCAACCCAGCCGACGCGCCCATCGACGCCAGCAGGCCTTCGAGATGTTCGCGCGCGATTTCAGCACGCTGCGCCAGCGTGGGCGGCGCGCGCCGCTCGCCGGTCTGCAGAAAATGCGCGATATCGCCGACGATCCAGGGCTGCCCCATGGCCGCCCGTCCGATCATGACTCCGTCGGCGCCGGAATGCTCCAGCATCTGCACGGCGTCGTCTTCGCCGGCGCAGTCGCCATTGGCGATCACCGGAATTCGCACGGCCGCTTTCGCCGCCGCGATCGCGCGCCAATCGGCGCGGCCTGCATAAAACTGCTGGCGCGTGCGCCCATGCACGGTGATCATCGCGGCGCCTTCGGCTTCCGCAAGGCGCGCGAGATCCACGACGTTTCTGGTCGCTTCATCCCATCCCAACCGCATCTTGACGCTCAGCGGCACGCATATTGCCTCGCGTGCTGCAGAGATCAGCCGCGCCGCTTGATCGAGATCGCGCATCAGCGCGGCGCCCGCGAGGCCTCCGGTGACACGCTTGCAAGGACAGCCCATGTTGATGTCGATCCAGTCAGCTCCAGAGGATTCGGCGCTTCGCGCGGCGGCCGCCATTTCCGCCGGCTCGCGCGCGGCGATCTGAATGACCCGCGGCCCGACGCCGGCGCATTCCAGCCGCATCGCCGTCTCGCGATCGCCGCGGGCGACGCCAGCGGCCGTCACCATCTCGCTCACCGTCGCCGACGCCCCCAGGCGCGACGCGATGCGGCGCATGGTCGGGTCGGTCACGCCAGCCATCGGCGCGAGGAGCGCGCGACCCGTCAGCGTGATCCCGCCAATGCTCAGAGGCGAAGGGGCAAAGCCAACGCCTAGTTTTTTGGCAGTAGCCATCGTGCCCACATCATAAGCAGTTCCCTTCGCACTTGCAACATAGCATTTCTCCGGCCCGTTGGCATTTGACGGCGTTGGCGAAAACCGACAGAGAGCGGCCATGGGCGCCGCTCACGTCATTCCATCCATCGCCATCCTTGTCGTCGCCGGAGGGCGCGGCGCACGGGCGGGCGACGGCCCGCCAAAACAATATCGACCGATCGCCGGCATGACGCTGCTCGCCCGAACGCTGCATGGGCTGCATATGGCCATGCCCCAGGCCGCGCTCAAGGTCGTCATCCATAAAGACGACCTTGAGGATTATGCCGCGAGCATAGCGGAGCTTTCCCATTCCGATCGGGCCCGGCTTCTTCCGCCGGCCTTCGGCGGCGCGAGCCGGCAGGAAAGCGTCAGGAACGGCCTCGAGGCGCTCGCGGCCGAGGGCGCGCCGGACATCGTGCTGATTCACGACGCCGCGCGTCCTTTCGCGGATGCCGCGCTCATCGCGCGCGCGATCGAGGCGGCCGCGATCCACGGCGCCGCCGCCCCCGGCGTGCCGCTCGCCGATACGATAAAGCAGATCGACGGCGCCGGCGTCGTCGTCGCGACGCCCGACCGCTCGCGGCTCCGCGCCGTGCAGACGCCGCAGTCCTTTCGATTCGATCTCATAATGACAGCCCATCGCGCCGCGGCCGCGGGCGGGCGCGACTTTACCGACGACGCCATGATCGCTGAAGCCGCCGGCGTGAAGGTGCATATTTTCGAAGGCGACGCCGCCAATTTCAAACTCACGACGCAACAGGACTTCGCCCGCGCCATGCAGCAGTTGAAGCAACCCGAATTCGCCGATCTGCCCGACATCCGCATGGGTCAGGGCTATGACGTCCACGCCTTCGGACCAGGCGATTCCGTCTGGCTTGGCGGCGTCGCGGTCCCGCATACGCATGGCCTCTCCGGCCATTCCGACGCCGATGTTTTGTCTCACGCGATCACCGACGCCATTCTCGGCGCCATCGCCGAGGGCGATATCGGCGCGCATTTCCCGCCGTCCGATCCGCAGTGGAAGGGCGCGGCGTCGTCGATCTTTCTGGCGCGCGCCTGCGAACTGGTCCGGGCGCGTGGCGGCGCCATCGCCAATGTCGACGCCACGATCATTTGCGAAGCGCCAAAGATCGGTCCGCACCGGGAGCGCATTCGCGAAAGCCTCGCGGCGACGATGGGCGTCGACCTCGGCCGCGTCGCGATCAAGGCGACGACCACCGAGCGGCTGGGATTTACCGGAAGGCAGGAAGGCATGGCGGCGCTAGCGATCGCCACGGTAAGGTTGCCGTGAGGGACTGAGCGAGCCAGCATCTGCTCCCAGTCGCGTCACTGCGAGCCGAACGCGAACCTATCCAGTGTCGCTGACGAATTGGATTGTCATTCCCGACGCGCGCTTGCGCGCGATCGGGAATCCAGAGTCGCAACAAACATCCTCGTTATTGCTCTGGATTCCCGGTCAGACCTGCGGCCTGCCGGGAATGACACAGCGCGCAATGACGACTGGCCCGCATCACCTGCTATAAACCCGCTTTGCAGAGTTGAGGCCTCTCATGATCCGCGTGACCGATAGAATCGCGCTCCACGAATGGGAAATCGTGGAGGAATTTGCGCGCGCTTCGGGACCGGGCGGGCAAAATGTGCAGAAGGTCGAAACCGCCGTGCGGCTGCGCTTCGACATCCGCAATTCGCCAAGCCTCGCCGATGATGTGAAGGCGCGGCTGGCGCGTCTCGCCGGCCGACGGTTGACGAAGGACGGCGTCATCCTCATCGAAGCGCGCCGCCATCGCACGCAGGAGCGCAACCGGGCGGATGCGCTCGATCGTCTCATCGACCTCATCCGCATCGCAGCGGCTCCGCCGCCGCCACCGCGAAAGAAAACCCGGCCGACGCTCGGCTCGAAAATCAGGCGTCTTGACGGCAAGAAGCAGCGCGGCGACGTGAAGGCGCTGCGCGGCAAACCGACGCATGAGTTATGATACGGATTCCGGCTGATCCGTCCTGTTGGGCCGTGTCATTCCCGGCGGGCCGAAGGCCTGACCGGGAATCCAGGGCCGATCCAAGAACGCCGGTTTTGTTCTGGATTCCCGATCGCGCGCGTTGCGCGCGTCGGGAATGACACTTGAGCCGTTCAAAGGATTTCATATGACATACGTAATGCGCATTTATGAGATACGTAATGCATGAACATATGACATACGTAAAAGCTAAAGAACTTCTCGACAGAGCCCGCGCCAAAGGCCTGCGTCTTGCGAGCGCCGAATCCTGCACCGGCGGGCTGGTGGCCGCGGCGCTCACCGAAATCCCAGGCTCGTCCGACGTGTTCGACCGCGGCTTCGTCACCTACTCCAACGCCGCGAAATCCGACATGCTTGGCGTCGCGGACGCATTGCTCAAAGCGCATGGCGCCGTCAGCGCCGAGGTCGCGCGCGCCATGGCGCTGGGCGCCATCGAACACGCGCTGGCCGATGTCGCTGTCGCGGTGACGGGCGTCGCCGGACCCGGCGGCGGTTCACTCGAAAAGCCTGTGGGGCTCGTTCATTTCGCCTGCGCCCGGCGCGACGGCGGCGTCGATCATGTCGAGCGCCGCTATGGACCGCTGTCGCGCGCCGAGATCCGCGCCGCCTCCGTCATGCAAGCGCTGGACATGATGATTGACGCCGTCGACGCGGCTCAGCGGCGGCCGTAAACCTCGTCGGCGCGTGCAGCGAAGGCGTCCGCATATTTGTGGAACGCGCGATCAAACATCGCACCCATCACAAAGCCAAGCGCCGGGCTCTTGAATTCATAGGCGATGAAGAACTCGACCAGCGACCGGGGCGCGCCGCCGCTCGCCGCCGGCTCGTCGCGAAACGTCCAGCGATTGTCGAGTTTTCGAAACGGTCCCTCGGCGCACTCGACCCTGATGTCTAATTTGTTGAAGTCGCAGCAGACGCGGCTCACATAGCGCTCGCAGATCGCTTTGAAGCCGACCTGCATCTCGATCAGCGACACCTCGACCCCAGGCGAGATCTCCGACCGTCGCCGGATGCGAACGGCCTCGCAGAGGGGCACGAATTGCGGATAGGATTCAACGTCGCGCACCAGCGCGAACATTTCTCCTGCGCTGTGCGGCACGTGGCGACGGTTGCGAAAACTCTTCATGAGCCAAGCTTCTAGTTCATTGACGAGAGCGGCAAAAGTCGCCGCCGTCACGCGGCTGGAACATTTGCGTCACGTCGCGGTTCTATCGACGAGCTCTCGCTGGCTCCTGAGATATTCTACGGAGGGAACAATGGCCAACAAATCCGATTTCACAGCTGATGAATGGAAAAAACTGCTTGAATCGCCGCTGCTGGCCGGCTTCGCCGTCAGCGCTGGCGATCCGAGCGGCTTTATCGGAACGCTGCAGGAGGGTTTCGCGAGCGCCAAGGCTTTGGCCACCGCAAAATCCGATCCCAACGCCGACGCGCTGATCAAGGCGGTTGTCGAGGACCTTCTCACGCCCGACGGACGCACTGCGGCCCGCGATGGGGTGAAGGGCGTGGTCGACGGGGCCAAAGTGGAGGAGTTCAAAGATCGGGCGCTCGTCGAGTTGCGCCGCACCGCCTCCATCCTCGATTCGAAGGCGCCCAATGAGTCGAAGGCGTTCAAGGACTGGCTCAACCATATCGCCAATCTGGTGGCGGAAGCGGGCGTCGAGGGCGGTTTTCTGGGCTTTGGCGGGGTGAAGGTCACCGACGCCGAACGCGCCACCCTGGCGGAAATCTCCACCGCGCTTGGCGCCGCGTAAGAGACTTATTTCGGGCGGCGCAGCCTCGCGCCGCTCCCGGCCCAGCACGCTCACGCCACTCGGTCCGCCTCGGTCGCGTTCTAATCGTCATGCAAAATTCCGAATGGCGCAGTCCTCGTCATTCGAGACGCCACCTTCGATCTCGGGCCTGCCCGAGATCGACATTAAATTCGCAAGTCGGGTAAACCCGACTTGCGGGCGGCTCCTCAGGATGAGGACTGCTAACTGGGGCAAGACACGATGGAAATTAGCCGCTCAGCTTCTGAGGGCAGCGTTCTCCGATTCGCTCGGAGCGGCTGAGGAATCAAAGGCCCCTCATCCTGAGGAGCGTGCGCAGCACGCGTCTCGAAGGACGAGGGGCCGCTCCCAGCGTCGAAGACCCGGCGTGGGTGCGATCTGAAAGGCGGCGACGCTCAACTTATCGGGCTCGCCTCGCCTAGCGCGAGCCGTCGCTGGCGCGCCGCGCGCAATTTCGCGAAATCCTCCCCCGCATGATGCGACGAGCGGGTGAGCGGCGAGGCGGCGACGTAGAGGAAGCCCTTCGAATAGGCGAGCGTCTTATAGGATTCAAATTCCTCCGGCGTCACGAAGCGCTCGATCGCGTGGTGCTTGCGCGTCGGCTGCAGATACTGGCCGATGGTGATGAAATCGATGTCCGCCGACCGCATGTCGTCCATCACCTGCATCACTTCGAGACGGCTCTCGCCGAGCCCGACCATGATCCCGGATTTGGTGAAGACGGAAGGGTTCAGCTCCTTGGCGCGCTGAAGCAATCGCAGCGAGTGGAAATAGCGCGCGCCCGGCCGCACGGTGACATAGAGCGACGGCACGGTCTCGAGATTGTGATTGAAGACGTCCGGGCCCGCCGCCACTACGCGCTCCAGCGCGCCAGGCTTCCTGAGGAAGTCCGGCGTGAGCACTTCGATCGTCGTTTCGGGACACGCCAACCGGATGGCGGCGATGGTCTCGGCGAAATGACCGGCGCCGCCGTCATCCAGATCGTCGCGATCGACGGACGTCACCACGACATGCGACAGGCCGAGAGCGCGCGTGGCTTTGGCGACCCTGCCCGGCTCGGTCGGGTCGAGCGGCGTCGGCAGGCCCGTGGCGACATTGCAGAACGCACAGGCGCGCGTGCAGATCTCGCCCATGATCATGAAAGTGGCGTGTTTTTTCTCCCAGCATTCGCCGATGTTGGGACAGGAAGCTTCCTGGCACACGGTCGCGAGCCCGGCGTCCTTCAACAGGCCGCTGGTTTCCGCCCAGGCCTTCGAACCCGGCGCCTTGACGCGAATCCACGGCGGCTTGCGCAGAATGGGCGCGTCAGGCCGGCCCGCCTTTTCAGGATGACGCAGAGGCGGCTCCCCCCGTTTCTTTCGGGGGTCGTCGTTCAAGAGATCAAGCACGGTCAAGAGCGGAGAGTCTCCTCTCTCACCAAGCTAGGCATATCAATGGCGGACGGCAATGTCCTCGGAAGATCTATTGCCGTGAGGCAGCGCCCGGCATCCGACGCAGAACAGCGCCGCGCCGATCGCGCCGGCGATCAAGACCGCGTCTGCGCAGCGCTGGCCCACTCCTGCCCGAACGGCGAGTTCGGCCGCCAGCCATGCCCCCGTGACCCCCGAGAGCAGCAAAGCCCCTGCTCGAACGTCGACGTGCAGAACATGCCAGAGTTTTGTCGCGCTCCAGCCGACAAGCCCGCCGATGAGCAGAAGGGCGAGGAACTGCGCGTTGGGCGCGCCAACGATCGCGGCTGCGGCGGAGAGCAACGCGTCCATGAGGGTCTCCCGGCGGGATGAGGAAAGGTTGCAGTTAGAGCTAACGGCCCATTAACGATCTCGACGAGCTTTTGTTCCCGGCGTCCGCTGAAAAGATTGCACCCGCGCGGGGCGCCCAGGGTCTCGATCGCGCAGCTGCTTCATAGCAAATACGCCTGAATGAATTTAAATCAGATACTTAATTATTAAAGCTATAGTTTAAGTTTAAGAGCTCCCTACAGATATTCGACCTCCAGAACGCCGGGAATGGCGCGCAGCGCGCCAGCGACGTCCGGAGTGATCGGATAGCTTCCGGGCAGTCGGATTTCGATTTCCTCCCGTCCCGCATCGCGCTTCAGAAGAATCGACACCTCGCCGTCGCCACGGCCGGCGAGCCGCGTCTTGATCCCGTCGAGCGGCCCCTCGTCGCCGACCACGACGCGCAGTCCCTTCTGCGCGCGCGCCGCCGCCGCGGCCAAAGGTTCGACAGCAACGATGCGCGCCCGGACGTCCTCGCCCTCAACCGCCGCGGAGAGGGTCACGAGCACCGCCGCGCCCTTCTCCAGAAGGTCGCGATATTGCGTCAGCCCCTCCTGGAAGAGGATCGCCTCATAGTGTCCGCTGACGTCCGAGAGCTGCAAGATGCCCATCTTGGACCCGGATTTGGTGCGCCTCTCGGTCCTGTCCAAAACCACGGCGGCGAGTCGGCCGGCGGTCGCGCCGCGCTTGACCGAGGCGGCGAATTCGCTCCAACGCGACACGCGGATTTTCGGCAAGAGGCCGGCGTAAGCGTCGAGCGGATGGCCCGAGAGGAAAAAGCCGGCGGCTTCATATTCGCGTCGCAGCGTCTCGGCCGCTGGCCAGGGCGGCGTCTTTGGAACCGCGAGATCCGCAGGCTCGGCTTCGCCAAAGAGCGCATTTTGTCCGGCCTTGCGGTCCTCGGCGTGCCTGTTCGCGGCGGCGAGCATCGGTTCGATCGCGGCGAAAGCCTTGGCGCGATTGGGCTCGATTTCGTCGAAGGCGCCGCAGGCCGCGAGGCTCTCCAGCGTCTTCTTATTCACTTCGCGCGGGTTCAGCCGTCTCGCGACGTCGGCGAGGCTCGTAAATTGGCGCGCTCCGCGGGAGCGCACGAGAGACTCGGCCTGCGCTTCGCCGACGCCCTTGATCGCCGAAAATGCGTAGCGGATCGCAAGCCTGCCTTCGGCGTCCGGCGCGACGTCGAAGTCGACGCCCGACTCATTGATCGATGGCGGTTCGACCGCGATGCCCATGCGCCGCGCCTCGTCGCGGAATTCGGCGAGCTTGTCGGTCTGGCTCTTGTCGAAGGTCATCGAGGCGGCGAGGAATTCCGCCGGATAATGCGTCTTGAACCAAGCGGTCTGATAGGCGATCAGCGCATAGGCCGCCGCATGACTCTTGTTGAAGCCATAATCGGCGAATTTCGCCAAGAGGTCGAAGATGAAATTGGCGAGGTCCGCCTTTACATCGCGCGCGATGGCGCCTTTGACGAAGCGCTCGCGCTGGGCGTCCATCTCGGACTTGATTTTTTTGCCCATGGCGCGGCGGAGCATATCGGCTTCGCCCAGCGTGTAGCCGGAGAGCACCTGCGCGATCTGCATCACCTGCTCCTGGTAGATGATGACACCGAAGGTCTCCTTCAGAATGGGCTCGATCTTGGGATGGTAATAATCCGCCTCCTCATCGCCGAGCTTCACCGCGCAATAGGTGGGGATATTCGCCATCGGTCCCGGGCGATACAGCGCCACGAGCGCAATGATGTCCTCAAAGCGATCCGCGTGCATTTCGACCAGCGCCTTGCGCATGCCGGCGCTTTCCAGCTGGAATATCCCGACCGTCTCGCCGCGGCCGAGCAGCGCATAAGTCGCCGGATCATCGAGCGGAACCTTGGCGAGGTCGAAGCCAGGGTCGCGGCGGCGCGCCAGACTACTCGCCGTTGCGAGCACGGTGAGCGTCTTCAGACCGAGAAAGTCGAATTTGATCAATCCCGCCGGCTCGACCCACTTCATATTGAACTGGGTCGCCGGCATGTCAGACTTTGGATCGCGGTAAAGCGGCGTCACCTCGTGCAGCGGGCGGTCGCCGATGACGACGCCGGCGGCGTGGGTGGAGGCGTTGGAAAAAAGCCCTTCGAGCGCGCCGGCGATTTTAAAGAGGCGCCTGACGCGCTCGTCCTCCTCCACGGCCTCGCGCAACTTCTGCTCACTCGCCAGCGCTTCGGCGAGCGTGACGGGCTTCGCCGGATTCTGCGGCACCAGCTTGGCGAGCTTGTCGACCTGTCCGAGCGGCATTTCGAGCACACGACCGACGCTGCGCAAAACGCCGCGCGCCAGGAAGGAGCCGAAGGTGATGATCTGCGCGACTCGGTCGGCGCCATAGCGGCGTCTGACGTAGTCGATCACTTCGCCGCGCCGCGTCTGGCAGAAGTCGATGTCGAAGTCCGGCATCGAATTGCGCTCAGGGTTGAGGAAGCGTTCAAAGAAGAGTCCGAAGCGAACCGGATCCAGATCGGTGATGGTCAGCGCATAGGCCACGAGCGAACCCGCGCCGGAGCCGCGTCCCGGTCCGACCGGAATTTCCTGGGATTTGGCGAATTTGATGAAGTCGGAGACGATGAGGAAATAGCCCGGAAAGCGCATCTTCTCGATGACGGAAAGTTCGAAATCGAGTCGCGCGGCGTATTCTTCCCGCGTTCGGCCTGGCGCCGGCCCATGCCCGGCGAGGCGCAGCTCCAGCCCTTCGATCGCTTGACGGCGCAGCTCCTGCGCCTCGATTTCGTCGAGAGAATGCGCATCGCGCGCCTCCTGGACGAAGCGCGGCATGATCGGCTTGCGCGTTTGGGGCCGGAAGCTGACGCGACGGGCGATCTCCAGCGTGTTGGCGGTCGCCTCTTGGAGATCGGCGAAAAGCGCGCACATTTGGGCGCGAGTCTTGAAGTAGTGCTCGGGCGAGACCCGCCTCCGATCGTCGACGCTTGTCACCGCGCCTTCGGCGATGCAGAGCAGCGCGTCATGCGCTTCGAAATCGGCGGGCTGAGCGAAATAGGGCTCATTGGTCGCGACGAGCGGCAAGCCGCGACGATAGGCAAGGTCCAGCAGCTGCGGCTCCACGTCGCGTTCAGAACGCAAACTGTGGCGCTGAACCTCGATATACAGCCGGTCGCCGTAGAGACGCTCGAGCGTTGCGAGGCGCGCACGCGCCTGCTCCGGCCTGCCCTGCGCCAGGGCGCGGTCCAACGCGCCATCTGGCCCGCCGGTCAGCGCGATCAGCTCCTCGGCGTCGGCGGCCAGCGCTTCGAGCGTCAGATGCGGCTCGTCGCCCTGCTCCGTGTCGAGAAAGGCGCGCGAGGCGAGCCGCATCAAATTGCGATAGCCAGCCTCGGTCTTGGCCAGCAGCACGAGATTGGCGAAACGATCGTCGCGCGCCGAAACTGCGCCGCCCTTGCCGTCGCCGAAGTCGACGCGGAGCTGTGCGCCTGCGATCGGTTGGAGGCCGGCCTTGGCGGCCTTCTCCGAAAACTCCAGGGCCGCGAAAAGATTATTGGTGTCGGTGACAGCGAGCGCGGGCTGGAGGTCGCGCACCGCGAGATCAATCAGCTTGCCGAGCGAAAGCGCGCCCTCGCGAAGCGAATAGGCGGTGTGGACGTGAAGATGCACAAAGCCGGCTTCGGCGGCAGGCATGGTCGCAGGCCTTGAGGACACGGACGGATTCGGGCCGAAGTCTACAGTTTCGCGCTCCGTCCCGGAACTCCGGGTTCGCCGCTGTCCCCAGATAGCGTGAAAAGCTGCGCCCGCCCCGAGGTTTTCAAGTCTGGGGCGGAGAGCAGGCTATCGCTGTAGAACCGCGAAGCGGTGAACGTTAACGCCATATTCGGTAAGGAGCCTGTGCATCGCGGGAGAGAGGCGAACCACACGAGACGCGCTCAGATTAGAACTGCAGTCGTTCCTGAGGCCGACATATTTGGCGTGCAGCGAGTTCGCCTCGCTTTCGCCGACGGTTGAGCGGACCTGGTCAAGCACGGCGCTCACTTCGGCGCCTCCATATTGCTGGACGAGGGAACAGCCGATGCGCACATCCTGCGCCGTCGCGGGAGACAGTGCGGCGCTCAGAAGAATCGCGCCAAACAAGGCGCCGGCGGAGACCGCCGGCTTTCCATAACTCATGTGGTACTCCTAGGATAAAGACCGCCGTTCGAGCTTGCCAGAGACCACGGTCTCGACGAAGCAGCACGAACGACGCTCGGTCAAAAGCCCGGCGGAGGCGACCGCGCCTCCCCGGGGCTCATTTGTCCTAGCCGCGTTTTGGACGAACGTGTTTAGCGCCTATTACTCGGCAGGGCTATAGACTTTCGCCGCAGACTCGATCGGCTTGAACGCTTCCTTGGCGAGCGAGGCGTAGAGCTCTCCGAGCTTGGTCGCTTCGGCCAGGAAATCCTCGTAGGCGCTCTTGGCGAAATCGGACTGAAGCTGAAGCGCTTCGTCGATCTTCTTGACCGCAATCAGCTTTTCGGCCAGAACGCGGCTCTTTTCGAAGGATTTCTTGGAATAATCGGTGGTCTCGGCGGCGATGCTCTGCCAGCCCTTGGTCACCGCAGCCGCAGCGGCGGACACGGCTTCAAACTGCTCTTTGCCGAGCTTCTGAACGCTGTCGAAATTAGCTGCCATGGGTTCGTCCTCATGATTTTGGCGCAAAGGCGCCCTATGCGGCGCTATGCGCCCGCTCACGACTTATTTATATGCAATGCACAAAATAAAGTCAACGAAAATGTTGCGCCGCAATAAAGGCTGCGCGAGGCTAGCGCTTAACCCGCGGGTAACTGCAAGCCCTTAATCTACCAAATCGTCACTTTTGGCGCGGCTGGGCGGTTGCGTGAACAACAGTGAATTCAAGGGGCGCGTTTATGCTGAGATCGAGTTTGTCGGACCGCCTACCGCGGGCCCGCTCCCTCGCGGCAAGCTTTGCCACGATCACGATCCTCGTCACGATGTCGGGCTACGCGGAGGCGCGCGGCAGACATTATTTCCATCACCGCAGCGCTTCTGACGACCGCAATTCGGCCGTTCGGGCGCGCGCAAACGCCAATGGCGATCCTGTCATCGGCGAGCATCGCGGCTTTTCGGCCATCGTCGTCGACGCCAATAGCGGCCGCGCGCTGTATTCCCGCTCCGAGCATGAGTTGCGCCATCCCGCCTCGGTTACAAAGGTGATGACGCTCTTTCTTCTGTTCGAACAGCTCGAGAAGGGGCGGCTGCGCCTGGACTCGCCGCTGATGATTTCGCAACACGCGGCGGCGCAGGCGCCATCCAAGCTTGGCCTGCGTCCTGGACAGACGATCAGCGTCGACAATGCCATCAAGGCGGTCGTCACCAAATCCGCCAATGACATCGCCTGCGCGATCGCCGAGAACGTCGCGGGCGACGAGCATAGTTTCGCGCAGATGATGACGCGCAAGGCCCATGCGCTGGGGATGCGCAACACCAATTATGAGAACGCGTCGGGGCTCCCCGATCCCAATCAAGTGACGACCGCCTACGATCTCGCGCTGCTCGGTCGCGCCATCCAGGAGCGCTTCCCGCGCTATTATCGCTATTTCTCGACGCCGAGCTTCGCCTACAACGGCGCCCTGCATCGAAACCACAATCATCTTCTCGGCCAGGTCGAAGGGATGGACGGCATCAAGACCGGCTACACGCGCGCGTCCGGCTTCAATCTCCTGACCTCCGTGCGCCGTCGCGGGCATCACATTGTCGCGGTGGTGATGGGCGGTAAGACCGCCTACACGCGGGATCGCATCATGGCGGGGCTGATCGAGGAAAACATCGACGGCGGCTCTTCGGTAAGGACTGCGGCGGCGGTGAGCGAAGATCCGCGCGCCGCCGAGGCGCAGGAGCAGTTGGCGCAGGAGCGCACGCAGCGCGCCGAACGCGCCGCCGAGCGCGCCCAACAGATCGCCACGGAGCGCTTGGCTTATGCAGAGCCTCAGGACGACTCGGCTGCGGAGCCCGAACCGTTTGGCCGCCAGCTGAACGCTCCGGTTCCGGCGGCGACCATTCCAAGGCAGGAGAGCGCTGAGCGGCCAGCGGTTCGACCTGCTTTCGTTTCTGGCGGCCAGAAGCGAACGGCCGACGACCTGGATGCGGAACGCAAGGGCGCGTCTCCGAGCGCCAAGGCCCGCGCGGGCGCTACGCCAGTGGCCGCGCGCGACGGCTCCACGACGAACGGCGCGCGTAAGATCGAAATTACGCCCGTGTCGACGACGCCTTCAGCCGTTCGCGGCGGCGCCGCAAAAACGCAGCTCGCAAAGGCGGACGCCGCGCGTCCGGGGCGGCCAGGCTGGATGATTCAGATCGGCGCGACCGACGATCAGGAAAAGGCCAATCAGCTGCTCGTGCGCGCCCGCAGCCAGCTTCAAGGCTTTCCCGCGACCGCCAAGGCCTTCACCGAGAAGGTGCAGCGGGGAACTGAAACGCTCTATCGCGCGCGTTTCGCCGGGCTTGAGGAGGACACGGCGCAGTCGGCCTGCAAGGCGCTCAAGCGCTCCGGCTTCTCCTGCTTCACGACAAAGAACTGATCATGTCCACGACTTGGGACCACGACTACAGCGCGCAACGCGCGTCAGTGCTGGTGACGCCGCATGAGGACGTCCTTGGCCTCATTCACCCGGGCCGCAAGATCAGTCGTTCCGCCAAGATCTGGATGAAGCTTCTTCATCAGATCACGATGGGCGCGCGCAATGTCCGCCGCCGCCGCGCCGCGCTTGAGGCCGAGAATTTCGTAAGCCTCGTCTTCCGAAATCGCGCCTGCATGTCGCGCGCCGCCCTCGCCCGGACGAAAACCCCCCGAGTTTGCGTGCGTATCGCTTGCCGAACGCCAGCCGGAAAATCGGCGGTCCAGATAAGCCTCTAAAAGCCTGGCGCCGTCAGGATCGTCCCGGCGGCAAACGCCGTAGAGTTCGAGGAGCGCAGGCCGCGCCAGCGAATCAAGATGCACGCCTTCGTGCTGACCGGCCAGAACCACGCCCCGTATGGCGCCCGTGGAATGGTCGAGCTCCATTTCGATCATCGCCGATCGAACCCGCGATACGCCGCCGGCGCCGGCGCCCGCTTTGCGAAAGCCGCGCAGGGCGCCCCCGCTGAGGCCCATGAGCCAAACGCCAAAGCCCAAGAGCGCCATGCCGAGGTCGAGGCGTCCCCGCACCAAAAGCAATGCGCCAAGCGCCAGGGCGAGGAAGCCGCCCCCGCGCTTAAAAATCACCACCAATAACGCCGGCGACGTCTTCGTATAGGCGTTTAGCGCCACAATCGTCAGGAGCAGGGCGATCAGTCCGATCAGAATGGGCATCCCGTTTATCCTCAACCGATCTGAGACAGAAGCAGGCGCGCGGCGTCCCCGCCTTCTTCGGCGCGCCGTTCCAGCTCGCGTCTGCCCCCTACCGCGTAGGCCGCCGCGGCGGCGAGAAGCTCCGCTAAACGCCCTGGAGCCGTGGCGTCGAACGCCGCATAGGCGCCGCCCGTTAGGCGCGCGATCTCACGATAGGCGTGCTGTGCGCCCGAGTCCTGGCCCTCATGGAACATGAAGGCCTTGACGCCGAGCAGCCCAAGTTCGCCTGCCGTCGCCGCGAGGGCGTCGAGCTGCTCCTCCATAGCGTCGCCGATGTAAACGAGCGCGCCCACGCGTCCCGCGCGCGATTCGTCGAGAGCGTGGCGTAGAACCTTGCCGATCTGCGTGCGGCCGCCTCGACAGGCGATGCGCGACATCAGCGCGCCGAGCCCCTCGCCTCCTGAGACGAAGCGCGAGGCGCGGCATTCCCCGAAGCCGCGGAAGTAGACGAGCTGAACATCCAGTCCGCCCTGCGCGGCGGTCGTGCGGAACATTTCGCCCTGAATTGACTGGGCCATGTCCCAGGTTGGCTGTCTGCTCATTGTGGCGTCCAGCGCGAAAATCAGGCGTCCGCGCGACGCGCTCGTCGCGACGTCCTTTGCCTTGTCCAGGAAGGCGTCTATCGGCCCCGATTGCACAGAGCCTTGAGCTGCCGGCGGTTTAGGTGAATGTTCGCCCACTGCGGTTCACGTCGTTTTAATTGACGCTCTCTATCAAATCGGCCCTGCTCTCTGATAAACAAGAGGCTGGCGCGCAACCTGAAACATAGGCTCTTTCAGCGCGCCCGGCGAGGATTCGATGTCGGTCCCCAGCGAAGAATCTCATGTCTTGAACGGATCCGCGCTGACGGCCGCGACCGGATGGACGCGCATTGCGGCCCTGCCCGCTGAAGATAGCGTTCGGATCCAGTCCCTGATGCAGGCCTTCGCCGAAGAGCTGATGCGGGAGGGCGTGCGGGTCGGCGGCGTGACGCAGACGCGCGTCGCGGATTCATCGGGCCGCTCGGGCATCGTACTGCGCGACGTCGCCACGGGCGCCTTTTATCCGATCTCGCAGGACCTTGGCCCCGGTTCGGTCGCTTGCAATCTTGATACGAGCGAGCTGGCCCTCGCCTGCGCGGCGATCGAGCGCGCGGCGCGCGACGGCGCGCAATTGATCGTGATCAGCAAGTTCTCCAAACAGGAGGCGGCGCGTGGCGGGCTGTGCGACGCCTTCCGAGCGGCGATGACCGCGCGCGTTCCGGTGATCGCGGCGGTCTCTCCGCACTATCGCGACGAATGGCGCGCCTTCGCCGGGCCACTGGCGGAAGACATCGCGCCCGAGCGCCAGGCGCTCGCGGATTGGTGGGCGAAGCTTTGCGCCGGCTCGCCGGAAAGGACCTCTATCTGACCGGCGGCGCATACATCAGGCCGCCCTTGTTCCACAAAGCGTTCAGCCTGCGCTCCATGGCGTAGGGCGCGCCCTGCCCGAGATTGCGCTCAAAAACGTCGGCGTAATTGCCGACATGTTTGACGATGCGGTAGGCCCAATCCTGTGAGAGGCCGAGATCGTCGCCATGGGCGCCGTCAACGCCGAGCAGCCGCCGTATCTGCGGATTCTCCGACGACAAAGCGGCGTCGGCATTCGCCTTCGACACCTCCAGCTCCTCTGCGTCGATCATCGCGAACAGCGTCCAGCGGACGATGTTCAGCCACTGATCGTCGCCTTGGCGGACAAGCGGGCCGCGCGGTGATTTCGAAAGAATGTCCGGCAGAACCGCGTGATCCGCAGGCGCGGTCAAGCCGATGCGGACGCGATGCAGCGTGGAAACGTCAGCCGTCAGCGCTTCACATTTTTCCTCGTCATAGGCCTTGGCCGCGTCCTCGAGGCTCGGTAACAGCTTTGGATCATATTTCGCCTTGCGGGCCCGGAAAAAGTCGGCGACCGCGAGTTCATAGGGCGTGCCTTGCTCGATGCAGATCGACGCGCCGTCGAGATCCTGGACGGAAGCTAAGTTGCGCTGCCGGCGGACCAAGAACCCCTGCCCGTCATGGAGGAAGACGCCGGCATAGATCAGCTTTTGACCGGCGTCGCGCGCTTGGGTCCATGGCGAGGCGCTGACGAGCAGATCGACGGCGCCGGCCTGCAATGCGCCAGCGCGCTCTTTCTGCGAGAGTTCAACGAATCGCGCCTTGGCCGGGTCATCGAGGACGGCGCCGGCGACGGCCCGGCAGAAATCGACGTCGAAACCACGCCATTCGCCCGCGCCGTCGCGTTGAGCAAAGCCGGGCGTGTCGGTGACGCCGCAGGTCAGGTAGCCGCGCTTCATAATCTGCGCGAGCGTGGGACCGACATCCGTTTGCGCGTCGGCGCTAAGAGCGAAAAGCGCTCCGGCGAAGACCGCAAGGAAGGCGAAAGCTGTGCGGCGGATCATGGCGGGCTCGGCATCCGGCGGAGGATATACTACGGTCGCGCGGCGTTCACGCAAAGACGAGTTGTCAGAGGCGGCATGTCCGAAGAAAAGCGAAAAGCAAGGCGCAAATTAAAGCCCGCCACTCTGGTGACGCAAGCCGGCCGCGCGCCATTTGATCATTTCGGATTCGTTAATCCACCCATTTACCGCGGTTCGACGGTGCTCTTCCCGACGGTCGCCGCTCTCGAGGCGTTACGGCAGCCGTACACCTACGGCACCAAGGGGACGCCCACGACTCGCGCGCTCGAGCAGGGCTGGAGCGAGATCGCCGGCGCCGCGGATACGGTGTTGACGCCCTCCGGCCTTGCGGCGATCGGGTTGGCGCTTCTCACCGCCACGCACGCGGGCGCGCACGCGCTCATCGTGGATACCGCCTATCAGCCGACGCGGATCTTCTGCGACGGTCTCCTCGAGCGCTTCGGGGTCAAAGTCGACTATTATGATCCCTTGATCGGCGGCGGCATCGCCGCGATGATGAAGCCTGAAACGACCGCGGTGCTCGTCGAGTCGCCCGGCTCCCTGAGCATGGAAGTTCAAGACATTCCTGCGATCGCCGCGGCCGCCCACGCCCATGGCGCCTGTGTCATCGCGGACAACACCTGGGCGACCCCTCTTCTCTTCCCGCCGCATGAGCGCGGCTGCGACCTCGTCATCGAAGCCGGCACCAAATATCTCTCGGGCCACGCCGACCTCCTCATGGGGCTTGTTTCGGCCAATTCGGAGTGGGCGAAGCGCCTGCGCGCGACCTTCAACGCCTTCAGCATGGGGTCCAGTCCCGACGACGCCGCGCTCGCCTTGCGCGGGCTGCGCACCATGGCGCTACGGCTGCGCGAGCAGGAGCGCGCCGCGCTCGACATCGCGCGGTGGCTGGAGGACCGGCCGGAGGTTTCGCGCGTGCTGCATCCCGGCCTTGCGACGCATCCCGGCCACGCGCTGTGGAAACGAGACTTTGCCGGCGCCTCTGGCGTTTTTTCCATTATCCTCAAAGCGACTTCAAAAAAGGCGGTCGCCGCTTTTGTCGATGGATTGGAATTGTTCGGTATCGGATTCTCATGGGGCGGCTATGAAAGCCTTGTCCTGCCTTTCGACTGCTCTTCTTTCAGGACGGCGACGCGCTGGACTGCCGAAGGACCGGCGCTGCGCTTCTCGATCGGACTGGAGGATGTCGCTGATCTGAAATCGGATCTCGAGGCGGGACTGGCTCGGCTCCACGGCTTTTGAAGGCGGCGCGCCGCAGCGCATTCCAGGTTTTCGCAGTCCTTATCGTGAAAAGATGTCTTGAAGAGGAGAAGCAATATGGTGGCCGTTTCCAGGGTTGCTGCCTATGTGGCCGTCTGCGGTTTTTTGATTGCGGGCGTCGCGCCGGCGCGAGCGGCCAGTGGTCAGGAGTTTCCGAACTCCACATGCGCCTGCAAGTCATGTGGCCAGAACAAGTCCGACGTCATCGGCAAATGCCCCGACGTCTGCAAGGACAAGACGGTCTACGACAAAGGCGACAAGGATGCTCCCCCGGCAGGAGCCAAGAGCCGCTCGGGCAGAAAAGACAAGACCGCCAAAGTCTCCGAACCTACGGTGTTTTGTAAGGCTGCCCGCATGAAGCTTCCGAAAGGCTGGATGCGCGCCGATCCGCCGCCGGCGAAAACGCGCTAATCCAACGCATCTCCAGGTAGGTCCTCATTGCGGCGCGAGGGTCGCGCCGCCTTGGCGATCGCCTAATCGCCATGCAAAATGCCCGCCCAAGAACTTGGGCGGGCAAGGTTTTGTTGCGCGCTCGCAGCGAGCGCGCAACAACGCTTGGAGGATTAGAGCGTGGCTCCCGCCTGGAACTTCGGAATAACCGGGCCGCCGATTTCAGCTCTCTGACGCTCGCCAGAGGGGCTGAAGAAGAACAGCAGTCCGCCAAACTGGCTATCGGTGTCATAGGCGAGATCGGACAGGCGTTCGATGTCGAAGCGGGCGTCCTGAACGATCACTTCCAGGTCGCGAGTCTCGCCGGGCGCGATCGGGTTGGGATCGCTCACGGAAAGGCCGCGGTCGGCAAGCAGATAGTCAGGGAAATCCGGCCGCGTCGTGAAGACTTCCGGATTGAGGAAGCGCAGACCGGCGGCGGTGAATTCGCCGAGCCGGATCGGCTCCTTGCCATTGTTGGTCACCTTCGCCCTGATCCGCAATTCGCGGCCCGGCACCGTATAGGAGCCGCCCTTGAATTGAACGGCGACGGTCGACCGCGGCTCGTCGATCGGCGAGATGCCGGTCAGCAAGCCCGCCTGCATCGGCAGCGTGCGCGGGAACTCCCGGTTGGCGGCGGCATAGAAGACGAGCACAGCCAAGAGAACCGCGGCAAGGGTGATCGCTCCGATCCGCTTTTCGGATTGACCGATCAGCTCGCGGCCCTTGCCGGCCTTGACCTGCCAATATCGGACGATGATCCCCTTGGTCATGAACCAATAGAGAATCCAGGCGGCGGCGGCAGCCATCCAGAAGAAGTGATAGATATAGGTCCAGGTGATCCCATAGGTTTCGAGATCGATTGTCGAACCTTCGAGCAGCGTCACGGGATTGGTAAAATCCTTCATGTCGCCCTTGATGGTGATCCACTGGCCCGGACCCACGATCGGGCCGCCGTCCTTGACGTTGATCTGGACATGGACGTGATAGCGGCCTTGTCGGCGCGCTTTCAGGACGATCTTGTATTCATAGTCCTTGCCGACATCCATCGAGAAGGTGCGCGGCACCGGCACTTCGCCGACGAAGGCGCTCTTGCGGATGAGCACCGGTCCCGGCTCGCCGACGTTGAGAAATGATTCGCCGGGCCTGGCGACGGCTTGCGGCCAGCCGGAAAACACATGCACCTTTCCGGTGAGCTCCATCTCGTCATTCACATTGAGTTCGGTCTTCGACCATTTGACGTCATACCAGTTGAGCGTGCGCATGCGCAGGAAGGCCTGCTGCGAACGTTCGCCATGCGCGGCGGCGGGAGTCGCCGCCGGCAAGGTCGTTAGCGCGCCTGCAACGGCCAATCCGAGGATCCAAAGGCGGACGACGCGGGCCGTCGCGCATTTGGCCATCGATTGCAAATTCAAGCTTTTCATCTGGAGTTACTCCCTTGCATTTTTTCGCCGCCGGAGCCGTCGCCGGCTCCGGTGAAATTGCGCGTCGCGTCCTAGACCTCTTCGATCTCGATATATTTCGTCGTCGAGAACCATTTGCCCACGTTCCACCACAGGAAGTAGACGAGCATCGAAATGAAGCCGGAGAAGAAGGCGGCGACCGGAACCACGTCCTTGCCGAAGGTGCGCAGCGTGCCGCGCTCGACCATGCGGATGTATTCCGGGGTGCCAGTGCGGACGTAGTTGAAGCCGATGAGGTCGGCGAGCGTGAGCAGCACGCCGTCGATTTCAGTGGCCTGATGATATTGCGCCAACACAGGCCAGTTGATCGGATAGAACAGGAGGCCCCAGCCAAGGCCGCCGAGGAGCGCCGTGACCAGCCAGCTGCCCGAGATCATCAGCACGATGTCGAGCCAGAAGCCCATTGGAATGAGCGCCGACGGAAACACCAGATTGATCGGGAAGAAGGTCCAGCCCCAGAAGTTGTCATAGCGGTTGATCCACTCGCCAATCAGCAGGGCGAGCACGACGGTCGTGGCGCCGATCGGCAGTCGGAACCTCGTCCAGAAGAAGGACTGCGAGGCCGCGGCGAAGCACATGGCGACGATCGGCGTCACCGTCGGCCACATGCGTCGATCTTTGAAGTCGATCCAGAAGTCCCAGTCGCCGGCGAGCAGCATGTAATGGATGTGGAAGGAGCCGAGCAGCACGGCGAACAGGATCACCAGCAGGATCCAATCGGTCAGAATGACGCAGCCGAGAAACTCTTCTTTCGATTTCCAGGTCTTGCCGGCTGGCGAGCCGGTTTCAGTTGATGCCGACATGTTTTCCTCTCTCAGATTGATCTTGCTGAAGGAAAGCGGCGGTCCCGCCCGGCCTTCGCCTTTTGGTCGACGGCCGCTTTCCGTTTCGATGCGTTGACGCGCGAAGGTTGATGCGCGTTAGAGCGCGCTGCGAAAAAGTGGGAACCGTTTTTCGCTTAGAGCGCGCTCTAAACTTTTGGACTCGATCACGTTATTTGCGTTTGGGCGATTCCGCCCAAATGCAGCGTGATCTAAAGCGCGAGAGCGTCCTTCTCGTATTCCTTGCTGAGTTCGATCACGCGATCGAGCACCTGGCGCGCGACGCCGAAAACGGCGAGCGCAAACCAGCCGAAGAACACGAAGCCCCAGTGCAGCGGCGCCGTGAACAGCTCTTCCATGAACCAGAAAGTGTGGCCCCACTCGTTCAGGCCGATGTTCGGGAAAATCATGAACGGCCCGGCGAAGAACATCAGGAAGGCGAGCGAGATTCGCTTGGAGAATTGCGGGATGCGCGTATGCGCATACATGAAGGCGCCCCAGCCGCAGATGATGTAGATCGGATAGCTGAGGTAGAACTCGAGGATGTGGCTTGGCGTGAAATCGGTGTCGCGAATGACCGTCTGGTGCCAGGTGCCATCCTGTTCGGTGAAGTAAGAGGCGCCCCAGTAAACCGAGAAGGCGTAAACCGCGAGCCAGCCGATGAGCGTCAAGATGCGGCGCATCTCCTCGCGCGGCGCGACGGCGTCGATGTTGCGGTCGCGCGTCTTCCAGAGATAGCCGCCGATGGCGCAGAAGGCGACGAACTCGAGCGGCAGCTCGGTCCACATCAAATTCATCCAATAGGTCTGGAATTCCGGCGCGAAAGAGTCGAGGCCGGCCTTCCATCCAAAATATTGCTCGTAGATTCGGATGCCGACATAGAACACCAGCATGACGCCCATCGTGATGTAGGCGGGCTTGAAGTTCACGATCGTATCGACTTCGCCGGCTTGTGCGGCGCTCACGGCTTTATCTGTCGTTTGATTCATCATTGCCTCTCCTCTTTCGGGCTCGAGACGCAATTGCGGTCCCGATTGGCGCTGGGCCTCCCATTGCTGCGATGTGCGCCGCGCAAGGCGCCCGTCTCGCCGCGTGAAGCGGTCAAAAGAGCGCTTGCGCGATGACCGCTCGCGACGTGCGCAAACCCGCGGCGGCTTTCACAGCTGGGGGAACCCTATCACGTCGAACACTGTCAACGTCAAGCAAAGTATAGTATTCAGCATGCGACAATTTGCACCATATGCTGTTTAAAATCTCATTTTATTGCTACAAATATTGAGACTTAAGTTTTGTATATAATTGATACCTGAGTTTGTTGGCGCGGTTAACCAGCTTTTGATGTATTATAATATGAAACAGCGCCATCTTAGAATGATTTAAGACTAGATTATAGTCAAACTTGCGACATGTTGCCGCAAGTTAAACCTATTGTGCGTCGAGTTGAATCGTTGAAAATCGAAACAGCGCTGAGCGACAGCGTCCGCCGCAGTCTATGGAGAGGAAACGGATGAAAACTTTGCACTCGTTTAATGAACTTGGCTGGGTCGCCTTTTGGGTCGCCTTCTGCGTGTTCATCTTCGCAATCTTCATTCCGACCGTGAACCGAGCCCTCAACCTTTAACCGCCCTCCCCGGCGCGAACGATCGTCCCAACTTGATCTCCCTCGAGTTGGGACGATCCCTGTCCGCGCACGGGGCCGCGGAGAGAGCGAAGACGCAGGGGCCGAATTGCATGCGCATCGCCAAAATGTCGCGCCTCACAGGCAAGATATTTCGATACGAACCAATGTCTTCGACCTGAACGATCACGCCGGATAGGAGCCAAGACAAAGCAGGAAGGATCTGATGCAAAGCAAAATTACAAGGTGGCCCGAAGAGTATAAAAAGAGAAAAATAAATGAGCGGAAACTCTGAAGAAGACCATCAGCTGAATTATCGCAAGCGACGGGAAGATTCTCTGCGTGAGCTACTGAGCGGCATCGTGGACAAGCCCTCAAAGGAGATCGTCGAGGAGCTCAAAAAGGATTTGGGCGTCAGCCGCGCGACCGCCTATCGCATGATGAAAACATTTCGCACCTGCGGGGCCATCACGGCGCCGTGGACGCGTCCGGTAGGCCGCCCGAAAGGCGCGCGCTGTCTCGATCCGCGCCGCGAGCAGCTCATCCAGGACGCGATCAAAGCCCATTATTCGCACGCGCTTCGGCCGAGATTCAGAGCGCTGGTGCAGGACATTCACCAGCGCTGCAGCGAAGAACTGCTGGCGCCGCCGAATTGGCGCACCATTCGCAAGCGTCTGCGCGACTTCGAGGGTCGCGGTCGCGGCGCGTCCGGCGTCGGGAACTGATTGGCGCATGGCTCACGGGACTTGGCTCAAATGCGGTTGAGCGACATTCCGGAACGGCCGCTGCAGATCGTTTTCTTCGATCACGTAAAGATCGAAGATTATGTCGTCGACGAGCGGACGGGCGAAACAGGCTATCCGTGGCTGACTTTGGCGATCGACGCCAATACGCGCATGATTGCCGGCTTTCACCTTTCGCTGGCCCCGCCGTCGCGCGTCTCGCTCAGCCTGTGTCTGCTGCACGCCGTTTGCGACAAGGCGCGCTGGATGAAGCAGCACGGGCTCACTGGCGATTGGCCCGCCGCCGGGCTCCCCGAAACCATCGCCGTCGACCCGCAAAGCATTTTCGGTTTTCGCCAATTGGCGCGCGCCTGGCGCGATCAGGGAATCGCGACGGCGTCCGAATCGATCAGTTCAAGCGTTTTTGGCGTGCGCGCCACGCATATGTTCGGCGGCCGGTTCGGCAAAGTCGCCGTCGCCAAGGCCAATGGAGTCAGCTGGACGCCGAGAGCGCCGCGTCATCTGCGACGCGCGCTGGCGCGCGACATTCGCGAGGTGGAATTCGCCGTCGGCGACGGCCTCGTCAATGATTATCATCATCGTGCGCACAAGGACACGGGACGCACGCCGCTCGACGGCTGGCGGGAGGCCGAAGCGGCGGCGCCGCTGCGCGCGCCGCATGATTGCATGCGCTTTCGACTGTCCCTTCTGCCTGACGCTTTCTGCGACCTCAGTTCAAGCGGCGTCAGCGTGCTTGGAGAAACATTCTGGTCGCCGGGGCTCGCTCGGCTGCATCGAGAAGGACGCGAACGCGTGGCGGTCAAATTCGATCCGCGGGATCTTTCGCGGATTTTCGTTCAGGAGACCGGCAAGGGGTCCATGGAAGCGACAAATGTCGCGGCGACGGATGGCGGCGCCTCGGACGAAGCCTGCCGTAGGAATTGCAAGCTGCTCGTCCCTTCGCTCAGGATTCGTGACGCCGATTGCAGAGGCGCCGAAAGCGCCGCCGAAGCTGGATGCGGCGGCGCCTGCCCGGAGCGGTTCGGCCGGCCACTGGCGAGACACGCCGCACGGATCGGCGACGATGAGGGATTTCCGGAGATCGATCGGACGAAACGTCTTCAATACGCCTGCATGCCTCTGACGTCGGCCGGAGCGTTACATCCGACCGGCGACGCCGATTCGTGACGCCCTCGAACGACTCGGACCTTCGCTTTATGATTTTTGCTGCGACAGCGCTCTGCAAAAGCCCAGCATCAGGTCGCGCAGTTCTGGCTCCTCGACGAGTCCGGCGGCGACGACGCACTCGAACCATCGGGTGGCGCGCTGCTTCTTCTCGCGCCATTTCTTGCGTTGCCTTTGTACGCGCAGAGAAAACACTTCGACGCAGCAGTCGACGGTCGCGCCGCTGTCGAGGCGTTTTTCATAGCGGAAATCGCCGAGCTTCGCTTTGTCCATCTTGCCGATGAGGCCGGCCTCCTGCACCGCTTCGATCGCCGCGACGATATGCGGTTTGCGGCCTTTCATCGGCCAGCCCTTCGGTATCACCCAGCGCTTCGTGTCGCGGGAGGTGACCAGCATGACCTCCAGGCGCCCACTATTGAGTCGCCAAGGTAAAGCCGCGTATTGCGTGCGAACGATGGAACCCGCGCCGACGCGCTTCTTCTTCGCTTTGGCCGGCTTCATGCCGCGAACCTCGCAAGCGCGTAGAAGGTCGCGGCGAAAAAGGCGGCCATCGGCATGGTGATGACCCAGGCGACAACGATGTCCTTCGCGACATTCCAGCGGACCGCCGCCACGCGCCGCGACGCGCCCACGCCAATGATCGCGCCGGTGATCGTATGCGTCGTCGACACTGGAACGCCCAGCGCCGTCGCGAGAAACAGAGTGATAGCGCCCCCCGTCTCGGCGCAGAACCCTTGCACCGGCGTCAAGCGGGTGATCCTGGATCCCATTGTGCGCACGATCCGCCATCCGCCAAACAAGGTTCCAAGGCCCATGGCCGCCTGACAGGCGATGACAACCCAAAAGGGCACGTGGAACTCGCCGCCGAGCGCCCCGTGCGAATAGAGGAGCACCGCGATCACCCCCATGGTTTTCTGCGCGTCATTGCCGCCATGGCCCAGCGAATAAAGGGAAGCTGAGGCGAATTGCAGGATGCGAAACAGCGCATCGACGCCGCCCGGCGTCCGCCGCACGAAGATCCAGGACACGAGCAGGATCAGCGCGAGCGCCAGGACGAATCCGAGCGCCGGCGACAATACGATCGCGACGCTGGTCTTGAGCAGCCCGTTCCAGACGATCGCGGACGCGCCGACCTTGGCCACGCCGGCGCCCACGAGGCCGCCGACGAGGGCGTGCGAACTCGAGGATGGGATGCCCAATCCCCATGTGATCAGATTCCAGACGATCGCCCCCATCAGCGCGCCGAACACCACGAAATCATCCACGATATCGGGCGAGACGATGCCAGCGCCCACAGTTTGCGCCACGTGAAGCCCAAAAAACAGGAAGGCGATGAAGTTGAAGAAGGCGGCCCAGGCCACTGCGAATTGCGGACGTAGAACGCGGGTTGAGACGATCGTCGCGATGGAATTGGCGGCGTCGTGCAGACCGTTCAGGAAATCGAAGATCAGAGCGACCGCGATAAGCCCAATCAGATACGATGAAAAGTTCTGCAAGCGTCGTCCCTAGGTATGCTCGATGACGATGCCGGCGACGCGGTCGGCGACGTCCTCGAAGCCGTCGACGACTCTTTCGAGATGGCCGTAGATTTCCGCGCCGACGATGAACGCCATCGGGTCTTTGTGGCGGTGCGCCAGAAACAGCTCCTTCAAGCCCTGATCGTGAATGGCGTCGGCCTCGTCCTCAATGCGGGTGATCTCCTCGCTGAATGCGTTGAGCCTGCCGGCATTCTGGCGCATCAAGCGCAACAAGGGTATGGCGCTGCGCGTGAGCTCCGCCGACTGGACGATAATATCGCCCATGCGACGCATGGCGGGCTCGAAATCTCGCGTCTCGTAGAGCAGCGTCGCCTTCGCCGTTTGATGCATTTGGTCGATCGCGTCGTCCATCGCGGTGACCAGGTCACGGATGTCGCTGCGATCGAACGGCGTGATGAACGTGCGGCGAACCGCCAGATGGGCCTCGCGGACGATGGCGTCGGCCTCATGCTCCTGGCGACGGATTTCTTGGCTGCAGACGAGCACGCGGTCGCCCCCGTTCAGCAACTCGCGCAAGGCGTGGGATCCGGCGACGAGCGTCTCCGCATGCCGCTCGAAAAGATCGAAGAAGCGCTCCTCTCTCGGCATGAGCGCCTGAAACCAAGACAGCATGGCGCTCTCGCCTCCGGGAACACGTCACAAAACCGTCATAAACGAGCTCGCGGCACATAGCCGGCGCGGCTTCGAGTGTAAAGCGCCGGAGACGCCGCCGCCGCGACTATTTTGGCGGTCGCTGCGTTTTGTTCAACGCGACGGCGCCTTGGTGGGAGGCGCTGTTGCGCGACAACACACCTCGTAGCCGCGCCCTGATCTGACGCGAGGCATGATTGACGCTCACAAGGCTTGAGCCGCTGTAAATGAAAGCGCCCTTCTCGCCGACGACGATATCGCCGGTTTGCAATGTCGGATCCCGGCGGGACAGCGCAAGGTAATAGTCGTGAGATGCGGCCGGATCGTTGCACGCGCATCTTGCCGTCAGCTTGTCGCGAAAGCTGAACGCCGCCGGAAGCGCTGAATAGAGCTGCCCTTTGGCGTTGCGCGCCTGCTCGATGCTTGCGCCCTGATAGAGCTGCACGCGCGCTGACGGACACGCGAATTCGCAGGATTGCTGGCCGGAAATTCGCGATAATTTGACGAGGGGAAAATAATAGCCGTCGCAGGCGCGCACGCAGTAGCCGCCGCCGGACATCGAGTCCGTGTCGGAAGCGCCTACGGGTTCGGGGTTGGCGTAATGAATTGAAGTCTTTGGCGCGCGCTTCGGTTGTCGCGGGCGCGCACGCATCACCCGCCAGGAGCGGTGGGACGAGAACGCCGGCGGTTGATCGGGCCCGAAGAGGAAATCGAAAAAATCGCCTTGAGCCAAAGTGTCGATGGGTGAGATGAACGCCAAGGCGAAAGCCAGAGCGCCGGCGATCCCTGTCGCACCCTGGCGGTTGAGCCGCATGCGCCGTCCCCGTCTACTAAACTTCGACTGGCGACCCCGGCAGGATTCGAACCTGCGACCTACTGCTTCGAAGGCAGTTGCTCTATCCAGCTGAGCTACGGAGCCGTCGACGGCGCAGCTTTCGCCGCGGACCGTATCAGTTCGGCCAACGCGGCGCCAGCAACGCCCGACAGGGTAGTCATATATGGCGACCCCGGCAGGATTCGAACCTGCGACCTACTGCTTAGAAGGCAGTTGCTCTATCCGGCTGAGCTACGGGGCCGAAACAGCCTCAATGCGTCCAGAGACCGATGCGGCTGGTTTTGAAATTATCTGAATAGGATGCGCCGCGCCGCGCCGCCAGATTAGGCTTGGGCTCCTCGAGGCGATAGGGGAGCCCATTGCGTTCGGCGTAGGCGATCGCTTCCTCTTTGGTGGGAAAATTGAGCCTGACCTGCTGACGCATGTCAGCCGAGCTCGTCCAGCCCATGAGCGGCTCGATGCTACGCGGCAGCTCCGGCTCGAAGTCAAGCCGCCACATGTCCGACCCCGGACCGGATTGAGTGGCGCTCGGCGCCGGAAGATAAATGCGTGCGGTCATATGGCCTCGTCGTTGGCTGCGCTCGTAGACGCGTCATGAGAACGGCGCGCGGCGGTCTTCGCGCTGGTCGGGGCAGCAGGATTCGAACCTGCGACCTGAAGTACCCAAAACTTCCGCGCTACCAGGCTGCGCTATACCCCGCCGGACCAAGCCGCGCCTATGGCGGCCCTGCCCTCGCTCGAAATTCGCTACCACGCACGGCCGCCCCTCACAAGGGAATGCGACTATCGCTTGAACATGCGGTGCCGCACCTGGTCTCCGGGCGCGAGCGACATTTTCCGCGCGGCGCCGGCGTTCAGCTCCAGCACCGCATAAGCTGGCTGAGGCGAAGTTATGATTCGTTCCGACATCGGCTCCGTGTCGGCGGCTACGCCCACCACCCGCCCGTCGCGCCCGATGAAAACCATGTCGAGCGGAATGTAAGTATTCCTCATCCACATCGAAACAGGCCCCTCGGCCTTGAATTCGAATAGCATGCCGTGATCGGCGGACATCGACTTGCGGAACATGAGGCCGCGGGCGCGCGCCTTGGGCGTGTCCACAACTTCGACTTTGAAGTCATGCTCCCCCGTCGCCGTCACGATGCGCATGATTTCGACCGCGGGCTCGGCCCGCGCGACTGTCGACGCGACCAGCGCCAGCAAGAGCGACATGATCATTGTGCGGAGGATTTGCGCCGCTCTCATTCGGATGGGCTCCAAAGAGCCTTGCGCAGCATCGATGTCTTCAGTGCGACGGAACGCTTTTGGCGTCGAGCGGCCGCACTTCGGCCGCCATCAGGCCCTTGGGACCGCCGCCGTAACGCACGAGGACGCTATCGCCGGGCTTAAGTTCGGTCATGCCGTAACGGCGCACCGTCTCCATGTGCAGAAAAATGTCTTCGGTGCCTTCGCCGCGCGTCAGGAAGCCGAATCCCTTCATGCGGTTGAACCATTTGACGATGGCGATCTCATAGCCGCTTGTCGGGACAATTTGGACGTGGGTGCGCCCGGCGCATGATTGTGACGGATGCACCGCGGTGGTTTCGTCCATCGCAATGACGCGAAAGACCTGCATGCCCTTGACCCGCTTCTGCGCCTCGCAGACGACGCGCGCGCCTTCAAAGGCCGTTTGCATACCGCTGCGGCGGAGAATGGTGACATGCAGGAGAATATCGTCGGCGCCGTCGTCGGGCACCACGAAACCGTAGCCCTTGGCGACATCGAACCATTTAATCCGTCCCGCGACTTCGACCAATTCGAGACCGGTCTCATCGGATTCTGTCGCGCTCGCCGTCAAATCATCCTGAAAAGTCAATTTAGCGCTCACCGACCAACTCCCCGTGCTGATCCAGAGCATTCGACTGGCGCGCGCTGGCGATTATCCTGAAGCGCGAATCACTCCGCGTCGCTCATGAATCACTTTTAACAAGATAACACCCGCGGCGCGCCATCCAACCGGCAATTTATGTACACTAGCGAATGTCTGTGGATACGCGCTCCGTCGCCGCGCGAATTGGCGAAGCCTTTGTCGCTGAAACTGAAAACTGCGTGCGTGCGCGACGACGCGCGCAGCGATATTGCGCAATAAACGCGGATTCTGTCGCGGATAAAATCGGCGGAGACGCCCAAAATCTTTAAACCTGTGGCCCCTGCGCCACATCGACGGGGATTTGACAAACGCGCCCCGGGCGCGCAATCGGAACCCGGCGAGCGTCGCGCGCCCTGTCGCCCGCCCGCCTTTTCCTCGGTTGGAGCGCCGCCAATGACCCATTCGTCGACCGCGCCAGCGAGCGCGCCCATGAGTGTTCACGCTACTCACAGCGATTCTGCGCGAATTGATCCTCGCTATGACCTCGCCGCGCTTGTGGCGGCCCGCGAGAGCGATCGCTTTTCGCTGCATACAAAACACCTCAATGAAATGTGGGTGCGCGTTCTCAAGACGATCGGCTATGACGTTGGCTTCACCCGGGGTCTTGGACCGTATTTGTGGGACCGCAAGGGCGACCGCTATCTCGATCTCCTCAGCGGCTGGGGAGTCTTCGCGCTCGGACGCAACCATCCGGCGGTGCGCGACGCGCTCGTGAGCGTACTCGACGGCGAACTCGCCAATCTCGTGCAACTTGACGTTTCAGTTCTGGCCGGCGTTCTCGCGGAAAAGTTGCTCGGCTATGCGCCTTGGCTGGAAAAGGTCTTTTTCGCCAATTCGGGCGCCGAGGCGGTTGAAGCGGCGATCAAGTTCGCGCGCGCCGCGACGGGTCGCGCCGGGATCCTGCACTGCGCGCATTCCTTTCACGGCCTGACCTATGGTTCGCTGTCGATGAACGGCGACGAAATTTTCAAGAAGGGCTTCGGACCGCTGCTGCCGGACGCGCGCGAGGTGCCGTTCGATGATCTCGACGCGCTCGAACGCGCTCTGGCGGGGCGCGACGTCGCCGCCTTCTTCGTCGAGCCGATCCAGGGCAAGGGCGTCAACATTCCGCAAGAGGGCTATCTTCTCGGCGCGCAGGCGCTCTGCCGCAAATACGGAACGCTGTTCGTCGCCGACGAAATTCAGACGGGAGTGGGCCGGACGGGCCGGTTCTTCGCGATTGATCACTTCCCGGGCGTCGAACCCGATATGATCGTTGTCGCAAAGGCGCTTTCCGGCGGCCATGTGCCGGTCGGCGCGGTGCTCACGCGCAAATGGATTTTCGATAAGGTCTTCGACCGCATGGATCGCGCCGTCGTGCATGGCTCGACCTTCAGCAAGAACGATCTCGCAATGGCGGCCGGCATCGCGACGCTGGACGTGCTGAAGAACGAGCGGGTCATCGAGAATGCGGCCAAGACGGGCGATCGTCTGCTCGCATCGTTCCAGCGGATGGCCGGCGGCTACGAACTTGTCGCCGACGTGCGCGGCAAGGGCCTCATGATCGGAATCGAATTCGGACCGCCGAAGTCGTTCAAACTGAAGGCCGCTTGGAATCTGCTGGAGACGGTGAATTCAGGCCTGTTCTGCCAGCTCATCTCCATCCCGCTGTTTCGCGATCATAAAGTGCTGACGCAAGTGGCCGGACACGGCAATCACACGATCAAGCTGCTGCCGCCGCTCACGATTTCCGATGAAGATTGCGATTGGATCGAGCAGTCCTTCGACGCCGTCATTGCAGACGCGCATAAGGCGCCTTCCGCCGTCTGGTCGCTCGGCAAGACTCTGGCGGAACACGCGATCAAAGCGCGAATGAGCAGCTGACCGCTTTTGAATCGCCCTCGCGCGCGGGAGGCTCGCGCAGAGGTCGCGCTCAAGCCGCCGGCGAAGGCTGCTTCTCCACCTCGCGCGAATAGTCTTCGATCAGCGCGCGCGAAAGCTCGCCTGGCGTGAAGCGATAGACGCCGACCTCGGAAACGGGCGTCACTTCTGCGCCGGTGCCGCAGATGAAGCACTCCGAAAACGACGCCAGTTCCTCAGGCATGATCCGGCGCTCGACGACGTCAACGCCGCGTCTTTTCGCGAGGTCGATCACCGTGCGCCGGGTGATGCCGTCAAGGAAACAATCGGCGATCGGCGTATGCAGCGCGCCGTCCCGAACAAAAAAGACGTTGGCGCCAGTGCATTCGGCGACTCGGCCGAGCCAATCGTACATCAGCGCGTCGGCGAACCCGCGCCGCTCCGCGCGGTGCTTCGAAATGGTGCAAATCATATAAAGACCTGCGGCCTTCGCCATCGAGGGCGCCGTCAGCGGATCGGGCCGCCGATATTCGGCGATGTCGAGCTTGATGCCCTTCATCTTGGTCTCGACGTCAAACATGCTCGGCCAATCCCAAACGGCGATTGCGACGTTGATCGTCGAATTCTGCGCCGCGACCGCCATCATTTCGCTGCCGCGCCAAGCAACCGGACGCACATAGCAGTTCGAGAGGCCGTTGGCCTTTACGGTCTCATGCTTTGCGGCGTCGATCTCTTCGACGCTGTAAGGAATCTCGAAATCGAGGATCCGCGCGGACGCATGAAACCGCTCGGAATGTTCGCGCGATTTGAAGATCGTTCCGCCGTAGGCGCGCTCGCCTTCGAAGACGCAAGACGCGTAATGCAGCCCATGCGAGAGAACGTGAAGCTTCGCTTCGCGCCACGGAACGAGCGCACCATTGTACCAAATGAATCCGTCGCGCTGATCGAAGGGCGGAAGCGACATGGCGAACTCCGGGAAGACGCGATCGAGAGGCCAAACAAGGCGCTGCGACGCTTGGTCAGCACTAGCTATCGGTCAGATTTATGTCAATATAGTTGACGTAAATAGCGCGCGCCAAAACGTCAGGCAATAAATAGCGTGGATGAACTCGTAGCGAGAAAAATCTCCGAGCCGCCCGGCGTCGCCGCTTGGCGGACTACGGCCGCAGAAGCGGCGGCCGCCACGGGCGACGGCGACGCTCTCGAGCTCGTGGAATTATTTTTTTTCGCCTATCGTGATTTCGTGGGAGACGCCGACCGGCTGCTCGAGAACTATGGGTTCGGACGGGCGCATCACCGCGTGCTCCATTTCGTCAACCGTCGCCCCGGCCTCACCATCGCAGCGCTGCTGGATATATTGAGAATCACCAAGCAGAGCCTCAACCGCGTGCTGAAACAACTTCTTGAGGCGGGCTTCGTCGAGGCGCGCGCCGGCGTCGTAGACCGCCGCCAGCGCCTTCTCTATCCGACCCCCGAGGGTGCGACGCTCGCGCGCGATCTGGCGGCGCTGCAATCAGCGCGTTTCCGGAAAGTCATGGACGAGCTCCCGCCTGCGGCGCGCGGCGCCGCCTCAAAATTCCTGTTCGCGATGATCGACGCCGGCGAGCGTGAACGCGTTCGAGCGCATCTCGCATGCGCGAGGGCAGCCGGCGCCGCGACATGACGGTCTTTCCGCAACGCGCCGCGCCGAACGCGAAAGCGGCGCATATCCTCGTCGTTGACGACGATCAGCGCATTCGCACCTTGCTGTCGCGCTATCTGATGAACGAAGGCTATTTCGTCAGCGCTGCAGCCGACACGAGGGAGGCGAGCGTCAGAATGCGCGACATCGCCTTCGATCTTATCGTTCTGGATGTCATGATGCCTGGCGAAAGCGGCACGGCCTTCGCGACGCGGCTGCGCAAGAGCGCGGAGCCGCTGCGCTCCGCGCCCATCCTGATGCTGACGGCGCTGACCGAGACGGCGGACCGCGTCGAAGGGCTTGAAGCCGGCGTGGACGACTATCTCGCCAAGCCTTTCGATCCGCGGGAACTGTCGCTGCGCATCGCGAGCATATTGCGCCGCACGCGTCCCACAGAACCAGCGGGACCAAAGCGCTTTGGCGATTTCGTCTTCGATCCGTCGCGCGGCGAATTGCTGCACGACGGCGCGCCGGTCCGACTCACGACGCGCGAGCGCGATCTGTTGCGGGCGCTGGCCGAAAGCGGCGGCGCCATTGTCTCGCGCCAATCTTTGGCGCACCGTGACCCCGCACGAAGCGCAAGCGAGCGCAGCGTCGATGTCGAGATCGCCCGATTGCGGCGCAAGATCGAGACCGACCCGAATGCCCCGCGCTATCTTCAGACGGTGCGCGGCCATGGCTACCGTCTGCTCGTCGACCCGCTGCGCCAACCGCTGAAATGATAGAGTCGTCACGATGACCGCCGTCTTACCGGAAGTTCTCGCCGCGCCCCGCAATCTGTGGCGGCGCTTCGCCAACTGGCTGCATGACCGCATGCCGAAAGGGCTTTACGCCCGCGCGCTGCTGATCGTGATCCTGCCGGTCGTGCTCCTCCAGTCCGCCGTGGCCTATGTCTTCATGGAGCGGCATTGGGAGGTCGTGACCTACCGTCTTTCCGCCGGGATGGCCCGGCAAGTGGCTGCGCTCGTCGATGTTTATCAGACGTTCCCGGACGACCCGGATCACGCGCAACTGCGCCGCATCGCCGCCTTCGATCTCAATATGGAGGTTGCGGTTCTCCCCAAGCAGGACTTGCCTGGGCCGGCGCCAAAGTCGTCCTTGTTCTCGCTGCTCGACAAGGCGCTCACGAAGGAGCTCTCGCGCCGACTTAAGGAGCCCTTCTGGATCAACACCGCGCTTCCGGGCAGCCTGATCGAAATCCGCGTCGCCCTCAACGACGCGACGTTGAGAATGCTCGCCACGCGCGCGCACGCATACGCCTCCAACTCCTATATTTTCTTCATGTGGATGGCGATCGCCTCAGTCATCATCCTCGCCATCGCCACTTCGTTCCTGCGCAATCAGATCAGGCCGATCCTGCGGCTGGCCCGCGCCGCCGAGGAGTTCGGCAAAGGCCGCGATGTCGCATTCAGTCCGCGCGGCGCGCGCGAGGTGCGTCAGGCAGGCGCCGCCTTTCTCGACATGAAAACCCGTTTCGAAAGGGCGATCGAGCAGCGCACGACGATGCTCAATGGCGTTTCGCACGATCTGCGAACCATCATCACGCGTTTCAAGCTTTCGCTCGCGCTGATGCGCGACTCGCATGAAGCCGCCGAAATGCGCAAGGATGTGGACGAGATGGAGCGCATGGTCGAGGCGTATCTCGCCTTTGCCCGCGGCGACGGCGACGAAACGTCCTCGCCCACCGATATCGCGGCCATCCTCGACGAACTGAAGGCGGACACCGAGAAGCGCGGTCTCGCGGCGTCCGTGAAGATTGAGGGCGATCCGACAATCGTCGCGCGGCCGGCGGCGATCAAGCGGCTGCTCGCCAACCTCGTCGGCAATGCGCAGCGTTACGGCGCCCGGATCGAACTCTCAGTGATCAACGACGGCGCGATGATGACCGTGCATATCGACGACGACGGGCCCGGCATCCCCCTGGAGCGTCGCGAGGACGCTTTCCGGCCGTTCTACCGGCTCGACGAATCCCGCAGCCAGAACGACGGAAACTCGGGTCTGGGCCTCGCCATCGCACGCGACATCGCACGCGGCCATGGCGGGGACATTACGCTCGACCGCAGCCCGCTCGGCGGCCTGCGCGCGACGGCCAGTCTCCCGCTTTAGAGCAAGGAATCGCTCGAAACCAAAACGGTGGAGCAGGTTCTCATCGAAAAAGTCTGTCGACTTTTTCGGAACCTGCTCTCTAGGGGCGGCCGCCGATCACGCGCGCGCGTGGGGATAGCCGCTGTCGTCGTCGTGGTAATCGCGCCCACCACGTCGCGTCCGCCAGCCGAACAGGCTTTGCGCGAAGGAATAGAAGGGCCGCGTCAGTCTTGCGAGATCCTCCGCCCGATCGACGTAGCGCTCGCCGCGCGTGAGTTCGCGATCGAGCGTCGACAGGGCGTCATGAATATCGCCCGCGAACCAATCCTCGAGCACGCGGCTCCAGGCCAACGCCAACCCCTGCAGTTTGAGCGAGCCGACCGGGCCCTCGCTGTCGATGTCCGCCGCCTCCAGCATGAAGCGCATCGAGTTCACGGTCTCGCGGTTGAGCGCCGCGGCGGTGAGCGGATCGCGCGCCGCCCAGCGGCCGACGCTCGCCAGCGCCTCACGATGCGGTTCGAGCGAGTCGAGCCTGCGGCGCAAAACATCGTAGAGCCGCTCGCGCGCGGGTTCGTGCGAGGCTTCCTTGGGCGCCGCGTCGAGAACCTCCCGGTCGATGCGCCGAGAGAACGCCCCCATGATCGCGCCCTTCGATGGGAAAAGTTCGCGCAGATCGGCAAGCGAGATGCCGGCCTCATGGGCGATATCGGTGAGCGTCACGTCGCTGAACTCTCGCCGCGTGGCGAGCCGAAGCGTCGCATCGATCACTCGGTCGCGGGAGCCGCCGCTAGTCATGTCTGTCTCCAGGTCCGAAGGAATTTTCTAGTAGTATTCTATTGTCGCCGGCCGGCGGGACAAGGCGCGCGCCGTCTCAACCGGAAAGTTCCCCTGCCCGGCGCTTCGCCGCAGCTACGGCGCGGCGCATCAGCGCGGCAAGACCGTCCGGCGCCTCAAGAACCTCAAGCGCCGCCGCCGTCGTGCCGCCTGGCGACGTCACCCGCCGGCGCAATTCGTCGGGGCCTGTCTCGGGTTGTCGGCGCATCAGTTCGCCGGCGCCTTCGACCGTCGCGCGGGCGAGCCGCGCCGCCAGGGCGGCCGGCAAACCGGCTTCGGCGCCGGCGGCGGCAAGACATTCGGCGAAATAGAAGACATAAGCGGGACCCGATCCGGAAACCGCCGTCACCACGTCGATGAGCGCCTCGTCATCGACCCATTCGACGCCGCCGACGGCGCTCAGCAATGCGTCGGAAAACGCGCGCTGAGGCGCGCTCGTCGCCGCGCTGGCGAAGGCGCCGGTGACGCCGCGCCCGATCGCCGCCGGCGTATTGGGCATTGCGCGCACCACGGCTTGCGTCGGCAGGCGCGCGGCGACTTCCGCGGTGCGCTTGCCGGCAAGGATCGACACGACAACGGTGTCGCGCGCTACGAAAGGGGCCGCCGCCGCAGCGCCCGCCTCGAGCGCCTGCGGCTTAACGGCGAGAACCACGGCGTCGCATGGAGCCGCCGCGCCGTTCAGCGCGTAGCCCTGCGCGGCGCACAAATCCTGCAGCCGCTGGGAGGGCTGCGGCTCGACGATTGACACTGCGCCCAGCAGATCCTGCGCGGCCCAGCCTTCGAGCAACGCCAGCCCCATGTTTCCGGCGCCGATCAGAGCGACCGACTTTCCGCGCAGCCCGCCCGCGTCGGTCACGCCTCGCCTTTCGTCTCGAAATTGGCGGTGGCGAGCGCATCCCTAGCGTTCTTTCCGGCCCAGAGCACAAATTGAAAAGCTTGATAATGCCGCTCACACGCCTGAAGCGCGTTGTCGAGCAAAGCGGCGCATTGCGTCGCCGAGGGCTGCGCCCCTCCAGTCAGGATGAGGCCATGACGGTGCATCGCCACGCCCTCCTTTGGCCAGAAGTCGAAATGCCCGATCCACATCTGCTCGTTGATCGCATTGACGAGCGACATCAGTTCACCGCGCCTGCGCTCGGGCGCCTTGAGATCGAAGGCGCAACTGACGTGCAGCGTTTCAAGCTGCGGAAGCCAAGTAAAAGCGACGTGATATTCCGTCCAAGCTCCGGCGACGGAAATCGAAATCTCGTCTTCGTCGTCTCGATCGAAGGACCAGTCATTGGTGGACGCCAGTTGCTCCACAACATCCACCGGATGTTCAGCGCGTTCCGTTTCTTTTTCCGTTGCGATCAGCATGTGCCAACCTTTTTTTCAATGTCAGCATAACGCGGCGACTAAAAGACAGGCGACGATGCGTCGTGGAGCTTTGCGTGAGGGCGCCTCCTTTTCAAGCGATTGATTCAAAGTCGAATCATCTCTTGCAATCACTATACTCCACACAAGAACTAGGACGCCAAAAAAGCGATCGTCAGACCCTGTTGGGGGCGGAGACTGCGGGATTCGCATGCCTGCGTCCATGGCGCAGCTGCCCTCTTCCACAGCCACGCGCGCCGAAAAAAAGCTCTGGATAAAGGACGAAATCGCGCGGTGGACACGAGCCCCCCTGCGGAGAGCAAAAAAGCCTCGTCCGCACGTTCGCGGGCGAGGCTGGCGTTTTTTGATGGATCGCCTGGGCTAGCGCGTCATCATAACCGGCGATCCGACGTCGACGCGATCGTAGAGGTCGGAAACGTCTTCGTTCAACATTCGGATGCAGCCGTAGGAGGCGGCCGTGCCGATTGACGCGCGCATCCTCTGGGTCGTGCCGTGAATCGCCACTTCGCCGCTGCTGAGCGTCAAAGCGCGCACGCCCATTGGATTGCGCGGCGAGCCGCCACGAATAAAATTCGGGAGTTCCGGATGGTCGGCCTTCACCACCGCTGGCGGAACCCAGTCGGGATTGACATATTTACCCTCGATGGACGTCGCGCCCGACCATTCCTTGCCGCGCTTGGGAACGGCCACGGGGTAGCTGATGGCGACTCCGGTGTCGACGACGTAGAAAAGCCTCCGCTGGCTGGCGCTGATGACGACGGTGCCGGGAGCGACGTGGGGAGAGAAAGAGACGATGTTGCGCGCGTTCGCGTCCTGCGGAAGCGCGGCGACGCCAAGGCCGACGACTGTCGCCATCAAAACTGCCTGAAGCGTTCCAGCTGACGTTCCAGCTGACTTGGCGGTGTGGGATCGACGCAAAAAAGCAAACAGTTTACGCATGACGCTACACCCTACGTGTTGAAGCCTCGACAGCGACTTCTCGAATGGCGGCAGTCTAACTTTCGCCACGATCATGTCGAAACGTTTCGCGTTTTCAGGTTATGGCTTAACGTTAAGATAATTTGGGATGTTCTATCGTCGCGACCGCTTCGCTTCAGATCATCGCTTCAAGATTGCGCCATCCTTTCGTCGAAATTCGTGCGCACTGCGCACTTGCAGGGTAACTGGCGCGGGCGCGGTAATAAGGCATGAGCGAGACAGCCGGACCGCCGAAGATTTTTGATCGCGCGCTGCTGCGCCGGCGCTTGCGCCGCGCCATGTCAAAAGGCGCGCCGGATTTCCTGATGACGCGCGCCGCCGACGATCTGCTCGATCGCCTGCTGACGGTGAAGCGCGAATTTCCGCGCACGCTCGATCTCGGTTCGCCGAGCGAACATTTCGCGCAAGCCGTCGTGGCGAGCGGCCGTGCGCGGCCTTTGCGCGCGAGCGGCCATGCCGGCGACGTCATCATTGACGAAGAAGCTCCGCCCTTCGCGCCGGGCTCATTCGATCTGATCGTCTCCGGCATGTCGCTGCAGTGGGTCAACGATCTGCCGGGCGCGCTGGCGCAAGCGCGACGCATGCTTGCGCCGGACGGACTCTTCCTCGCCTGCCTCGCCGGCGGCGCCAGTCTTGTCGAGCTTCGCGCTGCGCTCGCGCAGGCCGAAGAGGAAATCACCGGCGGCGCGAGTCCTCGCGTGTCGCCTTTCGTCGATGTGCGCGACATGGGCGGGCTGCTGCAGCGCGCCGGCTTCGCTCTCCCCGTCGCCGACGTCGACAACTTCACGCTGCGCTATGAGTCAGTCTTTGGGCTGATGAAGGATCTGCGCGCAATGGGCGCCGCCAACGTCCTTGTCAAACGGGCTCGGCGACCCTTGCGGCGCGACGTCGTCGCGCGCGCCGCGCAGATCTACGCCGAGCGCTTCTGCGACGCCGACGGACGCGTGCGCGCGAGCTTCGAGATCGTCTGGGCGTCGGGCTGGGCGCCGCATGAGAGTCAACAAAGGCCGGCGAAGCCCGGCTCGGCGATGATGAGTCTCGAAGACGCGATGAAATCGGCCCGCGAGAGCGACGCCTGAACAAGCGCTTCCCGATCACATGGAATCATGTGATCGATAAGGAATCGCTCAAATTCAAAACGTTAGAGCAGGTTCTCATCGAAAAAGTCTGTAAACTTTTTCGGAACCTGCTCTAAGGCGCGACCTCCACCTCGACGCTGCGGGTTCGAACCGGCGCGGGCTCCCAGGGGCGCTGATAGGCGAAGACGATTTCGGCGCGTCCGGGTTTGAGCGCGCGGATTTTCCAATGGCGCATGCTGGGGCTGCCGACCATGCGCCGCCGACCGCCGCCGCGGCCGCCATCCGATATCGACAGGATGTCGAGCTCACGGCTCGCGGCCTGATCGATGCGCCAAGAATAGCCCGTCGTGACATTCTCCTGCAGAGAAAAAATCGCGCTGCCGCCGGGCGCAAGCTTTATGACGTCGCCGGCTTGCGCCGGCAGCGCGACGAAAAGGCTGAATACCAGCAGGCGCGACAGCTGACGCTTCATGAGTTTCCTTTTGCCGCGCTGGCGATCCGTAGCGACGCGACGGGCGCCGTCCGCTTCCAAGTCTCGCAAGCTAATATACGCCCGGAATGAGCCGCGCGGTGTGCGCGCGATAGGCCTCATAGGCCGCGCCGAACTCCGAGCTCAACAAGCGTTCCTCGGCGTTCATCCGCGCGACAAGCGGCGGAATATTCGCCAACGCCATAAGGACGCCCAACGCCGTGTTAAAGCCCAGTCCCCAGCCGAGCGCCGAGATCAAGAAGCCAAGATAGCTCGGATGTCTGATGTGGCCGTAAACTCCCGTGGTGACGAGTTCGTGGCCCGGCTGAATGGCGACGAGGCCGCTGAAGCGGCGCCCGAGCACGGCGACCGGCCACAGCCGCAACGCCCCGCCCGCCGCGAGCAGAGCGACGCCGAGCCAGCGCACGGCGTCGCCGTCCAATCTCCACAGTCCCTGCCGATCGGCCCAGGCGGGCAAATAGGCGCCGAGAAGTCCGATGACGAAAAAAGCCGGGATGACCCATCGATTGCCGCGGTCCTCGCGCAGGCCTGAGCTGAGATTGCCGCCGACAAAGAGCGACGCGACGCCGAGCGCGATTGTGACGACGACGAGCGCCGTCCGTGCCGGATTGGCGAAGTAGGCGTCAACCCCGCCGGCGCCGAGGATCGCCAGCGCCAGATAAAGGCCGATGGACAGCGCCACGGCCAGGGCGCGGATCAGCAGCGGATGCATGGAAATCATGGGTCCAACGTGTTGGTCGATCCCCGAGCGACGCACGGGACCAGCGAAAGGATGCAACTTACTTGCGGTGCTTCGAAGCCTGGCTGCGCGTGGCGAACCAGACTGACTTTACCTGGCCAGGGCATTTTCCGCATGTCACGCGACCTTTCGGGCTGACGTAAGCGCAGAGCCCGCGCGCGAGGCACTCGTCCGTCGTGACAGGGCGTGCGCTCGCCGCGGACGTGATAATGCCGCCGCCAATGCATGCGGCGATCGCGAGGATTAGGAGATTTCGCATAATAAACTCCCTTAAATATAGAGGATCAACAGTCAGGCTATTTAGCGCGTTCCGCAATCTGTGGAAGCGCGACATTGACCCCGAGCGACAGTTGGTCTAATTGTCGAAACGGACCATTTAGTAGTCCATATGAGACGCTGATGAAGATTTCCGTGACCGAAGCCAAGGGGCAGCTTACCGAGCTTGTCCGGCGCGCCGAAGCCGGAGAGGAAATTATCCTCACCCGGCATGGCCAGCCGGCGGCGCGGCTGGCGCCCGCCAAAAGCGCTTTAGACCGCAAAGCGCGCCGCAAGCTTCTGGAAGCCGTTCGCGCCTCCGGCGCTTCGAAAGCGGCCGCAGGCCCAGTCTCCGCTCGCAGCCACGACTTCCTTTATGACGCGGACGGTCTGCCGAAATGATCGCTGTGGACACATCTGCGTTGATGGCGATCATCCTCGATGAAGCCGAAGCCGAAAGATGCAGCAAAGTCCTGGAAGCCGAAAAGTCTGTGCTGATCTCGGCAGTAACTGTGGCTGAAGCCCTCATCGTCGCGCAGCGGCGCAACGTCGGGGAAGAAATGTCGCGCCTGATCGATGGGCTCGGATTCGACGTTTTGAACGTCACGCCTGCGTCCGCGCGCCGCGTCGCCGAGACCTATGCGAGATGGGGTAAGGGCGCGCATCCGGCGGGACTGAATTTTGGGGATTGCTTCGCCTATGAAGCCGCAAAGGAACATTCCTGTCCCTTGCTCTATGTCGGCGACGATTTTTCGCGGACGGACGTGGCTGCCGCGCAATAGGCCTTAGTTAGCGTGTCGAAAAACCAAGTGTTCGTCGCATTGCCGTTTAGTGGAGAAGAGCTAAAGGATGCGCTTGGTGGCGCTTCCTTGCGCGCCTCGATGGCCTTACCCAGGACCAAGCCTGCGCGCCGCTCGAATGGCGATTATCATTTATCAATCGCGCACCGGCGCGCCGAGCGCGCTGCAAAGTGCTGAACTGGAATTGTCGACGCGACATTGTGGCTCACGGCAAGCGGCCGCGCGCGAACGGGAACGCCTTTCTTGCAAAGTCATTCCGCTGGCTCGGCGCTTGATCGGACGCCATTGTTCAATGCGCACATCGACGAGAGCTTGGGAGGGCCATTTGCAGCCTCAGGTTTTGCGGACAATTACCGGCATGAGCCCCGTCCAGCCACCCGAGACATTCAGAAACTATCACCCACAATTCCTTCCGTGGGGCTGGCCCTTTTGCATCCTGGGCTATCCCTGCGTACCCCACACTCCCTGGTCACTCCCACTCGATCGTACCCGGCGGCTCGTGATGTCGTAGGTCACGCGGTTGATGCCGAGCATCACGTCGCCCACTCTTTTCGCAGAATGGCGTACTGCATCGTGTTCTCGAATATCGGGACGCCTTCGTCATCCGTCACGAAGGATACGAACTCTCTGAACAGTCCCTCCCGCCTCATCGCCAATTTCTCACACAAGCGCTGCGAGGCGATGTTGTCTTCCTCGACATAAGCGTAGAGGCGCCGGGCTCGCTTCACCGAGAAGAGATGTTCGAAGAGAGCCCGTGCGGCCTCGGAAGCGAACCCGGCGCCGCCAAACTCCGCGTTGAAATTCCACCCGACCGAATATGTGTCGGGGGGCTCATGTACGCAGAAAAGGTCACCGATCAGCCTGCCGGAGCTTCGCAAACACACGGCAATATGCGCGTCGTCGCTGCTGCGCTTTGCCACTTCCGCTTCCGCAGCACTGAGATCTTCCAGTTTGAGAGACAAGAAACAACTCGACCTGGGTTGGTGCAGATACGCAAACAGATCGGCCGCATCACCCTGCCTGAAATTTCTCAAGATCAGTCGATCGGTTTCGACAACGTCCATTCGAATTCCCTGTCGGGCCTCATATGTCGATGTGGCGTTTCACTCCCACTCGATTATTAACGTCGCATGTAAGTAATTGATATAGCGGGTACATTTCTGCCGGATGCGCCATAAATACCGGCGGGCATGCCGTCAAAAAGAAATGCTATTGATTTCAAAGGGAAAACCGGACGAAAAATTTTTCTTAGGTTTCAGCATCTATCGGCGTCTTCCGGACGAATTTCGCACTTCAGCTCACTGTCGACCATTCAGACTCGGTAGCTGAAATATACCGTCAGCAAGATGTAAACGTGGCTCGCTACGCCGCTGTGGGCCGCACGCTGCACTGAGATACCGATAGGTCATGCGTCCTCCGCTGATCGAAGCGCCAACTTACAACGGCCCCGAGTTCGATCTGGAATGTTGCGGCGGTTGCCGACCTCCGGGGGACTGACTTCAGAAAGCCGCGGCTTGACGTCCGAACCGGTCCGGTTGAAGCGGACGCGCCAGCGAGTGCTCACGCCGCTGTTGCTCTTGTATCTGGGAACCCGCTATGGCGCCACGATACCGGCCAACACCATGCCGCAGGCTTCACGGGCAGGCACGCTACCGCCCGTCAGGCGTATCGACGCCGAACCACTTCGTTTTTACCTGCTCGAAATGGATGCCGGGATCATGGAGGGCAACGTCGAGTTGCAATTCCTGCGCTGAGAGGCGGCCAATCGAGCCGAGCGCCGCATAGGAAGCGACGACGCGGTCTCGTTGCGACGTCACCAAACTCACGCGCGCATTGAGCAGCGCCTGCTGCGCATTGAGCACGTCGAGCGTCGTGCGCTGACCGACCTTCGCTTCTTCACGCACGCCGGTGAGCGCGGTTTCCGCCGCTTTCACCGCCGCCCGGCTGGAGATGATCGAGGCTCGGGCGGTTTCGAGCAGTCCATAGCTCGACACCACGCTCGCGCGCACGCTGTCGCGCTGCAAATCAGCGTTGAGCCGCGCTTGGCTCAATTGCTCTTTTGCCTGGCGGATTGAGGCATATTCCGAGCCGCCCTGATATAGCGGCACATTGAGCTGAGCGAAGGCGGCGGCGGAGAATTGGCGCGATCCCGGAACGCCCAGGAAGGAATCCCATTGCTGGGAAACCTGGGCGTTCACTGACAGAGTGGGCGCCAGCGCGCTCTCGGCGACCTTCACAGCGGATTCGACTGAATCCGCCTGATGCAGCGCCGCGATGACGCCCGGATGTTCCACGAGCGCAATCTCGATCGCTTGTTGAAGTGAGCGCGGGAGCAAAAGTTCGAGCGAGCGACCCGGCTCCAAATGCGTGGGCTCGACGCCGATAATCTGACGGTATGTGGCGACGCTGTTTTTCAGCTGCGCCTGCGCGGCGTAGAGCTCCGATCGCGCCTGAGCGACGGAGGCCTCCGCCTGCGCTACGTCGGTGCGCGTCACCTCGCCGACCTGAAAACGGTCCCGAGTCTGCTTGAGCTGCTGCTCCAGGACGGCGATGTTGTTCTTGCGCAGATTCACGACCGCCGTATCGCGCAGCACGTTCATATAGGCGGTGGCGCCATTTTGCAGGGTCGCCTGCTCGGTGAGGCGCATAGTCGCGCGCGCTGCGAAGACGCTCGACTCGGCCTGTCTCACCGAATTGGTCGTGCGGCCCGCGTCGAAAATGCTTTGCGACACGTTGAGCGCAGCGCCGCGCGGATAGCCCGTATATTCCTCCCGCAAGACCTGACGCTGGCCGGTCATTACGTTTCGCCCGAATGGCAAGCGCAAATTGCCATAAAGGGGACCGGCGGAAGCCTGGATATTGACTCTGGGCCGCTTCCCGGCGAGCGCCTTGGGCATGTCCTCGTCCCGGACGCGGACGGCGGCGCGACTCTGGTTGAGGTCGGGATTGCCGGCATAGGCCCGCGCGAGCGCGGAGAGAAGCGTTTCGGCCGAAAGAGGCTCCGTCATCCCAAGCGACATACCGCCGAGCGCCATCACGAAGAAGCACATCCGCTCGCGTTGGACCAGACGGGAAATAGACCCTGCGGTCGCTGCCCCGGTCTTCTTGAACATATCTTTCCCTAAAAGTTTCGCTTGAGCGGCGGGCTGACTCCAAAGGCGGAAGTCGTTGGCAATTTCGTCGGAGCGAGCTCAGAACGCGCGGAACGGGGCGGTCACGACGCCCCTGTGATCAGCGCTCGCGTTCAGGCGAAGCGACGACTTCGCGAATCTGTTTGGCTGCCGCGTCCAGAAAGGCCTGTGCGAGATCGGGGTCGTTGACGGCGCGCGAAAGCGTCACCGCGCCAACCATCAGCGCGAGGACAGCCAAGGCCTTGCCCTTGGCCTCCGAATCCTTGGTTTCGGCAATCAAGCGGCCAAGGACTTCGAGATGCGCCTTGATGCCGGCTTCGAATGACGCCTTCACTTCGCTGCCCTGTCTGGCGGCATCCGCGCCGAGCGCCACAATCGGGCAGCCGTCCATTTTTTTTTCGCGATGGCCCATACTGAGGTAGAACGCCATCACCGCGCCAAGCGGATCCTCAGGTTTGGCCGCGATCGCGGCCGACCATCGGGTGAAGGCGCTCTCCAAGGCTCGCCTGGACGCCTGTGCGGCCAAGTCCTCCTTTGACGCGAACTGCTTGTAAAAGGCGCCTTGGGTCAGCCCGGCGCCCTTCATCAGATCCTTTAGGCCGATGCCGTCAAAGCCGCGCTCCCGAAAAAGGCGACTTGCCACATTGATTACAGTCTCGCGGTTTTCCGCTGCCTGAGTGCGACTCACGCGCATCCCGACCTCCATTTTTAGATTGCGTTCGAAATCTATCTGAGATAGAGTTTGAACGCAATCTAATTTTTGTTTGAGGCGACAGGCATGAAAAAGAGACGCGTTATCGTGCTGGGGAGCATCCTGATCGCGGCGTCAGGGGCGGCCGCGCTCGCCACAGTTTCCATGCGCGCGCAGGTAGCCTCCGCCATGAGCGACCCAAGGCAGGAAGCTCCGATCGTCAGGCTGACGAGGGCGACAGGGGTGACCGGATCCGAACGCGGCTTCACGGGCGTCATAGGGGCGAGAGTGCAGAGCAATCTCGGCTTTCGCGTCGCGGGTAAGATCGTGGAACGGCTTGTGAATGCCGGGCAGCAGGTCAAAGCCGGCCAGCCGCTGATGCGGATCGACGAAACCGACCTTCGCCATGCGCTTACCGCGAAGCGCAACGCCGTTGCAGCGGCGCGCGCCTCCGCCGTTCAGTTGGTCCCCGATGAGCGGCGATACGCCAAATTGCTAAGCGAAGGATGGACTACCCGACAGCGCTACGAGCAGGCTAAAGCCGCGTCAGATTCAGCTAAGGCGCAACTCGCCGCCGCCGAAGCCGAGGCGCGAGTCTCCGAGAACGAGGCGGCCTATTCCGTCCTGGTGGCGGACGCCGATGGAACGGTGATGGAAACGCTTGGCGAACCGGGACAGGTCGTCTCGGCCGGCCAGACCGTCGTTCGACTTGCCCAAGCCGGCCCCCGCGAAGCGGTGGTCGCCCTTCCCGAAACGATCCGACCGGCGATCGGCTCGGCGGCCGAGGCCAGCGTGTATGGGGGCGACGGGCGCCGCTATCCGGCGCATCTTCGGCAGCTGTCGGATTCCGCCGATGGTCAGACCCGCACTTACGAGGCGCGCTACGTCCTCGACGGCGCCGCTTCGGCGGCGCCCCTCGGCGCGACGGTGACCATTCGATTGGCAAGCAAGGCCAGTCGGCAGGAAGTCCAAGTGCCGCTGGGAGCCGTGCTCGATGACGGCCGGAAGACCGGCGTTTGGGTCTTCGACAGCGCCACATCGACCGTACGCTTTCGACCGGTCAAGCTTGTGCGTGTGGCGAGCGAAACCGCCGAGATTTCCGGTCTGAACTCTGGCGACCCGGTTGTTTCGCTCGGCGCGCATCTTCTGCAAGACGGCGCTCGCGTCAGAACTGCGTCTGAAAGCAGGGGCGCCCAATGAACCTCAATCTTTCTGCGATCGCCGTTCGCGAACGGGCCGTCACACTCTTCTTCATCCTCCTGTTGGCGGCCGCAGGCGCCTACGCCTTTTTCATGCTCGGGCGGGCGGAGGACCCCTCCTTCACCATCAAGACCCTGACGGTCACGACGGTATGGCCGGGCGCGACGGCGCGCGAGATGCAGGACCTCGTCGCCGAACCATTGGAGAAGCGGCTTCAGGAGCTGACCTGGTACGACCGCGTGGAGACGACCACACGGCCAGGTTATGCCTATATGACGGTCACGCTGAAGGACAGCACGCCGCCATCTGTCGTGCAGGAGGAGTTCTACCAGGCCCGTAAAAAGCTCGGGGATGAAGCCCGCAAGCTGCCGTCCAGCGTGCTCGGCCCCTTCGTCAATGACGAATATTCGGACGTGAGCTTCGGCCTTTACGCTCTCAAGGCGAAGGGCATGCCGATGCGGGAGCTCGCGAGGCAAGCCGAGACCATTCGCCAGGATCTCCTGCACGTGCCCGGCGTCAAGAAGATCAATATCCTTGGCGAACGTCCCGAGCAGATATTCGTTGAGTTTTCCTACGCCAAACTGGCGACTCTCGGCGTGTCGGCGCAGGATATTGTCGCCGCCTTGCAGAGGCAAAACACTGTCACGCCAGCGGGCTCGATCGACACAAAGGGGCCGCAGGTCTTCATCCGGATCGACGGAGCCTATGACAGCGTCCAGGCGATCGCCGACACGCCGATCGTGGCAGCGGGGCGGACTCTGAAGCTCTCCGACGTCGCCGAGGTCCGCCGCGGCTACGAGGATCCCCCCACCTACCTCATCCGACACCAGGGCGAGCCCACCATCATGCTCGCGGCGGTTATGCAGGAGGGCTGGGATGGTCTCGCGCTCGGCAAGGCGCTGGAGGAGAGGTCCGCAGCCATCGCACAGACCCTGCCGCTCGGGATGACCTTAGCCAAGGTCAGCGACCAGGCTGTCAACATCACCTCGGCTGTCGACGAATTCATGATGAAGTTCGCGATGGCGCTCGGCGTGGTGCTGCTGGTGAGCCTCCTCAGCCTCGGCTGGCGCGTCGGCATCGTTGTGGCGGCCGCCGTGCCTCTGACGCTTGCCGTCGTGTTCCTCATCATGCTGGAGACCGGCCGCTTCTTCGACCGCATTACGCTCGGCGCGCTCATCCTGGCGCTCGGCCTTCTCGTCGACGACGCTATCATCGCCATCGAAGTTATGGTGGTGAAAATGGAAGAGGGCATGGACCGCATCAAGGCGGCGGCCTATGCGTGGAGCCACACTGCGGCGCCGATGCTGTCCGGCACGCTCGTGACGATCGCCGGCTTCCTGCCGGTGGGCTTCGCGCTCTCGTCGGCCGGCGAATACGCCGGCAACATCTTCTGGGTCGTGGGGTTCGCCCTCATCGTCTCCTGGATCGTCGCGGTGGTCTTCACGCCCTATCTCGGCGTCAAGATGCTGCCAGCGTTCGAACCAATCGAAGGCGGCAGCCACGCGATCTACGACACGCCGAACTACCAGCGTCTGCGACGGCTCATCTCATTCGCGGTCCGCCACAAGTTCGTAACCTGCGGCGTCGTCGGCATCGCCTTCGCGCTTTCCGCCGTCGGCATGGGCGCCCTCAAACAGCAGTTCTTCCCGACATCCGATCGCCCCGAAGTGCTGGTAGAGGTTCGCCTGCCGGACGGCGCCAGCATTGAGACGACGACCGCCACGGTCGAGAAGCTCGAACACTGGCTGAACAGCCAGCCCGAGGCGAAGATCGTCACGAGCTATGTCGGTCAGGGCGCTCCCCGCTTCTTCTTCGCGATGTCGCCGGAACTGCCGGATCCTGCCTTCGCCAAGATCGTCGTGCTTACGCCGGATGCAGAGGCGCGCGAGGCGTTAAAGCGCCGGCTCCGAGAGGCGGTGTCACAGGGGCTGACGCCTGAGGCCTATGTGCGCGTCACGCAGCTCGTGTTCGGACCCTACACGCCCTTCCCGGTCGAGTTTCGGATCATGGGGCGTGATCCCGCGCAATTGTACGATATCTCCGAAAAAGCCCTCGATGTCATGCGCAGCGTGCCCGACGTGCGGCAAGCAAATCGCGATTGGGGCAATCGCACGCCCGTGCTTCGCTTCATCCCGGATCAGGACCGATTGAACCTCATCGGTCTCTCGCCAACGGAGGTGGGCCAACAGCTCCAGTTTCTCCTCACCGGCGTCGCCGTCACACAGGTCCGCGAGGACATCCGTAATGTCCCCATCGTGGCGCGCAGCGCCGGCGGGGAGCGGTTGGACCCGACGCGTCTGGCGGATTTCTCTCTGATGAGCCGTGACGGCCGCCAGATTCCGCTCGACCAGATCGGTCACTCGGAAATCCGTCTGGAAGAGCCGATCCTGAAGCGCCGCGATCGCAAACCCGCTATCACGATCCGCTCTGACGTCAATGAGGCAACCCAGCCTCCAGAGGTTTCCAAAGAGATCATGACGGCCCTGCAGCCGCTGATCGCGTCCCTTCCGTCCGGCTACCGCATCGATACGGGCGGTTCAATCGAGGAGGCGACCAAGGCCAACGTCGCGCTGGGTAAGATCTTCCCGGCCATGATCGCCGCCATGCTGATCGTCATCATGCTGCAGGTGCGATCCTTCTCGACAATGGGCATGGTCACGCTGACGGCGCCGCTCGGCCTCGTCGGCGTCGTGCCTATGTTGCTCGCCTTCAACCAGCCCTTCGGATTCAACGCCATCCTCGGCCTGATCGGACTGGCGGGCATCCTGATGCGCAACACGCTGATCCTGACCGAGCAAATCAAGGAGAACCGTGCCGCCGGCCTCGACGACTATCACGCCGTCATCGAAGCCACGGTGCAACGCACGAGGCCCGTGATCCTGACCGCGCTTGCCGCCGTGCTCGCCTTCATCCCGCTCACGCACTCCGTCTTCTGGGGATCGATGGCTTATACGCTCATCGGCGGCACGGCGGTCGGCACGGTGCTGATCCTGATGTTTCTTCCTGCGCTCTACGCCGCATGGTTCCGGATCAAACCAACAGCAGAAGACGTCCATGCGCACGCCTCTTCGGACGAGCGAATGGACCTGCAAATGGCGGACGCAGAGCCCGCATTCGATGGTCGCTCGTAGCGACCAGGTGATGCCGACCGCAATTTCGCGAGGGTAAAGCCATGAACATCGAGGACCATCCGACCGTCAAGCGTATGCGCGCCATTGCCGACGCTCAGGTCGAGAACGAAAAGGGCGGGATCGACGCCGATTGGCTCCGCCAACTGGCCCGCGACTGCGGCGCCGATGACGCCGGTTTGGTGGAGCTCAGTCGGCCCGCGCTCGACTCCCAGAGGGACGGGCTTCTGCATCACTATCCTTGGACCAAGACGCTGCTGGGCTTCGTCGTCCGCATGAACCGGGAGCCGATCCGCAGCCCGGCACGCTCTGTCGCCAACATCGAGTTTCACCATTCGGGACTCGATGTTGACGAAGTCGGTCGTCGGGTGGTGCAGCGGCTCGAGGCGAAAGGAATTCGCGCCGTCAGCCCGGCGATGGGCTTTCCGATGGAGATGTATCAATTCCCCAGCGCCATATGGATCGTATCGCACAAGACCGTCGCCATCGCCGCCGGGCTCGGCCACATGGGCGTCCATCGCAATTTAATACACCCGAAATTCGGGAACTTCGTCCTGATCGGAACCGTGCTGATCGGCGCGGAGGCCACGGAATATGATGCGCCGATTGATTACAACCCTTGTCTGGAGTGCCGGCTGTGCGTGACGGCCTGTCCCGTCGGGGCCATCGCCCCCGACGGAGGGTTCAATTTCTCGGCCTGCTTCACCCACAACTATCGCGAATTCATGGGCGGCTTCGCCGATTGGGTCGAGCAGGTCGCAGACAGCAAGAGCGCGCTCGACTATCGCAGCCGCATGAGCGAGCCCGAAACCGCCTCGATGTGGCAGAGCCTCTCCCATGGAGCAAACTACAAGGCGGCCTATTGCATGGCGGTGTGTCCCGCCGGCGAAGACGTCATCGGGACATATCTGGCCGATCGCGCGCGCCACATTCAGGAAATCGTCAAGCCGCTGCAACAAAAAGAAGAGCCGGTTTATGTCGTGAAAGGCTCGGACGCCGAGGCGTACGCCAAGAAAAGATGGAAGAACAAGACCGTCAAGACCGTCGGCAACGCATTACGGCCGCGGAGCATCGACGCGATGCTGCAACTCTTGCCTTTCGCGTTTCAGCCCAACCAGGCGCGCGACCTGTGCGCAACTTATCATTTCGAGTTCACCGGCGACGAGCAGCGCAAGGCCACGATCGTTATTCACGATGGCGTCATCCGCGTCCAGGAGGGCTACATCGGCTCAGCCGACCTTCGGGTCACCGCGGACAGCCGGACTTGGCTCGGCTTTCTGGCGAGGGAGCACAGCCTGGTTTGGGCGCTGCTGCGGAGAAAAATCCGTGTCGGGGGCTCGCCCAAACTGCTTCTCGCCTTCGGTAGATGCTTCCCGAGCCCCGGCGTTCGCCACGATCCGACGCCCCTGCGCCCGGTTCCATCAATGCTGCATCCAAACCCCGTCCCCTACCGCCAGAACGACGCGGCGACGGGAAAGATTAAATGGTCGGGGGAGCTGCGATTGGCTGAGATCATCGAGGTCGCGGACAACGTCAAAACCTTCCGTCTCGTCGAGCGGGAGGGAGGAAAGATTCCTTTCGAATTCCTGCCAGGGCAGTTCCTGACGTTCTCAATCGAGCCTTTCGGCATTCCAACCAAACGCTCCTACACAATCGCCTCCTCGCCCACGCGGCGAGACTCAATCGAGATCACGGTGAAACGGGAAACGGATGGCCTCGTTTCACGGTGGCTCCATGATGCGGCTGCGCCAGGCGATCTTCTCGAAGTCGTGGCTCCGAACGGGACCTTCACTTTCACCGGCGAGGAGGAACGAAGCATCGTCCTGATCGGCGGCGGCGTCGGCTTGACGCCGCTGATGAGCGTGACGCGCTATCTCACCGACACAAATTGGCCGGGCGACATCCATCTGCTCTTGAGCTTCCGCAGCCCGCGCGAATATCCGTTCCAAAAGGAGATCGCGGCGCTGCAAACGCGCAACAGCCACCTGCGGGTCGCAGCCACGATGAGCGATCCCAACGTCGAAGGGTGGCCCGGGGCTCGGGGCCGCATCGACAAGGCGTTCCTCGCCTCGGCCGTTCCGAATATCGCGGCGCAGCGTGTTCATCTCTGCGGCCCCCTCGCGATGATGAGCGCAGTGACGGCAGCATTGCTCGATCTTGGCGTGCCTGCCGAACGGATCAAGAAGGAAGCGTTCGGAACCGAGACGCGCGATCCGACCCGCAAGGCGGCGTCGGCCGGCAGGATCGTCGGACGCGTCACCTTTCAGATGTCGCAGGTCTCGGCCCCGATCGCCGAGAATGACACCATTCTCGATGTCGCCGATAAGGCGCATGTTTTTATCGACAACGCCTGTCGATCGGGGACATGCGGCGCCTGCCGCGTCAAGCTGCTCTCAGGCAAGGTGCGGATGCCGGTCGAAGACTCCCTGACGCAGGGAGAGAAGGCCCGCGGATACACTCTCGCTTGCCAAGCTCTCGCCGAGGGCGACGTCGTCGTCGAGTCATAGGAGGACGCCATGTCGGATGTTGTGATCTTCGCCCTCATCGGTTTCGTCGCCATGGCGGCGGCGATCGTGCTTCTTTCATTCCTCGTCGAGGCGATGCGGCCTATCCCGCCAACTCCGGAGCGCCTCTCCTGGGCGCCGGACATCCCGATCCGATATGTCAGCATCAACGGTGTCCGCCTTCGCTACATCAAGACGGGCAAAGGCCCTGTCCTGGTTCTTCTGCACACGCTGAGGACGCAACTCGACCTCTTCGAGAAGGTTGTCCCCGAGCTCACGAAGAGTTTCACCGTCTATGCGGTCGATTATCCCGGTCACGGCTATTCCGACATACCGGCGGCGAAATACGACGCGGACTATTTCGTCGGGACGATCGAGGGCTTTCTCGACGCTTTGGATCTACATGATCTGACGCTCGCGGGCGTTTCGATCGGTGCCTCGATCGCGCTCATTCTCGCGGCGCGCAACAATCCACGGGTTTCGCGCGTCGTGGCGATCAATCCTTATGATTACGCCAAGGGACGCGGAATGGGGCGCAGCTCCTCTCTCGCGCGTCTCTTCGTCGCCTTGGCGGATCTGCCGATCCTCGGCGACACAGTGATGCGCCTGCGCCAATTCGTCATCATGAAATCGGTGCTCGACGGCGGCGTATTCGACCCGCGACATATTTCGCCGGAGCTGCTGAAGGAAATGTATCTCGTCGGCAACCGACGCGGTCATTATCGCGCCTTCCTCAATCTGCTCCGCAACGCCGAAACCTGGGAGACGGCGACGAAGGCTTATTCGAACATCAAGATTCCCGTGCTGCTGCTTTGGGGCGCCCGCGATTGGTCGCGGCCAGATGAACGCGAACATGATCGTCAGATCGTGCCCGGCGCAAAAATGGCGACCGTCGAAAACGGGGGGCACTTCCTGCCGCTCGACAGGCCGGACGCGGTCATCGAGAATTTGCTCGCCTTTCAGGCGCCGCTCGTTGGAAAAGCTTCGTCATGAAGAGGCTTGTCTTTCGGCGTCGCCTTCGTGTGGACTCACCTCCCCGAGAGGCCCCGTGAGATTTAGGAATGTGCACAAATCAAGCGACCGACTTTCTCTGCTTCCCGCTCATGCGCGGAAAGGACGATGATGAGGTTTCCAGCGTTGGCGTAATGTGGTGATGACGCTATGTCGTCGGCGACCGGTAATCCAAGATCGAGAATGGCGAGTGACGGTGCCCGCACCTCCGCGTGCCGCATCGCCTCGGCGCCCGTTGCCGCCTGTTCGACGGGGCCCAGGTCAGTTTCTAATCGAAGTTGCAAAATGACCGCTTTGGGTCAATTTTTGCCGTCGGCCATGTCTCTGATGCGCGTGAAGCAACACTTCAATCACGTCGGCAGCTAACATTGGGCGGAGCGAATCATTCATGCGTATCAACCGGCATCGATCGAATGCGCCCAGTTCTTGAGCCGCAATCTCGATCATTCCGTTTCCCTGTCTTTACACGCCAGCGCCCTACGCTCCTGCCAGGCTTGGTGCATCCGGTCGGCATCGGCCTTTCTTAATCGACCCCGGATTCGAAACGCCAGCGCGCGATTCGACGAGCACCGGGGACAGAATCGCCGAGCCTGAGGCCGCAACCGCAGTGATGACCGCATGTTTCTACGTCGGTTACGTTCGTCGTTGCCGTTGACGGCTCTAACGACTAGCGACGCGTAAAAGCGCGACGGGTGGCGCGCTCGATGCGCTATGCCGCTGCGATCTTCTCAATCAAGCTCGCTTCATCATCGCAGATCTCGAATTTATTCACGCGCGGCGAGACAACCCATTCCGAGCGCATTCTCGCCACCCACCATCTGCGCCCTTCAAATTAGCCCCGAGCGCCATAGTTCTCCATCAGAAAGAATAGGGAGGACGCTATGCGCAAAAGTTTCAAGCTTGGCGCAGTTCTAGCTGCAGCAACGTTGTGGGCGTCATTGGCGCAAGCCGGAACATTCCACCACGACCGGTATGTGCCAGACTATGGAGGGCACGGCCGCCATCAGCACAGGGATTGGAGCGGCGATCGCTATGGTTACGGTGGAGGCGGACACGTTCGCGGTCCTTGTTGGGTGTGGGATCAAGGCCATTGGGTATGGGCTTGCCGGTGACGTCCAGCCGCTCGCACGAAGAGACGCCCGCCAGATCGGCGGGCGTTGGCATCCGGGTCGCCCGTTAAATTTGCGGGACGGTGATTATTGCGCGAGACGCTCTCCGCGTCAGCGACAGACCCACACCCATTTTCCGTGATGAAGGTGCCAGCAAACGTTATGTCTGTGCTGGCCAGGAGTGCTCCAATCACGATGCATGTGCCTGCCGTGCCCGCCAGGGACCATTCCATGAGTTTGCGGATCGTGTGCCATCGCGGGGGCCGAAAGGAAGAGAGTAGACCCGACTAAAATCACCAACAGCTTGCGCATTTTTTTCTCCAATTCAAGCCGACAATATAAATCGGCAAGGCGTTTCGGTAAACTGCTTAGGCGATGCCCTTGGAGGTTTGGCGCTGCGCCGCATAGTCGGCCAGTCTGGCATTAGATGAACGTCGCGCGAGCCGCACGCCGAACAGACGAAGCGGCGGGGACCTCGCCAAGCGGATAAAAGGAAGCTCTGCGGCGTTCCGCAGCGCATCGAACGGACAACGCCGCGATGCTGGCAAACTCGATTCAGGCAAAACGCCCTCGCGGCTTGAGCGTCGCGCGTGGCGGCTGGGGCACGCCCCGATGGCGGGGCGCGCCCGCCTTGGCTTTGCAGATCGGCGATGGTGGGTGCCGCAAATGAGGCGGCCTTAGAGCCGCCTTGCGCACCTCATGAACAAACGCCCCAGAAGGCGCGAGGCAAATACCGGGCAGCGTGAGATGGAATCGGTTGACAAGCCCTGGCATTGCTTGACCGGCGATGAAGCGCTGCAGCGCCTCGGCGCGCCCGCGAACGGCCTGAGCTCAGCGGAGGCGAAGAACAGGCGCGCCGTAATCGGGCCGAATGCGATCGCGGAGACAAAGCCGGTTAGCCCCTGGGCGATCTTTTTCGCCCAGTTCAAGAGCATTCTCATCTGGCTCTTGATCGGCGCCAGCGTCGTCTCTGGCGCGCTCGGCGAGGCGACAGATTCGTTTGTCATTCTCGCGATCGTGTTCCTGAACGCAGTTGTGGGCTTTTATCAGGAATACAGGGCAGAAAAATCGATTGCGGCCTTGAGGCAAATGACCGCGCCGCGGGCGAAGGTCTGGCGTGACGGCGCGGTGATAACCAGTGCCTCCGCCGACGTGGTTCCCGGCGACCTGCTGGAACTCGAGTCCGGCGATCTCGTCGCGGCCGATGCGCGCTTGCTGTCCGCGGCGTCGCTCACTTGCGTCGAGGCCGCCCTGACGGGCGAGTCCGAGCCCGTCGGGAAGGGCATCGAGGCCATGGACAACCCGGAGTTCGCCATCGGCGACCGGACCAACATGGTGTTCATGGGAACGAACGTCGCGACTGGCTCCGGCCGCGCCGTCGTCGTCGCCACCGGGATGCGATCCGAAATGGGCCACATCGCTTCGCTGATTAGCGAGGCGGGCGCTGAAGCGGAGACGCCCCTTCAGCAGAAACTCGAGCGGTTCGGCCACGTGCTCCTATGGGCCACGCTTGGAACCGTGACATTACTCTTCGGCCTCGGCTTCTTGCGCAAAGAGCCGATCCTCGACCTGTTCATGACGTCGGTCAGCCTCGCCGTCGCGGCGATACCCGAAGGCCTGCCGGCCGTGGCGACGGCGGCTCTGTCGCTCGGCGTGCTGCGCATGTCGCGACGCCGCGCCCTCGTGCGCCGGCTAGCGTCCGTAGAGACGCTGGGCTCGACCAATGTCATCTGCACCGACAAGACCGGAACTTTGACCGTTGGTCAGATGACCGTCCGCGCCATGGTCGTCGCCGACCGGACCTACGAGGTCTCCGGCGAGGGCTACAGTCCCGAAGGCGATGTGCGATTGAGCGGCGCGGCCGTCGACCCCAGTCGCGACAGCGCGCTGCGCCAAATGGCGCAAATCCTTGTCGGTTGCAACAACGCTCAATTCGAGCGATCGAAAGACAATGCGTGGAGCGTTATTGGCGACCCGACCGAAGGCGCGCTGCTCTCCGCGGGTCAAAAAGCAGGCGCCGACCGGAGCGCGTTGGACCGGGACGATCCGAGGGTTCACGAAATCCCCTTTGATTCCGACCGCAAGCTGCATTCGATCGTTCGGCGCTTGCCCGATGGGCGTCTGCGCGTTCTCACAAACGGCGCCCCAGAGATGCTGCTGGCCAAATGCTCACACATTTGGCGCGAGGACGGCGTTCATGCGCTGACCGACACGGATCGCGAAGGACTCGCCCGGCAAAACGCCAATCTGGCCGGCAAGGCGCTGCGCGTGCTCGGCGCGGCTTATCGCGATTTCGATGGATTGTCGCTCGATCAACTTACCCCGGAAACCGTCGAGCGTGATCTGGTTTTCGTGGGACTCGCCGGCTTATACGACCCCCCGAGGGCCGAGGCGAAAGAGGCCGTCGCAAAATGCCAAGCCGCCGGCATCCGGGTTGTGATGATAACCGGCGATCATCCGCGCACCGCCATCGCCATTGGCAGGGAGTTGGGGCTCGCTGAAGAAGGTCAGGTAGCGACGGGCGTCGAACTCGACCGGCTGACCGATGACGCTCTGCAGCAACGCGTCCCCAGAATCGCCGTCTATGCGCGCGTCAGCGCCGCGCACAAATTGCGCATCGTCAGGGCCTGGCAGGCGAACGGCGCCGTCGTCGCCATGACCGGCGATGGCGTGAATGACGCGCCGGCAATCAAGGGTGCCGATATCGGGGTAGCGATGGGCCGAATCGGCACGGAAGTGACGAAGCAGGCGTCCGACATGATCGTCACCGACGACAATTTCGCGACCATCGTCGACGCGGTGGAGGAAGGCCGCGGCATCTACGAGAACATTCGCAAGACCCTGCTATACCTTCTCGGCTGCAACGCCAGCGAACTGCTGCTCATCACGATTTGCATCGTCAGCGGTCTCCCGACGCCCCTCCTGCCCATTCATCTGCTCTGGATCAATCTCGTCACCGACGGGCCGCCGGCGCTATGTCTCGCGGCGGACCGCGTCGATCCAGGACTAATGAGCCAGCGTCCGCGCGCGCGGGGAGAGCAGCTCGCGGATGCACGATTTTTCTGGGCGATGTTGTTGACCGGATCGCTCATCGCTGGCGTAACTTTCCTCGCCTTTTTATGGGGATTGCAATCCGGGGGCCTCGAGGTCGCGCGCACTTACGCCTTCTGCGGGATGGTCTTCGCGCAACTGCTGATTTCGCTGGGCGCGCGCAGCCAGACGACGCCGATCTGGCGCCTGGACCTTATGTCGAACCTCAATTTGCTCCTCGTCGTGAGCGTGTCCATCACGATCCAGATGTGGACTCACATCAACGCCACGCTCTCGCGTTTCTTGTCGACGTCACAACTTCCTTACCAGGATGGCTTCGTCTTGCTGGCCGCCGGCGCCGTGCCATTGCTGGCGCTCGAACTCGTCAAGCTCGCGCCTGCCGCAGCAAAAGAAGAGCGTGGGGCGATCCCCTCGACAGGATGGATTGGGTCGATAACGGCGGTCGTCATTGTGGCGACCTTCGCTGCAAGTTGGCTCTATTGGCCGCAGCCGCGGGAAACGGCGGCGCGATTTACGACCCGCCCACTCGAACGAGGCTCCGTGGTCCGCGCCGTCACGGCGACCGGCGTCGTTCGTCCGCGACTGACGGTCGAAGTGTTCGCGCCTTTGACGGGCGCCGTCCAGTTTCGCGATTGCCAGGTCGGCGCGAAAGTTACGAAAGGCCAGCTTTGCGGGACGATCGATCAGCGGCGCTACCGCCTTGCCGTCGAACGTCGGCGAGACGAACTCTCGGCCGCCCAATTGCAACTCGACAAGGATAAAGTGGAACTCGCGCGCGCGAAATCGACGTTGGATCGGGCTCGCGCGACGGCGCAACGGAGCAGGATCGATAGGGCGACGCGCGCCCACGAGCGAACGTTAGCAAAAACGAGGTGGAGCGAAGAACTGACCACACAACGCAACGCGGCGCTGCACGCGGCCGAAAATGATCTGAAGCGCACGGAAGTTCGCGCGCCAATGGATGGGACCGTGATTTCACGACGCGCCGGGACGGGCCAGCCAGTCAAAGCAGGAAAGTCAGAACTCTTCGTCGTCGTGAATCACGCTGTCGCGCAAATCGAGGTCGCGCCCGCCCCGGGCGATATTGACAAAATTGAAATCGGCGATCGGGCTTCGATCAATGTGGACGCGGTGCCGGTCCGCTCGTTTGACGGACAGGCAACGGAGGTTCGCAGGGCGCAAGATATGGTCGTCCTTTCCGCGCCAGACGCCAAGGGCGTGCTCGAACCAGGAATGACAGCGACCGCGCGGATCGTAATTGATGAGCGTGTCGATGTGCTGCGCGCGCCGAACGAGGCGCTGCGCTATTCACGGAGCCGCAATGTCGCGCAAGTCAGCGGCGACAAGTCCGACGTCATCTCGATTTGGGCGCTACGCAAGGGGAAGCCGATGCCGGTTCCAGCGCGAACCGGCCTGGATGGCGGCGGGTATACGGAAATCGTCGAAGGCGGCTTCGAACTTGGTGATGAGTTGATTGTCGGCGAGAGGGATTGACTGCAGCGAGGAATTGGACCGCGCCCGGGGACAACGGTCACCCTACCTCTTCCGCTCTTTATAGAGATAAAGATGGCTCCCCGGATGCTGAAACTCCGGCAAATCGAGAAAAGCGCGAATGACATTTACGTGCAGCAACGACTCATGATCGTTGCCCGCGTTGCAAAGCGCCTCCGGTTGATGCAGATGGTATCGCATCGACGTCACGGCCGCTTAGATGTGCTCATGGCCGCGAACGCCTTTGGAAATGGAACTCGGCTTGCTTTGCGGTTCGAGACGCAGAGCGGCCCAGTCATTCTTCGTCTTTTCGATTTCCGACTTACAGTCTGCATGAGCGGTCCCGATACCCGCCGCGACCATGCCTGCAAGAAGGCCGAAAATCCTCATCTCTCCTCATCCCCTCTCGGCAAATGCGCTAAGACCAATCCTAGCTAGAGCCCAACACAGTAGACTTGGCCAACAAGCCTGTTTACTGGGCAGACGCCGCGCGCTGCCGCTCCCCTGAGGTCGCCGGGACGCCGACCGTCAAGGGGACTCAGAAGGTCTGCCGCTTGAATCCGAAACCAATTTCTGCTGCCCTGAGGCATCGAGACGCCGCACCTCGCTCCACTCCTTCCAGAGGAAATAGATGGCCGGATAGATCAGCAGCTCCACGAGGAAACTGAAGACGATCCCGCCGGCCATCGGAGCGGCGATCCGCTTCATCAGGTCGGCGCCGGCTCCAGTGGCCAACATGATGGGCGAAAGGCTCAGCAGCACTGACCAGAATGTCATCATCTTGGGCCGCACGCGTTGGACGGTGGCTTCCGTAACCGCGCCTTCGAGGTCCGAAAGACTCGTCATCCGTCCTTCTCGCTTCCAGCGGTCATAGGCGACGTCCAAATAGAGAAGCGTCACCATCCCGGTCTCTGCGTCGACGCCTGCGAGCCCGAGAATTCCGACCCACACCGCAACGCTGAGATTGTAACCCATCAGCAACAGCGCCACGAACGCGCCAGCCACGGCGACCGGTACCGCCAGCACCACCATCAACACTCTGACGAGCGACGGGTTGTTGAGATAAAGCAGCAGGAAGATGGCCGCGAGCGTCATCGGAATGAAGTAGACGAGCAAGCCGCGCGTCCGCTCCATTCCTTCGTAGGCTCCGCTCCATTCAAGTCTGTAGCCCGCAGGGAGCTTCACCATCTCGCCGACGATCCTGCGAGCGTCGTCCATATAGCTCCCGGTGTCGCGGCCGGCGATGTCGACATAAGCGTAGCCCACAAGCTGCGCCGCTTCGCTCTTAATGAGCCCAGGACCATCGACGAAGCGAAGCTCGCCCAATTCCTCCAAAGGGACCTGAGCCCCCGTCGGCGTCGCGATCAACACGCGCTTGAGCTTCGCTAGATCGTCCCGCAGTTCACGCCCGTAGCGGACGTTCACGGGAAAGCGCTGGCGGCCCTCGATCGTTTGCGTGAGATTGGCGCCGCCCACCGCCGCCTGGATCACTTCCTGCACGTCCATCACCGACAGACCGTAGCGGGCGATAGCGTCGCGGTTGATGTCGATGTCGAGATAGCGACCTTCCGCCACGCGTTCGGCGAAAACGTTTCTTGTTCCCGGGACCATGGCGACGGCGGTTTCGACCTGCGAAAGGATGCTTTCGATTTGCGCAAGGTCCGGCCCAAAAATCTTCACGCCGATCGGCGTCCTGACGCCGGTCGAAAGCATATCGATCCTGGCCTTGATGGGCATGGTCCAACTGTTCACGAACCCCGGCATTTTCGCCTTCAGCGCCTGGTTCATTTCTCCGATCAGCTTCTCGGGGGTCAGCCCCGCGCGCCACTCATCCTCGGGCTTGAGGTTGATGATGGTTTCGACCATCTCAAGCGGCGCCGGGTCTGTGGCGGTGTCGGCCCGTCCGGCTTTGGCGAAAACGCTCGTCACTTCCGGAAACGTCATCAAGATTTCGTCTTGCTCTCGGATGGCCCGCTGCATCGTCTGGATCGACGCCGCCGGCAGGGTCACGGGCATGAAGAGCGCCGTTTCTTCCCATAGAGGCGGCATGAACTCGCGGCCCAAGCTCATGTAAAGCGGGACAACCGAAGCGATGGCGAGGAAGCCGAGGGCGACCATCGCGTAACGAAATTTCAGCGACAGCCTGATAATGGGCCGATGGATCCAGATAAAGAATCGATTGATCGGGTTCGCCTCTTCGGCCGGAATTTTGCCCCGGATAAGGACTCTCAAGAGGAAAGGTGTGACGGCGATGGACAAGATCGCCGCAGAGAACATGCTGAACACATTGGTATAGGCGAGCGGCTTGAACAACCGGCCCTCCTGCTCCTGAAGCGCGAATATCGGCAACAGGCTCAAAGTCATGATCAGGAGCGAGAAGAACAGCGACGGACCCACCTCCTTGCTGGCTTCGATCAGGACCTCGAGGCGCGGACGGCGCTCTTCGACGGGTTTTCTCTCCTCATATTCGATGTGCTTGTGGGCGTTCTCGACCATCACGGTGGCGGCGTCCTCCATTGAGCCGATCGCGATGGCGATGCCGCCGAGGCTCATGATGTTGCTGGTGAGCCCGAACCATCGCATCGCCAGCAGCGCCATCAGGATCGCCAAGGGGAAGGTCAGGATCACAACGAGCCCGCTGCGGACGTGGAACAGAAAGACCATGCACACGAGGCCGACGAGGACGCTTTCTTCAACGAGCGCCTCCCTCAACGTCGCCACCGAATGGTCGATGAGCGTCGATCGGTCATAGGTGACGACGAGTTCGACGCCTTCCGGCAAGGCGGGCGCGACCTTCTCGGCGATCGTCTTCTTGACGCGCGCCAACACGTCATAAACGCTCTCGCCGAATCGGACGACGACGATGCCGGCGGCGGCGTCGCCCATGCCGTTGTAGTCCACGGTTCCGCGGCGAATGTCGGGGCCGATCTGCACGAAACCGACATCCCGCACAAGAATCGGCGTGCCGTCGGGCCGCGCTCCGACCGCGACCTTCTCGATGTCGGTAGGGCTTTGAATGTAGCCCTTCCCGCGCACCATGTATTCCGCGCCGGAGAACTCCAGCACGCGGCCGCCGACTTCCTGATTGGAGCGGCGGACCTGGTCGACTACTTTGTTGATCGGGATTTGGTAGGCGAGCAGCTTATCGGGGTCGAGCGTGACTTGATATTGCTTTACGAAGCCGCCGACGCTTGCTACTTCCGCAACACCGGGCACCGCGCGAAGCTGATATTTGACCTGCCAATCCTGCAAGCTGCGAAGCTCGGAGAGCGAGTGTTTCCCCGTCTTGTCGATCAGGACGTATTCAAGTCCCCAACCGACGCCGGTGGCGTCTGGCCCGAGTTGCGGAGACACGCCCTGCGGCAGCTTCCCGGCCATGCCGCTGAGATACTCCAGCACCCGGCTTCGCGCCCAATAGAGGTCCGTGCCGTCTTCAAAGATGACGTAAACGAGAGACTGGCCATAGAAGCTGCTCGCCCGTACCGCCTTGACCTTGGAAGTCGAGAGCAACTGCGTGACAATTGGGTAAGTGATCTGGTCTTCGATAATGTTGGGGCTGCGATCCTCCCAGTCCGTGGCGACGATCACCTGCGTGTCGGAAAGGTCGGGGAGCGCATCAAGGGGCGTGTTGTATGCGGCCCAAAGGCCCGCGCCGACGATGACAACGATCAGCGATATAACGGGAAACGCGTTGCGGGCGCTGAATTCGATGATGCGGCCAATCATGGGCTACCCTCGATCGAGAGGCGGAGAACGCGGAGGCGACCTAGTGCGTCGTCTTCGGATGAGCGGCGTCCTTCTTTTCTTTTTGCTCGACGCCCATCCCGGGCATGCCCGTCATGTCGCCGCCGCCAGCGCGCAGCCGGCTTTCTGAGTCGATGAGGAAGTTGGCGGAGGTCACAACCTCGTCGCCGGCCTTAAGCCCCTCGAGAATCTGGAAGCGGTCATCGAACCGCAAGGGACTGATTGTTACCTCGACCGGCGCGAATCGGTCGGGGGCGACCGCACGAAAGGCGATGTCACGCTCGCCGGTGCGCAGGACGGCGGATGTCGGAACGGTCAAGCCGCTTCCCATTGCATGAGCGATCAAAACATTAGCGAACATGCCGGGCTTAATTAGGCCGTCAGGATTGGGCAGCTCGACGCGAACCTGCACCGTCCTGCTCGGCTCGTCGATCACCGGATCGATGAAGACAATTCTGCCGACGAAGGATCGCGCCGCCAGTGATGGAAACGTCACCGTCGCTGGCATTCCGAGAGCAACATGCGGCAATTCATACGCGAAAACCCTCCCCTGCACCCATACCGTCGAGAGGTCGGCGACCGTATACAATTCGGCCTGCGGCATCACATATTGGCCTTCGAACGTCTTCTTTTCCAGGATGACCCCCGAAATGGGGCTCCGCAAAATAAGCGATTTGCTCGGCTTGCCTGTCTTTTCCAACGCGTCGATCGTGCTCTTTGGCACATCCCATAGCGCGAGTCGTTGCCGAGTCGTGTCGACCACGTTTTGCTGACCTGGGGAGGGCGCTGACCTCGAATACTGTAAAGCAATCAGGAACTCCCGCTGCGCCGCGAAAAAAGCGGGGCTATAAATTGAGAGCATCGGGTCGCCGGCTTTCACTTTTTGGCCGGTGAAGGAGATAAACAGTTTTTCGACCCAGCCTTCCGTTTTGAGGTGAATATGGCGGACCTTAGTCTCGTCGGGGCGCACGATGCCGACCGTGCGTATCGTCATAATGAGCGGCGTCCGCCGCACGGTCCCCAGGGTCACGCCGATCCGTTGTTGCACTTCTGGCGCAATGCGGACCTCGGCGAATCCTGACGGCGGCGCGGCGCGTGTCTTAGAGGCGCTCGATCCCCGCATTTCCTTGCCGGACATGGTCTTGTCTGGAGTTGATTTTCGCTCATCGCCAACACTGGGAGAGACGGTTAAAATCAGCAGCGCCGTTAGCGCCAGTCTGCCGAGATATCCGCGCCGCTTCATCGACATGCCATTCTCCGCTATAGCCGTGTCGCCGCTCCGGCCTGTCCAGGCTATTGCAGAGTGGCTTGTTCCGGCGGCTCCGGCGGAGCCATCTCTGGCCGACCAAGCGTTTCTATGTCCACGCCCGCCAGAGCTTCGAGTTCCGCTAGCCGCTTTTCTCGCTCGATCCTGGCTTCGGCGACCAAGACTCGGACTGAAATATAAGTCCGCTGGCTGTCGATGAGATCCGCGAACTGCACGCTTCCCGCTGCGTAGGCTTCCCGCGAACTGTTGATCAGTTGCTCGACAACAGGGACCACCCGCCGCCGGTAAAAACTCGTTTGTCGCTCTGCGTTGCGCATGAAGTAAAGGTTGGCGACGAAGCTCGCAGCGCGGTCCTTCTCGGTTTGCCTCAGCACTGCTTCGGTCGAGCGCGCCATTGCCTCCGTGTCCCGGATCATCGCGAGAATCGCCGGGATCCTCGTCGGCACCATCACAAACATTTCGGCCGTTCTTTCAATATTGCCGGTAATGCTCCCGGAGGGCACGAAATCCGGCAGAAATTCCAGCCAGGCGAGTTCTATGGCATCCTTGCGTCCGGCCACTTGGCGCGCGAGAGCAGCCAATTCCGGGTTTTGATCGACGGCGACCTCGATGATGCGAGCATCCTTACCGATCACGGGACGCGCGGCGGGCAAAGTCGGGGGAAGGTCCAGCGGCGCCTCGGCGTCGCGAGCAAGAAGACCGTTGAGCTTGCTGCGCGCCGAGCGGACCTCGGCTTCCAGGTTCAGCAGGTTGTTCTTCGCCAGCTCCCAGTTGGTCTGGGCCTTCAACATGTCTTGCAGGGGAGCCCCAGCCTGGCTCCGAGCGGCGGCCGAGCTCGTCAAGAGCTTGAGAAGGTTTACGTTGTCGCGCTCGATGCGGACTTTTTCCCTGGCCAGCGCCAAATCCAAATAAGCGATGAGAACCTTACGCTGAAGCTCGAACTTGACAGTGCGAAATCTCTCGCTTGCCGCTCTGGCCGCCTCCAGCGCTACTTTTCCAGCGGTCCACGTTTTGATCGGCAACTGCAGAGTCGTCGACGGCATGAAGGTGCCGCTGAGCGTCATGCGGTCCCATGTCTTCATCTGATCACGCGAAAACATGTAGCGGTAACCGAACATCAAATTGGTGTTGGGCCAGGTCGCATCCCGGTCGACCCGGGCCAAAGCCGCCTTCCACTCGAAATAGGCCGATTCTAATTCCCCATTCGCTAGGAACGCTCTGTGCAGCACGTCGCGCCAGCTGGCAACCGCGGGCAGAGCCGGCAACTCCCGAGCCTCAATCGGCGGCTCGAAGTGCTCGGAAACTTCGCTCAGCTTGGCTTGCTCCTCCGTCGTGCCAGGTGGCGTGAGAGCACAGCCGCTAAGCCCCAAGGCTGTCGCCATGCTCAACCATGCCCTCAGGATGAGGTCGCGCGGTCGTTTGCTGAGCATCAAACATTCAGTCCTGGGAGAGGGCTGTAAAAGCCTAGCGAAGACAACACAATAAGCGCCGGAGTTATCAAATCAACCTGTTCCCAGACAGTGCTTCGCCTCGGAGCGCCTGCGCATACGGAAAGCTCGATAAAGCCGCGGTGGGAGCAATCACCCCATTGTCTTCATCGGGCGCATGCCGTTTACACCATCGCATCCCGACGGGCCTGGTACCACAGACGCGTGCGCAAATGTCTTCACCCGGCGCATGCGCGTAATAACCTCCGGGATCATGATCATGACTAGGGCGTGTGGACGAATTCGTGATTGAAGACGGAATGGGGATTCCCGGCTGCCCTGGTTGGCGGCGCGTCTCGCCCCGGGTAGATAGTGAGGGTTGGAGGACGCGAAATGGCTGCCAAATCGTGATCAGATCAGCTTGCGCCACCCTCATTCTCTAGGGCGTCGACGACTTGCCAAGTCTGCGGACCAACGATGCCGTCCATGCTTAGGCGATAATCTTGCTGCAACTTCTTGACTGCGGCTTCAGTCTTGGCGCCGAAGCGCCCGTCGACTCCGCCGGTGTTGAAACCGACTGCGCTCATACGGCTCTGCAAACGACGGACAGGTAGGCCAATCGAGCCGACCTTCAGCACCGGATGGCTTTGATCAGCTTCAGCCTCCCACCTGAAGCCGACGCTAAAAGGAAAGCATGCTGCTCACGAGAGCCTGCCAAGTGACCGGACCGACGATTCCGTCCACTTTCACGGCGGGGATGTCGAGCGAAAGCGCGTGCTGAAACCCACGCACCGCCGCATCTGTCACTGGTCCGAAGATTCCATCGACTTGCGGTCCCTTGCTGGGATCGCCAGACAGGTTGCGGAACTGAAATTCCTCCTGCACCCCCCTAACCGCGTCGCCTTGGCTTCCTTTTTTGACCTGCACAACAAGAGCCGTCCAAGTCAAAGGCCCGACAATCCCATCCGCCGTTAACCCCTGGCTTGCTTGAAAAGCTTTCACCGCGGCTTCGGTCTTCGGACCGAACATACCGTCGACGACAGCGCTATGTCCGCGCGCCCGCAGCAGATATTGCAGCGTTTTGATGGGATGTTCGCTGGAGCCGGCTTTGACCACTGGCCAAGGGCTGATGCTGCCAGACATTACGATGCCTCCCCCGCAATACTAATGGGAATAAAAAATCTATGAGCCTCGGCTGAAAGATGACGACGGCGGTCAATACGGGCCGCGCCACCAGTTCGGCAGGCATGAGCCACGATTAAAGGATAAGACCAGAGAGGCTCTCGAGCGTTGCTCCGGCGGCGCCCGCGGGAGCCATCCATGTCCGCTCGTCCATGACGCCCGTGACGGGGAGCCCGGAGTTAGTCTGGTATTGCCGGACGACGTTCTCGGTCGTGGGGCCGAAAATGCCGTCGATCGCGCCAAGGTAACCAAAGCCCATCTTGAGCACGCCCTGCAGCATGGCCACCATCGGCCCTAGGGACCCGGGCTGAAGCGTCGGTGACGCCTCGCGGTACGGGCGCACGTGGCTCCATGTGATCGGCCCGACGACGCCGTCCGCCGCCAACCCGTTCGCTTGCTGGAAGTCCTTCACGGCCTGTTCCGTGCGGGGTCCGAAGACTCCGTCGACGTCATCTGGTCCCAAGACCTTGTTGCGCGCGAAGACTCGTTGAAGTCGCTTCACGTCATCTCCGGTATCGCCTAACTTGATCGTCGCCGGCATGTCGAGTTTCCCCTCGTTCATCGGTCGCTCACGTTTAGAAGTCCTGCTCGATGAGCTTCCTCCAAGTCAGCTGGCCCACGATGGCGTCCGTGACGAGATGGGCCGCCGTTTGGAAGGCGAGCAGCGCCTGCTTGGTATTCGCGCCGGCTGTCCCGTCCAGAATCAGGCGCGGAATTGGACTGCCATCCTCGCCGACATCGCCAGCGGTGAGGAAGAGATTAAGTAACGCCTGCAGCGTCTTGATGTCGTCGCCCGCGACTGGCCGCAGTTCGGCCTTCCGGAGGTCGATCGTTTTCATACTTACTGCGACCTGCGTCACGATCCCTCGTCCTCTCATTTGCACGCCGCTCGTGAGCCGCTCACACATCATAGTTCGCTCAGCGCGGTTGTGCTCATGCAAATTGGTGAGGATGCACGGAAATCGGCTGACACTGCTTCAGTTGCGACACGAACATTTCCGCCGCGCTCGCGGATCTAAATCTCTAGGCAACGCTTTAGAGTGCGCAGCTCAACGCGGTTTGGCCGCTTCCTCATTGCTTGCGCCATCGGGGCGCCGATGACTGAGTGTTTGATCGAAGCCTAAACAGGTTTGGTGTTTGAGAGTCAGCATAGCGCCATTTGCAGACCATTGGCCACGCGCGCCTGGTTTGCCATTAGCCTTCTGCTTAGGTCGAGAACGGCGGCATCTCAATTTTGGCCACGATTTTGGGTAGGACTAGCCTTGACGGTGCCCGTGTTCGCGTTGGAGATGGGTGGTCATTTTTTAAATCTTCATCACTTGCTCCCGCCGCAAGCGTCGAACTGGCTTCAGTTCATTTTGGTGACCCCGGTCGTGATTTGGGCCGGCTGGCCGTTTTTCGTTCAAGGCGCGCAGTCGCTCGTGACACGTAATCTGATTATGTTCACGTCATCGCCATGGGAACGGGCATCGCCTGGATTTACAGCGTCGTCGCAACATTGGCACCGTCGCTCTTCCCGCCGGCATTCCGCAACCTCCACGGCTCTGTCCCGATCTATTTCGAGGCGGCGGCGGTGATCACGGTCCTTGTTCTGCTTGGACAAGTTCTCGAACTGCGCGCCAGAGAGCAGACCGACGGCGCCACTCGCGCGCTGCTCTATCTTGCGCCTGTGAGGGCGAAGCGCGTCAAGGAATATGGCTCGGACGAGGAGGTCTCCTTAGCCCAGGTTCGTGTCGGCGACCGCCTGCGCGTGCGTCCAGGCGAAAAGGTCCCAGTCGACGGCGTGCTTCTCGAAGGGCGCAGTTCTGTCGACGAGTCCTTGGTGACCGGGGAGTCCATGCCGGCGACCAAAAACGCCGGCGACAAGGTCATCGGCGGCACGCTTAATCAAACTGGTAGCTTCGTGATGCGCGCAGGCAAGGTTGGCGGCGACACGCTGCTTTCTCGCATTGTAGATATGGTCGTTTCCGCGCAACGAAGCCGCGCTCCGATTCAGCGTCTTGCCGATCAAGTCTCAGGCTGATCCGTCCCGCTTGTGATCCTTAATGCGCTGCTGCCCTTCACCGCCTGGGCAATGTGGGGACCGCAGGCGCGCATGAGCCATGGCCTCCAAGGGCATCCGGCGCAATGTGCTGCAGATCGTCTTCTCCTCGCGAGACAAACGTTGCGACTTCACCCTCCGCTTTGGCGGTTCCGCAAGTTTCCGCGCGGCGTTTCGTCCGGCGATCATTGTCAGCGGCTATGGCCAGCCCTCGCAACCCGGCCGGGGTTTTCCACGCCCCGAGACGCATCACCGAGAGCGCTGCGACCATCGGCAGATGCGGCGTGACGCTTTTGAGCGACAGCACGGTTTCGATCCCTTCGCCGACGATTGCGAAATCGTTGCTAACGCCGAAACGCGCGCGCCATTTCCGAGAATGGCGCGCGGTGCTGTGACGCTGGAACGTCGAGGATGGGGCTAGTGTGGCGGCTCTCGATCCGCTCGGCGAGCTTCCTGCGGATCAATCGTCAAAGGAAAGACGATCGAGATTTCTCCAACTCAAAAAATCGCGGCGCGCTTGAGATCTTTTGCCATCCGATTGAAAAAGGACAGTGGGATCAGGGGTTCTCCATTGCGCCACAAGCGAACCTTAATCGGCCTTATGCGACCGACCGGTGCAGCGCGTTCTGGCCATTCCGGTTCATTGAGCGCGACGGAGATAGGCTGTCAGCTCCTGGACGCTAATGGACGATATCTAGTCCCGCGCGCAATCCACGCGCCAATTTCACGGCGTCGGCATTCGCCCAGAAATGAACGAAGAACAGCCGAGGTTCGTCGTCGAGCATATGGCTGTGTAGTGCTGTGACCTCGATCCCGTTGGACTGAAGCGCTCTCAACAGCGGCTCGACCTCCTTGGCCGTAGCGACGATATCCCCCGTAATTGCCGCCTTGCCCGCCCCCGTGGGTTGGAAGTTGACGGCGTGCGCGACGCCCATGGCGGGGGCGACTGTCGCGCCTCCAGCCTGGATGGCCTTGGCTTTCGGAATGCTGAATTGGTAGACGCCGCCGTTGTTTTTCCCATGGGCGCCGATGGCTTCTTCGACCTGTGCCGTGTCGAAGTCGATCTTCGGAGGTTCACCAACCGGAACGGCAGAAGGCTCAAACGGCGTCTTTGTTTCGGCGAGCGCCTCCCGAACGACCGTGACAAGTTTCGCGGGATCGCCGTGCGCGCCGACGTGCATATAGAAAGGCGCGGGGCTGGCACGCAGGAGGTGGTTATGGACGGCCGTCACCTGGACGCCGTTGGCGAGTAGAGACCGCATCACGGGATTCACCTCGGCTTCTGTCAGGACCAGGTCGCCCATCATCATGGCCCCATCTCCTGATGGCTCGAAAGCAATCCAGCCGCCGAGGGCGAGACCGGGCTTGATGGTGACGCCATCGAGGGTAACGTGAAGATCGCTGCGCGGGAGACCGTATTTATGCACGCTTCCAGCGACGGCGGCCTTCTTGCCGATGGCGGCATCAACCTGCGACCAGTCGGTTTCAGCTAAAGCAACGGACGCGGGCAATAGCAGACAGATTGTGCAGAGAGTGGCTAGGGGTCTTTTTTTCATGGCTTTCTCCCTTTCCGTCGAAATGTCTAAATCGCCCCTACGAGAAACAGCCCTATTCCAGCCAGGCAGGAGCCTGCCAAGGTGTGGAGCACGCCGACACGAAGCCGGAAGATCGCAATCGCCGCAGCGATCGAGAGGGCGAAACTCCAGAAATCCATGCTTGCGAGCACGGGCGCATCGAATGACAGCCCATAGTCATCCACCGCGACCGTCCTGCGAAAGATGGTGTGGATCCCAAACCAGATAGCGAGGTTCAGGATGACGCCGACGACGGCGGCGGTGATCGCCGCCATTGCGCCGGAGAGCGCCTTGTTGGCGCGGATTTTTTCGATGTATGGCGCGCCGAGAAATATCCAAAGAAAGCAGGGCGCGAAGGTGACCCATGTCGCAAGAATCCCGCCGAGCACGCCGGCAAGAAACGGCGGCAATTCACCTGGCGACCGGAACGCTGCCAGGAAGCCCACGAACTGCAAGACCATGATGAGAGGCCCTGGCGTGGTTTCCGCCATGCCAAGTCCATTGAGCATCTCCGCAGGCGTCAGCCAGTGATAGGTATCGACCGCCCGTTGTGCGACATAGGCGAGAACCGCGTAGGCTCCGCCGAAGGTCACGACAGCCATTTTGCTGAAGAAAACCGCAATCTGGGAGAAGACGTTGTCGGGACCGGCGACAAACAGGATCGCGGCGACGGGGATTAGCCAGGCCGCCAACCAGATCATGCCGACATGCAGCGTGTGTCTTAGAGAGGGTAGCGCGTGAGAGGGCGTTTCATTGCCAAGGAGGCTTTCGCCGTCCTCATGCGTTGCCCCGTGTCCGACTGCCGCGAAGGCGGGATTCCCCCGCGTTGCTTCGACATATCCGATCAACGCCGCGGCGAGGATGATGAGCGGGAATGGCGCAGCGAAGAAAAAGATGCCGACGAATGAGGCAGCGGCCAGAAGCCGCATCGCCGAAGATTTGAGCCCGCGCTTGCCGATCCGCACTACAGCTTCGATGACGATGGCGAGAACGGCGGCCTTCAACCCGAAGAACAATCCGCCCACGATCCCGACATTCCCCCAGAGCGCGTAAATGATGCTGAGCGCCATGATCGAGATGACGCCGGGGAGAATGAATAGCCCGCCAGCGACGAGGCCGCCGACGGTGCGATGCATGAGCCAGCCGATATAGGTGGCGAGTTGCTGAGCCTCGGGGCCGGGCAACAGCATGCAGTAGTTAAGGGCATGCAAGAAGCGGCTTTCCGGCACCCATCTCTTTTCATCGACTATGATCCGGTGCATCACCGCAATCTGTCCGGCGGGCCCACCGAAGCTCAGTAGAGCTACTCGCGCCCAGACGCGAAACGCTTCAGCGAGCGATACGCCATGAAGGCGGGTCGTAGTTTGCATGTGAATATTCACGCCGTTTTTCCAGATTTGGTTGCAGGCCAGTTGTGGGGCTCGTCAGTCGCGTCACGACACCAACGATAAAAGGCGTCGTAAAGCTCAATCCCCGCTTCGAGCTGTTCGAGATCATCCGCATACATGCGGGATTGGCCGAGCGACGCCGCGAGCAATCCCGCGGCTTCAGGAGCAAGGTCAAGGCGCGCCGTATCCGCTCCACGAACGATGACGGCAAGCCTTTGCAGAGGCTCTATCGCTAGGCCCCATTCCTCGAGCATCGTATCGAATGTGCAGCGTTCGCCTCTGTGGCTCCAGAACGCGCCCTCTATGTCGAAAGCCGCGCCGCCGAAGCGTTCCGCGACCGCTGACACTTCCGTCGGCGCGACGAACAGGAAAACGGCGCTCGGATCGACAAACCGGCGAATAAGCCATGGACAAGCGATGCGATCGACTTTCGGGCGGGAGCGCGTGACCCAGATTGTTCGTCCGAGTGCATCACGCGGCGGCACTTTCCCCGCGGGGACGACTGGGCCGCCTGCTTTGACCCAAGCCAGGTGTCCGCCCGCTAGAACATCGGCGGATTTCGCCCCTGCGTAGCGCAGCCACGCGGCGACGCCTTCGCTGACCTGCTCGCCACACTGATCGATGACGATGGACGGGCGACCGACGACTCCGAAGCCCAATGCGAAACGGATTCTGCGCGGCGGCGCAACGTGCATGGCAATAAGCGTGGATCGGATTCGTGATTCTCGTCGGTCCGCACGTCAATGAGCGCAGGACAATGCGGGACGCCAATCAGGCGGGCGAGCTTTTCAGGAGAGATCGAGTTGATCGACGACATATTGCGCCCTTGGTGAAAAACCGGACGCGATTCTTGGGCATGTCGCCTCGTGGGGAGATCGCTTCCCCATGCGGCGAGGTTACATCAAACCTACCCACGAGTGTCAATAAGGCCTCGCCCAGAGCGGATTTCGTGGCCGACACCCGCGCGACTGACCCTTTGCGAGACGGCCCATTTTCCGACAGAGTGAACCGCGCCGGGTTTGCGCGGTCGCCTTGAGCAACCCGCCTGAAAGCCAACTCAACGCTTCACGGCGACGCCCTCGGGCGCCTTGGGAACGGTAATTGTCTTGGCCACTTCGTCCGTCGCCGTGTCGATGATCGAAAGCGTATTGGCTCCCGTGTTGGTGATGAGCAGCCAACGCCCTTCCCCGGCGAAACCGACGCCGTGACTGCCGGCATCCGGCGCGATGGAAATCGTCTTGACGATCTGGTTGGTCGCGAGATCGATCTTCTGGACTGTGCCGGCGCCGTCGTTGGCGACATAGGCGAAGGACTGGTTTGGCGTCACCGTCACCTGCACGGGCCCAGCGCCGGTGGGGATGTCGGCGATGCGCTTTAAGGTCTCGCCGTCGACCACGGCGACGTGGTTGGCGGAATGGCACGCGAAATAGATGCGCTTGCCGTCCTTGGTCGCGCCGGCGCCAAGCGGGCCTGCGCCGATAGCGATCCTGGCGATCGTCTTTCGTTTCGATCGCGAGAATACGGTCGCGTCGCCGGAGCCGTAATTCGTAACGAAAACCTTGTCGCCCGAAACAAGGGCGAAATGCGGCATCGAACCGACCTTGACGACGCCACGGGACTCCGCTGTCTCTGCATCGAAAATCTCAACCCGATCATCGAATTCGTTCGTCACAAACGCCTCCTTTCCGTCAGGGCTGAAATAGGTGTGTCGAGGCCCCTTTCCGGTTTGGATAGTCTTGGCGACGCTGTTCGACCCTGAGTCGATGATCGAGATGGTTCCCGCGTTGTTGTTCGTGACCCAGGCCTGCTTTTGGTCGGGCCGCAGCGCCACGTTGTGATTGTGGATTCCGACGGGGATCGTTTTTTCTGTCGAGCTCGAGGCGAGGTCGATTGCAGTGACAACGCCGCCGAACCAGGACGTGATATAGGCGGTCCCCTTCAATACGGCGGGAGCTTGAGCGAGAGTGGGCGAGGCGCCGACGCATAAGGCGAGCAGAAGCCATGTCGATATTGCGCATGTGCGCGAGAGCGCGAGTGTCATTGGCAATCCTCCACGGAAGGCCGCATTAAGCGGATGACTTGGTTTATGGGGCGATGAGGCCGTCTGGCACCGCGCGGGCGAGCACGCGCCAGTCTCCAAGCTCGGACTGGCGCCTGAATGACGAGAATGCGCTTCGTCAAGAAGTGTCGTCGCCATGCCGGCGGGTCAGCGGAGTCTGGGGGCTGACGAGACATGCAGCGTCCTCGGCTCGAAAAGCCTGACGCGATTCTTTGGCATGTCGCCTCGTGGGGAGATCGCTTCCCCATAGGACGACAAATCTGCCGCCCTGGCCTTAGAAGTCAAGGCCGGCTTCGACACTTCGACTTCCGCGCAATGCGGCTATGCGAATAAACAGTGGCTTGCGCCGCTATCTCGGAATCGAAGTCGACGATGCACTTAGCATTTCAGCGCAGCTTGGCTCGCGTCGCCAATAGCCATCATTGAAACCTTAGAACGACCTGTGATGTTTCAGCATCACAGCCGAAAAAATGACGCAGGCGGGACAGCGTTCCATTTAATCGGCTTGACGAAAAAATCGCGTTCGATGCTTACTGTCAGTGACGGTTCCCGCAAGGGATCAATAGGGAATGCGGTGAGCGCATCGTCGCGCAATGCCGCTGCTGCCCCCGCAACTGTGAGCGGCGAGTCAAAGACCGATAAGCCACTGGAGCTAATGTTCCGGGAAGGCGGCCTTTGAGCGAGGACCCGCGAGCCAGGAGACCTGCCGTCATTCGTGGTCACGCGCGATAGCGTCGAGCGGGGTGCATCGATGCGGGTGAAGCCTATGGCGGCGTTTTACGCGGCCTAATAGGCGTGGCCCTTCGCAGTGACGGTCCACGCCTGCTGCGAGCTTTGCAATGCCAATTTATCCAGCCTTGGTCTGCTTTCTGACTGCAGTATTTGCGGCGCTGCCTTCGTTCACCGCTCTGGCGCAAACCGCGCTTCCCACAATCCAAGTCGGCGGGCGTCGGACTTCTCCATCGGTCCATTCTCACGCGGCCCCGCCGGGATCGGCGGCGCGCACCCATTCAGCTCTGCCAGCGCCGCGCGTTTCGCCGGTCGTCGCCGCAGTCAGTCGACCGCCGTCGGCGTCGGGCCCCAAGCCGCCGCCGATCACCGCCTCAAGCGAGAAGTTCTTCACCGGCAAGGAGGTCAACGCGCTTCCCTTCGCGCGTCCCGGCGACGCGCTGGAGATCGTGCCCGGACTCGTCGTCACCCAGCACAGCGGCGAAGGCAAGGCGAACCAGTATTTCCTGCGCGGCTTCAATCTCGACCACGGCACCGATCTGGCGCTCTATCTCGACGGCATGCCGCTCAATATGCGCACCCATGGCCATGCCCAGGGCTACGCCGACAGCAATTTCCTGATCCCCGAACTCCTGTCCTACGTCCTCGCCCGCAAAGGGCCGTATGACGCGCAAGACGGCGACTTCTCGTCGGCGGGTTCGATCTACATGCAATACAAAGACACGATCGACAAAGGCTTCTTCCAGCTCACCGGCGGCAGCTTCGGCTACGCCAGGGCTCTCGCCGCCGCCCCGTACCGAGATTTCGCCGGCGGCTCCGCCTATGGCGCGGTCGAAGCGCAATATTACAACGGACCCTGGGAGCGCGGCGACAATATGCGGCGCCTCAACAGCGTGTTGCGCTGGTCGCGCGGCACGCAGGACGACGGCGCCTCCGTGACCTTCATGGGCTATGCCA
>NZ_JADNQY010000019.1:0-165210 GCF_015709545.1 Methylocystis sp. H4A | reverse complement strand
CTGACGCCCGTCGTATCCTTCGCGGTCAAGGCGTGCGACGATATCACCGACCCTTCTGCAATCTCCGGAGCGAGCAAGTTCGAACGCTCGCTCAATTGTTGTCTTGTCGGCATCCATGGCAGTTATGGCTACCTAGCGCCGTTGTATGGGCGTCGATCGGTCATGGCATGCTCGCCCTTTGTTGCGGTTGGGCTATCCTGCACCCCGTAGCTGCTACTGCCGCACGACGAGCACGGAGCACTTTGCGTGGTGTACGATGGCGCCGGCGTTGGAGCCAATGAGAAACCGATCCATTCCTGGCCGGTGGGAGCCTACGACGACGACTTCGGCGCCCCACTCCTCGGCCTCCGCCAGAACCTTTTGATAGACGGGACCGAACAGCACAACGGTCGAGATTCGGCCTGTCGGATGATCGATGCTAGCCGCTAGGGCCGCGATCTCCTTCTCAAGGCCTTGCCGAATATCCTTTTCGAAATTTCCCTTGACGTAGTCGAGGAAGGCGATGGGAATCAGCGTCTGCACATTGACCAGCCTGAGTTCGCTATTGAAAGCCTTGGCGAGCGCCGCTGCTTTGTCGATCGCCTGCTTGGTCATCTCAGGTTCGGTGAGATCGATCGCGACAAGAATTTTTTTGAACATCATCGCCTCCTTGGCTCACCCTTTAAGTTAAATGCCGAGCTCTACTGCCGAAGCAACGGTCCCCTACGCACATCTAATGGTTCCGCGAAGACCCTCACCGTCGATCTATCTTTACGCGCTCGTCGTGCTCTCCGCCGTTCGGCAGCCCAACCGTGCCCGACGCCCCCGGCGGCGACCTTGAACAGATCGGTGGACCAGCCTGGACAAGGGTGGCGGCCCAGGAACATTGCACGGGTGTTATGCGTTCTCGGTGCAAATGACGCCGCTAGCTTTTTGCCTTGATGCGAGACGTTCAACCCACTCCCAACAAGAGCTGAGCAGGGGATGTTGCTGGAAGGCGGCGGGTGGCGGCCAAACGCAAGGGAGAGTGCAAATGGCTACTGCAGCCGCAAATCGGAAAACCAACTTGATCTCGAGCCAGCATATCGATAGCGCGGCCGTTTGCGATACGGGCGGTAAAGAAATCGGCAAAATCGACCATCTCATGATCGATATGGCGTCGGGCCGAGTTCTTTACGCGGTCGTCAACTTCTGCGGCTTCATGTGCCTGCATCCGGGTCATCATCCGTTGCCTTGGACATCGCTGAAATACGACAGAGACCGTCGAGGATACGTGACGGATGTGAGTCAGGACTTGGTCGAGAGCGCGCCGGACTACACCGACGAAAGCTGGATGGATCGTGAGTGGGAGACGCGCGTGCATCAGCATTATAGCGCTCGGCCTTATTGGCAAGAAATCGGCGGGCAGCAATAATTGGTGGGGCGCCGCCTCTCACAGAGACGATTGTTAGCCACCTTGCGGACGGCCGTGAAAGCCGCGGGCTTTTTTCAGCCTCACGCCAGGTGCATCGCCATTCGTGAACTTGACGGCGGCGGCCTCAAGCGCGGCGCGGATGGCGGCCAGCTTCGGTGCGAGGACCGCTCGCCGATTTGTGCTGAAGACATCGACCATCTCACGAAAAAGCCCGGCCATCGCTGACCGGGCTGTAGAGGAACCAAGGTATTGCCGGCGCACGCGGCGCCGGCGCATGGGCCTCAAATAGGCTTGCTGCCGCGCGATTCAAGTGTGCGCTCGCTTGCTCGACTCCACACGGGCGCTATCTCGGTACATCTGCGCCTGAATGACATTTTAAGTGGAGGGTGGGATGAAGCCTCTCTTTGCACTCGCGATTGCAACCGCGCTATCAGGCGCGAGCTTCTTGGCTTTCACTAACGCCACCGAAGCGGCCCCCTTCTCGTTTTTAGAAATCATGCGGCCCCTTGTGTCGCCAGTGCAATATGGGCCCTACCGTCAGTACGATCCCTCGCAGCAGTACAGCCCGCACACGCGCCAGAATTCAATCGCCGGCAGAGCAGCCTTTTGCCGCTGCTTCCCCTATTCTGCTGGGGCAAAAAGACTGGTTTGCCGCTACCCCGGAAGGCCGACCACCGTTCAAATCGTCGATCGCTGCTACTAAGTTGGGCCGGCCTCCGGCGCATGATCGCGGCGCGGTCGTAAGTCACGGCCTCGGCCTTCTCCACAAATCGTCCGCCTTGACGGAGCAGCGCTCGGCGCTCTCGACGATGCGCCGAGACATTCGCATGATGGCGCCGCCGTATGCGTCGGTCACGCGCGCAAAGCCAAAGGAAGAGGCGCGCGAGCTTGAACCGACATGTCAGCGCAATGATGGTGCGAAGCGGCAGACGGTGAAGCCGCGGCTTGACGTTGCTCAGGTCAGTCATCGGCCTGGTCTCCGCACCGTGCCATTGCCGCCTGGCAGGTGCGGCGGGTTGAACCAAGAGTCCATATAGTCGCCGTCCAGCTCTCCTTTGTCGCTGTCGTCCTCTTCTTCGTCGCGCGCTTGGCCAGAGCCCTCAGGCTCTCTTGACTATGTTGTATCGCTCGACGCACCGCCACTGTTGTGCGGGCGCTCCCGTGCAGAATCTGGCCCATAGCGCATCCTTCCACTCCATGGAAAAGATTGCACCATCAAATCCCGGGATCAAACACCTAGGATGCATCCTGCTACCGGTCACTGTTCTCGGTAGAGCAGCAGCAAGAAGCCCGATAGCATGAATGCGATGGGCCAGACATAACCACCTATTCGACCCGCGAAGGTGTCCGACAAACGTATTTCCAGCCAGCGCGCGCTTGCGGAGACAACCCCGAGCAATGCGATCGGCGTATGACTGATTGCGATCAGAACCTCGTCCGCGCCTTCCGTGTGTCCATAGTGCGTCAACAAAAACGCTGCCGCCGCGCCGGTTGTTATCGGGAAGACGAAGGCTGGCCAGTCGGACTTGAAGCGGCCTCGTCGAACCTGCCATTCGAATATCGCAAAGGTCGCAATGAGGAGCGTAATGACTTTGTGTTGGACGATCTGAGGGTCGCGAAGACTTTCAAAGAACCCTATCGGTCCGAGGGGCCATGCGGTTTCATCGGCGCGAATCACCAGAACGCCGCCAAGCAACAAAAATAGCAGAGGCCAATGACGCACTACCGGCGCAGTCGGCCGATGGCGCTCAAGCAAGGCGAAAACGCCCATGAGGACAACAAAAACTCCCGCCAAATGATGATTCATCTCCGCCCAGGCAATGTCCGCCGGGCTGAGTGGGCTGGACGTTCCCGGTTCGGCTACGCTGGAGACGGATTGCGCAGCAGACAACTCCGCATACGCCGGACTATGGAAACTCGGCCAACGCGGTGCGAAACGAGCCGTGATCTCGGACAAACTCGTGCGCTCCGCGCCGCCGTCGATTGGGAGCGACGCGGACGCAAGAGCGGCGGCGCAAAACAGCGTAACGAGGCCTAGTCCCACCTCCACCTCGGCGAAACGCAATAATCTTCTGATCGGAGCGGAAGAAGCGCGCCAAAGTTTGCGCGTTGTCGAAAGATTTGCGGCGGCAAAGCAAAGCAAGCCAAACAGCAGCACGATTTTGGTGGTGAGCAGCATTCCGTAATTCGTTTCATACAATGCGCTGAGATCGGGAGTGTGGCGCGTCATCATCAAAAGCCCGCCAGCAATCAATGCTCCCACGGCCCACATGGCGTTCCGCGAGAATTTGGAGGCGATCAATCGCCGCGCCTCGCCGCTCTTCGTCATTGCGAGCGCGACCAAAAAGAACGGAATGCCGCCGATCCAGATCGCCGCTGCAAGCACATGCACAATCTCGGTCGTCACCAGCAACGCAGAGGCGACGGGACGGCTCGCCGCATGTGTCACGCCCACATGCGCACAAACCAGCAGCAACGCTAAAGCGACGGCGCCCCCCCTCCACATGAAAAAGCTGCGGGCGTCGAGGCGAGCGTAAAGCGCCAGCGCGCCCGACAGGATCATGGCGATGACGTGACTGACGACGGCGTCGGCGCTGGCTGCGACCGCAAAATCCACCTGCAACGTTCCAACGAGCATCGCCGTCAGCACGCCCACGGCGACGATCTCGCCTAAGACCGAAGCACAGCAACTCCAAAAAAGAATGCGAAGGCAACGTCGTGCAATGGGCGCCTCCTCGACGTCTAGCTTCCCGTCAAGAGGAGACAGAACGAGCGTCAGAAACGCTACGCCGCCCACAACGATCGATTGCGTCGCGAGGAGATAGGCGCGCAGCACGAGGTCCAAGAAACTGTACAACGCGATGAACGATTGCATAATCAGCGTTCCACGCGAAAATTCAGCCTGCCTTGCGTCAGGTGGCCGTCAAGGCTCAGGATTTGCCACTCGAGCGTATACGCGCCCGACCGCAAATCCGGCGCTCTCGCTTTTAGGCCCTCCGATACGGGGCTCGTTTCGAGAGGCTGAACGACGCTTTGATCTGCGGTTTTGAGAAGCGTGAGACGCGAAAGCTTCGAGTCGATGCGGCTATTGAACCGAAGCTGTATGACGACTTCTCCGCTTGGAACCGTTGCGCCATCCTGAGGCGAAGCCGAGATCAGAGCCGCATGCGCGAGGCAGGGAGCGCGCACAAGCGCGAACGCTAGGATAAGCGACAGAAGAAAAGATACTTTTTTCCGTAGGATCATTGTGAGCCCCAGTTGAAAACCAGCGCCTTCGGCCGTCAACGTCATTGCATCTAAGTCGCGCGCGTATACCGGCAAGCGGGGCACCGCCGATGTTTGTTGCGCTGTCTCTCCGAGCATTTGCCGCCGAAAGCGCACCCCACCCTGCAGGTCGTTCGCCCGCTCGCTCTCGTTGTTCATGCCTTGATGCGGACCTTTGTCGTCGCCTTAGAGCAAGCTTGATGATCGACGAACGAAAGGAAAAGTGCGCGCGCCTATTGTCGATGTCGATGGGGGAGCCAGTTCAGAAACAGGTTGTATGTATCCCCTAAAAGGAGGGCGTTATGGATCATACTTCCAGCGGCCGTCCGCTTGCGGTCGTCACCGGCGCTTCAGTCGGCATCGGATTCGAACTGGCGCAAGTTTGCGTCGTCAATAACTTTGATGTCGCAATCGCATCCAATAAGGCGCGCATATATGACGCCGCCGCAAGTCTCCAAGCGCGAGGCGCGAGCGTTGTCGCGATTGAAGCTGATCTTTCGACGATCGAAGGCGTCGATCGGCTTTATGACGCAGCTCAGCAATTCGGCCGGCCCGTTGACGTCCTCATCGCCAACGCGGGCATTGGACTGGGCAACGCCTTCCTCGATCAGGATTTTCAAAAGGTTCGAGATGTCATCGACACCAACATCACCGGAACCGTCTATGCGATCCAGAAATTTGGCCGCGACATGCGAAACCGAAACTCTGGACGCATTCTCATCGTTGGCTCGATCGCCGGCATGGTGCCGGGAACCTTCCAGGCCGTTTACAATGGCACCAAAGCGTTTCTCGAGAATTTCGCTTTCGCGCTGAGGAACGAACTGAAGGACACCACCGTTACGGTTTCCTTGCTTATGCCGGGCGTGACCGAAACGGACTTTTTTCGCCGCGCCGACATGCTGGATACCCGCGTCGGGCAGGCCAGGAAGGCGAATGCGGCTGACGTCGCGCGCGACGGCTTTGACGCGATGATGCAGGGCCAGGCGCACGTCGTAAGCGGATGGAGGAACAAGATTTCCGCGACGTTCATACACGCTATGCCCGCGACCTTCCTCGCCAAACAGCATCGCAGGATGGCCAAGCCGGATTCTGCGCGGCGCTAGTGGCCTGCATCATCGATTTTGATGGCGCGTTCGGCGTATCGGCCCGGCGCAATCTTGTGAGACGAACCTGGGCCGGGCCGAAATCTATGGCTGCCCACACTCCTTCCGCCACGCGCATCGCGCCGACGCTATTTCAACACGGCGCAGGCGACGCGTGCGCCGGCGCCGCCAATCGGCTGCGACATGTGGTCGTCAGGGCTCGCATGCACCACGACCGCCGATCCGTCCGAGTCAAGGAGATTGATCTTGCCGCCGCTCAAGGACACGCCGTCGATGAACATTTCCGCCTGCGCGGAGCCATCGGAATATGCATAGACATTCGGCAGATCCGCCGGGTGCGGCCCCTTGGGATTGAGGAACCCATGTTCGGCATTTGACGGATTGATATGGCCTTTCGAGTGCATGAATTTTTCGATGTCGGAGCAGTCGCCAACTTCGTGCAGATGGACGCCGTGCCATCCCGGCGCGAGCGCGCCCGGCCGCAGCATAACGCGAAGAACGACTCCATGCGGTCCCTGCTTGACCTCGAGGGAGCCTATCCCCTTCCCTTTGTTGTCGACGACATCGGCGGTTCGCTCCTCCGCGCTTGCGAAGCCCGTGATGAGCGCAATTGAAACCAAGGCGAGGACAAGTTTGTCGAACATGTTTCCCTCTCATGTGTTCGCGAACCGGCGATGCTACGGTCTGTTGGGGTCGGACGGCTCATTGCAAGTCGTCGCCACGTCGCATGATATCTGGCGCGCCAGCACAGTTCCAGGCTCTTCGACACTGATGTATAAAGGGCGACTGGATACAGAATGAATTCGGTCAGAGCGAATATAGATCCAGCGCCCCAGACAAGCGCGTGCGATATTGTTCAAGCCGAGCTTTGTCCTTTTCCGCAGCGGCCCGCTCCACATAGGGCGCGTAATTGATGAGGTTGATCGCCTTTATAATCGGCGCCATTTCGCGGACCTTCTCCTCCTTCAGCCCATAGCCCATCAGAAATTCCTGCTTGGCGTCGACCGAGAGATCATGAAGCGCCATCGAAAGATCCCAGTAGGGCGCAACATTGGAGGCGCAGCATTCCCAGTCGATCACGGCCGTGATCGCGCCAGAGGCGTCGGCGACCACATTCTTTAGCCGCATGTCGCCGTGATTGAGGACGGGCGATGGGTCCCAGCGCTCCATGTCGCGAACGACCGATCTCAGACGTTTAAGCTGGCCGGCGTCCAGCATATCCTGCGCATCGAGCAGGTCGACGCGCGCTTCAATTTTCAATTCCCCGTGCAGATACTCCTTCCAGGTCTCTTTGCGCGAGAGCTGATTGCCCGACCAATCGAAGGTTTGGCCAAAGCCAGATGTCTTCACCGAGTGGATAAGAGCGGTCAGACGTCCCATCTCCCGCAGAATCGCGAGGCGTTCGGGATGATGCGTCGCCTCCTGCCCCTCGACCTTCGGAAGCACCATATAAGGCATGCCGATGATGTCGGCGCCGACCTCCAGAATTTTCGCGGTCGGCACGCCAGCCTCGCTGGCCTTGGCGATGGCCCATTGCTCTTTAAGATAATCCTTTAGCTTGTCCGGCGTTGTGTTCATGCGGACGATGAAATCGCCTTGCGCATGACGGACTTCAAACACGAAATTGGTGAGGCCGCCGCCGCGCGCCACGATGCGCTTTGGTTTCGATCCGAGGTGATGCTCGATAATTTTGCCCGCATTGGATCGCGCCTTGCGCGGATCGATTGGCGCTTCTTGCGCAGCGGTCATTGCAGCGCCTCGCTCTGCAGGCCGCCAAGGCGAAACAGCAGTTCGCCAAGCTCCTGGGAGCCTTCAATCTTCACCGTCCGCAGCAGACCCTTATGTTCCAGATCGCGCGATCCGACATGGACAGCAAGGCCGACGCCGGAAAGAAATGAATCCATCTGCGTGTCGCCGCAGCCGACAGAGGCCTGCAGGTCGACGCCGAGCCGCTCCGCAATGGCGCGCACGCCGAACAATTTGTCGACGCCCTTGCGCGTCGCGAAATTCGAGCGCTTGACGTGCTGATAGGCCATCAGGCGATCCTGCGGGGCTTCGACAAGCAGAAACATCATGCAGATGTCCTGGGCCATCAAGGACTCGCGAAGATCATCCAGCGAGAGGCAGACGATCGATGACGCGCTCGTGTATTTTGCCTGAAGATGGAGGATCTTCTCCCTGACAGGCGTCCAGATCGTCTCGCCCAGCGTCCAGTCGCGCGTGTAGTAGAAGACAAGAAGGTCATCGACGCCGTTCGCAAGCAGCCCGCGCACGCCCGTCAGCACCTCGTCAATTTCCAGCGGCTCAAGCGGAAAAGCATCGAGCTCCTCGAAGACGATGTCTCCAGCCGTATCTTCTCTGAGATAGCCGACGACGCCGCCGTTGAGCGAGACGAGCGGCAAGGGCGCATTGGTGATCGCATACCACTCGCGGCCGAAGGTGCGGATGACGTTCAGCGGAAACCGCAGCGTGTTCAGCACAATGGGGCGGCCGAGATCATTGAGGCGCTTTAATCCGCACGCGACCGGATCAGGGATGACGATGCGGCCTTCAAACTCATGCACCGCGGTTCCGTCAAGGTCGGTTATGAGCGCGCCGGCTCCGGTGAAATTGGTCTCCGCCAAAAACGCCCTGAGCTCCTCGTCGATCTGCTCCCTAAGCGCCATCCCCGCTCCTCCATCCTCTGTCGCCGCGTTTCGTCGTTACACAGGCGGCGAGCTATCGCGTTGAGACCGGAGACATGATGATCGCGCCTGCTGTAACCAGACGAGAGCCCGCGGTCGGCGTGCGCTTGATGGCGGACACTCCGTCCTATGTGGCGCCGATGCGCTTAAGCGACAGCCCTTATTGCTAAAATCCTTCTCGCGCGATCACGCGCGAAGATTACGCTCGGCGTGGTCCAACGAGCGGGCGGACCCGTCCCCCGTATCAAACGTCTTCGACGCTCTGCGCTTCTGACGCTTTGCGCTTCTCTTGGCTTCGAGAGCTCCCCGGGGAACAAGTCAGATCGCCCGAGGTTTCGCTCCCGTGCGCTCGCGTCCAATCGCCGCTTCTTCGGAGTTTACCTATGGGGTCAAAACGCAAACCGTCGTCCTCGAGCGGATCCGCCATGGCGAACACTGTAAAGAGCCAAACCGAGCAGCCCGATCTTGTCGCGGCCGAGACTGAGATGTCTTACGCGCAGCCGCAAGGCGACGGCGGTGAAACGCACCAGACCGCCAACGCCGCGGTTGAGACGCTCACGACGCAACAGGGCATTCCCGTCTCGGACGACCAGAATACGCTACGCATCGGCGCGCGCGGTCCGAGCCTCATCGAAGACTTCCATTTCCGCGAAAAAATCTTCCACTTCGACCACGAGCGCATCCCGGAACGCGTCGTTCACGCAAGGGGATTCGGCGTGCACGGCTATTTCGAACTCACGAAATCTCTCGCGGACGTCACGCACGCGGATCTTTTCCAGCGGGTGGGCGAGCAGACGCCAGTCTTCGTGCGATTTTCCACCGTGGCGGGCAGTAAGGGATCCGCCGATCTCGCGCGCGACGTGAGAGGCTTCGCGGTGAAATTCTATACCAAGGAAGGCAATTGGGATCTCGTCGGCAATAACATCCCGGTGTTCTTCATTCAGGATGCGATCAAGTTTCCGGACTTGATCCATGCCGCGAAGCCTGAGCCTGATCGGGGCTTCCCCCAGGCGCAAACGGCGCATGACAACTTCTGGGACTTCGTTTCGCTCTCGCCGGAAAGCTTTCACATGATCATGTGGATCATGTCGGATCGCGCCATTCCGCGCTCCTTCCGCTTCATGGAAGGTTTTGGGGTTCACAGTTACCGTTTCGTCAACGCAGAAGGCAAGTCGACGTTCGTCAAATTTCACTGGAAGCCGAAGCTCGGTCTGCAATCGGTGCTTTGGAACGAAGCGGTCAAGATCAATGGCGCCGATCCCGATTTTCATCGGCGAGATCTTTGGGACGCCATCAAGGGCGGACATTTCCCGGAATGGGAGCTCGGCCTTCAGCTCTTTGACGACGCGTTCGCCGATCGTTTCGAATTCGACGTTCTCGACTCGACCAAGATTATTCCCGAAGAGCAGATTCCGGTGCAGGTCGTCGGGCGCCTCGTGCTCGACCGAACGGTCGACAATTTCTTCGCGGAAACCGAACAAGTCGCTTTCTGCACGCAGAACATCGTTCCTGGCATCGATTTCAGCGACGATCCGCTGCTGCAAGGCCGCAACTTCTCCTACCTCGACACACAGTTGAAGCGGCTCGGCAGCCCGAACTTCACCCATCTTCCCGTCAATGCGCCGCGCTGCCCGATGGCGCATTTCCAACAGGACGGGCATATGGCGATGAAGAACCCGAAGGGCCGCGTCAATTACGAACCCAACAGCTGGGGCGCGCTCGGCGGACCGCGCGAGAATCCCGAGCGCGGCTTCACGTCATTCCCGGAAGAAGTGGCCGGGCCGAAGACGAGACGTCGCTCCGAAAGCTTCGCCGATCATTACAGCCAGGCGCGGCAATTCTTCATCAGCCAAGCGCCCATCGAGCGCAAACACATCGGCGATGCGCTCGTATTCGAACTGAGCAAATGCGAGCGCCCGGACGTTCGCTCCCGAGTCGTCTCGCATCTCTTAAACATTGACGTTGCGCTCGCGACGCGCGTCGCTGACGGCTTGCGGCTTGAAATGCCCGATCCGGCGAAGGCCGCGCGCCCGACTCGGCAAGAGCTTCCCCCGTCCACGCCATTGAGCATTTTGGCGCATCCAAAATCCTTCACGGGGCGCAAGCTCGGGATTCTCGCGACGGACGGCGCCGATGCGAAGCTGTTGAAGGCGCTGATCGAGGCCGTCGAAAAGATCGGAGCGGTCTACGAGATTGTCGCGCCCCACATCGGCGGCGTGGTGCTTGACGACGGCGCCATGCAGCCGGCCGCGCAAAAGATCGACGGAGGTCCGTCGGTGCTCTACGACGCCGTCGCCATCGTCGCGTCGGAGACCGGCGTCGCCGATCTCGTCGCCGATGCCGCCGCGCGCGATTTTGCAAGCGACGCCTTCGCGCACTGCAAGTTCATCGGCTTCACCGAGAGCGCGTTGCCGCTGCTGGAGAAAGCCGGCGTCGCCGACGCGCTGGATGAAGCGTGCATTCAGCTTGCGACCGTCAAGGACGCGGCCGCGTTCATCGCGGCCTGCGCCGAACTTCGTTACTGGCCCAGAGAACTGACGGTCGATCTGGATGCGTGATGCGGTCACGCACGACAGAACAGCCAAGTTAACAACCGCGCAACAGGAGAACCAAAATGCCAACGGCAAGCACGGGCGGCAGCACGAAAAGGTCGAAGCACCGAACGGGCGCGAAGACGTCGGCCAGCGCCTCCAAAACGGCGGACGCCATCAAGCTCCTGAGGGAGGATCACCGAGAGGTGAAAACTTGGTTCAAACAGTACGAAAAGCTCGATAAGGAAACCGAGAAGGAAGAGCTCGCCCGAAAAATTTGCGCCGCGCTGACGGTTCACGCCAAGATCGAGGAGGAGATCTTCTATCCGGCGCTGCGCAAGAGCATCGACGACGACGAGCTTCTCGACGAAGCCGAAGTTGAGCACGCAAGCGCCAAACAGCTGATCGCCGAGATCCGATCGATGTCGCCGAAGGACCATCTGTTCGACGCAAAGGTCAAGGTGCTTGGCGAATATGTCATGCACCATGTCCAGGAAGAAGAGCAGGAAATGTTTCCCGAGGCGCGCAAGAGCGATGTCGATCTCGACGCCCTGGGCGTGAAGCTATCGAAGCGTAAAGCCGAACTGATGAAAAAAGCGGCCTGATCGCGGCCGCTTCAACGTCATTCACGCCGCGGCGGCTGGCACGTCATGCGCATGCACGTCGCGGCCGGAATGTTTGGCGATAATGCGCTTGGCGGTTTCCTCAAGCGCAGCGTTCCGCGTTCGCACCCAGAGCAACAAGCCGCCATGGTCAAGTTGCTCCTGGAGATATTTCGCGTGACGCTCCTCCATGAATTCGCCAAGCACGACGCCGATGAGGCCGCCAAATTCCGCGCCGATCAGGCCGCTCACGAGAAGCATCGCGAGGGCGCCGCCGGAAGCGAGCGCCGCGCCGGCCGCCACAGTGGCGCCGACATAGACAAGACCGCCAATGATCACGCCCTCTTTCTTGCTCAAAGACTCCCTTGGCGCATAGGCCACGCGCGGGGCGGCGCCGTCGTCTTCGGCGGCCTCCACCTTTTCATATGTATGGCCGAGCTTGCGGACGATCGCCTTTTCGCCCGCAAGCAGGCTGATGTCGCCGAGATCGAACCCCGAATTCAACAATTCCTCGACAGCGCTCTCGAGCACATAGCCGTCCGAGAAAACGCCGACCACCTCTCGCCCCCGCCGCTCCGCACTGGACATGCCGCCCTCCCCTCGCCTTGCACGCCTCGATCCGCTTCGAAGCGGCCCGCCGCATCGCGGCTGTTCAGGGCAGAGTGCTGCCGAAGGCCGGCCCTTGGCAAGAGCCGCATTGACGCTGGCGAGGGAGCTAAGGAGATCTCGCGGCGGAGTGGGGCGAACCCGCCGTGGCCGCCAGCAGGCAGAGGTATTCCCAGACCATCGTCGCGCCGGCGAGCGCGGTGATTTCGGAAACGTCATAGGCAGGCGCCACCTCGACGACGTCCATCCCGACAAAGTTCAGACCGGCGAGCTTGCGGATGATCGACTGCGCCTGCCAAGTGGCCAGGCCGCCGATTTCCGGCGTGCCGGTCCCGGGGGCAAAGGCCGGATCAAGCGCGTCGACGTCGAACGTCAAATAGACCGGGGCGTCGTCGACGACTTCGACGATCCGCGAGGCGATCGCCGCTGGCCCATTCTCATGCGCCTCCTGCGCGGCGACGATCGTGACGCCTTGCCCAAGCGTCCAGTCGTAGACTTCGCGTTGCACCGGCGAGCGAATGCCGATCTGAATCATGCGGCGCGCATCGACGACGCCTTCATTGATCGCATGATAGAACATCGAGCCATGCGCATAGGGCTGGCCGAAATTATCGGGCCAAGTATCGACGTGGGCGTCGAAATGAATCAGCGCCAGCGGTCCACGCTTTCTCGCGCAGGCGCGCAAGAGAGGCAGCGTGATTCCATGATCGCCGCCAAGCGTCACAAGATGTGCGTAGGCTGAGGCCTGCTCCTCGATGAGCTTGAGACTTGCGGCGATGTCGCCCAGCGCGATGGCGAAATCTCCAACGTCGGCGAGCGGCAGATCGAGGGGGGAGGTCCAGTGCGCGGGATGCGCGCCGTCGATCAACATACGACTGGCGTGACGTATCGCCGATGGCCCGAAGCGCGCGCCGCTGCGGTTGGTCGTGCCGATGTCGAACGGGACGCCGGCGACGACAACCGCCGCGTCAGCACGCGGGGCGACGCCGAGGAAGGTCGGCAGAGCGGCGAAAGTCGGCGTCCCGCTCATGGCAAACCGTCGAGTTTGACGAAGCGGAACACCGCCGCGGCGACCGCGCAGGTCCAATCGCCGTTCGGAGCGCCTTCGGCCGCCGCGGTCAAAGACAGGCTCTCGACGATCAGTTCGCTTGTTTCATAGACCTTCTTGCGCTCGTTCCAGGCGGCGTCCGGATCAAATTCGATGCCGAGCGTTGAAGCAAGCATCGTCGCCGCGAGATCTTCCGCATAATCGCCGCTCTCGCGCTCCGTCATGCCATAGCCGTGATGTTCCGAAATATAGCCGTAGAGCGTCGGCTCCCTTGGCCGCGCGAGGCCGATGCTTGCCGTGATGCGCCGTCCGGGCTCGTCGGTCTCAGCGCGCGCAAGCACCGTGAACGTGATTTCGCCAGGCTGAAGCGTCGCGACGCCCCGCTCCACCGGAACGACTTCGCATCCCGCAGGCACAATGGACGACACCGCCACGAGATTCTGCTGTTCGATGTCAGCGTCGCGCAGCGCATATTCGAACGCCGTCAGACGATGGCGGTGAACGCCGACGCCGCGCGTGAGAAAGACGCATTGCGGAATAGGAAACATCGAACGCGCTCCTAGCAAAAGCCGCAAAGCTTCAATTAGGACAAGCGGGCTAGACTGCCACGCCGATTGGCGGCGTTCCTTAAAACCAACAGCAGACCGCGCTATTTTTTGCAGGCCGGCGTCGGCTGCAAGACGAGATCCGTCATGTCGCCGCGCAAGACGAAGTCGCCATAGTCGAGCTTCAGCGCGCGCGAGACGCCGTTTTCATAAAGGTCGAAGGACAGCACATAAATCGGCTGCCCGTCCTTCTTGCCCAGGTCGAAATAGGAAATCGCAACCGGCCAGCGACGGATATTGTTGAGCGCATTCACGCGCGCGACCTGTTCCTGGGGCGGCTCGGTCGTCGGCTTGCCAATGACCGTTAAGGTATCGAAGGCCTTCTCGCCGTCGCCCGTGCCGTCGAAGACCCGCGCTTCGAGCAGCTGTTCGCCCGCCGCGGCCGTTTCCACGATCTTGCGCAAATGTTCCGTCGGAAAGAGCATCGGACCCGCCAGCTCCAGTCGCGTGCGCTTTGGCTTTGCAAGATCGATGGCAAGCCGGGCGTCGGCGGATTTTTTGGCCTTTCCGTCGACTTCATCGGTCCGCGAATTGTCGACTTTGGTCTCCACCTTGAAGCGAAAGTCCGCGCCGTCTCCGCCCTCGAATGTCGCCGACCGCATGTCGGAGAGCTTGGCCGCCCCTTCCGAGGGCTGCAACTCGGTGATCTGGCGAAAATTCTGCACATAGCCCTCGCAGGCCGAACCGGAAAAGTCGAAGGCGATCCGGCCGCGCGCCTGCGCCGGCGCCTTCGCGCCGCTCGATTTCAACAGGCTCAGATCATAAACAGCGCGATGATTGGCGAGCGGCAATGCGCGCTCGGCGAACGCCTGGCCGACGGGCGTCGCCGCGCAGATCGCGGCGGCCAGCACGCGTAACGAAATCATTGGACCTCTTTCTGTGTGGCGGCGCCTGCGACGCCATTGCGTCGCGTGGAGTAGGAAACTAGGGTCGCGCGTCATTGGGAGCAACGACTTTCTCTTTGAAGAGGCGCTATGACCGCATCGTCCGACACCCCGCTCGCGCGGCTGAAAGAGCTGGGACTGACGCTGCCCGCCGCGGCCGCGCCGGTCGCCAACTATGTTCCTTTTGTGCGCACGGGCGCTTTGCTGTTCATATCGGGACAGCTGCCGCTCGGCCCCAATGGCGTCGATCCGGCGCATCAGGGCAAGCTCGGCGCCGGCGTTTCGCTTGAGGCCGGGCAGTCCGCCGCGCGTCAGGCGGCGCTCAACGTCCTCGCCCAAGCCAACGCCGCCGTCGGCGATCTTGCGAAACTGCGCGCCGTGCGGCTCGGCGGCTATGTCAACAGCGCGCCCGACTTCGCTTCGCTGCCGCAAGTCGTCAACGGCGCTTCCGATCTCGTCGCCGCCGTGCTGGGCGAGAATGGCAAACATGCGCGCTTCGCCGTTGGCGTCGCGCAATTGCCGCTCGACGCCGCGGTCGAAGTGGAAGGAATCTTCGAGATTCTTCCGTGAACTCCCGTGATTTTTCATGGCTGACGGCGCGGCCGATCGCGCACCGCGGACTGCACGACGCCCGCAAGGGCGTGATCGAAAATTCGATTTCGGCCGCCCGCGCGGCGATCGCCGCGGGCTTTGGCGTCGAATGCGACGTGCAGCTCACGGCCGACGGCGAACTGGTCGTATTTCACGACGAGACGCTGGAGCGCCTGACCGAAAGCGCCGGCGCTGTCGCGAAGCACAGCGCGGATGAGCTCAGTCGTCTGAGGCTGCGCGGCGCCAGTGACGCCATTCCGAGATTTTCCGAGTTTCTCGCCGCGATCGGCGGACGAACGCCGATCATTGTAGAGATCAAGAGCGCCTTCGATGGCGACACCACCGTCGCGCAGCGCTTGGCGCAGTCGCTGGCGCATTACGAGGGGCCAGTCGCCGTCGAAAGTTTCGATCCCGATCAGATCGCGTTTCTTCGCGCGCGCGCCGCGGCGCTTGGGATCGCGCATCGGCCGCTCGGCATCGTCGGCGAGGCGCATTACGACGCGGATGATTGGCCGCAGCTGTCGAGCGCGCAGCGCGCGGAGCTCACGCACTTTCTGCACTACAAGCGCACGCTGCCGGATTTCCTGTCTTGGCGCGTGCGCGATCTTCCGCATGCGATTCCGCTGCTGCTGCGCGACGCGCTCAAGATTCCCGTAACGACCTGGACCGTGCGCTCGCCCGAGATGGCGGCGCGGGCGCGGGAATGGACCGATCAGATCGTCTTCGAGGGCTTCTCGCCATAAGCGTTCGAATCGCGCGGCGTGCGCCGCCGCATCCGCCCAAGCGCCAATCCTTGTTAGCAGTGCCGATCGGACGCGAATCGCATCGCACGGTGAAGCGCCCGAGGTAAACGGGAGCACGATCGCCATGAGACAGCGCGGACGCCGGGCTGGCTATGTTTTAGCCATCGGAATAGCGGGAATGCTGGGCGTCGGCATAGCCGTCGCCGACGTGAAAAACGGATCCTTCGACGCCGACGGCGCCCGCCGCGCAACAGTCGAAATGGATCGCGACAAGACGCTGCAATCCAGCGCGCGCACCTGCCCGGCGGACGTCTACCGTAAGGAAGCCTCGCTTGGCGGATTGCTCCTGGGAGATGAAGCGGTCACCCGCGATCACTGCGCAGCCCGCCCTGAGGAATGCTATCAAGCCTGCATCGGCAAGCGCAGCGGCGAACACTGCTTCCGGTTGGCGCTCGCGCTTCAGGAGAACGAAAGCGTCATCGCGCCGCGCTACGCGCAGCTCATGTTCGCAATGGCCTGCGCGCTTGGCAAGGCCTCCGGCTGCACCAACCGCGCCGCGCATATGCGCAACGCCGCCGAAGAGGGCGATCCGCTCGAGTCGCTGTCGGCAAAGGCCAAGGAGCGCTGTCAATTTCGCAGCTTTAAGATCGCCTGCGACAAAACCGATCATTGGGGGTGCGCTATGCTCGGACAAGCGTACCGCAACGGCGAGGGCGTAAAGAAAAGCGTTGCCCTCGCGCGTCGCTCCTACAGGAAATCCTGCAGGCTCGACTCAGAATTCGCCGCCTGCGATTTTTCCCGCCGCGCGCTGACGTCAATGTGACTCGCCGCGGCGCTATTCTGCGGGGACCAATCCGTTGACCGGCTCCAGGCCCCGCATTTCCTTGAGTTCAACGCGGATATTGTAATCGCTCGCAGCTTTGATGAAATCCTGAATCGTCTCCATGATGTCCTGATCGATAAAGCCGGCGCGCGTGCCGTCGATCACCAGATAGCTGTCTTCCTCGACCTCCTCGAGGAAGTTGCGCAGCTGCGCCTTATTGAGGAAGGACACATCCTTTTGCAGGCGCAGCAGGTAGTTCCGGCCGTCACGCGTGAGCGTGAATGCGGAGTGGTAATTCGCCCGCAACACGAAGAAGAGGCCCACGGCCATGCCGATCGCCATTCCTTTGAGAAGATCCGTCAAAAGAATGGCGCCGACCGTCACGGCGAAGGGCGCGAACTGGTTGAAGCCCTTCTCATATTGCTGGACGAAGAGCTTTGGCTTCGCGAGCTTGTAGCCTGTCAGGAGCAGAATCGCGGCAAGACAGGCGAGCGGAATCATGTTGAGCAGGCTCGCCAGGAACATCACGCTGAGCAACAGCAGCACGCCGTGGACAAAGGACGCCACCTTTGTGTGCGCGCCGGCGTCGATGCTGGCGGAGCTGCGCACGATCACCGCAGTGATCGGCAACCCGCCCAACATGCCGCTCAAAAAATTGCCGACGCCTTGGGCCTTGAGCTCCTGATTGGTCGGCGCGATGCGCTTGAGCGGGTCGAGCTTATCGACCGCTTCAAGACTCAGCAGAGTTTCAAGGCTGCCGACCAGCGCCAAAGTGGCGGCCGTCACATAGATCTGGACGTCGATCAGCCGCGTAAGATCCGGAAAGCTGAACTCCCGCGCGAAATCTATCGGTCCAAAGATGGCCGGAAGATTGACGAGATGCTGCGGCGCGATCGCCAAAGAGGGAAACAGCGTCTGAGCCACGAAGTTATAGGCGACGCCAAACAGCACCCCGACCAGCGCGCCTGGCGCGAGCGAAAGGTAGCGATGCTTCTTGATGTAGGGCGTATCCCAAAGGAGCATGATCGCGAGGGAGACGACGCTAACGATCACCGCTCCCGTCGAAAAGGAGCGAAAGGCGTCAAAGAGAAAGGAAAGGTGGGTGTGGCTATCGTTCTCGAGAAAGGACAGATCGGTCTCCGCGTCGGCGTCATAGCCGACGGCGTGCGGCAGCTGCTTCATAATCAGGATCAAGCCGATCGCCGCGAGCATGCCCTTGATGACGGCCGACGGAAAAAACGCGCCGATGACGCCCGCCCGCAGAAAGCCCATCCCCAATTGCAGGAGGCCCGACAGCGCCACCGCAAGCAGCATGGCGTCGAAGCCGAGTTTTTCGACCGCGGTCGCGATAATGACGGTCAGGCCCGCGGCAGGACCCGAAACGCTCAACTGCGAACCGCTAATCAAAGAGACGACCAGCCCGCCGATGATCCCCGAGATAACTCCCGAAAAGGGCGGGGCGCCGGAAGCGACCGCAATGCCGAGACACAGCGGCACCGCGACGAGAAACACCACGACCCCCGCCGGAATGTCATGATCGAGGTAGCGGACGTAGTAGTCGAGATGTCTCCTAAACACGCCTGAATTCTCCTTATTGGCGGTTTTATGCCCGCGGCCGGTTAGAAATCCTCGCCGCCTTCTTGCTGATAGATGACGTCCACCTCGCTGCCTGGCGGCAACGTGATGAGCTGATGCAGGATCCCATCGTCGAGTCCGAACACCCAGCCGTGCAGCATCGGCCGCCGGTCTTCTTTCCAGGCGGTCTGCACAATGGAAAATTGTGACAGACGCATCACCTGCTCGATGACGTTGATTTCGACGAGTCTATCGGCGCGTTCTGTCTGAGAGTTGAGAGCGTCGATCTCATCTCTATGCATCCGATAGATGTCTTTAATATGCATCAGCCATTTATTGAGCAGCGACAGATCGGGGCGCTGTCGGTCAAGAGCGGCGCGAACGCCGCCGCAATTATAGTGACCGCAGACGATGACGTGCGGAACTTTGAGCACTTGCACAGCGTATTGGATGACGCTGAGGCAGTTGAAGTCGGTGGCGATCACCTGATTGGCGATGTTGCGGTGCGCGAAAATGGCGCCCGGCAGCGCGTTGACGATGATGTCGGCCGGCACGCGGCTGTCGGAGCAGCCGATCCACAAGAATTCGGGCTTCTGATCGGCCGCGAGACGCTCGAAATAGCCGGGATCGCGCTCACAGACTTCCTCGGCCCAGGCTTTGTTCTCAAGCAACAGTTTTTCGAAGGATTTCATAAGGCCCGTTTTTCTTTCAGCCGTCGTCTCAAAAGCGGTCTGTTGCGACAGCGATGTGACAGCAACGAAGCCGCTCGGAACAGGAGCGCGAACTCAGGCGATCATCGTCGGCGTCGCGCGCCCTCGCTCAAGCAGGGACGAGTCTACGAAGGTCTTGAGGTCGCGACAAGTCCGCGGGCTCGTCCTCGCATAGGGCCACGCTCGCGAAATGGACAAGAAGGAAACCGCTCGCTTCGGCTGCCTATTTTTGTTGCGCCGCGCAGAGCTCCCGCCACACCTGCGGCAAGGCGGCGATGATATCGTCGGCGATCAGCCCCGGACCAAAAATCTCGGCGGCACGCGCATGCATCCAGGCGGCGCAGGACGCGGCGAGGAAGCCGTCCATGCGCTGCGCCAGCAAGCCGGCGATGACGCCGGTCAAGACGTCACCTGACCCCGCCGTGGCGAGCCAGGGCGTCGCATAAGGAAGGATTGAGGCGCGTCCATCGGGCGCGGCGACGACCGTGTCCGCTCCTTTGAAGAGCACAACCGCGCCGCTGGCGCGCGCCGCCTCGCGCGCCTTGTCGAGTTTCGAGCGGCAGCCGCAGTCGCTCTCGCAAGCGGCGAAGAGCCGTGCGAATTCGCCGGCGTGCGGCGTCATCACCACCGGACCGGGCGCAGCGCGCGTTGCGCGCCACAGCCGCTCTGGATCGCCGGCGAAGCTCGAGAGCGCGTCCGCGTCGAGGACCGCGGCGCGGCGATAGGCCTGCGGCGCAAGCGCCGTTTCGACCTGTGCGCAGCTTTCCTCGCTGACGCCCAGGCCCGGACCGATGGCGACGGCATTTTTGCGCTCGTCGGAGAGAACCTTGGCGAGGCCCTTCGCGCCGTCGGCCGGCCGAACCATGACCGACGTGAGCGCGCTGGCGTTGACCGCAAGCGCTTCGGTTGGGCTGGCGAGCGTTACGAGACCCGCGCCGGCGCGCAAGGCCGCAGCCGCCGAAAGCCGCGCGGCGCCCGTAAAGGAGGCGCCGCCCGAAACGACCAGCGCATGGCCGCGCGAATATTTGTGGCCCTCGACTTTCGGCAGGGGCAGCGCGGCGCGCCAGAGCTGCGGCATGTTGACGAAAGTCTCAACGGCGAGCGAATCGAGCGCGGAGGGTCGAATGCCAATATGCGTGCAGGTGAGCGCGCCGCAATGCAGACGGCCGGGCAACAGCAGATGGCCGGTCTTCACGCGAAAGAAGGTGACGGTCGCGTCGGCCTCCACCGCCGCGCCGCGCACCGCGCCGGTCGTCCCGTCGACGCCGCTTGGAATATCGACGGCGACGACGTTCTGGCCGCTTTCGCGCCGCCAGCGGTTCAGGCGGCGGACGAGCGCGCTTGCGTTCGAATCGAGATCGCGCGCGAGGCCCGTGCCGAACAGAGCGTCGATAACGAGATCGATGCCGTCGAAGCTGCACTCGAGCGCGGAAGTGACTGGGCAGGGCCAGGCGGCGGCCGCTTGCGCCGCGTCGCCACGCAATTGGTCGAGCGGGGTCAGGGAGGCGACGCGCACTTTATAGCGCTGCGCACGCAGCAGCCGCGCCGCGACAAAGCCGTCTCCGCCATTGTTGCCCGGACCGCAGAGCACCAACACCCGACGCCCGCTGGTGCGTTGAAGAATTTGGCTGGTCGCACGCGCGATCGCCACGGCGGCGCTCTCCATCAGCGACATCGCCGGCACGCCGCTCTCGATCGTCAGGCGATCGGCGCGAGCCATTTGATCCGTCGTGAGGATTTCGAGCGGGAACGCGGAGGGCATGGCGCGATGGTGACCGAAGGCCGCCGCCCGCGCAATGGGCGCCGGCTCACAAGATGGACGCAACGCCCGTTGACGCGGCGCCGCATTCCGCCGCGCCTCGGTTTCCGCTATGTCAGCGACATGCTGACCGCCGCGCTGATCGCCTTCGACTCTCCCGGCGCGCCGTTGCGCCCGGCGGCCGTGGCGCGCAGCCTCGGTTCGCTCGTCGAATCGTGCGTCCAGGGACTGATCGCCGACGCTCTGATCCTCGCCGCGCCGGGACGAGGCCTGGACGGGATCGCCGATGAAGCCGGCTGCGCGCTGATCGAAGCGCCGCACGCCGCCGACGGCTTGGCGCAGGCGCTGAAAGCGGCGCGGCGCGACCATCTTCTCCTTCTGCTGGCCGGTTTCGCCGTGGAGCGCGGCTTCGCCGAGGAAGCGCAGGATTTTTTCGCCCATGGCGACGCCAGCCGCGCCCGAACGCTTCGGCTGGCTCCGGATTCGCTGATCACCCGCCTTGCGCCGGGTCTGGCCCGTCCGGTCGGGCTCATTGCGCCAAAGAGCGCGCTCGCGGCGGCGGCCGAAGGCGCGGATCTGGCGCGACTTGTACGAAAGATCCGGGGGGCCGATCTGACGACCCGCGCCCGCTGCGTCCTGTAGCCGCAGCGTCCGGCCGATTAGCGCGCGAATGTATTGCAGGCGTCAATGCTGCCCGTGCGCAAGCCTTTCAGCAGCCATTGCGTGCGCTGCGCCGCCGAGCCGTGGGTGAAGCTATCCGGCACCACGTAGCCGCGAGTAGCTCTTTGCTGCCGGTCGTCGCCGATCGCCTGCGCCGAAGCGACGGCCTGCTCAATGTCGCCTTCCTCGAGAATGGGCTTTTGCTTGTTGGCGTTGTTGGCCCAGACGCCGGCGAGGCAATCCGCCATCAGCTCCGCGCGCACCGAAAGCGCGTTGGCTTCCGAGCGGCTGCCAGCCATTTGCTGCGCGCGCTGGATCTTCGGCAGAATGCCCATGAGGTTCTGAATGTGATGGCCCATCTCGTGCGAGATCACATAGGCATAGGCGAAATCGCCGCCGCCGCCGAACCGCCGCTGCATGTCGCGAAAGAAGGACGTGTCGAGATAGATGCGCTGGTCGAGCGGACAATAGAACGGCCCCATCGCCGACTGCGCCGCGCCGCAGCGCGACTGGGTGTAACCATTGAAGAGAACGAGCCGCGGCGGCTGGAAGCGCACGCCCTTTTGCTCGGGAAGCACTCGCGACCAGACCTGCTCGTTGGAGCCCACCACCTTTGCGACGAAGCGCCCCATTTGATCGGTCGGCGCGCTTTGCCGCGGCGCCTCCTGGCGCGGCAGAGCCACTTCGCGCTCCTGGCGCATATTGTTGATCATCTGCGCGCCGCCGATGAGAATCGCAGGATTGACGCCGAGCGCCCAGCCGATCAGTCCAAGGATCACCATCGTGCCAAGGCCGATGCCGCCTGCGCCCACGCGGGGCCCGCCCCCCATCATCGGTCCGGAGCCGCGACGATCCTCGATATTGTCCGACGACTGGAGATCTTCCCATTTCATATTCGCGCGCTCCGGGGCCCGCGCCCGGGGGCGCTGCTCGATCGCTATTTAAGCGAGCTTACTGCCTCTGGGTAGAGCGGCCCTCGGCGGCTCACGATGCGTCCCATTCATTGGGCCACTCTTCCCGCAGCCGGCCGCCGAGCCGCACCGGCGAGATCATGGTCGCCAGCCCGTCGGCGCCAATTTCTGCCGCCACGCCGCAGAAGGTCGCCTCGCCATTGGCGGGCTCATAGCGCGCGCCGGGCGTCTTGCGCAGGAACCGGCGAAGCGGCTCCTCCTTGTCCATGCCGACGACGGAGTCGTAATCGCCCGTCATGCCCGCGTCGGTCTGATAGCCGGTGCCTCCCGGCAGAATCTGCGCGTCGGCGGTCGGCGTATGCGTATGGGAGCCGACCACCACGGACGCGCGGCCGTCGACAAAATGCGCCATCGCCATTTTCTCGCTCGACGCCTCGGCGTGCATGTCGATAAAAATGGCGTCGCATCCGACGCCCAGCGGGCAGGCGCCCAGCTCGCGCTCGATGGCGGCAAAAGGATCATCGAGCGCGTCCATGAAGACCCGGCCGATCGGATTGACGACGAGCACCTGCTGCCCCCGCGCCGCCGTATAGAGGCCGGCGCCGCGTCCCGGCGTTCCCGGCGGATAATTGACCGGGCGCAGCAACCGCGGCTGGCGTTCGATGAAAACCAGAGCTTCGCGCTGATCGAAGGCGTGATTGCCGAGCGTGACGCAATCGACCCCAAGGCCGAGCATTTCCTCACAAATGGCTTCGGTGATGCCAAAGCCTCCAGCGGCGTTCTCGCCATTGGCGACGACGAAGTCGAGCGCCCATTTTTCGCGCAGCCGGGGGACAAAACGCGATAAAGCCGCGCGGCCCGAACGGCCCAGAACGTCGCCGATGAAGAGAAAGCGGAGCGGCGAGGATTTCGACATAGGGCCTCATAGCCCGCGCGCGCAGCGAGAGCAAAGCGGATCGGAGGTTGCGCGACGACGCGGCGTTTCATAACTGGAGCCGGCTGATGTAACATCACATTCCATTGCGAGCCCCGCCAAAAATGCAAGACGCCGCCGAACGCCCCACCGTCCTGACGCAAAAAGACGCGCCGGCGCGGCCTTACGTCGTTTTCGAAGACGGCCGCAGCGACGGACAGGCGCTGCTGTTCGAGGAGCCGGAGGAGATCATCGTCGCGCGCGCGGCGAAAGACGTCGCGGCGGCGTTCGAACGCATGGAGGCGGCGACAAGACGCGGCCTCTATCTCGCCGGCTATGCCGGCTACGAGCTCGGCTATGCGCTGGAGCCCAAATTCGCCGCTCAAGCGACGCCCGACGCGCAGACGCCGCTGCTCCTCTTCGGCGCGTTTCGGGCGCCGCGGCCCTGGTCGCTGCCGCCTGCCGAGAGCGCGGCGCCGAACATTCCGCTTTCCCCTGCCTGGACTCAGGAGGAGTACACGCAGCGATTCAACACGTGCCGAGACTATATTTTCGCCGGCGACGTTTATCAGATCAATCTCACCTTCCCGCTGTACGGACGCTATGACGGCGATGCGCTTTCGCTTTATCGCGGTCTGCGCAAGCGCCAGCCGGTCGCTTATGGCGGCGTCGTCGCGCTGGAAGCCGAAACCGTCGTGTCGCTCTCGCCGGAAGTCTTCTTCGAGGCGCAGGACCGCGACATTCGCGCCCGCCCGATGAAAGGCACCGCGCAGCGCGGGGTGATGCCGACCGAAGACATGGCGCGCGCGCAATATCTCGTCGAAGACGAAAAGTCGCGCGCCGAAAATCTGATGATCGTCGACCTTCTTCGAAACGATCTGTCGCGGCTCGCCGTCGTCGGCACGGTGAAAGTGACGGATCTTTTCACCATCCAGACCTATCCGACGCTGCATCAGATGACGTCGGGCATCGAGGCGCGGCTGCGCGACGACGTGACGCTGAAGGATCTCTTTACCGGGCTTTTCCCTTGCGGCTCGGTGACCGGCGCGCCCAAGATCCGCGCGATGGAGATCATCCGCGATCTCGAATGTGCGGCGCGCGGCGTCTACTGCGGGTCCGTTGGCGTCATCGCGCCAGATGGCGACATTCGTTTCAACGTCGCGATCCGCACGCTGACCATTTTCCCGGAAGGCGACCTCGTTTGCAATGTCGGCTCCGCCGTCGTCGCCGATTCCCGCGCGCGCGAAGAGTATGAGGAATGTCTGATCAAGGCGCGCTTTCTGACGGGCGCGAGAACGACTTCGGCCTGATCGAAACGCTGCTGTGGACGCGCGACGAGGGCTTCGGCTTGCTGGCCGAACATCTCGCGCGGCTTGCGGATTCGAGCGCTGCGCTCGGCTTCGCCCATGATGAGGCGCGAGTCCGCGATGCGCTGAACGCCGCTGTCGCGGGGGCGTCGAGCGGGCGCCTTCGCGTGCGGCTGGTCCTTGCGCGCGACGGAACGATCGAAACCAGCGTCACGCCGATCGAGCCGATTCCGAGCGATACCGTCTGGCGCGTCGCGGTCGCGAAACGGCGCTTTTCGTCCGCCGAGCCGCTGTTGCGGCACAAGACGACGCGGCGCGCGCTTTATGAAGACGCGCTCGCCGAGGCGGCGCAGCGCTGCGGGGCCGATGAAGTTCTCTTTCAAAATGAGCGCGACGAGCTGTGCGAAGCGGCGCGCTGCAACCTCTTCGCGCCTCAGGACGACATTTTGCTGACCCCGCCGCTGTCCTGCGGCCTGCTGCCGGGAACGCTGCGCGCTGCGCTCATCGCGCAAGGACGCGCCCGCGAGTCCATCTTGCGCCTTGAAGATATTTCGCGATCAGAGTTTTTTCTCGGCAATTCGGTGCGCGGGCTGGTTCGCGCGCGGCTCGTCGATTAACGGGCTAGCGGCCGAAAAGCGGCTCCTCTCGCTCTCATCATCCATGCCGCCAGACTTTAACTGCGGAAATCAGCAGAATTCCTGCCAGCATGGGAAGCAAGATCGCGCTCGGGATAATGCCGAGCGCCCGTCCTCCAACGAATGTTCCGACGACCGAGCCAAGCGCCATAACCAATAGAAAACGGCGGTTATGTCGTAGCACGGCGAAACTCCGGTCACGGCTATAGCGGGTGAAGCCCACGATCATCGTCGGGAGGCTGATGGCGAGGGAGAGGCTACCCGCGAGTTTGATATCCTCGCCGAACAGTAACACCAGCGTCGGAATCAGCAGTTCGCCCCCCGCGACGCCAAGAAGCGATGCGACGACCCCGATTGCGAATCCCGCCGCTGTCCCCGCGACGACACGAAGACTACCGGTCGCAAGCGCTTGACCATCTGTGTGCTGTTCGTGCCCAAACAGCAGCAGCGCTGCGATGCTGACCAGCAAGATGCCGATGATGCGGTAGAGCGTCTCTGACCTGATGCGGGTCGCCCACCCAGCCCCAAGCCACGCTCCGAAGAGACTCCCAGCGAGCAGATTCAGAACCACGGGCCAATGAGCGGCGACGTCGCTCAGCGGCACCGTCGCCGCCCTAAAAGGCAACGCCGAAGCCACGACGATTAGGCTTGTCGCTTTGTTGACAATGACCGCTTCGAGAGCAGGGAACCGAAACGCGCCAATGAGAAGCGGGAGCCGAAACTCAGCGCCGCCCAAGCCAATCAGACCGCCCAGGATTCCAATAACCGTCCCGCCGCCGAATGCCGCCGCTTTGTTGTTCCGCACGCTCGCCTCTGGTTCTTCCACCGCCAGCAGGGAACATGCCATTTGGGCAGGCTAGGGCCGCGGTAGAAAAATCAGGTCTGTCCCGGTTTCAGGCGATAGAAAATATGCCGGCCGATCACGTCCATCTTTCTGAGCGCGCGCGCCCAGCGCGGGTGCACGTAATTGGCGTGGTAATGCGTCGAACGGCCGACGTCGGAGATGTAGGTTCGACCGACCATGACTTCCTTGGCGACGCGCACCGCCTGTTCCCAGGCGTCGCCTTCGGTGATGCGGAGCGAGCGGCCCTCGCAGGCGAAGGAGAACTGGCAAGCACGATAGTGGCGCCGGTTCTGATAGACGACGCCGCAAACGCTCGACGGATAGAGGCCGCTCTGGACACGGTTGAGCACGACCTGCGCGACGGCGGCCTGCCCCGCCTCGGGCTCGCTGCGGGCCTCGAAATAGACCGCTTCCGCCAGGCAGCGGGCCTCGCGGCCAAGCTTTTCCGGATCAATCGAAGCGGCATAATCCGGACGTGACGCGCTCAATTCCTTGCCTGGCGTCGACAGCGCCAGCGTCGCGCCGGAGAAAGACGACACTTCGATGGGCACGGCGTCCGGCTGCGCCGGCGTCGACGACCCCAGCGCGACGGCGCGCGGCGTCTGCGGGGATGCGCCGTGCAGCGCGCGCTCGGTCTGCGCCTCCCGCGCAACATCGCGGGGCGCGTCGGCGCCGGTCGGAGTCGAGATCGACGAACTCTGCGACGGCGAGGCGGCCGCCATCGACTTTTGCGTCGTCGCCGGCTCCGGCGCGGAGCCCGCGTCCGCCTCTTCGAGCGCTTCGTCGCCTGGGGTTTTGCCGCGAGGCGCAAGCGGCGTCGCCGTCGGCCGAGTCGACTTGCCATCGAGGCCGAAGGAGAGCGGCGGCGATTCGCTTAACCCTAAATTCGCCGGCTGCGGCCGGCGGGTCTCGAAACCGGGCCGCATGGCGACCACCGGATCGCCCTTATGCCGCCGATCGACCTGGGGAAAATGCTTCACGTCGGGCTTGAGATCGACATGCGGCTCGCGCTCGTCGGGAACGCCCTCCTCCGGACCGCCGACGACAAGGCGCGCCTGCTGAATTTGGGCGCGCGTTTGGCCATAGAACCCGTAATCGCCGCTCGCCGCCTCGCTGAAGCCGAGCGTCAGCGCCCCCGGCGCGCGCGCCGCGAGCGGAGAAACGCGCCAATCGGCGACGGGGTCCTGCCCCGCGACCGCGGTGAAGGAGACCAGCACGCCGACGCCAAGCGCCCATGGCGCCGTTACGCTAAAGACCCAGGGCGCAACCCCTCTGCGCACGAAACGCGTTCTCGACTGACGACGCATAGACTGATCCATGTGCGACGGCGCGTCTGGCAAGGCGCCGCGATTTGCGTCGCTCCGCCCCGGATGCGATCCTTCGTAAAATCTTATCGTTCATTAGCCTTGCGGAACCGTTGCCGGCGCGGCGCCGCGATCGTGCCAGAATGACGCAACGGCGATCATTCGCCGATCAGATGCAACGCGACTTCGCGCCGGTGCGGCCGCCGGCGGTGCTCGAAAAGAAAGACGCCCTGCCAAGTTCCAAGCGCCAGCGCGCCGCCAATAAGTGGGATCGAGAGCTGCGTCTGGGTGAGCGCGGCGCGGATATGCGCCGGCATGTCGTCGGCGCCTTCCGTATCATGGGCGTAATCCGCGCCTTCCGGCGCGAGCCTTGCGAAGACGGCTTCGAGATCGCGCAGCACGGTGGGATCGGCGTTTTCCTGAATGAGCAGCGACGCGGAGGTGTGGCGACAGAACGCCGTCGCCAGCCCCTGCGTCATGCGGGCGCCGCGGGCAAAGTCGCGGACGGCCTCGGTAAATTCGTAAAATCCGCGCCCGGATGTGTCGATCCGCAGGATTCGGCTCGTTTGTCGCATGGAGCGAATGTGCGAAAGCGCATGGGAAAGTCCAGTCCCGCAGGCTTTTTGAACGCTTGTCTTGGTTACGCGCAAAGGTTAAGCGCGGCGTAAGGATGGAAGCTGCAATGTCGGAACTGATCGATACGCTAATGAGCTGGGCCGCGTCGGATACGGGAAAGACCGTCGGCGGGGTGGCGCTGACGGCGCTCGCCTGGGCGGAAGCGTCGACGGTCGTCGGCGCCGCTTACATGAAGCGGATGATCCCGCTGCGCATCACCGCGATGCTGGGCAATGTGCTCGGCGTGACCTTGGGACTCATCATCGCCAGCCCGCCGACGATCGCCAAACATGCGATCAACCTGCCGCTCAACTTCACCCGCATGCGCGAAATGCGCAAGCTCATCGCCAGCGTGCGCGAAGCCAGCGGCAACGACCTGAACATCGAATGGCTGAAGCCCTTCATGCATCCGCGCACGCTGCAACGCGGCGAAGCGGTCTTCATGAAGGGCGACGAAGCCGACGAGGCCTTCGTCGTCGTCGAAGGACGCATCGAAATCGTCGAACGCGGCGCGATTCTCTCGCCCGGCGCGATTTTCGGCGAGATGGCGCTATTTACGACCAACGGCAAACGCACCGCGACGGCGCGCTGCATCGGCGACGTCAGTCTGCTCGTCATCACCTATGAGCAGTTCGAACAGCTCTATTTTCAAAACCCCGAGTTCGGCCTTTACCTCGTGCGGCTGATCGTGCGCCGCTTCGAGATGAACCACCGCGAGGAAGAGCTGGAGAGCGCGTGAGGGAACGGCGCAGCCCGCGGCGCCTCTCCTGCGTCATGCCCGCGCTTGTCGCGGGCATCCACGCCGGGACGTTACGCAATGGCTGCAAGGCGCATGCGATGTCGACACGTGGATGGCCGGGACAAGCCCGGCCATGACGGCGGAGAGACGACGCGTTACCTTGTAACGCCAAGGGTGGCCAAGCATCGTTTATTGATGTGAGTCGACGCACCAGCTGAGTGGCTGGCCGGAGGATATTTCGACCGAAGACGCGCTCGCTAAACTGCTGGAGCTGAATCTGCAGCGCAGCGGATAAACGAATGGTTTAGCCGACATTCTTTAAACTTGACCGCTTGATTTGAGGCCGGGCGGCCCCACATCCGTGGCATCGCCCGCCGCACGCGAAAGACGGCGCTAACGCCAGTTGCGGCGTGGCCTTCAGCATCGAGGAGGGTCTGATATGGCGCTCGCAGTGCACAGTGGTGCGGAACTCGGCAAGATCATCATGTGGGTGGCGGCCTTTGCGTTCTTCGTGGTGGTTGCGCTGACCTGGGTTCCAGAATGGATCGCGCCGCAAGGCGAACAGGGCGCGCCCGAAGTCGGCCGCACCGTGAAAATGATCAAGTAAGAAAGCCGATCGAAACAAAAGGCGCCGCTCATCTGCGGTGCCTTTTGTTATGGGGCGCCTTAGGCCGTGCTCGACGCCTTTTCGCCGAGCGCCGCCTGCGCGGCGGCGAGCCGCGCGATCGGCACGCGGAACGGCGAACAGGACACATAGTCGAAGCCGATCTTGTCGAAGAAGGCGACGGAAACCGGATCTCCGCCATGCTCGCCGCAGACGCCGAGCGTAATCGTCGGATTCGCGGCGCGGGCGCGCTTGCAGCCGAGTTCGACGAGTTCGCCGACGCCTTCCTGATCGATCGTCACGAAGGGGTCGGCCGGCAGCAGCCCCTTTTCGACATAGGCGTTGAGGAAGGAGCCCGAATCGTCGCGCGAAATGCCGAGCGTCGTTTGCGTCAGGTCGTTGGTGCCGAAGGAGAAGAAATCCGCCGACGGCGCGATGTCGCCGGCGCGCAGCGCCGCGCGCGGCAGTTCGATCATGGTTCCGACGTGGTAATTCGGCCTGATCCCGGTCTCGCCCTCGACGAGCTTCGCCATTTCGGCGACTCGCGCCTTGACGAGATCGAGCTCCGCGCGTGTGAAGACGAGCGGCGCCATGATCTCGATGTCGACCGGTTCGCCTGTCGAGAGAGAGGCTTCGATCGCCGCCTCGAAAATCGCGCGCGCCTGCATGTCGACGATCTCGGGGAAGATCACGGCGAGCCGCACGCCGCGAAAGCCGAGCATCGGATTGAATTCGGAAAGCTGCGCGGCGCGGCGGCGCAGTTTCACCGGATCGGCGCCCATCGCCTTCGCCACGGCGGCGATCTCGGCATCCGAATGCGGCAGGAATTCGTGCAGCGGCGGGTCAAGCAGACGGATCGTGACCGGCAGGCCCGACATGATCTCGAACAGCTGCTTGAAGTCCTCGCGCTGCATCGGCAGCAGTTTCGCCAGCGCGAGGCGGCGCCCTTCGGCGTCGTCGGCGAGAATCATCTCGCGCACCGCGACAATGCGCTCGCCTTCGAAAAACATATGTTCGGTGCGCGCGAGGCCAATGCCTTCGGCGCCGAAACGGCGGGCGGCGCGCGCGTCTGACGGCGTTTCGGCGTTGGCGCGAATCTTCAGCCGTCGCTTCTGGTCCGCCCAGGACATCAGCACCGCGAATTCGCCGGTGAGCTCCGGCCGCTGCATCTTCACTTCGCCGGCGATCACCTGCCCGGCCGAGCCGTCGATGGTGATGCGGTCGCCCTTGCCGAAACGCTTGCCGGCGACGGTAAAGCTCTGGTCCTCGTAGTCGATGCGCAGCGCGCCGGCGCCGGTGACGCAGGGCTTGCCCATGCCGCGCGCCACGACGGCGGCGTGCGAGGTCATGCCGCCGCGCGCGGTAAGAATGCCTTCCGCCCCATGCATGCCGCCGATGTCTTCGGGACTCGTCTCGATGCGCACGAGGATGATCTTGCGGCCGTTCGAGGCGAGCTTCGCGGCCTCTTCCGGATCGAAGACGATTTCGCCGACAGCCGCGCCGGGCGAGGCGGGAAGACCCGTGGCGAGAATATTGCGCTTCGCCGCGGGATCGATCGTGGGATGCAGCAATTGTTCGAGCGACTGCGGCTCGACGCGCGTGATCGCCTCATCCTTGCCGATGAGGCCTTCACGGGCCATGTCGACGGCGAGTTTCAGCGCCGCGCGCGCGGTGCGTTTGCCGGCGCGCGTCTGCAGCATCCATAATTTCCCGCGCTCGACCGTGAACTCCATGTCCTGCATGTCGCGGAAATGGCGTTCGAGCTTGTCGGCGTATCCCTTGAATTCGGCGAAGATCGCCGGCATCGCCGCTTCGAGCGAAATCTTTTCGAAGCCGGAGGCGTGGCTTGCGGACTGGGCGATCGGCTGCGGTGTGCGAATGCCGGCGACGACGTCTTCGCCCTGCGCATTGATGAGATATTCGCCGTAGAGCTCGCGCACGCCGGTCGAAGGGTTGCGCGTGAAGGCGACGCCGGTCGCAGACTGCGCGCCCATATTGCCAAACACCATCGCCTGAATACTGACCGCGGTGCCCCAGCTTTCGGGGATGTTGTGCAGGCCGCGATAGACGATGGCGCGATTGTTCATCCAGGATGAAAACACCGCCTTGATCGCGCCCCACAATTGCTCGCGCGGATCCTGTGGGAAGCTCTTGCCGGCGGCCTGTTCGACGATCGCCTTGTATTGCGCGGCGACCTTGCGCCAATCCTCGGCCGTCAGCTGCGTATCGAGCGCGAAGCCCTTGCTCTCCTTGATTCTCTCCAGCGCTTCCTCGAACTGGTGATGTTCGACGCCAAGGACGACGGAGGAATACATTTCGATGAAGCGTCGGTAGCAGTCCCAGGCGAAGCGTTCGTCGCCGGAGTTGCGCGCGAGCGTTTCCACGGTCTCGTCGTTGAGACCGAGATTGAGCACCGTGTCCATCATCCCGGGCATTGAGGCGCGGGCGCCCGAACGCACCGAGACGAGCAGCGGCTGCTGCGGGTCTTCGAAGGCGTGCCCGGCGACGCGGCCGATATCGGCAAGCGCTGCGTCAACCTGCCCGGCGAGATCGGCGGGAAAGGTCTTGCCGTTGGCGTAAAAATAGGCGCAGACCTCGGTGGTGATGGTGAAGCCGGGCGGCACTGGCAGTCCGAGCGCCGCCATTTCAGCGAGATTGGCCCCTTTGCCGCCCAAAAGCTCTTTCATCGACGCCGATCCTTCGGACCGACCGGCGCTGAAACTATACACCCACTTGGTCATACCTATTTCGTCCGGCGAGAGAGGCGGGCGCGGGACGCGCCGCGCCTTGGCGGTTTTGGGCGCTTCCGGCCGCGCCTCGGCGGCCGACGACGCCCGCCTGCGCGGATCATCAAGCGCGCCGGAAGTTACGCTCAAATGACGCGCGTCCACAAGTTGGCGCATGACTCCTTGAGCGCTATTTTGGCCAGCGAGCGAAGAAATCCAGCCGAGGTCGCGCGGTGATGAAAAACGAACAGGATGACGCGCCGCGTCCCGCGGCTTTCGAGATCGGCCAGCCGCTCGATCTGCTGTCCGTCGCCGAACTGGACGAGCGCATCGAGCGACTGCAGCAGGAGATCGCCCGGCTCGAGGCCAAGCGCGCGGCAAAACAGGCGGCGAGCGCTGCCGCCGAAGCGTTCTTCAGGAAATAGCTCTGCCGCCCGAAGGGGCTCGGCTTGACAGCCGACGACGGCCCATGCCCTTTCTGCGCGCGAAACGCCCGATCGTTCCGGGATCCCGTTCTTTTACACCTCCACCCCATGAGCCGACCCTTGCATCGCTACCGTTCGCATAATTGTGGCGCGCCCAATGAGGCGCTCGTCGGCCAGAAAATCCGGCTCTCCGGCTGGTGCCATCGCATCCGCGATCACGGCGGCGTGCTGTTTATCGACTTGCGCGATCACTACGGGCTGACGCAATGCGTCGTCGATCCCGATTCGCCCGCCTTCGCGCAGGCGGAGAAATTGCGCTCCGAATGGGTGGTGCGGCTCGACGGCGAGGTGCGCAAGCGCCCCGCCGGCACCGAAAATCCCGACATGCCGACAGGACAGGTCGAGGTTTACGTCAACGAAATCGAGGTGTTGGGCGCCGCCGCCGAATTGCCGGTGCCGGTCTTCGGCGACCAGCCCTATCCCGAGGACACGCGGCTCAAATATCGCTTCATCGACCTGCGGCGCGAGAAGCTGCATCAGAACATCATGCTGCGCGGCCGCATCGTCGATTCGATCCGCATGCGCATGAAGCAGGCGGGCTTCTTCGAGTTCCAGACGCCGATTCTGACCGCTTCCTCGCCCGAGGGCGCGCGCGACTTTCTGGTGCCCTCGCGCCTGCATCCGGGGAAATTCTATGCGCTGCCGCAGGCGCCCCAGCAGTTCAAGCAGCTCATCATGGTCGCCGGCTTCGATCGCTATTTCCAGATCGCGCCCTGCTTTCGCGACGAGGACGCGCGCGCTGACCGCTCGCCGGGAGAGTTCTACCAGCTCGACGTCGAAATGAGCTTCGTCACGCAGGAGGACGTGTTCGGCGCGATCGAGCCGGTGCTGCGCGGCTTGTTCGAGGAGTTCGCCAACGGCAAGGCGGTCACGCAGAAATTTCCGCGCATTTCCTTCCGCGAGTCGATGCTCAAATATGGCACCGACAAGCCGGATCTGCGCAACCCGCTGCTCATCGCCGACGTGTCCGAGGAATTCGCCCGCGAGGACGTGAGCTTCAAGGCGTTCAAAGGCAAGACCGTGCGCGCCATACCCGCGCCGGGCGCCGCCGCCCAGCCGAGAAGCTTCTTCGACAAATTGAACGACTGGGCGCGCAGCGAAGGCGCGCCGGGCCTCGGTTATGTGATCTTTGAGGAAGAGGCCGGCGCGCTCGCCGGCAAGGGCCCGATCGCGAAATTCATTCCCGCGGAGGCGCAGGCCGCGATCGCCGCCAAGGCGGGCGTGAAGGCCGGCGACGCGGTGTTCTTCTCGGCCGGCGAAGAGACCGCCGCCGCAAGGCTCGCCGGCATGGCGCGGCTGCGCATCGGCGACGAACTCGGTCTATCGAAGAAAGATGTCTTCGAATTCTGCTGGATCGTCGACTTCCCGATGTACGAGTGGAACGAGGACGAGAAGAAGGTCGACTTCTCGCACAATCCCTTCTCGATGCCGCAAGGGGGCATGGAGGCGCTGGAAGGTCAGGACCCGCTCACCATCCTCGCCTACCAATATGACATCGTCTGCAACGGCGTGGAATTATCGTCCGGCGCGATCCGGAACCATCGTCCCGACGTCATGAAGAAGGCGTTCGAGATCGCCGGCTATGGCGAAGATGTGCTGATCGAGAAATTCGGCGGCATGTATCGCGCCTTCCAATATGGCGCGCCGCCGCATGGCGGCATTGCGCCGGGCGTCGACCGCATCGTCATGCTGCTCGCGGAAGAGGAAAACCTGCGCGAAGTGACGCTGTTCCCGATGAATCAGCGCGCCGAGGATTTGCTGATGGGCGCGCCGTCGGAAGCGACGATGAAGCATCTGCGCGAACTGCACATCCGGCTGAATCTGCCGGAGACCAAGGCGTAAGCGACAGTCGCCAAGGCGCGCGTTGCGGAGTTGAAGACTTGTACAGCGCGCGGCAAAAAGAAATTCTCGCGGCGATCGCGCAAGGACTGAACCTACCTCAACATTCGTCGCCTGTTCACGTCGATCAGACGCCTGGCTATGTTGACTCGCCCATCGAGGTTCATGACTTCGCCGTCGCGCTGATGGGCGCGATCGGCGCAACAATCGCCTCTATCGGCGAGAGTCGCGGCCTGGGCGCGCAGCAGGTGCGAATCGACCGGCGGCACGCCGGCCTGCTGTTCAACGAGATCGCCTATTTCTTTCAGAGCGGCTGGCAATTCGACATCAGCGCCGTGCATACGGCGGTGAATAATTTCTATCGCACCCGCGATGGACGGCGCATCTTTTTCAACGGCGCCTACCAGCATCTGCGCGACGGCATATTGCGCTATCTCGACTGTCCAAACGAGCGCGAAGCCATCGCCAAGAGCGTTGCGCGTTTCGACGGGCAGACGCTCGAGGACGAACTTTCGGCGCTCGGCCTCTGCGCGGCGCTCCTGCGAAGCCCCGAGGAGTGGCGCGCGCATCCGCAGGGCCGCGCGATCGGCGATACGCCGCCGATCGACCTTGTGCGGCAGGGCGACGCGGCGCCCGTTCCTTTCACGCCTGCCACCACGCGGCCGCTCGAGCGGCTCCGTGTTCTCGATTTCACGCATGTCGTCGCCGGGCCGACGATCGGCAAACTGCTGGCGGAGCATGGCGCGGACGTCATTCACTGTCGCAACCCCTATCTCGACCATATTCTCGGCTTCGACATCGACACGTCATTCGGCAAGAAGACCGCCTATGTCGACCTGCGCGCCGAGGCCGATCGCGCCCGCGCGCTCGATCTCGTTCGCGACTGCGACGTTTTCGTGCAGGGATTTCGCTGGGGATCGCTGGCGAAGCGAGGATTCGGGCCGCAGGAGCTGTGGCGGATCAACCCGCGCCTGATCTACGTCGAGGTCAACGCTTACGGTTTTCAGGGTCCCTGGGCCGAGCGGCGCGGTTGGGAGCAGCTCGCTCAGGCCGCGACCGGCCTCGCCGCCATGCACAGCGCTGAACTTGGCGAGCCGGCGCTCATTCCCGCCTATTTCAATGATTACGGTTCAGGCTGTCTCGGCGCGCTCGGGGTTCTTTCCGCTCTACTGCGCCGCGCAGAGGAAGGCGGCCGCTGGATCGTCCGTGTGTCGCTCGCCAGGACGGCCATGCTCGGCATGCGTTTCGCCGCCAATGCGGAAGCGCCTATTCCCATCAGCCAGGACGATCTCAATCATTATCTGGTCGATCAGGACTCCCCGCTCGGTCTGTTGACGAGGGTTGCGCCGGCGATTCAGTTGGAGAAGTCCCCACCCTATGTGGATCGCGCCGGAAGCTTTCCAGGCTCCTCAACGCTCGACATCGGATGGGGACCTGATGCTATCGCGCCACACGCGCCGCCGCACCGGCCAACGTCGATCTTCCGGCGCGGCGTCGCGCATATTCGCGGACGGCAAATCCTATGACCGCCCGAGAGGCGCGTTAGTAGGTATCGCGCCTGTTGTCACGGGTGTTATCGCGCTTGTTGTACCGTCCGCTGCCATAATATTTGTTGTCTTCGAGCTCCTTGCTGGTCATCTTGAAATTGCGATCGAAGGTGAGATCGTAACGCTTCCCGTCCTGACATTTCGCATTGTCGACTTCGAATTTCCCATCGTCGAATTCCATCTTGCCGCCGGAACACTGCGCGTCCTTCATCGCTGAACGGATGCTGGATTTCTCTTCGCGGGTGAGCCGACGGTCGGCCTGAGCAGGCGTCGCCGCCATGCCGACGAGCCCGAGAAGCGCGATGCACGTCACGAGAGTACGCATGTTCGAACCCTTTCTCTTGCAGCCGGAAGCAAGCCACGGCTGCGCCATGCCGCTCAAAGGCGAGCGAGCGATCTGCGGCCATATGAGGCCCCAGCCGCGATGGAAAAGGGGGTCGCGCGCCGGTTTTCGGCCCTCCGCCTTGCCTCTCATGGCTTGCTCCCCTATAAGCGCCGCGGCGCCTGCGTTTCCGACACCCCTGGAGGCGAAGCAGCGCCTTTTCTTTTGATTTAAAGGACACCGAAATGGCCGAGACCAAGAAGCTCGCGGCCACGGTGCGCAGCGGGACAGGCAAGGGGGCCGCCCGCAGCGTTCGCCGTGAGGGCCGTATACCAGCAGTACTCTATGGCGGCGGCGAAGCGCCGCAGCCGCTCTCGCTCGAGAAGAAGAGCCTCTCTCAGCTGATTTTCGCCGGGCACTTCCTTACGACGATCTTCGAGCTCGACATCGACGGCAAGAAGGAGCGCGCCATCCCGCGCGACTATCAGCTTGACGTCATCAAAGACACGCCGATGCACGTGGATTTCCTGCGCCTGAAGCCGGGTTCGCGGCTGCGCGTGCAAGTGCCGGTGCATTTCACCAACCAGGAAGCGGCGCCTGGCATCAAGCGCGGCGGCGCGCTCAACATCGTCTATCACACGGTGGAGATGTGGGTGCCGGCCGACAATATTCCGGAGGCCATCACCGCCGACCTGACGGGCCTGGACTTCAACGATTCGCTGCATATTTCGGCGATTCCGCTGCCGGAGGGCTGCAAGCCCACGAATCCCGACAAGAATTTCACCGTCGCGAGCCTTACGCCGCCGGCGGGCGGCGGCGCCGAGGAGGCTCCGAGCGCGGCAGCTGCGCCTGCGGCCGCTCCCGCCAAGGAAGAAAAGAAGAAGTAAGCGCTGCAAAGCTTACCGTGATAATGGCCGGGTTCGCCCGGCCATTTTTATGTCAGAGGCTCACATGCTGCTCCTTGTCGGACTGGGCAATCCCGGACGCGCCTACGCCAAGAACCGGCACAATATCGGCTTTATGGCGCTCGAAGCGATCGCCAAGCGACACGGCTTTCCACAAGCGCGGGCGCGCTTTCAAGGCCTCGTCAGCGAAGGGGCGATCGGCGGCGAAAAGGTCATGCTGCTGCAGCCGCAGACCTATATGAACGAGAGCGGCCGTTCGGTCGGCGAAGCCGCGCGTTTTCACAAGATCGGCCTCGATGAGATCGTGGTCCTTCACGACGAACTCGATCTTGCGCCGGCCAAGTGCCGGATCAAGACAGGCGGCGGCGTCGCAGGCCACAACGGGCTGCGCTCGATCACCGCGCATATCGGCAACGACTATAAGCGGCTGCGGCTCGGCATCGGCCACCCCGGCGATAAGGCGCTGGTCCATGCTTATGTGCTCAGCGATTTCGCCAAAAGCGAGGAGCCCTGGGTGGCTGCGCTCTGCGAGGCGATCGCCGAAAACGCCGGACTGCTCGTCAAGGGCGACGACGCCGGACTGCAAAACCGGCTGCACCTCGCCATGGACGCGAAGGGCTTTGGCGCGGTGAAGCGCGTCGGCGCGCAATAGGCCAGGCTCGTTCGCGCCACACGCCCCCTCCGGCAAAAGCGCTGAAGACGCAGACGGCGGGGACTTTCACAAAATCCCGCAAGCGCCTATATTCACTTTGCCGGCGCTTGCGTCGGCTATGGCGATAAACGAACACCGTAATAAACCATTCGGACCCGGGGGCGGTACCCGGCGCCTCCACCAAAGCCCGTCCGCGCGGCGGGTTTTGGCGGGGGCGAAATAGGATTGACGAGGGTGTAAAGGGTGATTTTTTGCTCGGCATGATACCGCCGTTATCGGGTCAAACTTATAGTTGCCAACGACAACTATGCTCCGGTGGCCGTCGCCGCGTAATGCGGCGCCCAAACTGGGAATTAAGCCCTAGGGGTTAGCACTTCTAGGCGGGGTCAGGAGGCGCCTGGCAACAGAAGCCTCCACTTCAATTTTCTCGCGCCGCGCCGCCGTGATGCAAGCGCGGCAGGCATGGCGGTCGGAAGCGGTAGCCGGTCGACCATACAGATGGCAGTCTGGCGCGACGCAATGGCTAAAGACATTATTCGCTACGATCTTCTCGTTCAGGACGCCATGCGCGGCGTCATGCGCAAAGTGCTGGGCGACGTCGCCGAGAGCGGCTATCTGCCCGGCGACCATCACTTCACCATCAGCTTCCGCACCGATGCGCCGGGCGTCACGATTTCGCGCCGCCTCGCCGAACAATGGCCGAGCGAGCTGACGATCATCCTGCAGCATCAATGGTCGGATCTGGAAGTCGACGAAGAAGGTTTCGGCGTCACGCTATCGTTCCGCTCGGTCGCCGAGCATCTCTACGTGCCCTTCTCGGCGGTCACCGGCTTCTTCGATCCTGCCGTCGAATTTGGTCTGCGCTTTGAGAGCGCGGAAGACGCGCTTGAGGACAGCGAAGAGGAGGACGCGCCTTCCCCAGGACCGAGCCTTGTTGCGAAAACGGAGGACTCGGTAAAGGCGTTCAAGCCGGCCAAGGTCGAGCCGGTAAAATCAGAGCCGGCCAAAGCAGAGCCGAACAAGACGCCGAGCGCCGACAGGCAGAAAAAACTTAAGCCGGTCGAAGCGAAGGAAGACGGCGACGACAAGATCGTCTCGATCGACGCGTTCCGCAAAAAGCCCTGATGGGCGACGTCGTCAATCTGCGGCGCGCGCGCAAACAACGCGACCGCCGCGTCAAGGACGACGCCGCGCAAGCGAAGCGCGCAGCCTTCGGGCGCGCCAAATCCGAGCGGGAGTTGACCGCCGCGCAGGCGCAGCTGGAAAGCGCCAGGCTCGAGGCGCATAGGCGGGAACCGGAATCGGACGATCCGGCATGAGCGAGGCGCAGGCGCCAGAGATCACGCTGCATTTGGGCGATCGCCCAAATGCAGATGACGTGATCGATTCCAAAAGCATAGAGCGCGCTTTGCACGAAAAACCGGCGTCCACTTTTTCGCAGCGCGCTCTAGACGCCAGTTCCCGCCGAGTCGTCAAGCATTCCGTCGTCATCGCCGGCCATCGCACCAGCGTCTCTCTTGAAGACGCTTTCTGGCGCGCGCTGAAAGACATCGCCGCGCAGGAGGGCGTGTCGCTCGCGGCGCTCATCGCCCGGGTGGATGCGGGCCGCGGAGAGGCGAATCTCTCCTCGGCGCTGAGGGTGTTCGTTCTGGAGCGGGCGTTGGATGCGCGTGAAACGCCCCCAAGCCCCTCACCTCACCTCTCCCCGTGAACGGGGAGAGGGGTCATAGAGACTGCGCTCCTTTTGCAAACGTTCGCGCGACGTCGGCCGCCTCTTCTCCCCGCTTGCGGGGAGAAGTGAGATGAGGGGCCGGGGGATTGGCGCGCGATAAACGGCCGAAACAGTGATTCGCCTTCCGTTCTCCTATATGATTGAAGAATCATGAAGAGCCCTCCGCCCGAGATTGACGATTACGCGCCGCAGACGGGCGGGCTTGCCGCACGCGTGGCGGCGAGCGCGGGGCGGCCGCGCTATCTCGACGCGCTCAACCCCGAGCAGCGCGCCGCCGTCGAAACGCTCGACGGGCCGGTGCTCGTGCTCGCCGGCGCCGGCACCGGCAAGACGCGCGCGCTGACGACGCGCATCGGCCACATCCTGGCGCTCGGCAAGGCGCGCGCCTATGAAATCCTCGCCGTCACCTTCACCAACAAGGCGGCGCGCGAGATGCGCCAACGCGTGGAAGCGCTCGTCGGCGAAGGCGCGCAGGCTATGCAATGGCTCGGCACCTTTCACGCGATCAGCGCCAAGATCCTGCGCCGTCACGCCGAACTCGTCGGGCTGAAGCCCAACTTCACCATTCTCGATGTCGACGATCAGATCCGCCTCTTGAAGCAGGTGCTGCGCGCGGAGAACATCGACGACAAGCGCTGGCCGGCGCGCGCGCTCGCCATGCGCATCGATGGATGGAAGAACCGTGGATTGACGCCGGCGCAGGTCCCCGCCGGCGACGCCGAGAGCTTCGCCAATGGCAAAGGCGCGGCGCTCTACGCGCTCTATCAGGAGCGGCTCAAGGTCTTGAACGCCGTCGACTTCGGCGATCTCCTGATGGAGAGTCTGCGGCTCTTTCGCGACAATCCCGATGTGCTCGCCGACTATCAGCGCCGCTTCAAATATATTCTTGTCGACGAATATCAGGACACGAATATCGCGCAATATTTGTGGCTGCGGCTGATCTCGCAGAGGGCGCCGGGGAAACAAAATCTCTGCTGCGTCGGCGACGACGATCAGAGCGTCTACGGCTGGCGCGGCGCCGAGGTCGAGAACATCCTGCGTTTCGAACAGGATTTTCCCGGCGCCAAGGTCATCCGCCTGGAGCGCAACTACCGCTCGACCGGGCACATACTCGCCGCCGCCTCGCATCTCATCTCGCATAATGAAGGCCGGCTCGGCAAAACGCTGTTCACCGATGGTGGCGAGGGCGAAAAGCCGACGCTCACCGGCGTCTGGGACAGCCAGGAAGAAGCGCGCAGCATCGGCGAGGACATCGAGCAGCTGAGCCGCAAGAACCATTCGCTCGAAGAGATCGCCATTCTCGTGCGCGCGTCGTTTCAGATGCGCGAATTCGAAGAGCGCTTCGTCGAGATCGGCCTGCCCTATCGCGTCATCGGCGGCCCGCGCTTTTACGAGCGGCTCGAAATTCGCGACGCGCTCGCCTATCTGCGCTGCGTCGCGCAGCCGGCCGACGACCTCGCCTTCGAGCGCATCATCAATACGCCCAAACGCGGCCTCGGCGACGCGACGCTGCAGATGCTGCATGAATATGCGCGGCGCGAAGCCATTCCGCTGATGCAGGCGGCGCGCGTTCTTGTCGAAAGCGAGGAGCTGAAGCCAAAGCCCCGCGGCGCGCTGCGCGGCCTCATTGGCGATTTCGACCGCTGGCGCACGCTCATCGATTCAAAACCGCAGCACGAGCTTGCCGAGCAGGTGCTCGATGAATCCGGCTACACGGAGATGTGGCGTTCGGACAAGACGCCAGAGGCCACTGGGCGGCTCGACAATTTGAAAGAGCTTGTCCGGGCGATGGAGGCCTTTCCCGACCTCGAGTCCTTCCTCGAACATGTGTCGCTTGTCATGGAGGCCGACAGCGCCGTCGACCAAGAGCGCGTCTCGATCATGACGCTGCATGGCGCCAAGGGCCTCGAGTTCGAGACCGTCTATCTTCCCGGTTGGGAGGAAGGGCTGTTTCCGAGCCAGCGCACGCTCGATGAACAGGGACGCGCCGGCCTCGAGGAAGAGCGCCGTCTCGCCTATGTCGGACTGACGCGCGCCAAGCGCCGCGCCAAGATCTATTTCGCCAGCAACCGACGCATTCACGGGCTGTGGCAGGCGACCGTGCCCTCACGCTTCATCGACAATCTGCCGACGGGCAATGTCGAGGTGGTCGAGGCGCCGAGCGGTTCGCAATATGGCTCCTATGGCGTCTCGCGCTTCGCCAATCTCGACGTCTACGGCTCCGACTATTCGACGCCGGGATGGAAGCGCGCGCAGGCGACGCGCGGCGAAGCTGCGCGTGGCGGCGCGGCGCGCGATACGCGCGGCGCACGCGGGAAGCAACCGATGACGATCGAGGGCGAAGTGATCGCGCGCTCGTCCGGCGGTTCGCGCTTTGTAGTGGGCGCGCGGGTGTTTCACTTGAAGTTCGGGCCCGGCTCCGTGGCGGCGGTCGACGGCAATAAGCTCACCGTCGATTTCGATAAGGCCGGCAGGAAGATGGTGCTGGAGAGTTTTGTCGAGGCGGGGTGAGAGGTATCAATTAGGAGGGGGCTTCGTATGACGGATATCTGTTTTGTAATACAGCCCTTCGATGGCGGTCGGTACGATCGACTTTTCCATGAGACTTATAAGCCAGCTATCGTAGCGGCGGGTTATACGCCCTACCGTGTCGACGAAGACCCGTCTGCCTCCATACCAATTGAACGCATTGAGCAAGGCATTCGTGATTCATCCTTGTGTTTTGCAGAAATCACAGAGAACAACCCCAATGTCTGGTTTGAACTCGGCCTTGCGATAGCGCACGAAAAAGACGTGTGTCTGGTGTGTCGCCAAGACCGAGAAAAGTTCCCTTTCGACGTACAGCATCGCTTGATCATACGATATTCAAGCTCATCACCTAGCGATTTTGAAGAGCTAGCTAAAAAGATCACCGACAGGTTAAGAGCGTTAGCGCGTAAACAGGAGGAGATCGCAACGCTACCGCGTCGCATCACAACGGAGCCAACTTCTCCCGAACTCCTTTCAGACCGCGAAGTAGCGTGTCTCGGAGTACTAGCGAGCAATTGTGCGTTAGAGGGAGAGCTATTGAGTGTCTATTCATTGCGCAAAGAAATGACAAAAGCAGGATACACGTCCATAGCCACAAACGTTGCGGTTCGATCACTTTCTCGGCGCAGCTTAATAAAACATCAAACTAGCCAAGATGGTGATGGCGACTATTACGATGCCATGTCTATCACAAATAATGGCTGGGAATGGATTGAACGAAACATCTCGAACTTTCAGCTGGAGGAGGAAATTCCGTTTTGAAAGAGAACCGCCCTAACACGTGGAATTGGACCATTGAAACCTGAACCGAAAAGCGTCACGTTCACGCATCCTGTCCATCCCGGCCGAATTCTCAAACGCGAACTCGCGGCGCGCGACATGTCGGCGAATCGCCTCGCGCTCGCGCTGCGACTAAGCTCCGGCAGGATCGTCGACATATTGAACGGCAAGCGCGGCGTCTCGCCCGAGACGGCGTTGCGGCTCGGTCGTTACTTCGGCAACAGTCCGCGCTTCTGGCTCGCGATCGCGGAAGCGGAGATTGGCGCGCGCGTCATTGCGGAAGTGCAGCCCGGCGCTGCTTGAGAGCTGCGGAAGGATCCTGCTGGAGAGTCTTGTGAAGATGGACTAAGGGCTCACCCGGAACTGCGAATGTTCCAAGGGAGCGCATATTTCTTGATCAGCGCAAGCTCCAAGCCAGCACTACCGTGAATGGGGAATCCATTCCACTCGAGGTCAGGCGGAGCCGCAGTATAGATATCAATGAAGGACCCTGCTGCGAGTTCGTTCTTTATGATCATATTCAGCCGTTGACTCGTGCGCTGTGTGGGACCGGGTTTCGCATAGAAGTAGATTCGCTTTGCCAAGCCCATTGTTGCAACACCGACATACTGCGCCACACCCTCTTTAACGAAGGTATAGACCCCTACTTCTTTTGGGAGCGGCTGCTGAAGCGCAATTTCTCCTTCCTTTGTAAGAACCCATCGACTAGATCGCTGGAAGCCGCCTCCAATTAGGTTTTCCTCTAAAAGGAAAGCCCTCGTTTGGGTAGCAGCTGTTATATCGTCATTTCGTCCGCGAGTTACGGTTCTCTGGTTCAATACATTGTATGCATGCTGATAGCGTATACCCAAAAGTTGAGCGATCTGAGACACGCTCAGGCCTTCTTGAGATAATGATCTAATTCGTTCCGAAATTGTCACTTGCCATGACTCTAATTTGGACATCAAAACTGTTGAACCGAGCATAGCGCCGAAGGGATCAGCTCTTGTGCTCTAACGCTAAAATCAATCCCGCCTCTCTGAGATTCGGACCCCACTCGGAATCATTCCGCAAGTCTTCAAAATCGCGCGGCTCAGGAATTGGCAACCCGTCCTCGCGCATCCCTTCCGCCCAAAGCTCCAGCGCCTCGCTGGCCATGGCGAAGATATCTTCGATCTCGTCGGCGGCCGAAAAACATCCCGGCGCGTCGGGAAAGCTCATGCCGTAGGCGCTGTGTTCGTCCTTATGGACGATGACGATGTAGGGCTTCATCGGCGGGCCTCTGGGGTCCATGACAAATCATAGCGCGTTCGAGTCCGGCCCGCCATCGCTCGACGCCACTGTACAGGGCTTCGAACTCGGGCTCATTTCAGCGCGCTTTCAGCCGTCATGCCCGGCCTTGTGCCGGGCATCCACGCCGGGACATCGCGAAACGCATCGCGCGGAGACGGCGTTCGGCTTATGTTCTCACGATTGCATCGTGTCGTCGCGTGGATGGCCGCGACAAGCGCGGCCATGACGCGGTGAGATGACGCCTCGCTAACCTGGATTCGGAGCCCGGCGCCATTGTGGCGTCGCCGCCACAGTCCGGCTTTTTCGGTGGCTGAGCGGGGCGCGTCGCCGCGCGCCGATTCCCAAGCCTGACGCCGCGCGTTACTGTTCCGGCGAAGCAATGGAGGATTGCCGCGCGGCGGCGCTCCGCCCATATCTCGACTGGAAAGGCGACGCAGATCTCGCCGCGACGGGATCTTGCGCGAGGGATAGCTATGACCGCTGGCGAAAAGGCCGAGCGACTTCTCCGCGCCGCGCTTGCGGCTGCGGCCGTGTCGGCGTTCGCTGCTCCTGCGGTCGCGGCGCAGTATCCGCCGCGCCGCGCTGAACTTTTTAACCCGCCGCCGCTCGTCGCGCTGTTTGACGTGGTGCGCGTCCCGACGCGCGCGCCGTTGGACAATCCGAACTTCGCCGTCACGGACGCCGCGCCCGCCGCGGTTTTGCTCGACGTCGAGCTGCGCGCCGAGCCTAGCAAGCCGGACCCGCTCGACCTTGCCTGGAGCCTTCAGCCCGAAGAGAAGCGCGATCTCGCCTTGGCGCTCGACGCCTGGGCGTCATCGGGCGATGCAGCTCTCGGGCCGGAGCGCCGTCGGCTGCGCGCGGCGCTGGCGGGCGCCTACGCCGCCCGAGATCTCGCGCCATTCTGGATCGAGAATGGAGAATGGCGCGCTTCGGCTCGGGCCGCGCTCGCGCGCCTCGCGCTCGCCGCCGACGACGGGCTGGATCTTCGCGCCTATGCGGCGCCGGACGCCGAAAAGGCGGCGCCCACGGCGGCGGACGAACTCGCTCTGTCGGAGGCAATCGCCGCCTATGCGCTGCAGGCGCGCGGCGCCCGGATCGACCCTGAGCGCATCTCGCGGCTCGTCGGGGCGAAAACGACCCTCCCCGATCCGGCGCTGGCCGTCGCCGAAGTCGCCGGCGCCGGCTCAAACGCCGGCGACGCGCTGCAGGCCTATAATCCCATGCATTATGGCTATCAGCAGCTGCGCGAAAAACTCATCGAGCTGAGAACGCAGCGCGCCAGCGCGCCGGCCTCGGACGGACTTTACGCCGCAGCCACTGGGAACGTCACCCAGAGCGACGTCCTGCCGCCCGCAAGCAAGTCCAAGCGGCGCCGCGCCGCCGGGCTCGCCAAAGCTTCGACCTCACGGGTGGAAGCCGAAATCATCGCCAATATGGAGCGGTGGCGCTGGTTGCCGCGCGACCTTGGCGAAGAGCGGGTCGAGGTGAATATTCCCGACTTCGAACTCGCCGTCGTGCGCAACGGCGAGGTGACGCATCGCACGCGAATCATCGTCGGCAAAGAGGCGACTCCGACGCCGATCTTCTCCAACGCGCTGCAGTACATCATCGTCAATCCGTTTTGGAACGTGCCGCCGTCGATCCTGAACAAGGAGATGCTGCCGAAGGCGAACGGCGATGTCGCCGCCATCGCGGCGAGCGGCTTCAACGTGTCCTATCGCGGCGGCAAGCTCGTGGTGCGTCAGCCGCCCGGCGAGCGCAACGCGCTTGGTCGCATCAAATTCATGTTCCCGAACGATTTCTCGGTCTATTTGCACGATACGCCGTCGCGCAACCTTTTCGCGGCGTCGCATCGCGCCTTCAGCCATGGCTGCATGCGCGTCGACGCGCCTTTCGCATTCGCCCAAGCCGTGCTCGGCCCCGGCAGCGGCTGGTCGGAGAGCCGCGTGCGCCGGCTGATCGGCGGCTCGGAGCGTTACATCAACTTGGCGAAGCCGCTGCCGATCCACATCGAATATTTCACCGCCTATGTCGACGAAGGCGGGCGAATCGTGCTGCGCCCCGATCTCTATGGCTATTCGGCGCGGGTGCGGAAAGCTCTGGGACTAGGCGCCTGAACCTTTCACCGTCGCCGAAAACAGCGCGGCGCAGCCGACCGTTTCGACGCTCACCGCGCTGAAGCGCTTTTCGAGTTCGCGCGTCAGCGTCTCCAGATCGTCCTGCGTGTTCGAGAATACGCCCTTGGAATTGTAGAAGGCCATCAGCCTCTGCGCGGCGAAGCTGCGCTCCACTCCGCCGTGCAGCAGCGTCGAGCCGAAGACGACAGCGCCTGGCGACATCAACGGTGACAGAAAATCGAACGCGCGCGCCTTCGTCGCCATGTCGCCCGGCAGGCAATGCAGGAGATAATTGACGCCGAGCGAGTCGAATTTGGCGCCGTCAAAGTCGATGTTCTCTAGGACATTGCGCACATAGGTCTCGGGCCGGTAGCGGGCGATGCGTCGCGCCGAGAATTGCAGCGCGTCGCGATTTAAATCCATCAGCGCGATGCGCGGCGTCGGAGTCGGAAAACGGCAGCGATCGAGAAAATAGCCGGTGCCGACGCCGACATCGAGGTGATTGCCGCTTATGTGTCGATCGTAATGGGCGAGCAGCCGCGGAGTCGGACATTTCCAGATCCAGCGATTGGATAGGCCGAGCACCACCACATCGTAAATCGCGAGCATGTTCGGCGTGTAGATCGCCTGTCCCGCATGAATTTGCTCGGTGGTCGTCGGCGGCATCGCTCTCGCTCCGGAACTATCGGCGGCTTCGGGGGTGACAACCGACCCGCCTGCGTGGAAGAAGCTTATCTCATGTTCATAAGACACTGCTAAGCTTCCAATGGCCCCCCCGCCCCTCCTCGCCCTCCAGGGCGTCATGCTCACGCTCGGCGGGAAGCCGCTGCTGGAGGGCGCCGATTTCGCCGTTGCGACAGGCGCCCGGCTGTGCGTCGTCGGCCGCAACGGTTCGGGCAAATCGACGCTTCTCAAGATCGCGGCCGGCGAAATCGAGCCGGACGGCGGCGTTCGATTCCTGCAGCCCGGCGCGTCGCTGCGCTATCTGCCGCAGGAGCCGGACTTTTCCGGCTTCGCCACGGCGCTTGCCTATGTCGAAGCTGGCCTCGGGCCGCTCGACGATCCTCACATCGCCAGAACCCTGCTCAATGATCTGGGGCTCGAGGGGAACGAAAACCCCGCGCGCCTCTCGGGCGGCGAAGCGCGGCGGGCGGCGCTCGCCCGCGTTCTCGCGCCTGAGCCCGACATTTTGCTGCTCGACGAGCCGACGAACCACCTCGATCTGCCAACGATCCTATGGCTCGAAGAAAGGCTCGCGACGTTGCGGTCGGCGCTCGTGCTCATCAGCCACGACCGCCGCTTTCTTCAGGATCTCACCCGGGAAACGCTTTGGATCGACCGCGGCCGCACGCGCCATCTGGCGCGCGGCTTCAAGGAGTTCGAGGCCTGGCGCGACCGCGAATTGGAGGAAGAGGAAAAGCAGCAACACAAGTTGGAGCGCAAGATCGTCGCCGAAGAACATTGGCTGCGCCATGGCGTCTCAGGGCGGCGCAAGCGCAATATGAAGCGACTCGGGGGGCTGCACCATCTGCGCGCGGAGCGCCGCGATCGCGTCATGCCGACCGGCGACGTGAAACTTGAAGCCAGCGAAGCTCAGCTTTCCGGCAAACTGGTCATCGAGGCGATCAAGATCGGCAAGTCCTACGGCGAACGCGTCATCGTCGAGAATTTCACGACGCGCATTCTGCGGGGCGATCGCATCGGAATCATCGGCGCGAATGGCGCCGGCAAGACGACGCTCGTCAACATGCTGACCGGCGCGCTCGCGCCCGACAGCGGCAAGGTGCGATTGGGCGCCAATCTCGAAATGGCGACTCTCGAGCAAAGCCGCGCGAGTCTCGATCCGGGAACCACCTTGCAGGACGCGCTGACCGGCGGCGGCTCCGACACGATCGAAATCAATGGCGAGCGGCGTCACGTCATCGGCTACATGAAGGATTTCCTGTTCAAGCCGGAACAGGCGCGCACGCCCATCGGCAGGCTTTCGGGCGGCGAGCGCGGGCGCTTAATGCTTGCGCGGGCGCTGGCGAAGCCGTCGAACCTCTTAGCGCTCGACGAACCAACGAACGACCTCGATCTCGAAACGCTCGATCTCTTGGAGGAAATGCTCGCGGATTATCCCGGCACGCTCATCGTCGTCAGCCATGATCGCGATTTTCTCGATCGCGTCGCGACCAGCGTTTTGATGAGCGATGCCGACGGCCGCTGGATTGAATATGCCGGCGGCTATAGCGACATGGTCGCCCAGCGCGGCAAGGGCGTGGAGACGCGGGGCGCGATCGCCTCAGCGCGGGAGACGAAAGAAAAGCCCGCGCCGCGCGAGAGGGCGACGATACGGCAAAAGCTCTCCTTCAAGGAACAGCATGCGCTCGCGACCCTGCCCGGCAAAATCGACGCGTGGCGGGAAAAATGCGCGAAATTGCAGCGATTGCTCGACGACCCGGAGCTCTATGCGCGCGATCCGGCCAAATTCGCCAAGGCGAGCGAAGCATTCGCCGCGCTGCAAGCTGACATCGCTGAGGCCGAAGATGAGTGGCTTGCGCTCGAAATCAAGCGCGAGGAAGAGCGGTCAAACTAGAAGACTTCCACTCTACAGCAGCACAATGGAAGTCTTCCATGCAAAGTTTTGCCGCTCGTTATTGATGATCGAAATCAGCATAGCTAGATGTCTGGCTCTCTTCCAAGAGAAGCGCCGCAGGGAAACTTGCATCAGCGCGTCAACTAATAATAGTTCCAGGGAGAAAGCTTCGTGACACGCGCATATCACACTCTTGGCCGCCCTTTCGGCGCGACCGCTTTGGCTCTTGCAATCCTCATCGGATGGTCGCACCCCTCGATGGCGGGAGAAACCGTCGAGATCAAAATGCTCAACAAGGGCGCGGACCGTTATATGGTGTTCGAGCCGGAGGTCGTGCGGATCAAACCGGGCGACACGATTAAATTCGTCGCGGCCGATAAGGGGCATAACGCCGTCACGATAAAGGAGTTGCTCCCTTCGGGCGCCGAGCCATTCCGCGGCAAGATCAATGAGGAATTGGCGATCACGCTATCGACGCCTGGCGTCTATGGCTTCCGTTGCGATCCGCACTACACGCTGGGAATGGTCGGCGTCGTCATCGTCGGAGAGCCGACCAATCTCGAAGCCGCCAAGCAGGCGAAGCTGCCCGGCAAGGCGGGCGAGGTCATGACGAAACTTCTGGGGAGCCTCTGAGGCTTCGCGCCTAAATGCGGCTTTGGCGAACGCCCAATCAGCCGCAACGAGAGAGGCTTTCGCCGCGGCGAAAGCCTCTCTCCGGCGCCGAGAAATGGCCGCAGCGAGACATCAGGCGCGAAGAAATCGAAGGCTGACCCTGCCGATGCGGAGAATCAGCAAAGCCGCGATCAGCGGTCCCAAGGCGAGCGCGAGCAGCGCGTCAGAAAATTCGCCCGTCGCGCCTTTGACGAGACCGACGAGGTAGGGCCCGGCAAGCCCCGAGATATTGCCGATCGAGTTGATCACCGCGACGCCGACCACGGCGTCGCCCGTTCCGAGCGCCAGCGTCGTGAAGCTCCAGAACGTCGGCAGCGCCGCGATCGCGCCGACAGCGGCGACGGACAACGCTATCATCGACAGCAACGGCGTCGGCGCGTAGGCGGCGCAGGCCAATCCCATGGCGCCGACGACGCCGGCGAGCGCCGTGTGGCCGACGGTCTCACGCCGCCGGTCGGAGCTGCGGCTCCAGGCCCACATCGCCAGCGCGGCGCAAATATAGGGAATGGACGCCAGCAAACTCGTGGCGATGACGCCGAACCCGAAAGCTTTGATGATTTGCGGGAGCCAGAAGCTCAAGCCATAGAGCGCAATGACGATCCCGAAATAGGCGACGCCGAGAATGAGAATGCGCCCATCCTTGAGCGCGCGCCAATGGTCGCCATGATCCCGCCCGGCCTCACGCTCGAGCACGGCGCGCAACGACGCCTTTTCGCCGGACGTGAGCCATTTCGCCGACTGAGGCCCGTCAGGCAGATAGAAAAAACAGACGACCCCGAGAATGATCGAAGGCAGCGCCTCCATCAGGAACAGCCAGCGCCAGCCGCTGATCCCGCCGACGCCGTTCAGCGAAGCGAGGATGAATCCCGAGATTGGCGATCCGATCGCACTGGCGAGAGGAACCGCAATCAGGAAGCTGGCGAGAACGCGCGCGCGCTGGGCGGCGGGGATCCAATAGGTGAGATAGAGAATGACGCCCGGCGCGAAACCGGCTTCCATCACGCCGAGCAGCAGACGCAGCCCAACGAAGCTCGCCTCGCTCCAGACGAAGGCGGTGAGCGCCGAAACGAGGCCCCAACTCACCATAATGCGCGCGATCCACAGGCGCGCGCCGACGCGGTGCATGATGTAATTGCTCGGCGCTTCGAAAAGGCAATAGCCGATGAAGAAGACTCCGGCGCCCCAGCCGAAGAATTCCGGCGTGAAGCCAAGTTCGGCATTCATTGTCAGGGCGGCGAAGCCGATGTTCACGCGGTCGAGATAGGCGACGATAAAAGCTGTGACGAGAAACGGTATCAGACGCCGCGCCACTTTCGCGACGACGCGGTCGGCGTCGACAGTTTCACGCGGCGCGCCGAGCTTGGGGGGCGCTGCGACCGCCGCATCCGACATTAGTTAAGCCCGCTCAAAGCGCATGAGATGGTGCCAGCGATGCGGAACATCGCCCGGCAAGCGCGTGAGACCCGCGGCGCGCGCCTGTCGCTCCAGAAGCGACAATGGCTCCGGATAGTCGCTTGTCGAGACATGATCGAAAATCGCGTCTTTTTCAGCCCGCGAAAGGCCGGTCCAATCCTTCTCGATCCAGGCGAAATAGTGCCTCAGATAGTCATCGCGCGTTTCGTCTTCCTCGCGCATCGTGTCGACCAGCAACAGCAGGCCGCCGGGCGCGAGCGCCCGCGACGCGCGGCGGAAGAATTCCGCTTTGTCCTCGGTCGACAGGTGATGCAGAACGAAACTGCTGTGGAGGACATCATAGGAGACGCCGTCGGAAAGAGCCGACAGCATGTCGCTATGCGCGAGCTGCACGGGGCATGGCAGAGATTTCAGATTTTCGGCTGCGATCGCGAGCGCGGTGTCCGAAAGATCAATCCCCTTATAGCTTGACGGGGGAACCCGGCGCATTATCGGCGCAAAGACATGCGCATCGCCACAACCGAGATCGAGCAGAGAGAAGGCGCGCCCTTCGAAGCGCTCGCGCAAGGCGCGCTCGACCTCTTCGCCGAGCGCCGCGTGAAACATGAAATCTTTGATGACGACCTTCTCATAGGTATCCCAGAGATCGAAAATCTCGCCTGAGTATGCGCTCTTTACATCGGCGTTCATAAGCCAGCCTTTTTCTCGTCGATTCACTTAAGAGCGAAGCCCAATGCGTTGAGGGCTTCGCGAATGCGGTCGCGACCGCTCAACGCCTCCGGACCGCGCACGCGCGACAGCGCCTGGCGAATCCACCCCTGATCCGGCAGGCCCTGCTCCTTCTGGAATTCCTTGAACTTTTCGTCGAGCGTTTCGATCGCCTCGCGCTGCGCCTCGCCCCATTCATATTGCTCATGATGAAGCACCGCCGCCTGACCAAGGCGAGGTTTAACGGCGGCGTTGGCGGCCGGATCGGGAACGCCGACAACCATGCCGAAGACGGCGAAGACGTTCGGCGGCAAATTCAATTCCTTGGCGACCTCTTCCGGCTTATTGCGCATCGCGCCGATATAGCAGCAGCCGAGGCCGATCGATTCAAGCGCGCTGACCGCGTTCTGCGCGGCGAGCGCGGCGTCGACCGCGCCGGTCAGAAATATCTCGAAGTAAGACAATCCGGCGGCATCACGCCCCCTCTCGCGCCCGATATTCTCGAGACGCGCGAGATCGCAGAGCCAGACGAGAAACAACGGGGCGTGATGGACGTGTTTCTGGCCGCCGGCAAGATCGGCGAGACGCGTCTTGCGCGCCTCGTCCTGCACCGCGACGACGCTCCAGACTTGCAGATTCGACGATGTGGACGCCGACTGCGCCGCCGCGACGATGATCTCCAGCGCGCCCTCGGGCAGCGGCTCGGGCAGGAAATTGCGATGCGAACGATGCGCCAGAATGAGATCGAGCGTGTCGTTCCACTGCTTAGGCTTTGGCGAATCGTCACGGCGATAGCGTTCAAACATCGCCGCCGCGCCGCGCGGATCGAAGGGTTGCGGGCTCAAAGGCTTGTTCATGGCGCTTCCTTTAGGCGGGTTGCTCTGCTGGCGCAACATTCCACCCTGTCGCTTTGTTGACTCGCTTGTATATTATGGAAATATACACAAATGGTCAATTTCGAGCATGTCGCCGGTTTCGAGTGGGATCACGGCAACGCGCGCAAGAGCGTCGAAAAGCACGACGTGAGCCAGGCGGAGGCTGAGCAGATTTTTGCCAATGATCCGCTGATCGTGACGGACGACTTGGCTCACAACCAGAGCGAGCCACGCTATCACGCCCTCGGTCGAACGGACGCATCTCGATTGCTGCGTGTCACATTCACGCTGCGCTCAAACGGGACGCGCATTCGAGTTATCTCCGCCCGCGATATGAGTCGCAAGGAACGACAACGCTATGAGCAAGACGACTAAGACTCCGCCGCCGACGTTCGCAACCGAAGCAGACGAACGTGCTTATTGGGAGAGTCACGACTCCGCGGAACATGTCGACTGGAGCAAAGCGAAGCGCGTTCGCTTGCCCAATCTCAAACCGTCGACGACCTCGATCTCTCTACGGCTCCCGGTCAGTCTGCTCGAGCAGATCAAGATCGCCGCCAATAAACGCGACGTGCCCTATCAGTCGCTGATAAAAATCTGGCTCGCCGAAAAGGTCCGCTGAGTCATAGGAAATCCGGTTATCCGTTCGCTTGGACGGTGTCATTCCCGGCAGGCCGAAGGCCTGACCGGGAATCCAGAGCAACGTCGCGAAAGATTGGTTTTTTCTGGATTCCCGATCACGCGCGTCGGGAATGACATTCGGCCAGATGTGTAATTACACCCGCCTCGGCACGAGGATCGCGCGGAAGTCGTTGACGTTGGTGCGCGTCGGCTTGGTTACGATGAGATCGCCGAGCTTTTCGAATGCGCTATAGGCGTCATTGTTGGCGAAATGCGCCTTCAGATCGACGCCGATCTTTTTCGCGCGCTCGAATGAATCCGCCGTCATGATCGCGCCGGCGTTGTCTTCGCTGCCGTCGATGCCGTCGGTGTCGCAAGCGATCGCCGATATGCCGCCGAAGCCTTCGAGCGCGAGCGTCAATCCGAGCAAGAACTCCGCGTCACGTCCGCCCCGTCCCTTGCCGCGCACGGTGACGGTCGTCTCGCCGCCCGAGATGATGGCGACGGGCGGCGCGAACGGCTGGCCGTGGAGGGCGATCTGCTTTGCGATGCCGGCATGCACGAGCGCCACGTCGCGCGACTCGCCCTCGAGGTCGCCCAGGATGCAGGGCGTGAACCCCGCCGACTTCGCGACAGCCGCAGCCGCGTCGAGCGAGCCTTGCGGCGTGGCGATGAGAATGTTCTGCACTTTCTCGAAGATGGCGTCGCCGGGCTTGGGCGTTTCGCATCCGGGGTCTTGCAGATGCGCGAGCACCGCCGCCGGCGCGTCGATCTTATATTTGGCGATGACGGCCAGAGCGTCTTCGCGCGTCGTCGGATCTGGAACCGTGGGGCCGGAGGCGATCACCGAAAGATCGTCATTCGGCACGTCGGAGATCATCAACGCCACGACCTGCGCCGGCGCCGCGGCGCGGGCGAGACGTCCGCCCTTGATGGCGGAGAGATGCTTGCGCACGCAATTCATCTCGGAGATATTCGCGCCGCTCTTCAACAGCGCTTTGTTCACCGCCTGCTTTTCCTCAAGCGTGACGCCCTCGGCCGGCAGCGCCATCAGCGCCGAGCCGCCGCCGGAAATCAGCGCGAGAACGAGATCGTCTTGCGAAAGCCCCTGCACTTTCTGCAAAATGCGCTTGGCCGCCTCGCGTCCCGCCGCGTCAGGCACCGGATGCGAGGCTTCGATCACTTCGATGTGTTTTGTCGGCGCGCCATGCTCGTAGCGCGTGACGACGAGCCCTTCGAGCGGGCCTTGCCAATGCGCCTCCACCGCCGCCGCCATGGAGGCCGCCGCCTTGCCCGCGCCGACGACGATGGTGCGGCCCTTCGGCGGCGCGATTTTCGCGAGATAGGGCGGCAGGCAGACCGTTGGCGACGCAGCGCCGACGGCGGCGTTAAACATGGCGCGAAGGAGGGTGCGGAAATCGTCGGACATCGCGCATTTTACCTTGTTCTTTTGGCAATTCGTACGGTTAGCGCCGCGGAGCTGCGACAACCGTCGGCGCTGTCTTTTCAGCATCTCAAGCGCCCGTCAACCGGGCGCGGAGTCGCGCGCCGCGGCTCCTTATTGCGATGGATTACGCAAAAACACGACATAGCCGCGAAAATAGGGGTGACGCGCCAGCGTTTCCGGCGGCGACCAGACGGCGCCCTCCGCGAGGCCGAGCCGAAAAGGCGTATGGACACGTCCGACGCGCGCCAGGTAGGCGTCGATATGGTCAACGGTGGCGCGGCCGCGATAAGTCTGAAACACGACCTCGTCGACGCTCCGACCAAGTCTGTCAATGTCTTCCGGCGTGGCCTGAGAGGCCCAGTCCATCAGCCCGCTAACGCCAAGCGCGCAATCCGCCGGCAACGTCTGACGTAGCTCTGCAAGGAAGGCCGCGTATGTGGTCAGGCCGCGCGTCGCGGCGTCAAAGTCGATCTGAACGCCGATGACCTTGTCCGACTTTGCGCGCCACTCGGCAAGCCGACGCTTGACCGCCGCAAAAATCGCGGGCGTCCAGTCGATGCTGCGCACGCGATAGACCAGCCATAATGCTTGTGGATGAGGGCTCGGCTCGGTCGCGCCCTGCGCCTTTACACGCATCTCACCTGAATCATCGGGTCCGATTTCGGCCTGAAGCAGATAGATGGTCTTGGCGGAAGCGAGTTCGGGACGCGCACGCACGCCTGCCCATAGCCAGTAGGCGTCGTAATCCGCCGCGCGCACAATCGTATCGGCCGCCGCTGTCCAAATGACGCCAACAGCGAGAAGACACGCGGCGGCGACACGCCGCGAAATTCTCACCAGTAAAATCTCAGGCTTTTCGCCCATGTTGTCGCGCCATATTGCGCCTTGAGCTGGTCATACCAGGCTTTGCGCTGCGCCTTCTCGACGTCCTTGCCGCCGCAAGTGTTGTTGTTCGCCGGCGCGTAGCAATTGATCGCGCGGTAGAGCGCATAAGCCCGGTCGCGCGCAGGCGTCGCCGGCGAGCCGATGAGCTTCTTATAGACCTCGCCACGCGCATAGGGTTCGCCGGGAAATATGGATTTGCCGCCGCCAAGTTCGTCGGGCGCCGGCCGGGACGCCTCGAAGCCGTCGAGACTGTTCACGCGGATGAAGTCGCCGAAGCACAACATGGCGTGCGGGTCCTGAGGATTGGCGGCGAGCTCGCCGACAATCGACTTGAGGTCTGGACAAGCGTAGCCCTTTTCGGCGCCGCCGCTCCACAGCAAGACGCTGGATTGGTAATTGGGATATTGCCCGGGCCGTGCGGTGTCGGCGTCGTCCTTCGCCAGTCCCTCCGCAGAATAATCCCGAAGGAACCCCGCATATTGGCCATGCGTCGCCTCTTTCAGGAGAAGCACGAAGCGCGCAAGCTTGCGCTCCTCAGCCGAGGCCGGGTCCGCGACGGCCATCCGCAGCAGGATCGGTCCTGCAATATATCGCAGCAGCATCGCACGAATCCGCGGCGACGACAGTTGCGTGTCCTTCAAGAAGACTTTGTTGACCTCTCCGGAGCGTTCCCAGCTCAACGCGAGGCCGAGTTCGACCGCCTCTTTCTGCCAGGGCTGCGTGGCGAGCGGCAGCAGCCGCCTCCAGTGGTCGATCGCCGCCGCATACCGCCCCGACGCCATCAGCGCCTGACCGCGAAGAACTTCGCGGCTGAAACCGAGATAGGGCGGCGACAACGGCCCCGGCGTCGGATCACCCAACAGCTTCAATGCCGTCGCATAGTCCCCGTCGACATAGTAGGCGCGCGCCGCCTTCAGAAAGGCGAACAGCGCGTCATGTCCGGCGAAGTCTCGCGCCTGCGCGTCAAGATCGGCCGCCGAGAACTTCTTCTGCGACGCATCAGTGGGCCGCATCATCGTCAAATCGTCGATCGCGAGAAGATTTGCGTCATGGACGTCTTTTGAGTCGAGACCGAGTTTCGAGTCGATTTCAGCGGCGAGATCCGAACTGCGGAGATTGGCGCCCGGATCGCGCGCATGCCTAAGCTGCCAGGCGTACTCCGTCGCGGCCTGCGATCGGTCGCCAGCGAGCCAATAGATGCGACGCAACAGGCCGCGCGCCGACGCCGCGTAGCGGCCGTGCGGATAGTCGACGAGATAGGATTTGAATTCGGATTCCGCCGCTTTCAGCGATTGGCGATCCGACACTTTTGGCTCGGGCGCGCCGTCCAGTTCGGCGAACGCGCCGACCGACGCTTTGTTCAGAAGCGTGCGGGCGATCATGTAGCGTGCGCTCTCGCGCACCCACACATTCTGCGCGTTCGCGAGGCTGCGAAAAGCGTTGAGCGCAGCGTCGAATGCGCCGCCGTAAAAGGACTCTGCGCCGGCAAGATAAGCGGCGAATTCGCGCGCGGCCGCCGATGCGTCGGCGCCCGCGACATAAGCCTTCGAGGCGCTAGGCGCCGCATCCTTTCCTTGGCAGGCGGTCGTCATCTCCTTGCGTGAACGGATCAACGCAGCGCGTTCAGCTTCGCTCAGAGCCTTTTCGGCCTGTACAGCCTGAATAAAGGCGTCCTCGCCGCTTTGAGCCGAGACGCATCGCGTGCCTTCGTCAAAGAAGTCGCTCGGCGTTGTCGCCACGTCTTTGACGGGCCGGCCCGCATAATCGCAAGAGTTTCGCGCAAAGATGTCGTTGAAAGCGTCACGCGCGAAAAGCACGAAATAGTCGGGATAGATATCGAGCTTCACCTCGTCTTTTGGCGCGTCGACGGGCCAAGGCCGCGCGTCCATCATCAGGAACTGCGCGTTGACGCGGCTGTCATTGCCCGGACTGAGGAACGGTAAATTGTCGCGACTGGAAAAGTCCTTGTGATCCAGCTTCCATCCGGCGCGGCCGAGACCATCGCCCGCGCAGGCGAACGCCTGGCTCGCGGAACACAGCAGCATGAGAGAGGCGAGACTTGAAAAAAGCTGGCGCATGGCGGTTCCCTGAACGTGGCCGGCAAGCTGCGTCAGACTGCTTCCTACCGGATCGGCGGGTGCGCGTCTGTTGAAAATAATCAAGAAGAATTTTCACGCTTCAAAAATAGGGCGAGGGCGGCGTCACGCCGTCCCTCGCCCTTTATAGGCTCCGCTCTTTGGAGCGCGGCGGCTTACGCCGCCATTGCGTTGGCCTTTTCGATCAGCGCCTCGGCCATGCGGATCGAGGCGATGTCGATCAGGCGGCCGTCGAGAGAGACGGCGCCCTTGCCTTCCTTGGCGGCCTGGCTCATCGCGTCGAGAATGCGGCGCGCCTTCGTGACCTCGGCGTCGGACGGCGTGAAGACCTGATTGGCGAGTTCGATCTGCGAGGGATGAATCGCCCACTTGCCCTCATAGCCGAGCACCGCGGCGCGCTTGGCGGCGGCGATATAGCCGTCCGGATCGCCGAAGTCGCCGAACGGTCCGTCGATCGGACGCAGGCCGTAGGCGCGGCACGCGACCATCATGCGCGTCTGCGCCGCATGCCACTGATCGGCCCAGTAATATTCGCGATTGCCGTTCGCGTCCTTGTCGGTCAGCACGCCGTAATCCGGATTGACGCCGCCGATGACGGTGGTGCGGGCGCGGGTCGACGCCGCATAGTCGGCGACGCCGAAGGACATGGCCTCAAGGCGCTTTGAAGACTGCGCGATGGCCTCGACATTGGCCATGCCGAGCGCGGTCTCGATCAGGATTTCGATGCCGATCTTCTTGGTGCGCTTCTTGTACTGCTCGATCTGCGTGATCATCATGTCGATCGCGTAGACGTCGGCCGGAACCCCGACCTTCGGGATCAGCACGATGTCGAGGCGCGGGCAATTCTCGAGAACGTCGACGACGTCGCGATAGCAGTACTGCGTGTCGAGACCGTTGATGCGCAGCGTCATCACCTTCTTGCCCCAGTCGATGTCGTTGAGGCCTTGGATGATGTTCTTGCGCGCCTGTTCCTTGTCGTCGGGCGCGACGGCGTCTTCGAGATCCAAGAAGATCTGATCGGCCTTTGACTGCGCGGCCTTTTCGAACATGCCCGGCGCGGAGCCCGGCACGGCGAGTTCCGAGCGATGCAGACGCGGCGTGGCCTGCTCGATTAAAGTGAAGCTCATATTTTTACCCCTTCCTGTTGAATTAGCCTGTGGCCCCGAGTCCGGCCGCGACGCAGCTGATCGACAGCAGTAGAGGCACTTTGACGGCCTCTTTCTCCGCTTCGTCCTTTGCCTCGCGAAACCGGCGAAGCAGCGCCACCTGCTCGCGATTGACCTCGTTGATGGTCTGCAGGCGATGCGAAAGCCTCGCCTGATATTCCTTGAAGCGCTCCGCCAGTTCGACGCCGCCGGTGACGCGCAGCGCCATCTCGCGCGTCAACGCAAATTCCTCTTCGATCGCTTTGAAGATTTTATTTCGCACGGCTTCGTCCGCGACAAGGCCCGCATATTGTTTGGCGATCGAGAGATCGACGAGCGCGAGCGTCTTCTCGACCTCATCGATGATGAGCCGGAACATGCGCGAATCTTCGAACATCCGTCGCAAGAGCTCGAAACCGCGGTCGCCGCGCACGTCAACGAAATTCTTCAGACCGGTTCCGACGCCGTACCAGCCGGTGATCGAATGGCGGTTCTGCGCCCAGGCGAAGACCCAGGGGATCGCACGCAAATCCGCCAGGCTTTTGGCGCCGAAGCGCCGCGCCGGACGGGACCCGATGTTGAGCAGCGAAATCTCTTCAAGCGGGCTTGCCGCCTGAAAGTAAGCCACAAGATCCGGATCGCCGATAAATTTCGCATAGGCCGCGAAAGAGGCGCCGGAAATCTCCTCGAGCGCCTCATCGAACTCCGCGTGCGGCGCCAGCGCTTCCTCGCGTTCGGACTTGAGCGCATGCTGGAACACAGAGGACGCCAAAAGCTCCATCTGATAGGCCGCCGTGCCGCGATTGGCGTATTTGAACGACACGACCTCGCCCTGTTCGGTGACGCGAAAACGCCCGCGGATAGAGCCCGCCGGCTGCGCCGCGATGGCGTGGCCGGTCGGCGCGCCGCCGCGCGACACTGAGCCGCCGCGCCCATGGAAGAAGGCGATGGCGACGCCCTGCTCACGTCCGACCTGAGTGAGGCGGGCCTGCGCCTTGAACAACTCCCAATTGGACGACAGAAAGCCGCCGTCCTTGTTGGAATCGGAATAGCCGATCATCACCTCTTGCAGATTGCCCTGCCAGCGCGTCGAGCGGCGCACGACCGGAACCTGCAGAAGGTCGCGCATGATCGCCGGCGCGGCGCGCAGATCGCCGATCGTCTCGAAGAGCGGCACGATCGGCAGCGTGAGGATCTCGACGCCGGGTTCGTCGAGAAACAGCCCCGCCTCCTTGGCGAGCAGATACACGCCGAGGACGTCGACCGCCGAACGCGTCATCGACAAAATAAATCCGCCGAAGGCTTCGCGGTCGAGCTGTACGCGCATCTCGGCGACCACCTCGAACATTTCGATGACGTCGCGCGTATCGGCGGAAAGCGTGTCGCGCGGGATAGGCGTCTGACGCGGCTTTGCAAGCTCGGCGAGCAGCCATTGGCGCCATTCGGGAGCATCGAGGTCGGGCGGCGTCTCGCCGCCGGTCTTCAGGCGCCACAGCTCCTCGAGCGCCTGCGTCGTGCGCGTCGTGTTCTGGCGGATGTCGAGGCGCACCGTGCTGAAGCGGAAGGTTTCCACCGCGCGGCGCAGCGGACGCACGAGATCGGTCGCGAGCGCGTCGCTCTTGGCTTCATTGAGCGCCTTTTCGAGCGCCAGCAGGTCCGCGATGAGTTCGTCGGCGCTCGCATAGCGCGGACCTGTCGTCGGCTCGGCGTTCACGGCGCGCAGCGTCTGGTCGAGCTTGCGCAGAATCGTCATCACGAATTGCCGGTAAGGTTCGTTTTGATTGCGCGCTTCGATCGCTGCGCCGTCCGGCAGCGCGGCGAGGCGTTCAGCCAGCTCCTCGCGGAAAGACTGAGGAATATCGGCGGCGCGTTGGCTGATCGACAGCATGCGCGCAAGATCGACGAAGCGCGTTCGATAATAATTCAAGCTCGCCGCGGCGTTTTCACGCATGGTCCGGCGGGTGACGTCGTTCGTCACGAACGGATTGCCGTCGCGGTCGCCGCCGATCCAGGACCCGAACTGGAAAAAAGGCGCGACCTCGAATGTTTCGTTGGGATAGTGGCGTCGCAGCGCGCGTTCGCAGGAGGACAGAAGCTCCGGCGCGAGATCGAAAATGCTCTCGTGAAAGAAGTGCTGACCCCAGGCGACTTCCTGATCGACCGTGGGCTTTTCGAGATGCAATTCGCCAGTGAGCCACAGAAGTTCGATCTGATCATAGATCGACTTCACCAGCGCCTCGCGCTCGCGGTCCGTCCAGCGGGTCGATTCGAGTTCGCGCATCAGCAGATAGATGCGGCGATATTTTTCGAGGATCGAGACGCGCTTCGCCTCCGTCGGATGGGCGGTGATCACGGGACGGATGCGCAGCGTGTGCAGTTGCGCGCGTATTTCGTCTGGCGCGACGCCTGAAGCCGCGGCGCTCGACAAGACGTAGTCGAACGTGCCGAGCAGCTTGTCGTGGCCCTTTTCGCGCTCGATCCGGCGGCGCCGGCGCATGGCGTACGCCTGCTCCGCGATGGAGACGAGCTGAAACAGGATGCCCTGCGCCTGAAGCGCGCGCGCCATCTGGCGCGGCTCCAGACCTGCGCCCGCCTTTGAGTCGCGCACGACGGCCTCGATCTCCGGCGTGTGACGCCGAATCACGGTGAGCAATTGCTCGCGCAGGAAGTCGGAAGCTTCGATGACCGAACGAGTCGCATAAGCAGACGGCAAGCCGGTCGAAGACAGGCTCTTCAATGTCTGGGTCTCGGCGGTCATCAAAACTCCTTAGGCGCTCACGACGCCGCGCAGGATGAACGGCTTCGCAAAATACGGCCGGACGGCGGCGCGCGACGGCGCCGACGCCAATGCTGCATTCCTCAGGCGCTCTGCAATACCTTGGCGACGGTCGATCCGAATTCCGCCGGGCTCGGCGCGACGGTCAGCCCGTAGGACTTCATGATCTCGGTTTTTTCCGCGGCGCTGTCGCCCGTCGCCGAAATGATCGCCCCGGCGTGGCCCATGCGGCGGCCCTTGGGCGCCGTAAGGCCGGCGACGAAGCCGATCACCGGCTTGGAGAAATTCTCCTTGATCCAGGCGGAGGCTTCAGCCTCCTGCGGACCGCCGATTTCGCCGATGATCAGCACGGCCTCGGTCTCCGGGTCCTTGTCGAACAGCACCAGATGGTCGAGGAACGACGAGCCGTTGATCGGATCGCCGCCGATGCCGACCGAGGTCGATATGCCGAGGCCGAGCGCCTTCAGCTGCGACGCCGCTTCATAGCCGAGCGTGCCGGAGCGCGAGATCAGCCCCACCGGGCCCTGCTTATAGATGTGGCCGGGCATGATGCCGAGCATCGCCTTGCCCGGCGAAATGATGCCGGCGCAGTTCGGGCCGACCAGCATCGGCCGGCGATCCTTCGGAAAGCGCAGGAAGTAGCGCTTCACGCGCATCATGTCCTGCGCCGGAATGCCGTCGGTGATCGAGCAGATCAGGCGCACGCCGGAGTCGGCGGCCTCCATGATCGCGTCGGCGCAAAAGGCTGGCGCGACGAAGGTGATCGAAGCCTGCGCGCCGGTTTCGCGCACCGCTTCGCGGACCGTGTTGAACACCGGCACGCCGTGGTGAGTCTTGCCGCCCTTTCCGGGCGTGACGCCGGCGACGACATTGCTGCCGTAGTCGATCATCTCCTTGGTGTGGAAACTGCCCTTGTCGCCGGTGATGCCCTGGACCAGGATCGGCGTCTTTTCATCAATGAGAATGCTCATGTGTCGTTCTCCGGCGCTTACTTGGCGCCCTGATAGGCGGCGACAGCCTTCTCGGCGGCTTCGGCCAGCGTGTCGGCCTGGATGATCGGAATGCCGCTTTCGGCGATGATCTTCTTGCCGGCTTCGACATTGGTGCCGGCGAGGCGCACGACGAGCGGAACGCCCTCGATCTTTTCGGCGCGCACCGCGTCAACGACGCCCTGCGCCACCCAGTCGCAACGATTGATGCCGGCGAAGATGTTGACGAGCACGACCTTCACGCGTCGATCCGACAGAACGAGACGGAACGCGGTCGCGACGCGCTCCGGCGAAGCGCCGCCGCCGACGTCGAGGAAGTTCGCCGGATTGCCGCCGGCGTGCTTGATCATATCCATCGTCGCCATGGCGAGTCCGGCGCCGTTGACGATGCAGCCGATCTCGCCGTCGAGGCCGATGTAATTCAGGCTGTGCTCGGCCGCCTGCGCCTCGCGCGGATCGCTCTGCGAGGGATCGTTCATGTCGACGATGTTGTGACGGCGGAACAGCGCATTGTCGTCGAAGGACATCTTCGCGTCGAGCGCCAGAACCTTGTCGTCCTTGGTGACGACGAGCGGATTGATCTCGAGCATGGTCGCGTCATTGTCGCGGAAGGCGCGATAGGCGCCCATGATCGTCTTCACCGCGCGCGAGACCTGCTTGATATTGAGGCCGAGCTGAAAGGCGAGTTCGCGCGCCTGAAACTGCTGCAGGCCGACGGCGGGCTCGACGATGACCTGGAGCAGTTCGTCGGGGGTGTTCTTGGCGATCTCTTCGATATCCATGCCGCCATGCTTCGAAGCGATGACGCGCACGCGCTCCAATTTGCGGTCGAGAACATAGCCGAGATAAATCTCGCGCTCGAAAGGATCGGCGACCTCGACATAAACGCGCTGCACCGGCTTGCCTTCCGGCCCGGTCTGCGACGTGACGAGCCGTTTGCCGAGCAGATCGCGCGCCGCCTGCTGCACTTCGTGATAGGTGCGGCAGAGCTTGACGCCGCCCGCCTTGCCGCGCGCGCCGGCGTGAATTTGCGCCTTGACGACCCAATGCGAGCCGCCGAGCTCAGTTGCGGCATAGACCGCCTGATCCGGACTGAAAGCGACCGTGCCGGGCGGAACTTCGACGCCGTGGCTCGCCAGTATTTCCTTGGCCTGATACTCGTGGACGTCCATTTCAGTCCTCTCCTCGCAATGCGGCGCGGCTTCCTCAGCCGCCTATTTTGGCTTTGACCGTCTCATAGACCGCTTCCGTTTCGGCCGCGGCCTTGGCGAGAAGCGCATTGACTTCGGCAAGCTGCCGCTCGGCGAAGTCGCGATCCTTGATCGCCTTGGCGTTGATGAAGACATTGAGCGCGCAGCTGCGCAGTCCGGCATTGGCGGCGAGCACCGCGACTCCGGCGTCGCTGATGACGTTGAGGTTGCCCTTGTCGGCGGCCTCTTTCGACAGGCTGATGACCTCATAACAGATTTTGCACGTCTTCAGCGGCGCCAGCGTCGCTTCTTTCAGCGCCGACTGAATCGTCTCCGAGCGCTTCGCCTTCTCCTCATCGGTGCCGCGCGGCAGGCCATAGGCGCCCATCAGCGTGTTGAAGGCGACGACGTCTTCATCGACGCCCGCGGTCAGCTCGGCGCGCAGCTTTTCAGCCTTGGCGAGAGTGAGCTGCAGATCGGCTGAAACGGCTTCGTAATTCTTTTTGCCGATGGTGAGATTGCACACCATCGAGACGAGCGCCGCGCCCATGGCGCCCGAAAGCGCCGCCGCGCCGCCGCCGCCGGGAGTCGGCGCATCGCTGGCGAGTTCGTCGAGGAATTTTCCAATCGTATCGGTCTTGGCACTCATATCTTTCCTCGGTCAGGCGAGCTCTTTGGCTTGCGCATAAATGTTTTCGCAGTCGAACACCTGGTCGGCGGCGTCAAACAGCTTGCCGACGCATTCGCGATGCAATTTGAGCTTGAGCCCGCCGAGGCCCAGCGCCCCGATGACGATCTTGCCGTGGCGCTCCTTGGCCTTGTCGGTCGCCTCGACGCCGCCGACGCCGAGCGGCGGCTGCGCGTTACAGTCGGCGATGAGTTCGATCGTCGGATCGTTCTGCCAATCCTGCTCGTCGAGCAGCGGGACGCCGATGGCGCCTGCCGCGAAGACGATCTGAGCGCCCTTTACGGCCTGGGCGCGCGCTGCGTTATCCGACGCTTCGATCACCGCGGGCGTGAAGCCGAAGCGCTCCTGAATGGCTTTCGCCGCGGCCTCGGCGCGCGCTTTCTGACGCGAAGTGATGGCGACTTCGGCGCCTTCGATATTGAGCATCGCCGCGGCGCGCATGCCGACCGGGCCGGTGCCGGCGAGCACGACGGCCTTCTTGCCCTTGAGCGAACTTGCCTTGGCGAGCAGCGCCACGCCCGCCGCGGCGGTCGTGTTGGAGCCGTTCGAATCGAGCATCGCTGACACGCGGAAATTCGAGAAGAAACGCTTCTTCACCGCCTTGAACACGGCTTCGCCGGCCGTCATGTCGCCGCCGCCGACGAAGATCGCGGTATTTTGTTTTTCCTTCGGGCCGCGCGTGTAGATGCAGCCGTCGACCAGCGCGCCGACGTTCTCGGGCGTCACGGCGCCATAGCCGATGATGCGGTCGGCGCCGCCGTCATAGCCGACCACCGTGTCGAAAACGCTCGGAACCGGATCGGTGTCGAAAAGGAAAAGCAGTTTTTTGGTCATTGGATGTCCTCAGGCCACGTCATGGCCGGGCTTGTTCCGGCCATCCACGCCGGAACGGTGCAAAACATTTTTCAATCGCTCCTGAGAGGCGCCGCGTGGATGCCCGCGACAAGCGCGGGCATGACGGCTGAGGGAGCGAAGCATCGGCTTTCCTTACGCCGCTACGACGTTGCGCGGGCTGCCGGCGACAAAGGCGTCGATATTGTCGACAAGCTGGTCGGCCAGCACCTGCATCGCCTCTTTCGAGGCCCAGGCGACATGCGGCGTGATGATGAGATTGGGAATCGTCGGATCGAGCAGAATATTGCCGTTCTTCGGCGGCTCGACGGTCAAGACATCCATTCCGGCGCCCGCGATCACTCCCTTGCGCAGCGCGTCGGCGAGCGCCGCCTCGTCGACGATGCCGCCGCGCGCCGTATTGATGATGCAGGCGGACGTCTTCATCGACGCGAACTCCTTCGCGCCGATCATGTTCTTGGTCTCCGGCGTGAGCGGCAGGTTGAGCGTGATGACGTCGGCCTCGCGCAGGATCGTCGGGATGTCGACCTTGTTCGGCACGTCCGTGACGTCATTGATCAGCACTTTCATGCCGAGCGCCGTGGCCCGCTTTTCAATCTCCTTGCCGAGCGCGCCATAGCCGATAATGCCGAGTGTCGAGCCGGCGATGTCATAGATCGGATAGTCGAAGTAGCAGAACTGATTGGCTTCGCCCCAGCGCCCCTGCCGAACGGAATTATAATAGTTCACCAAATTGCGACGCAGCGCGAAGAGCAGCGCGAACACATGTTCGGGCAGCGTGTTGAACGCATAGTTGCGAATGTTGGAGACGACGATCCCGTTGCCGCTCGTATAGGCCTTGTCGATGACGTCCGTGCCGGTCGCGGCGACGGCGATGAGCTTGAGGCCAGGAAGCTGCTTCAACGTCGCTTCGCGCAGCGGCACCTTATTGGTGATGCAGATCGTCGCGCCCTTCAGGCGTTCAACGATCTGGTCGGGCGCCGTCTGGGCGTATTCCGTATATTCGTGAGGAAAATTTGGCTTGCGCACATTGGCGTCGAGCGTTTCCCGATCGAGAAAGACGATTTTGTGCGACATGTCCTGGTTTCCCCCTCTTTCTCAATTCTTTTTTTGGCAGTCGTTCATCGGGCTCCGGCGGTCGGAACGCTCCGACCGCCGGTTGCCGATTTACATCTTGAGCATCGGATTGGCGCGATAGACCGCCTGCGCCGCCGCGACGCCGGAGCCCGGCGTCACCTTGATGCCATGGTCGAGCATCGCCATTTCCGCGCCAGCAATGGCGCCCAGCAGCATCAACTCGTTCAAATCGCCGAGATGGCCGATGCGGAACACCTTGCCCGCGACCTCCGAGAGGCCGGCGCCGAGCGCGAGGTTGTAGCGCTTGTAAGCGGTCTCGATGACCTTGGCGGCGTCATAGCCTTCCGGCACCACAATGGCGGTGACGGTGTCGGAATTCCACTTCGGCTCCTTTGCGCAGCACTTGAGGCCCCAGGCCGCGACCGCGGCGCGACAGCCCTCGGCGAGGTGGTGGTGGCGCTTGTAGACCTGATCGAGGCCCTCCTCGAAGAGGATCGACAGCGATTCCTTGAGGCCATAGAGCAGCGGCACGGAGGGCGTATAAGGGAAATAGCCGTTCGCGTTCTGGGCGATCATGTCCCGGAATTCAAAGTACGCGCGGCGACCTTGGTTGGTTTTGCCCTTTTCGATCGCTTTCGGGCTTGCCGCCATCAGCAACAGGCCAGCCGGCAGCATGAAGCCCTTCTGCGAGCCCGACACGATCACGTCGACGCCCCATTCGTCCATTTTGAACTCGAGCGACGCAACCGAGGACACGCCATCGACGAAGAGCATCGCCGGATGCTTGGCGTTGTCCATCGCCCTGCGCACCGCGGCGATGTCGGAGGTCACGCCGGTCGCCGTTTCATTATGCGTGGCGAGAACCGCCTTGATCTCGTGATTCTTGTCGGCCTTCAGCGTCTCTTCGATCAGTTCGGGATCATTGCCGGTGCCCCATTCGCGCTCCTGCACGATGACCTCCAGGCCCTGGCGCTTGCACAGATCGATCCACAGATGGGAGAACTGGCCAAAGCGCTGCGCCAAAACCTTGTCGCCGGGCGACAGCGTGTTGGTGATCGCGGCTTCCCAGCCGCCGGTGCCGGACGCCGGGAAAATGAAGGCGTGGCCCTTTTCCGTGCCGAAGACCTTCTTCAGGCCGGGGAAGAGCGGCTTGACGAGATCGGGGAACGTCGGCGAGCGATGATCTTCGGACGCGACCGACATGGCGCGCACGATGCGGTCGGGCAGATTGGTCGGGCCCGGCACAAACAGGAAGTTCCTGCCGGGAATTCTGGAATTCAACATTCTCAAGCTCCTTTCGAGCGGCGGGTTTCAGATGGCGCGGCGTCGATGACGCCGGGAACGCGCTAGAACAGGCCGGCGATACGGCCGGATTCGTCAACGTAGATGTTGTTGGCGGCTGGGACCTTCGGCAGTCCTGGCATCGTCATGATGTCGCCGCACACCACCACGATGAACTCGGCGCCCGCGGAGAGGCGCAATTCGCGGATCGGGATCGTGAAGGCCGAAGGCGCGCCTTTGGCGTTTGGATCCGTCGAGAAGCTGTATTGCGTCTTGGCGATGCAGACCGGGAAGTTGCCGAAGCCTTCCTTCTCCAGTTCGGCAAAGCGCGCCTTGATGCTCGAATCATAGGAGATATCGGCGGCGCCGTAGAGCTCCTTGGCGATCGTGCGCACTTTTTCGGCAAGCGGCATGTCGTCCGGATACAGCGGCTTGAAGTTCGAGGGCTGCGTCTCGATGGTGTTGACGACCGCCTTGGCGAGATCCGCCGCGCCGGCGCCGCCGGAGCCCCAATTGTCGGCGACGACGCATTCCACGCCTTCCGCCTTGCAGAGCTTGTCGAGCGCCGCCATCTCGGCCGCCGTATCCGACGAGAACTTATTGATCGAAACAAGCACCGGCACGCCGAATTTGCGGACATTGCCGATATGGCGCTTCAGATTCTCGAAGCCCTTCTCGACCGCCGCGACATTCTCGGCCTTCAGATCGTCCTTGGCGACGCCGCCATGCATCTTGAGCGCGCGAATCGTCGCGACGATCACCGTGATATCGGGCTTGAGGCCCGCCTTGCGGCACTTGATGTCGAAGAATTTCTCCGCGCCGAGATCGGCGCCGAAGCCCGCCTCCGTCACGACGTAGTCGGCGAGCTTCAGGCCGGCCTTCGTCGCGATCACCGAATTGCAGCCATGCGCGATATTGGCGAAAGGCCCGCCGTGGATGATGGCCGGATTGTTCTCCAAGGTCTGCACCAGATTGGGCGCGATCGCGTCTTTGAGCAGCGCGGCCATGGAGCCCGCCGCCTTCACTTCCGAGGCGCGCACGCTTTTTTTGTCGCGGGTCTGGCCGACGATGATGTCACCCAAGCGCCGCTGCAGATCGGCGAAGTCCGAGGCGAGGCAGAAGATCGCCATCACTTCCGAAGCGACGGTGATGTCGAATCCGTCCTCGCGGGCGAAGCCGTTCGTGACGCCGCCGAGAGACGAGACGATCGAGCGCAATGCGCGGTCGTTCATGTCGACGACGCGCCGCCATGCAACGCGGCGCGAGTCGATCTTGGGCTCGCCGCCCCAATAAATGTGATTGTCGATCAGCGCCGCGAGCAGATTGTTCGCCGCGCCGATGGCGTGGAAGTCGCCGGTGAAGTGGAGGTTGATGTCCTCCATCGGCACGACCTGCGCATAGCCGCCGCCGGCGGCGCCGCCCTTAACGCCGAAACAGGGACCGAGCGAGGGCTCGCGCAGACAGCACAGCGCCTTTTTGCCGATGTGATTGAGACCGTCCGTGAGGCCGACGGTCGTCGTCGTCTTGCCTTCGCCGGCGGGCGTGGGCGTGATCGCCGTGACGAGGATCAGCTTGCCGTCGGCCTGGCTGTCGAGCGAGGAGATGTAGTCGAGGGAAATCTTGCCCTTGTAGTGGCCATAGGGCTGCACATGTTCGGCCGGGATGCCGAGCTTGTCGCGCGCGACGTCGATAATCGGCCGCATCTTGGCGGCCTGCGAAATCTCGATGTCGGACTTCGGCGCAAGATGCTGATTGTCCTTTCCGCTCGCGCCCGGCGCGGCGGCTGACCGTTCTGACATGCAGTCCACTCCCTATCAGGCCTGCGTCGCACAAGCCCAGAATTCGTTTTTTTCGGTCGTCGAGAACCGAGCGTCGGCGCCGCCGATCCCGCTCCCGGCCGACCGGGCTGAAATCCTGCCGATGCAGGCTGCAGCCTTTTTTGCGACCGTCGTTTTCTCCAATTCGCGCATCAAGGCCCGCGGTTCGCCGCAACGAGCCGACGCGCGCATGAATCCGCTTATTGAAAATTCATTTGCGGACACCTCGTATGACGGGAATCAAAATTGATCGTCAAGCCGGCAGAGCCGCCAGCGGCGTGACGACGTCACGGGCGCCGCGATGCGGCTCCCGCTCGCGCGACACACGCGCGAGGCGAATCGCTTATTCGACAAGCCGGGCCGACCGCCTATCCTTCACCTACCCGTTAGAACAGTAAGAGACAGGCTACGCGCACATCGATCAATGCGCGCATTCCCTACAAGAATTGTGACGTTTCCTACACGCCCGAAAAGCTGATGCGACGGGTCTGGACAGGCTCGCCGCTTGCGCTGGGGAGAAACCGAGCCCCATCCTTACCTATCCGAAGAAACCGCAAGCCAGCGGGCGCGGCATCCATTGCGACGTCCTTAGAAAAAAATTTGTCGCAGTCAGCGTCGCAGCCTTGACTCTATCGGGCGATCACGAAGGCCGATAGTCTTTTGACGCCTACTCTGGCTGAAAATCGAGCGCGACGCCATTGATGCAATAGCGCAAGCCGGTCGGCGGCGGGCCATCGTTGAAGACATGCCCGAGATGCGAGCCGCATCGGCTGCAATGCACTTCCGTGCGCACCATGCCATAGCTGCGATCGACCGTCGAGCCGAGCGCGCCGGGAAGCGGATCGAAGAAACTCGGCCAGCCGGTGCCGCTTTCGAACTTCTCGCCCGAGCGAAACAACGGCTGGCCGCAGCCGGCGCAGTTGAATGCGCCGCGGCGCTTTTCATGATTGAGCGCGCAGCTTCCCGGGCGTTCGGTGCCATGCCCGCGCATGACGTCATATTGCTCGGGAGTGAGAAGCGCGCGCCATTCGGCGTCGGTGTGGGTTACGGGAAAGATCTCGTCGGCCATCGCCAGCGCCTTGTCTGAAGGGTCCTCGGCTCGGGTTCTATCTTGTGTCGGCCGCCGCCTTTCGCCAGAGGGTGGGAGCGGGATAGAGTGGCCATCTTTCAGTGGGAAAGAAGATTCTAGAATGAGCGACAAGAAATTCGACGCCGTGGTGATCGGCTCGGGACTGGGCGGATTGACGGCGGGGGCGCTGCTTGCGCATGCCGGCTACAGCGTCTGCCTTCTCGAACGCAATTTCAGCCTGGGCGGCGCGGCGTCGGTCTATAAGGTCGGTCCGCTGACCGTGGAAGCCTCGCTTCATCAGACCTCCGACGCGCGCAACCCCCGCGACGTGAAGCACGATATTCTCCGCCGCCTGGGGATTCTCGACGAAATCGAATGGCTGCCCACTGGCGCGCTCTATACGGTGCGCGGCGGGCCGGTTGGCGAGGCCTTCGAACTGCCTTTCGGCTTTGCCCCCGCCTATGAGGCGCTCGCCGCCCGCTTCCCCGACAAACGCGCCGCCATTCAAAGATTTCTCGGCGAGGTCGAGCAGATTCACGACGCGCTGTGGACCTTGAAACAGGCCCGCGAGGAAAGCTCCTTCGCCAAATTGGCGCGCGGACTTTGGGAAGTCGCGCCGGCCGCCGCCGGCTGGCAGAATTCATTGCACGAAATCATGGAGCGGGATTTCGCCGGCTGCGAGGCCCTGAAATGCGCGCTGGGCGCCAATCTCGCTTATTACGGCGACGACCCGCGCCGGCTGTGGTGGATTTTCTACGCGCTCGCGCAGGGCGGCTATATCGCGTCCGGCGGCGCCTATATCAAAGGCGGCTCACGACAGTTGAGCCTGAAGCTCGCGAAGGCGATCACCAAGACCGGCGGCGTCGTGCGCATGGGCCGGCAGGTCAACGCCATCGAGACCGATGCCGACGGCAATGTGGTCGCCATACGCCACGTCGCGCGGCGCGCCGGCGATAGCGAGGAACGCATTGAAGCGCGCGTGGCGATGGCGAATTGCGCGCCGTCGGAGGCGGCGGCGATGATGGACGCGCCAGCGCGCGCGAAAATGGAAGAGACGTTCGGGTCCCGCCGGCTTTCGACCTCGCTGTTTTCAGCCAATTTCGGCTTGAGCGCGAAACCCTCCACGGTTGGGCTGACGAATTTCACGACGGTCGTCATGCCGCCCGACATGCGGCGCTTCGATCAATATGGCGATGGCGCCGGCGCGATGGCGGAAGATCCCAAGGGGGCATTGCCCCTCCATACGATCGCCAATTTCACCGCAGTCGACTCAGGTCTTTGGGACGAGCCGCCGATCCTCGTCAGCGTGCTCGGCCTCGATCGCCTCGACAATTGGCGCGATCTGCCGCGCGACGCGGGACTTGCGCGCCGCGAACGCTGGCTCGACGCCATACAGTCGTCTCTCGAGCGCGACTATCCCGGCTTTTCCGGTCTGGTCACGACGCGGATGCTGCTCAACGCTTATTCGATGGCGAGCTATCTCAACACCCCGGAGGGCGCCGTGTACGGCTTTGCGGCGATGCCCGCCGAAGCGCCGATCCTGATGGGATTTCCGCGCACGCCGCACACGCCGATCGCCGGACTCTATCTCGCCTCGGCTTTCGGCGGCGAGCATGGCTTCAACGGCGCGATGTTGTCGGGCGCCGAGGCCGCGCGGCTCGCCGAAAGACGGCTCGCCGTCGCGACCTGATGAAGTGAGGCGCGGATTAAAGGCGCGGCGACGTGTTGCGCCGCGCGTTGTTAGCGCTTGCGCTTTTTGCCGCCGGCCGACGCGAGGCCGAGTTCGGCTTTGCAGGCGGCGCTGATCGATCCCGCATTGGCTCTCAGGCATCGCTCGATGGCGACGGCGTCCGGAATATACGCCTCGCAGACGCGATTCGCGTCGCCTTCGCAGGCCTCGCGCTGTTCAGGCGTGCCTTGAGCGAAAGCCGGCGTGAGCGCAAAAAAAGCCAGCACAGCCGATAGCCTCAAAATGATGCGCATTCAGATTGTCCTTCCTGTTGTCCGCGCTTCGAGGCGTACCGCAGACGCGCCACGCGGCAGGCGCGCTTCCTCGAGCGACAATGGGGACGTTGATTGCATCGCGCCCGCTGGGAATCAAGTCGCATTTATCCTTCGAGGACGGACTCCTTCGCCGGATCCACGGAACCAATGTGCTGCGGAGCCGTCTCTCGGGGCAGCCGATGGCGCGGCAAATAAAGACTGTTCGCGATCATCGTGGGCACGATCGCCGTCGCGATGATCGCGGCGACGAGCGTCGAATATTGGTTTTCGTCGATGATATTGTTTGACAGGCCGAAAAGCGCCGAAATCGTGCCGAATGTGAGGCCGGAGGCCATCAGCAGCGTCGTATACATGGCGTCCTTGTGCGGCGACCCGAATCGGCGCGCCACGGGATAGACGCTGACGATCTTGGTCGCCATCTCGACGGCAAGAAAGGCGGCGACGCCAAGCGGCGCGGCGAGAACGGCCGGGATGGAGACAAAATATCCGGCGCGGATGAAATAGAAGGGCGTCAGCAGACCGATGGTCACCGCCCGAATCTTGCGAATGAGCGCATGGTCGCGCCCGACGCAGCCCGCGAGCGCCATGCCGATCAGATAGGCCGGCAAGACGCCTTCGCTCCCGGCCCAGGTCGCGAGCGCGCCGAGCGCCATCAGCGCGAAGAACAGGAATTTTGTCTCGAATTCGGAGGGGCGCCCGCCGAACTTCGCAAAGATCACCGGCGTCGCCCGCGGCAATCCGACGAACGCCACGCCGACCGCTGCGACGAACACGGCGGTCTTCCAGGTGAAGGGCGCGAATACGAGGCCGAGCGTCACGACCGTGCCGAGATCGGTGATGAAACAGGCGGCGAGAATCGTTTTGCCGAAGTCGGTGCGGTTAAAGCCATATTCCATCATCACCGTATAGACCACGGCGACGGAGGTGGCGGCGAGCGCGATGCCGGCAAGCAGCGCCGGAGAACTCTCCCAACCCAGCAGATAATAGGCGACCGCCCAGCAGCCGATGGCGGGCGCGAGGAAGCTCGCAGCGCCGACCGACGCAGCCTCCTTCCACTTCAGTTTGAAGACGTCGGGGTCGAGTTCCGCGCCCGCGAGAAACGTCAGCGCGATGGCGCCAAGTCCGGCGAGCGTCTTGACCCAAGGCTCCTGGGCGCTGAAGATTTCGACGCCGACAGTCGCGGCGAACAGCGTTCGCGCACACATGCCGACGATGATTTCGGTCAACGCGGTCGAGATACGAAATCTCGCGGCGATCATCGCGGAGATGAGCGCAAGGCCCAAGATGAGCGCGACCTGAAACCATATGCCCGTCATGCGCCTTCTCCTCTTGCAGGCGGCTTGTATGACCATGCCGCGGCTTATTGGCAAGCTTTTGGGGATTCTGGCGCCCAGAAGCTTCGTGATAAAAGCGCTTTTTTCAGCGATGACTCGCACACGCAAATGAGCAAACGGATGAAGCTTCGCCTTTCTAAACTGCTGAAGCATCGAAGTGAGTTCGTGCGTCCGTCCGGAGCAGAAGGATCGTGAACGAAACAGAGCGCATGAAAGGCTGGCGATTCCTGCTGCTCAACGTCGCGGCGGGCGCGGCGAATGTCGTCATGTTGTCGAATGTGCCCGGCTACACGGTGCTCGCGCCCTACGCCGCCGGAAGCCTCGAGGGCGTGACGCCGAGCTATGGCACATGGGCGACGACCGACCATATGGTCGGCATCGCGCTCGGTCTTCCCTTGTCGCGGTGGCTCTCGGGACGGCTTGGCGCCTATCGCGTGCTGGTCGGCGCCCTTGTCGCCTACGCGGCCGTTTCCTTGATGTGCGCGGCGAGCGAGACGATCTGGTTTTTCGCGCCGATGCGCTTTCTGCTCGGCCTGATTGGCGGCGTCGCCCTTCCGCTCGCGCAATCGGTGACGCTTGGGCAATATCGCGATGATCAGCGCACGCTCGGCGTCGGCTTTTGGGGCGTCATGAGCATGGCGCCCTTCACCATCGGCGTCTTCATGGGCGGCTTCTGGGCTGAATATTTCAACTGGCGCTGGCTGTTTTATTCCAACGTCCTGGTCGCGCTGCCAGCGGCGGCTGTCATCTGGGCGCTGTTCCACCGGCGCGGCTTTCAGCGCCGGATGACGCGCTTCGACACGATCGGTTTCATTCTGCTCGCGACGGTGCTGCTCGGCGTGCAGACGATTCTCAACATGGGCAATGATTTCGACTGGTTCGCCTCGCCCGTGCTCGCATGGCTGCTCCTGGTCGTTCTCCTCGCTTTGCCGATGTTCATTTTCTGGGAGTTCGGCGAGCGGCGGCCCGCCCTCGACCTGCGGCTGTTTCTGCACCGCAATTTCGCGATCGCGACATTCTGCTCGCTGATCGGCTTTCTGATCATTCAGGGCCTGCTGTCGGTGTTCATCGTGCAACTGCAGGTGCTGCTCGGCTACACGTCTTCGCTCGCCGGCATGGTCTATCTGACCATGATTTTTCTGGCGATGGCCGCCGCCGCCGTTGTGCATGAGATCACGAGAAACGTCGATGCGCGACTCATCATTTTCCTCAATTTCATCGGCCTCGCGGTGACCTTTGTGTGGCTCGGCCACTACGACAAGAGCGCCTCTTTCGATAGTGTCACGACGCCGATGTTCTTCTTCGGCTTCTCTCTTGCGATGTTCTTTGCGCCGCTCGCGACGCTCGCCATGACCGGACTCGCCGGCGAACGACTGATCCGCGCGGCGGAGGAGCTCGCGATGCTGCGCACGGTGTTCGGCGCCATGGGCATCACGCTGCTCGGCGTGCTCGTCTTCCGCCGCACGCCCTTCCATCAGCTCGACCTCGCCGATCATTTCGGCGGACGCCGCTTCGCCTCGCTCGACCTGCTCGCCTCGTTCCTGGAGCGTATGCAGGCGATGGGCATGTCGCCGAATGCCGCGCGCAGCCGGGCGGCGCAGCTCATCCGCCAGCAGGCCGGGATCCTGGCGCTCAACGACGCCTTTCTGTTCGGCGCGATGACGTTCATCTTGCTGGCGGGCGTCATCTGGCTCGCCTACCCCAGCTACGCGTCCAAGAAGCGCACCCAGACGCTCGCCCGGCTTACGGCCGAGGAGCTGATGGAGCAGCCGTAAGAACCGGGCGCGGCCTCTTATGGAAAACGCTCCAGCGGCTGGTCGGCGCGAACATAGAGCGGATGGCGCGGCGCGCCGCGCTGTGTCCTGCCGAGGCAGACGAGACGCGCGCCCGAGGCGTGAAACATCCGCAGCGCCTCATCGATCTGATCTTGTCGGGCCAGCGCCCCCCAGGCGCAGACGATGGGCGCCGACTGACCCAACGCCTGCGCCGCGAGGCCGACCAGCGCCAGCCCGTTCTGGGGGCCGATCGGATCGCGCGCCGCCCACAGCGCCTCGGGCGAAGACGAGCGCAGCGCATAAAGATTGGCGACGATAAGTCCGCCGGCGCCTTCGCGCCGCGCGAAGCCGATGCAGCGACGAATTGTCGGATCGTCCTCTTTAGCGTCGGCCGTCGACGGATTGAGCATGACGAAGGTCAGGAGCGACGCATCGCTCCATTTGCGCGTGAGACTGTAGCGATACGCGCCGCACTTTGAGATGACGGCGGCTCTCTCAATCTCGCACGCTACGCCGGAGAGGTCAGGCATTGAGTTGGCCTCCGGCCCTCTGTTCCGGCGTCGGCGCTTTCAAATGTAGCGAATGATCTCACGATCGTCACTGCATCGAAGCCCAAATAATAAACCGGCCGAAACCGGAACATATCCGCAGCACGGCAGTTATTCATTTGTCTTGACCGTGGCAATCGTCACGTAGCGATCTTCATAAGGAGGAATTTTTCATGAGTTCGACCAGCGATAAATTTAAAGGGGCCCTGAATGAAGCGACAGGGTCTGCGAAGCAGGCGGCCGGAAAGGTCATCAACTCTCCCGAACTGGAAGGCGAAGGCGTGTTGCAGGAATTAAAGGGGAAGGGCCAGACGGCGGTCGGAGAGGCCAAGGACGCCATTGCCGATACGCTGGATGCCGCGGCGACCAAGGCGAAAGAACTCGCCAAAAATGCCAAGGACGCCGTTCACAAGGCTACCGAATAAGAGATGCCGCTCGCGAGCCTCCCTCTCCTTACGGGGGGAGGTTCGCCGTGCGGCGCTAATGGTGGGCGGCACAGGGATTGAACCTGTGACCCCTCCCGTGTGAAGGGAGTGCTCTCCCGCTGAGCTAGCCGCCCGTCGCCATCGGCGATTGGTCCTCTTCGTGTAGGAGAGGCCGGCGCCCTCCGTCAAGATCGCAGATCGCCCGCTGGCGTCGATGATCGCCCTGCCCGCCGCCGAGGCTCAAGCCTAGGCCGAGCCGCCGCGTCCCGCGCCGCCGCGCCCCCGGCGGGGTCCAATCCTTCGACAGGACGCGGCGCACCATCGGCTCGAAGGTCGAGAGCGGCTCGTTTTTGTAGGCGGGATCGAAGGACACTTCGTCATATTTGGCGCAGAACTCGATCGTCTGCTCATAGGCCGGGTCCGACCGGAATTTGTCGCGGGCGTTCGGATCGAGGCCAAGGTGGGCGGCGTAGAAATAGGTCTGGAACAGGCCGTGCTGCGCCAGCATCCAGTAATTGTCGCGGCTGATGAAGGGCCTCAGGATCGCCGCGATCACCTCGCCGTGGTTGAAAGGTCCAAGCGTTTCGCACGCGTCGTGCAGCAGCGCGACGACCACATATTCTTCGTCCTTGCCGTCGCGCAGCGCGCGCGTCGCCGATTGCAGACAGTGATCGCGGCGCGTGATGTTATAGGCCGTGTCCTTGCCAAGATCGCTCAGCAGTCCAAAGAGCCGGTCCGGCAATTCCTTGAGCGTGTGCTCGTGAACCTGTTTGAGGATCTGAAAATCTTCGTCGGTGCCCTGGTCCATCCGCGTGAAGTGCATTTTCTCCATATTGCGATCCTTTCCGGAACGTGCGCGGCGCCGGCGTCGACGGCGAAGCGGGGCTCAAAAAGATCAAGACGTCTCTATCGCGCGCTGGAACAGCGCCTCTTCCAGCGAGGCGACCGCGTCCCACAGCTCGTCGAAATGCGAAATCACGCGATCGGGCGAAAGCGCCGCGACCGGCGTGTCGGTATAGCCGAAATCCACCGCCACCGACGGCGTTCCGGCGGCGCGGGCGGTGTCGATATCGGTTTTGGAATCCCCCACCATCACCGCGCGCCTCGGGTCGCCGTCCGCCGCCTCGACCGTCAACCACAGCGTGCGCGGATCGGGCTTGTGCATCGGAAAGCTGCCGCGGCCGCAGATCGCCGCGAAACGGTCCGCCGCCGAGAGTTTTTGCAACAGCAGCCGCGCCAGTTCTTCAGGCTTATTGGTGCAGACGGCGAGGCGAAAGCCGGCCGCCTTGAACCGATCGAGCGCCGCGAGGGCGCCGGGGAACAGCCTGCTTTCGTCGGCGATGTGCGCCTCGTAATAAACCAGGAAGTCGCGCACCAGCCCCTCGGCGCGCTCCGGATCGAGCGGCGCGCCCTGATGGGCGAAGCCGCGCTCGATCAGCGCCCGCGCGCCGGCGCCGACAAGCGGCCGTCCGGCCTCGAGCGCGAGCGGCGTCAATCCCTCGCGCATGAGCAGCACATTGAGCGTGCCGATGAGATCATACGCTGTGTCGGCCAATGTGCCGTCGAGATCGAAAACGAGAACAGGGAAGCGGGCTGTCATAGCCCAGGGGGTAGCCGCGCCGCCCCCTGGGATCAAGCGCCGTTGATCCGATCGGCGAATTTTGTCGCCTCCGCAGGCGAGGGCTCTGCGTGTAGACTGCGCCGACCGATTCGCGACAGGGAGCGCAAAAATGCGTGGAACGCGCCATTTCCAAACGCGTCGACGTGCAGCTTTGACGGCCGGCGCGCTTGTCTTCGCCCTTTCCGGTGCGTCGATGGCGGCGGCCGGAAATTACGAATTTCTGGCGGCGCCGCAGACGGATCTCAATCGCGTGTTTCGCCTGGACCGTTCCAATGGCGAGGTCGGCGCCTGCCAATACGGCCTGAAGGAAGGCGCAGCGATCGGCGTGACGCTGTGCTATCCGCCTGGCGAAGGCGCGCGCGCCGGCGTTTTCAGCGAATATGCGCTGGTCGCTTCGCGTCATACCGGCGAAGGCGGCGTATTCCGCGTTGATCTGCGTTCGGGCATGATGTCGATCTGCTTCGTGCTGAACGAGACATCGGTGGTCTGCACGCCGCCGGCCAAATGAGCGATCGACCTGGCGAAGCGAATGTCCGCATGAGCGCTTTTTCCGCCGAGGCAATGAAGCGCGCCGCCGCGCGCGCGGCGCTCGAGTCCGTCACGCATGGCATGCGGCTCGGGCTCGGCACGGGATCGACGGCGGCGCATTTCGTCGATCTTCTCGGCGCCCGCGTCAGGGAGGGTCTGGAAGTCCTTTGCGTGCCGACCTCCGAGCGCACCCGCGCTCAGGCCGAAAGCCTCGGGATACCGCTCTCCACCCTCGACGAGACGCCACAACTCGATCTCACCGTCGACGGCGCTGACGAATTCGACGCGGCGCTTCGCTTGATCAAAGGCGGCGGCGGCGCGCTGCTGCGCGAGAAGATCGTCGCCGCCGCCTCGACGCGAATGTTCGTCATCGCCGACGCGACGAAGGAGGTGCGCACGCTCGGCGCGTTCCCCCTGCCGGTCGAAATCGATCGGTTCGGCGCGCGCTCCACCATGCTGCATATCGAACGGGTCGCGCGCGGTCTGGGACTCATCGGCCCGCTGACGATTCGCGACGCGGAGCCTGGCGAGCGCTTCATCACTGACGGGGGACATTACATCGTCGATTGCGCGTTCGGCGCCATCGACGATCCGGACGCCCTCGCTGCGCGGCTTTCGGCGATTCCCGGAGTCGTGGATCACGGACTGTTCATCGGACTCGCAACGGCGATCTTCATCGCCGGCGCCGAGGGCGTGCGCATCCTGGGAAACATATCGGGCGACCCCTTATGACTTTCGACTATGACCTTATCGTCGTCGGCGCCGGATCCGGCGGCGTCCGTGCGGCGCGCGTCGCCGCCAGCCATGGCGCGAAAGTCGCGATCGCCGAGGAATTTCGTGTCGGCGGCACCTGCGTCATTCGCGGCTGCGTTCCCAAAAAGCTTTACGTGCTGGCGAGCCGTTTCCATGATGATTTCAAGGACGCCGCCGGTTTCGGCTGGCGCGTCGGCGACGTGTCTTTTGACTGGCCGGCGCTCGTCGCCGCAAAGGAAAAGGAGATCACGCGCCTTTCAGACCTTTACGCCGAAACGCTCGCGAGTTCCGGCGTCGAGCTCATCCGCGCGCGCGCGACGCTCACCGATCCAAACGGCGTGCGTTTTTCCAGCGGCCGTTCCGCCCGCGCCCGCTACATTCTCATCGCCACCGGCGGCACGCCGGTGCTCGCCCCGCACATTCCGGGCATCGAATTCGGCATATCTTCAAACGAGATTTTCGATCTGCCAAAGTTTCCGCAACGGCTGCTGATCGTCGGAGCGGGATATATCGCCGTCGAATTCGCCAGCGTTTTCGCGCGTCTCGGCGCGAAGGTGCATCTTGCCTATCGCGCCGACCTGCCGCTGCGCGGCTTCGACGACGATCTGCGTTCTCGCCTCTGCGAAGCGCTCAAGACGGCCGGCGTTGCGCACCGGGCCGGCGCCCTGCCGACGCGCATCACAAAAAACGCTGACGTTCTGGAGGTCGAGATGAGCGACGGCGCGCCGCTTGAGGTCGACTGCCTGCTGATCGCGACGGGACGCAGGCCGATGACGCAGAATCTCGGCCTGGAGGCGGCGGGCGTCGAGCTGCGCGAAAACGGCGCCGTCGCCGTCGACGAGCGCTCGCGCTCGAACGTCGAATCCATCTACGCCGTCGGCGACGTGACCGACCGGATCAATCTGACGCCTGTCGCCATTCGCGAGGGCCAATGTTTCGCCGACAGCGTCTTCGGCGCGACGCCGACGACGGTCGATTACGAGTGCACGCCAAGCGCCGTCTTCACCACGCCCGAAATCGGAACGGTTGGACTGACCGAGGCCGAGGCGCTCGCGCAGCATGGCGCGATCGATATTTATGAGACGCAGTTTCGCCCCATGCGCGCGACGCTCTCGGGACGCGGCGAACGCGTTTATATGAAGCTGATCATCCACGGCTCGAATGGACGCGTGCTTGGCGCGCATATTTTAGGTCCCGAGGCGGGGGAGATGGCGCAGCTCATCGCCGTCGCCCTGCGGATGGGCGCGACGAAGAGCGATTTCGACGCGACGATGGCCGTGCATCCGACGATGGCGGAAGAACTCGTGACGATGCGCGCGCCGTCACGGCTGCTCAGGCCTCAGGCCTAAGCTTCGATCCGTTGCTGCGGCGGCTGCGCCGCAACGGGCTGCTGCGCCGGAGCCGGAGCGGCGGGCTCTGGCGCCCATCTGTCGAGAAGGGCGCGAAGCTTGCGCCGCGCCGCGCCCGTCTTCGCCTCGGTGACGCGGGAGAAGAAATAGCCGGCGACGATGGCGACCCCCATCACCGAGAAGGCCACCGCATAATTTTGCGGGGTGGCGAGCTGCGTCGCCCAGTCATTCCCCAATGTGCTGCCGACCGCCGCGCGCGCGAAGATCAGGATCGGCATATGGATGCTGTAGAGCGAGAAGGAAAAATCGGCGAGCGTCTTGTGGAATTTCGGGCGCAGCAATGAAAAGCCTTCGGGCGGGCCATAGCGGAAGGCGAGCAGCACATTGACGAACAAGCCCGACGCCAGAAGATCGCCAGCATCGGCGAGCCAAGGATGGGCCTCGAGAAGATGTCCGCGCACCACGAGCCGGATGATCGCGACGACGGCGGCGTAGAGGAGGAGCGCCTGCCAGCGCGAGCGGATGATCGGCCGGCCGATCAGCGTGGCGAAGGCGCCGCCGGCCCAAAGAATATAGCCGAATTTGAACCAGCTCGGCGGCGTCGAGAGCGCCAGGAAGAGCGCCGCGCCCAGCGCGAAACCCAAAAAGCGCAGCGCCAGCGGGTAATTGCGCGCGAAGGGCAGCAGCAGCAACGGAAAGGTGACGTAGTACCAGAACTCGCAGGCGAGCGACCAGAGCGGCCCGTTGGTGCCGAAATAGTCGAAGGCGATGCCTTGCAGATTGAGAAAACTTGCAAGAAACAGAACCGGGGAGAAATGGCCCTTGAACAGCGGCCATTCATAGACGCCGCTGCTGGCGAACAGCCACCTGCCGAGCGAATCGAGAACGAGCGTGAGCGCGACGGCAGGCCCCACGACGAGATAGATTCGCGACACGCGATGAATGAAATATTCGCGCAGGAAGCCCTGATTCTTGCGCATATGCGCGAGCACCGCGCCGCCGACGAGATAGCCCGACATCACGAAGAAGGCGAGCACCGCCTGATGCCCAAGCTCGAAGGCCGAGTAGAACCACCAGACATAGGCGAGCGGCCCGTGCGGCGCGCTCATGATGTCCGCCTGGTTGGTGAACATGTTGTTCGTGTGGACCGCCAGCACGACAAGCGCGCCGAGCCAGCGGGACGCCTCGATGAATTGCGATAGAATGAACGGCATCGCCCCGGTTCGCCCCCTCGCTCTCGGCCGCGCTCGCGCCCCGGCTTTATAGCGGGTCTCCCCGAGCTTCGCCAAATCGCCGCCGCCAAGCGGAGGGTCGCTTTGGAGGCGAGAATCCTCTATAAGCGCCGCTGGCGTCGCTGCGAGAACGACCCCAGCGCCTATCGGGCCTGATTTTGCGGAGTTTTGCGAAGTGGAACGTTGGTCGCCGGGCAGTTGGAGGAATCTACCGATCGAGCAGACGCCGGTCTATCAGGACCAGGCGGCGCTCGCCGACGTGGAGCGCCAGCTCGCCGGGTTCCCGCCGCTCGTTTTCGCCGGTGAAGCGCGCAATCTGAAGCGCCACTTGGCCGAGGTGTCCGCCGGCAAGGCGTTCCTGCTGCAGGGCGGGGACTGCGCCGAGAGCTTCTCGGAACATTCGGCGGACAATATTCGCGACTTTTTCCGCGTCTTTCTGCAAATGGCCGTGGTGCTGACCTATGCGGCCGCCTCGCCTGTGGTGAAGGTCGGGCGCATCGCCGGCCAGTTCGCCAAGCCGCGCTCCTCGCCGCTCGAAAAGCAGGGCGGCCTCGAGCTGCCGAGCTATCGCGGCGACATCATCAACGACCTCGCGTTCAACCCGCAGGCGCGCGAACCCGATCCGCAGCGCCAGCTGCTCGCCTATAGGCAATCGGCGGCGACGCTGAACCTCATCCGCGCCTTTGCGGCGGGCGGCTTCGCCAATCTCGAAAACGTTCACCGCTGGATGCTCGGCTTCGTCAAGAGCAGCCCGCAGTCCGAGCGCTACCAGAAGCTCGCCGATCAGATCACCGAGACCTTAAGCTTCATGCGCGCGATCGGTCTCGATCCGGAGCACCATCCGGAATTGCGCGGCACCGACTTCTACACTTCGCATGAGGCGCTGCTGCTCTGCTATGAACAGGCGCTGACCCGCGTCGACTCGACGACGGGCGACTATTACGCAACCTCCGGCCACATGCTCTGGGTCGGCGACCGCACCCGTCAGGAAGACGGAGCGCATATCGAATTCGTCCGCGGCGTCAAGAATCCGCTCGGGCTGAAATGCGGTCCGAGCTTGAAGCCCGACGCGCTGCTGCGCCTCATCGACGCGCTCGATCCCGAGAACGAGCCCGGCAGGCTCACGCTGATCTGCCGCTTCGGCGCGGACAAGATCGAGGACGCGCTGCCTGCGCTGGTGCGGGCGGTGACGCGCGAAGGCCGCAACATCGTCTGGTCCTGCGATCCGATGCATGGCAACACGGTCAGCGCCGGAGGCTACAAGACACGGCCGTTCGATCGGATCATGTCGGAAATTCGCAACTTCTTCGCCGTGCATCAGGCGGAAGGCTCCTACGCCGGCGGCATCCATCTCGAGATGACCGGCAAGGACGTCACCGAATGCATGGGCGGCGCGCGGGCGATTTCCGAGAACGATCTGCGCGACCGCTATCACACCTATTGCGATCCGCGCCTCAACGCCGAACAGGCGATCGAAGTCGCATTCCTGGTGGCCGAGCTCTTGAAGGCGGAACGCGTCGCCCGCGGCGTGCGGGAGCAGCACGCGGCGGAGTGAGCCAAGAGCCAAGCCAAGACGCGCGGGCTGGCTAGCCCGTCGTCTCCTCCGCCTCGCGTACCGTCATCTCGGCCCCGTGCCAGACGAAATCGTCGTAAAGCAGCGCGTCGATGAACATCACCGGCAACATCAGGTCGCGCACCATCAGCGCGAAAGGCGTGCGCCAGTCGAGCGGGAAGCCGCAGACGCGCGCCAGCCAGATCTCGCCGCCGTGCAGCGAAAAGACGATGAGCGCCGTGACCAGCGCCACCGTGGAGATCCCGCCGTCGAGCTGAACGGCGGCGTAGGCGCCGAGCACGATCGCCGCAAAACTGCCGTTCATGAATTCCGGGGCGTAATGCGCCGGGAAGGTCGCGCGCCGAAGCCGCGCCCAGCGCACGTGCCGTGAATAGACTTCACGGGCGGTGCGTTGGCCGAGCGGCTGCTCGAAGGGCATGTCGACGAGGCGCACATCCATGCCTTGAGCGCGGATGACTTTGGTCGAGGCGGCGTCCTCGGCGATTTCGCCCGCCAGCGCGCGAATGCCGCCCGCGCTGTCGAGCACGTCGCGCCGCCACATCATATTCTTGCCCTGCGCGAAGGCGGCCCCAATCGCCTCGGCGCCATATTGCCAGCGCGCCTGAAACGTATTGAGGATCGCGCATTCGACGGTCGCCCAGAAGCCTTGCGGACGCGAACCGATCGGCATCGACACGCTCATCGCCGTATTGTCGCGGAACGCGGCAAGCATGGTCTGGATATAGTCGCGGGGCGGCAGCGCGTTGGAATCGGCGAGGATCACATGATGATGCCGCGCTGCGTCCCACCCCTTGACGCAATTATTGAGCTTGGGATTGGCGCTGACATAATCGTCGCCGACGAGCAGTCGCGCCTCGCGCTCGGGATGCGCCGCGATCAGCCGCTCGACCAGCGAAATGACCGGATCGCTCGGCGATTGCACGCAGAATATGATCTCATAATCGGGATAGTCGAGATCGAAGGTCGCGCCGAGCGTCTCCTCGCTGAAAGGCTCCAGCCCGCGCAAGGGCCGCACGATGCTTACCGGCGGCGCATTGTCCGGCGGCGGCAGCGTTCGCTCCCGCGCCCGACATTTTCGGGACATCAGCGCCATGCTTGTGAAATTGAGGATAAGGATGACGGCGCACCAGCCGGCGCAGATATAGGCCAGGATCATGAACGGCGCTTTTTCTTAAGAGTCGTAACGCAGAGAATCGCAGCGGCGGACGCCGGCCGAGTGGCTCGGCTTCCGGCGCGCAACGCCGGGGCGCGGCCATTTCGAAATTCCGCCTGACAAAGACGCCGGGTCTTGGCAAAAGGATGGTGGCGCGAGAATCTTCTCCCGACGCGCGGCTGTTGAAAATTCCCGCTGAAAACCCTGCTGCTGTATCCTTTGTTGAAACTCCTGACGAAGCTTCCTCATGACCTCTCCGATCGTTCGTTTCGCGCCCTCGCCGACCGGCCGCATTCACATCGGCAACGCGCGCGTCGCGCTGTTCAATTTTCTGTTCGCCGCCGCCAACCTTGGACGATTCGCGCTACGGTTCGATGACACTGATTTTGCTAGATCCAGCGAGGAATTCGCGCGTGGAATCGAGATTGATCTCGCCTGGCTGGGCATCGTTCCGCATGAGGTGTTCCGTCAGTCGGAGCGCGTCGCGCTCTATGAGGACGCCGCCGATCGCCTGCGGCGATCCGGCCGCCTCTACCCTTGCTATGAAACCCAGGAAGAGTTGGACAAGCGCCGCAAGATGCAGCAGGCGCGCGGGTTGCCCCCCGTTTACGATCGTGCGGCGCTGCGCCTCAGCGCGTCTGATCGCGCCGCGCTCGAAGCCGAGGGCCGACAGCCGCACTGGCGATTCATGCTCGAGCCGGGCGTCGCCGAATGGAATGATCTTGTGCGCGGTCCGGCGCATATCGACTGTTCGGCCCTGTCGGACCCGGTCCTGATCCGCGAGGACGGCAGTTTTCTTTACACGCTGCCCTCGGTCGTCGACGACATCGACATGCGGATCACCCATGTTATTCGCGGCGAAGACCACGTCACCAATACGGCCGTGCAGTTGCAGCTCATGCGAGCGCTTGCGCCTCATGCGCCGGCGCCGATTTTCGCGCATCACAATCTTCTCATCGGCGCGGGCGGCGAGGCTCTGTCGAAGCGAACCGGATCGCTCTCCATCGCCTCGCTGCGCGAAGATGGCTACGAGCCCCTCGCCGTCGCCGCGCTGGCGACGCTGACCGGCTCCTCCGACAATGTCCACGCCGTGCGCTCGCTCGACGAACTCGCGCAGAGTTTCAATCTGTCGCATGTCTCGCGCAATCCGGCGCGTTTCGACCCCGCCGATCTTGAAACTCTGACGCATCGGACTCTCGCGCTCTATGAATTTGAGGACGTGCGCGAGCGGCTGGAAGCTCTGACGATCGTCGGCCGCAAGGCGGAGCCGCTATGGCGCGCGGCGCGCGGCAATCTTGCGCGTTTCGACGATATTCTGACATGGTGGCGCGTCGCGGACGGGGAGATCGAGCCGATCCGCGAGGATGAATCATTCCTGCAAGACGCGGCGCAGCTTTTGCCGTCGGAGCCTTGGGACGAGACCACATGGGCGGCCTGGACGAGCGACATCAAGACGGCGACCGGCCGGAAGGGCAAGGCGCTTTTTCATCCGCTGCGGCTGGCGCTGACCGGCGCCGAGAGCGGGCCGGAGCTCGCCGCGCTGCTGCCGCTCATCGGCCACGCCAAGGCGCTCGCGCGACTTGTCGGCGCCCACGAATGAAAGCGAAGCGCTCGTGACCTATCTGGCGAGCATCCACGAGATCATCAACTTCGCGGGTCTGGCGCTCGACGTCGTCGGCGTGCTGATCATCGTCACAGGCGCGGTTCTGTCGACGCTCGCTTTTCTGACGCCCTGGAGAGCACACCCCCTCACCTATCGCGGCTACCGAAAGAATGTCGGCCGCTCGATCCTGCTCGGGTTGGAGTTCCTCGTCGGCGGCGACATCATCCGGACTGTCTCCGTCGAACATCCAAGCCTCGAAAACGTCTTCGTGCTCGGCCTCATCGTGATGATCCGCACGGCGATGAGCTTTACGATGGAGGCGGAGCTCGAAGGCCGCTGGCCGTGGCAGGGCCGAAGCCTGGAGACGGCGGCGCCAAGCGAAGATGAATCGGCGCCGTCGTAGGATGAAGTCGGACCTTGCTTACGCCGGCAGCACCGAAACGCCGAACAGCCACGGGTGCAGATAGAGCACGATGAGGAACAGCGCCGTTCCGACGCCGAGCGCGATCGCGTCGCCGCGCGTGAATTGCGAAATCCGTGGCGCGCCCCCGTCCCCGCGCCTCTTCACCGCGATTCGGTCGAAGACGCCCCAGGCGAGAAAAGACCCGAACAGGATCATGCCGCCGAGATCGCCATTGACGAGAAGATGCGCGAGCGCCCAGCTCTTTATCGCGACGAGCGTCGGATGGCGCAGCGCGCCGCGAATGCGGCCCGGCGGCGCGCGACGGCTCACGATCGCGACGAAAGCGAACCAGACGAGCGGCATGGCGACATGGCGCCCCCAAGACGGCGGCGTCCAGACATAAATCAAGCCCTCCGCGCGATAACGGATGAACCCATAGACGATGAGGCCGAGACCGATGGCGGCGACGAGCCCGTAGGCGGCCTTATAAGTTTGAAGGCCGTAGCGCTCGATCAGGCTGGCGCGCGTCTCGCGAAACGCCGTAAGCGTATGAACCCCGAGAAAAATCACGATTCCGAGAATGAGAATAAGCATGGCCTCTCCGCCTTCCACATCAATTCGCGTCTAAAAGCACCGCACCTGCGCCTCGGCCTGAGCGCGGCGTAATTCCTGGAGCGCGTCACGCGCCGCATCCGTATTGCGCATCAGCGCGCCCACCTGCCCCGCCTGCTGATTGACGCTCGCGACAGTCTCGGCCGTGACATACCGCTCATAAGGCAGAATGGTCGCGATGACGTCTATGGAGCAAGAGCACTGGTCCAAGGAGAGGCGCGTATCGCCGTTCGCCTTCATGCAGCCGAAGACGTAATCGGCGCGCGCAGAGGTCGGATAGTCGTTGAGATCCGCCGCCCGCGCCCAGCCCGCGAGCGGAAGCAGCGCGATAATGAGGAATTTCAATACCGGGCGCATCTTTTTCGTTCCTGCCGGGTTCTTTCCTAGGACAGCCTATCGCACGCGCGTGGGCGACGCACCGAACCGCTATTAGACGAAGGGATGACGCGCAAGCTGAGTTTCAGAGCAGCGTCGTCCAGACTTTGAACAGGGAGGACGATATGTCGAAGCCTCTTAGCGCTATTTGGTTGCTGATCATGGCGGCGCTCGTCTGCGCGCCTCTATCGCTCGCTTTCGCGCATGGCGCGATGCAACGCCAGCAGAACGCCTGCATGCTGAAAATCGGGCCGGATTTCATGTATTTCTCCGGCTATCAGCCTGCAGCGTCGCGCAACAGGTTCTGTGAGGACATTCCCACGATTGGCCCGACGATTTTCGTCCTCGATTATGCTCAGGACGAGATGCGGGAAATGTCGACGGACTTTCGCATCATCCGCGACATCGGCGACAAGGAGCCGCAGGAGCGCCTCGACGCCGTCACGGTGGCCTATCTGCCGCCAAAGGTCTATCCGGCCGGCACGCTGAACTTTGAACATGTCTTCAACGAGACCGGCCAATTCGTGGGGATCGTCACAGTCGACGGTCCGAACGGCGAGCATTGGGTGTCGCGGTTCCCCTTCACCGTCGGCGGCCGGCCGCTGCTCGCGCGGACGCCTTACTTTCTTTTTGCGGCCGCCGGCGTTCTGGCTCTCGTGCTGTTCGTTTGGGGAAAGGAGGACCAGAGCGCACGCGGCGCTTAGGCGTCGCTCAGGCGGAAGACCGCGCGGCGTCATGCGGCCGTCAATTTGGACGCGCATAGACTGTGTCGAGCCTTCCGAACGTGCTGCGTATCTGGAAGGCTCAAACGCCGGGCCGGAGGTACGTCCGGCGTTTTTTATTTTTGGAGAGCCAACGGTCGCCGGGAGGGGCCAGAATTTCAAAAAAACTATGTGATTTTGAAGACTTAACCATATACGCCTCTTGCCGAAGCCGCGCCGTCTTGCCATCATCGCGGCTGGCTGGGGGCTGCCATGGGCGAGTTGGTGAAGCGATTTTCAGGATTCAGTTACAGCGCACAGGGCGGACTGCAGCGCGACGGCAAGCGCATTCATCTGGGCCCGCAGGCGCGTCAACTTCTTGAAATGCTTCTGGAGTCGCCTGGCGTCCTGATCACCAAGGGCGAAATTGCCGCGCGGCTGTGGCCGGATCGCGCCGCGTCCGACGATTCCATCGACCGCTGCGCCTATCTTTTGCGGAAGCCGCTGCGCGACGCTGGCGGCGAAGAGCTGATCGCCACCGCCTATGGCCGGGGGCTGTCGCTTCGCGGGACGGTCGAGACCATCGACGCATGCGACGCGCAAACGCTCCGTCTCGCCCCTTTGAGCGAGCCGCATATTCTCGATCTCTGGCAGACCGCCTACGAGCTTGCCGGAGACCGCACGCGAGAGGGCTTCGCGCGCGCGCAGGAAGCGATCGCATCCGCCGCCCAGATCGAACCCGGCAACCCGGCGGTCTGGGCTCTCGCCGCCGACATCGCCGCCGGCCGAGTCGTACGCGGGTTTCTTCGTCCCGCCCAGGCGGCGGGGATGATCGAGGACTTCGCTGGCCGGGCGCTCGGCATCCTGCGCGATCATACGCCGGCGCTGGCCGTTCTCGGCTGGGCTCGCGGCGCGCTCAGGGGCAAGATCGCCGAGGGCCTCGCCCTCCTCGATCAGGCCGTCGCCGTTGATCCTCTCTACGGCAAAGCGCGCGTCTACCGCTGTTGGCTGCTTGCGGCGGCCGATCGTCTCGACGACGGCATCGCCGATTGCGAAGAGGGCCTCGCCAACTCGCCACATGATCAGGCGCTGCTGTCGTTGCATGCATGGCTCATTCTCTGCGCCGGCGACCTCGAGCGGGCGCGCCGCTATGCGCGCGACGGGCTCGAGCTGAGGCCCGACGCCGCCACTCTGCATCTCGTGATGTCCATCGCCTACAGCCTTCAGGGCGTTCACGAACAGGCGGTGAGCGCGGCGCGCCGCGCCGTCGCCTCGAGCCCAGACGATCCCTTACAATTGACCGTGCTCGCCTATGCGCTCGCCCGCGCCGGACGCGCCGAGGAAACGCATGCGCTCATAGACAGGCTCGTCCAAGACGCCGAGCTCTACGCGCCGCCCTGCTTTCTCGGCGCGGCGTTTTTTGCTCTGGGCAAGCGCGCCGAGGCCCTCGAAGCGATTCGACGCGGCCTTTCCGAAGGCTGTCCCTGGAGCTCCTTCGCACGCGTCGATCCGCGCTTCGTCGCATTGCGCGGCGCCATCGACGGATTCGGCCATCCGCAGCAGGCCGAGGCGCGCCCCGCCGGTTGATATTGCCCGCCTCAGCGCTTATTGGCGCTGCACAGCATTCTTCCGGAAGGTGAAAATGATCGGCCGTCTGAACCATGTCGCTATCGCTGTCGATAGCGTCGAAAAGGCTTCCGCCATCTACCGCGACGCCCTGGGGGCGAAGGTTTCGGCGCCAGAACGCCTCGCGGAGCACGGCGTAACGGTCGTTTTCGTCGAATTGCCCAACACCAAGATCGAGCTGCTCGAACCTTACGGCGAAAACTCGCCGATCGCGGGCTTCGTCGCGAAAAATCCAGCGGGCGGCATCCACCACATCTGCTACGAGGTTGAAGACATTATCGCGGCGCGCGAGCAGCTTAAGGCCTCGGGCGCACGCGTGTTGGGCGATGGAGAGCCAAGGATCGGCGCGCATGGCAGGCCCGTGCTGTTTCTGCATCCCAAGGACTTCTGCGGCTCCTTGATCGAACTCGAGCAGGCTTAGGCGCATGCCCTTTTCCCTGCCGCTGGCGGCGGCGATCTACCTGACGATCTGGTGGATCGTGCTGTTCGCCGTGCTGCCGCTCGGCATTCGCTCTTCCGAAGAGGCCGAAGAAGATCTTCCCGAGGGCGCCGACCCCGGCGCTCCCGCCTCGCCAGATCTCTTAAAAAAAGCGGGGATCACGACGGTGGTCTCGGCCGTCCTCTTCGGCCTGCTGGTGCTTTTCGCCAAGCTCACGGCGTGAGCGGGCGGGGGTCGCCCGCCGGGGGTTGACCGGCCCGCCGCCCGCCGGTAGTTGATCGCCAAGCGCGGGACAGACGACCCGCACGGCCGAACGGACCGACCCGCTCAGTCGACTTCGGCGGCGCCGCCCGCCGCCTCTGGAGCGAGCGCGTAGCTCAGTCGGTAGAGCACCTGACTTTTAATCAGGGGGTCGTGGGTTCGAGCCCCACCGCGCTCACCAAATAAATCCAATAATTACTGTTATCGATCGGTTTAAAAAAGGGGTTTGGTGATCAAATGGCGACCACCAGTCAGACCGCGTTCGTGATTTATTGATTCTCGCCGCACGAATGCGCGGAAACTTCATTTTTCGCGACTCTGATCACGCCGCATAGCTTGCACGGTCTGTTGCTTCGATCCGAATCGGACAATGTCACTGCTTCAGGGTTCGAATCCCCATGGGCGCGCCATTTGCGTATATAACTGCGAACACCCTTGCCGATTTGTTCTCCGGCAATGACGGCCTGTTCCAGACTGGCCTTTGAGCCGTGAATGCGGATGACTTTGTCGTCGACCTCGACGGCGTCGACGATCGAACGCAGATAGGCCTTTCGGAACGTGGTGTCGCCGGTGGTTATGTGCTCGCGCATGAAAGCGCCGAAGCGCTCGACTTGATCCGGCTCCAACGTGATCTGAGGCGCAAGCTGAACCTTGATGCGCTCCAATGCGGCCTTGGCGCGCTCGCGTTCCAATTTGAGGGCAGCGAGCCGGTCCGCCAGCGTCTCGTCGATGTCCGTGAGGCCATCCTCGACCAGTTTGTAGAGCCGGCGCAGCTTGTCGTCGGCCTGCGCGATCTCCTGTTGCAGGACGCGCGCCCGCTCCTGGACTTCGGCGTCGCTCTATGCCCGCTTTTCGGTCAGCGACGTCAGAAGGCCCGCCAAACGGTTTGGGCCGAGCAGCCGGTCGGCGAGATGGGTTGTGACAAGATCGTCGAGCCGGTCCATGGCGATGGATCGGCCCTTGCAGCCCGTCTTTCCCACCCGGGCAGCTGTGGAGCAGGAATAGTAGCGGTGCACTTTGCCGGATTTTGACGTTCCGGTGCGCAACGTCATTGCGCCGCCGCAAGTTGCGCAATGCGCCAGGCCCGTGAGCAGGATCGGCCCCGTGACGACGCGCGGCGGCAGGATGCGGGGATCACGCGCTTTCAAGCTCGCCTGAGCCCTGTCGAAAACAGACAGTTCGATGATCGCAGGTACAGCAACTTCGATGATTTCATTCGCGGGTTTGGCTCTACCGGTCTTGGCTTCGCGCTGATTGAAGCGCCAACGCCCCGTATAGACGGGGTTCGTCAATATCTTGTGGACCGAAGCGACGCCGAAACGTGCGCCAAGCCGAGTTCGTAGTCCTTTAGCATTCAGCGCCTTGGTCACCTCCTTGACGCCCATCGGGCCTTTGCTGCCATCCCCTTCGAGATAGACGCGGTAGACCAGCCGCACCGTCTCGGCCTCGACAGGATCGATGACGAGCTTCTTCTTGGTGCGATGGCCGCGTTTGTCGACCTCGCTCAGCGCATACCCGAGCGGCAAGCGCGAGCCATTGTAGAAGCCCTGACGCGCGTTCTCCTTCATGGCGCGGAGCACATGTTTGCCGTTCTCGCGGCTCTGATACTCGTCGAACAACGCAATGACCTGCCGCATCATCACCTGCGCCGGATCGTCGCCAAGCTCTTGTGTAATGGAGACAAGCCGCACGCCATGCTTGGCGAGCTTGCGGACATACATCTCCAGGCCGAACGCGTCGCGGAAAAAGCGCGAAAAGGAGTGAACGACGATCGCATCGATCGGGTGATCGTCGTCGCAGGCGCGCTCTATCATGCGCTGGAACTCCGGCCGGTTGTCATCCATGGCTGAGGCGCCTGGTTCGAGATATTTGGCCACCACTCGCCAGCCATGGCGGGTGCAGTATGCGCTCGTCTGCGCATGCTGGTCAGGAATGGAAAGATCAACCTCCGCCTGTCGCGTGGTTGAAACCCGCAGATAGAGAGCGGCGCGGAGAGGGTCGGTCATGTGGAGCCTCCAGCCTCAATCGAAAGCTCAATGACGCGGTCGGATAAAGGCGTCGAGCATGTCGCCGAGAAACATCTCCAACACATCGACTTCGGCCGCGGTGACGGGAATGTCTTCGGGCCAATCGTCGGCGACGGCGATTTCGTTAGCGGGGTTGATCGTTCTCGAAGCTGAATCATACCGCCTCAGTCCGCGAACGCCATCGCCATTTGCGTTCCGGCCGGCGGAAACTTGTTGATGCGCGTGACGAGGATGAGCCATTCCGAAACCATGGCGGCGGATCGTCGCCAATTGAACGGCCCAACTCTTCGACACAGCGCGAAGCGCAGTTTGGAGGAGAAATGGAAACACCCACCAATGACAGCGGAGTTTCGATCTTAGTTGCGCCGTCATGGCGGCTGGGAACGCGCGCGTTGCAGGCTGCAAAGGTCGGGTTTTCGCAAGTTGCGCGGCCGAAAACGAGCGAATAATCGTAGATTTTCTGCAAAATCATCGCAGTGGAGTGTGGCCATGAGCTTTTTTGGAGGCGAGCGCGCAAGGTTTGGATCAACTGCCGGCGTTCGTATGCCGAAGAAAAGCGAAAAAGGACGAACGTTCACGCGACACGACTTGCGAGCGGCGATTTATAATTGTTGCCCGACGCTGTCCCGCGCCGAGGCTCGAAAGATTTTCAATGAGACCTTCGATGAGCTGGCCGACGCGCTTGTTCGCGGCGAACCGGTCAAGCTGCGCAATTTTGGAACGTTCAACCTCCGCGCCAAGCGAAAGCGCACCGGGCGCAACCCCAAGACCGGGGTGGAGGCGGTGATTAGCGCTCGCAGGGTCGTGACCTTTCGCCCGTCGCCGGCGCTTCTCACGCGAATAAATCAAGAATCCGCCGACTGCCTTCTCGACTGAGCAACGATCGCTCAAATTCCAATCCCCCGCACCCGGGTAAAGTCCCATGAGATTCCTGACTCTCGGACGACGCCGCTGATCTGGCGTCCGAGGCGCTCGTCCATGACCGGCCGCCAGGGGACGAGCGTGAACTCGTAGGCGTTCTCGATGATCGCGTATTTGCCGGAAACGAGACTGGTCGTGCCGGTGAAGACGCCCGAGACGCGCTCGCCTTCTGCCCTCATTTTGAAAGGCGTTTGCTTGTCCGCCGCCATGGATTTGCCGACGCGCTCGACCTCGCTCTGCTCCAGTCGACTGACCAGGTCTCCCGGCGCGCGGATGACATGATCCGGCGTGCGCCTGGCATGACCCATTTCGACGAGCGTCTCTCTGCGCTGTTTCATCGCACGGTCGACCTCGGCGCCAAATCCGGCGCGCACGATTGGTGCGCGATTGGACGACGTCATCTCCCGGTCGAGCCAGGTGGCGCCGTTGGCGTCGATCTGGGTTTCGAGGTCGAGATTGGAAAGAACGCGCAGCGTCACCCATCCGCGCCGCTGGGCGTCATAGTCTGCGGCGCGCGCCTCGAAGTCGGCCGGGAGACGCCAATGGTCGGCGTCGATGCGCTCAACGATCCCCGCCCGGCGCAGGGCCTCCAACCTGCGGACATGGCTCTCGACATAGGCGTCAAAGTCGCCGCCGGGAACGCGGACCCGGCCAATCTCGGCGATGATGCGGTGGACGCTCGGGCGATACTCGCCAGAGGCGCCCGCGAGCTGAGCGATGTTGCGGTCGGCAGGTCGCGGCCCCGCTGGCGCAGGGGCGATCTCCACGATCGATCCAATGGACGCTTCCTTGGCGGTATTGGCCATCGCCTCGGAGCCGAGCGCGACATGATGAACCCGCCCATCGACGCCGTCGACGACGAGGCTGAGCCGCTCGCCAAGTTCGTCGGTCAGACGCTTGTCGATCACCCGACCGACGATCCGGGTTTTGGCCTCCTCGCCGTGAAGCGAATAGCTCTCCAGCGCGCGCTCTTCGCCGCGCGCCTTCAGCGCCCGATTGATCGCCTTGACGATGTCGCCGCGCTCCCCGAGTTCCCGTAGCGTCGGCTCCAGCTGGCCGTATAGTTTCCACACGCCCGGCTCGCTCTCCGCGGCGAGGCCGTAGCGCGCCAGCCTCTGCAATCTGCCGATGCGCAGCGTTCGATCGAAATCGGCACGGACTTGGCCCGTCTCGGGTCGAAGGTCGAGGTTACCGTCGCCGGCCTCGGCGAGCATCGCCCGATCGATCCGGGTGAAGCGCTCGGCGGAGATTTCCGCGGTGAGCTTTGATCGCAATTCAAGGTCGGTCTCCGGTCCCAATTCGAGCGTCGCCAGGTCCTGGGCGCGAAGCCTGACGCCATCGGTGATGTAGTCCTGGGCGATGATCAAATCGTTTCCTGTCTCATCCTTGCCCCGGACGACGACATGGCTATGTGGATGGCCGGTGTTGAAGTGGTCGACCGCGACCCAGTCGAGCTTCGTGCCGAGGTCATCCTCCATCTGTTTCATCACATCGCGCGTGAAGGCGCGAAGGTCGGAAAGCCGGTCGCCATCCTCGGGCGCGACGATGAATCGAAACTGATGTCGGTCCTCGCGTCCCCGCTCCAGAAACGCACGGCCATCCGCTGCGTCGGTCTCCGATCCGTAAAGTCTCCCTTTCTCTCCTTCCCGGTCAGTCCCGTCGCGCGGCAAGTAGCGCAGATGCGCATCGGCTCCCTTGGAGCCCAGTCTCAACTTCACGATTCGCGCCTTCACCACGACGCGGCGCATCCGCTCGCCCCGCCCGCGCCCCTCAGCCGCGAGCTTCAGCCGGTCGGCCGCCGCCTGTCCCCGACCGATGCGGCAACATCTCCCTTTCCGGGGCCGACCCGAAACGCCATCGCGTCGCCGATGGGAGCGACCGCTGCGCGTCGGCGCAGACCCGATCCCCACGCCCTTCGCCTTCGTCACGGCCTTCATCACTTGCGCGACAAACGAACGCGGTCGCCGCGATGGCGAACCGCCTCGATCACGGATTTTTCCGGCGCGGAGTCGAAGGTCGGAAGAGTCGTCGTCGGTCATGCGCAAGAGCATGCGCCGGCGCTGCGTCAAAACAAGCTCAAATCCGCGCAGCTCGCATCATGGCGTTGAAAAAGAAACGAATTGCGAAGAGAGCCGCACTGCGAGAAATCGCTCTACATGGAAATAACAATGTGCAGACAAAAGCATACACGCAAGCGGCACGATTGCTTTAATCTTGCCTTCACCTTCAGGCGCGCCGAATTTCTGGTAAGCGTCCGAACTCTGCACGTTCTCTTGGGAGTGCAATTTCGCGACATATCGGGTTCTCTCGCACATGGGAGGATCTCCGGTGGTCTCGAAACGATTCCAGAACACGGCATGGCGCTCTTACTGGTCGACGCATATTGAAGCGTGGCGCCGAAGCGGCCTTTCGCGCACCAAATATTGTCGCGATCATCGGCTCAACAAGGCGACTTTCGATCGCTGGCTGAAGCAGCTTGAAGGCGCGGAAGCCGCGAAAAAAGCTGCGGAACTTCTGCGCGAACAGCGTCGCCAGCGCCGCCGTCGAGGGCCATCTCCGCTATGCAAATCGAAGCGCTCGATCGCCGTTCAAGCGTTCTGGGCGATGCATGTCGAAGCGCTGAACTGGAGCGGATTGGCGGGCAGCACGGCGGAGCGCGGGCGAGCGCTCACATCTGTCTCAGCCCGAACAGTGGGGTGCGTTTCCGCACAGCCTGCCGAGCCGTGCAGTGGTAGCCTTATCTATTTGCTGGGGCTCGACTTCTAGGGCAGCCTGCGCTCGGCAATCCAGTTGCCATCGAAAAGAAGTAGTGGCGCTCCGGCCGCATCCGTCTTGTTGGAGAAAATTGCTATGCGCCAACGCGTTTCATCGCTCGTCGGCTTCTATCTGCTTGCCGCATTCATCGCGTCGCCTGCCAATGCGCAAGCGAATGCCAACTCCGATATCTGCGCGGCCGGCGACGACAGCGCGTTCTCGGTCTCACAACGCATCGAGGCCTGCAACTTGTTGATCAAGGCCGCAGATAATGCGCCCAAAGAACTCGCGGGCGCCTTGGTCAATCGTGGAGCGGCAAACTGGTGCGCTCACAAAATGAAGCAAGCTTTTGCCGATCTCGATCGCGCCATTGCGCTCGATCCGAAGAACGCCAAAGCTTTTCGCGAACGCTCCAACGCCCATCGTTCCGGAGGCGACCTCGACCGGGCGCTCGCCGACGCAAACGAGGCGGCGCGGCTCGATCCCAAGGACGCGAAAGCCTTCGACTACCGCGGCAACGTGTTCAACGAAAATGGCCAATATGACCGCGCAATCGAAGACTATAATGAAGCGCTGCGGCTCGATCCGAAACTCAGCCTCGCATATCGGGATCGTGGCGCCGCGTATTATTTCAAGAAGGACTATGCGCGCGCGATCACGGACTATGACGAAGCGATCAAGCTCGATCCCCGCAGCGGCCGCGCCTATTCCAACCGTGGCGCGGCATACAAAAAGCTTGGTCGCAACGAGCAGGCCATCGCCGATGAAAGCGAGGCGATCAAGCTCGATCCGACCGTGCCTGAATATTTCGACAATCGCGGCCTGTCCTATGCGGAAAATGGCGATTTCGAACGCGCCATAAGCGACTACAATGAAGCGATTCGTATCGATCCGCAGGCGAAATTCCTGACCAATCGTGGCAACTCCTACCAGTCGAAGGGCGATCTCGACCGCGCCATTGCCGACTATGACCGCGCGCTCAAGCTGAATCCTGGCTTTTACCACGCCTACAACAACCGCGGCGCCGCCTTTCGCAAGAAGGGCGATCTCGACCGCGCGATCGCCGACTATGAGGAGGCGCTGCGCATCAATCCGCGCTTCGACACCGCGGCGGAAAACCTCGCGGCCGTCCGCAAGGGGCGCGACCGACGCGATTCGGTTTCGCAACGGATGCGTCCGCCTTTCGCTTGCGGGCCGACCGCCAGCGCGGTCGAGAAGGCGATCTGCTCTGATCCGGACCTCACCCGGCTCGATCGCCAAATTAACGACGCTTACAAGGCGGCGCTCGCCAGGTTGGATCGCAAAGGCGTCGTGCGCTTACGGAAGGAGCAGCGCAGCTTCATCGCCAAGCGCGACAAATCCTTCGGCTATCCCGACTATCAGCTCAAACGCGAGCTCGAAGTGCGACTTGCAGCGCTACGCGGTCTGTCCGCCGATCCCGAGACATTGCAGGAATGAGAATGGCGTGGTTAAGCCCGCTCTCTGGGGTTTGGGGCGTCCTGGCGTGGATGCCCGCGACAAGCGCGGGCATGACGAAGACCTCGAGTTCTGCGCCTGATCTGATCTCGGCGGGTCACCCCCCGCACCACCAGCACCGCATTGATGCCGCCGAAGGCAAAGGAGTTGGACATCGCTGCGCGAACGCCGATCCGGCGCGCCTCGTTCGGCACGGGGTCGACCGGGCATTTGGGGTCCGGCGAACGGAAGTTGATGGCCGGCGGAACGATCTGCTCGCGCAGCGCGGCGATGGTCACGGCGAGCTCCAGCCCGCCGCTCGCGCCGAGCGCATGGCCGTGGATCGGCTTGGTCGAGGACACCGGAAGATGCCGCCCGCGCTCGCCGAACACCGGCAGGATAGCTTCCGACTCGGTGATGTCGTTGGCGTAGGTGCCTGTCACACCCTCCCGATCGCCTCCGGCGCTCGACCTCCCCCCTCGAGGGGGAGGTGAAACGCCCCTAATGCTTGTCTGCGCTCGAATCCTTCGAATTCGGTGCCGGCGGTTTTTGAAATTTCTGCGGGGTCCCCTGAGGCTTGGCGAGCGCCGCCGCTGCGGGCGGAGCGGGGGCCTTCGGCGCGGACTGATCCACTCCCACGGAAATGCCGAACAGGCGCCATTGTCCGTCCACGGGCGCATAGGCGAGGTCGAACCTGAGCTGCGAGGGAACGGAGGGAAAGAAGCCGGTCATGTGCATCAGGCCGCTCGCTTCGATCTGCGGCAGAAGAGTGAGCTGCGGATCGAGCGCGGCGACGCCCGATAGATCGAGCTTGTCGCGACGCAGTCCCGCGAAGAGCTCGGCCAGTCGCGCCGCGGTGTTGCCCTGAAATCCCGGCGCGCCGAGATCGCGCAGCACCGTGTAGTTGCCGGTCTTGTTCGCCTGGTCGAGCGCGAGCAGGGACGAACGGATCAGGATCAGAACGCCGTTGCGGTCGATGTTCGCCGGCTTGGGCGCCTGCTGCTTCTGTTGCTGTTGCTGCTGCGCGCTCGCCGGAACGCAAATCGCGGCCAGCACGGCCGCGAGCGCTAGAGTCTTGGACGCCAGTTTCACTTCGTTCACCACGCGAGAGACATGCCCGCTCTGCCGCCGACGCCGCCGTGATTGAAGCCTACGCCCACGCCGCCGTCCACCACGAGATACTCGTTCAGGCGGAGCTGGGCGTTTCCGCCGAAGGCGTTCTGCCCCCGGAAGCCGCCCCAGTGGGCGCTGACCTGAAACTTCTTGTCGCTCGGCAAAGCGCCGGGCGCCATCGCGATCGCGACCGCCGTGCCCTCGTAGGCGCGGTGGACTTGCGACTTCAAGGAGCGGACGCTCTGCGAAAGGCCCAGGACATTGCCCTGGAGGCCGGCGACCGCCCCGCTCAATGCGGCGATGTCGTTGGGTCCGTAAGCGGAGCCGGCGAGATTGCCCTGCGAGTCGGTGGAGACGAACTGCGTGGGCCCGCTCTGCGCGGCGGCGCTCGCGGCCGATGTGAGGCCCGGCATGGCGTAAGTGGTCGAAGCCGTGCCCAGCATAATCTGACTGGCGGCCGTATTGACGGCCCCGGCGCCGATCGCGGTCGCCCCCGCGAAACCGGCGGTCGAGGCGCCCGAGCCGACGGCGGTCGACTGCGCGCCCAAAGCAACGCTGTTCGGGCCGAAGGCGGCGGATTGCGTTCCGGTTGCGACAGCGAAATCGCCGAACGCCGCGCCGCCGTTCGAGGCCTGCGCGCCGACGCCCACCGCGACCGAGCCGGTCGCGACCGCGCCGTGGCCGATGGCGATCGCGTCGACGCCCGTCGAAGCGGCGTTCTGGCCGATTGCGATCGCGCCGGCCTGGGTCGCTTCGGCGGCGTCACCCAGCGCGACCGCAGACGTCCCGGTCGCCCGCGCCTCGGCGCCATAAGCGGAAGATCTCGAGCCCGTCGCGATGGAACGGAGGCCCGAGGCTGTCGCCCCATCTCCCGTCGCAGCGCTTAGTGCGCCAAAAGCGACGGCCCCGATGCCCGAAGCCCCGCTGAGGGCGCCGACGGCAGTCGATCCCGAGCCCAAAGCGCCGGCGTTGGAGCCGAACGCGGAAGACCTGACGCCCGTCGCCTGGGCGCCGCTGCCCAGCGCGGCGGAACCGGTGTCCGTGGAAATCGTACGCTCGCCGATCGCGATCGAGCCGACCTGCGTCGCCTGGGCGCTGCCACCCAGCGCGACCGCAGCCGCCCCGGTAGCCTGCGCATTGACGCCAGCGGCGAGCGCGGAATCGCCCGACGCAACGCTGGTCGAGCCGAACGCTGACGCGCGCGCGCCCGAAGCAACGCTGTCCGAGCCGAACGCTGACGCGCTCGCGACCGAAGCAGAGCTGTGCGAGCCGAACGCTGACGCGCTCGCGCCCGAAGCGGCGGCCAAGTCGCCGACGGCCGCCGACGATTGGCCGGACGCCTGCGCGCTGGCGCCGATGGCAGTCGAATTGTCGCCCGAAGCGGAGCTGCCTCCACCATAGGCGCTGGAATATAGGCCCGACGCCGACGCTCCAGCCCCGACGGCGGTGGAGATTGACCCCGAAGCCGTGGAGGCGCTGCCGACAGCGGTCGACGTGCCGCCTGACGCGATGGCGAGGTTGCCGAAAGCCGAGGACGTTGTGCCGGCGGCGGCGGCGCCGTTGCCGAACGCTGAGGAGTTGACCCCCGTCGCCTGAGCGTCGGCGCCATAAGCGGAAGACCTTACTCCCGACGCGACGGAACTGAAGCCCGAGGCGGTCGAGACGTCGCCGGTGGCGGCGGCGTCGGCACCGAAAGCCGAGGATAGGCCCCCCGTCGCCTGAGCCTCGGCGCCATAAGCGGAAGAGCCGATTCCCGACGCGAACGAAAGGTTGCCGGTGGCCGAGGAGCTGTCCCCCGTCGCCTGCGCCAGGGAGCCATATGCGGAAGAACTCGATCCCGACGCGACTGAACTCACGCCCGAGGCGGTCGAGGAGGGGCCGGTGGCGGCGGCGAGGTAGCCGAAAGCCGAGGAGTTGCCCCCCGTCGCCTGAGCCTGGGCGCCATAAGCGGAAGACCTCAGTCCCGACGCGACGGAACGGAGGCCCGAGGCCGTCGCCCCATCTCCCGTCGCAGTGCTTAGTGTGCCAAAAGCGGCGGCCCCGATACCCGAGGCCCCGCTGAGGGCGCCGACGGCAGTCGACGCCGCGCCCAAAGCAGCGGCGTCGGAGCCGAACGCGGAAGACCTGACGCCCGTCGCCTGGGAGCCGCTGCCCAGCGCGGCGGAACCGGTGTCCGTGGAAACCGTACGCTCGCCGATCGCGATCGAGCCGACCTGCGTCGCCTGGGCGCTGTCACCCAGCGCGACCGCAGACGTCCCGCTAGCCTGCGCATTGAGGCCCGCGGCGAGCGAAGCATCGCCCGATGCGGCGCTGTGCGAGCCGAACGCTGACGCGCTCGCGCCCGAAGCGGCGGCCAATTCGCCGACGGCCGTCGACGATAGGCCTGACGCCTCCGCGCTGACGCCGACGGCGGTCGAAGTGTCGCCCGAAGCGGAGCTGCCTCCACCATAGGCGGTGGAAAATGCGCCCGACGACGACGAGCCAGCCCCGACGGCGGTGGAGATGGGTCCCGAAGCGACAGAAGCGCCGCCAACGGCGGTCGACATAAGTCCTGACGCGATTGATTCAGCTCCGAATGCGGACGACCCCGTGCCGGAGGCCAAGCTGGTGAAGCCGGAAGCGGTCGATCCTGTGCCGGTCGCGCTGCTGCGTTGGCCGAACGCAGAACTGAAATCGCCCGTCGCCGCCGAGTTCTCGCCCACCGACGTGCCGGAATCGCCAGTAGCGCGCGCCTGGGACCCGACAGCAGTCGTCGCGTTGCCGGCGGCTTGCGCGTTGGCGCCGACTGCAACGGCATATTCGCCGTTGGCGCCGGCGCCGTTTCCCACCGCCAGCGCCGGATCGTAAAAGCCGGCGAGTTGCGGGTCGTTTGCGCCGGTCGCCGTCGCGGAATTGCCGACAGCGATATCTGCTTGATGGGTCGCGTTCGCGGTATTGTCGACGCTGACTTCGGTGCCATTGCCGGCCACAGCGGCCCCCGGGAGCGCCCCCGCCAATGCGACGACCGACGCCCCGACAAGAAATCGTCTTTTCATGATTTCGCTACCTCTTCGCGCCGGCGAGAAGCCGCCACTCCGTCTCCAGGGGTAGGTCAATCGGCTCGCGCGTTCTCGGCGGTGGCGGAAGTGGTGTCGGGCATGCTCGGAAGCACAGCCTCGGTATTCTCGCGCAGTTCTCCCATGGTCGGTCGAAGTCGGAACCAGCAAAAATCCCCTGTCGCCGCCGAACTCTCGCCCACCGATGTGCTGAAATAGGCCGTGGCGTACGCTTATGAGCCGAGCGCCGCCGCGCCGACAGCGGAATCCCCTGGATCGACCGCGTTCGCCGTGCCGTTCACGCTACACTCCGTTCCGGTGCCTGCTTGCGCGCTTCCCGGCGCCAGCGCCAACGCGACGAACGACGCCCCGCGAGAAAATTCCATTTCAGGATCGTCTTACTCTTCGACTAGGCGAGGATCCCTCGTGACATCAGGGGAATAGGCCGTCCGGCTCGCCCTTTCTCTTCGGCCTCGGAAGCAACGTCGGTCACATTGGGAAGACGCTGCGTTTCAGGGGCGACGCCTCGGTAGTCGAAAACGGAAGTCGATAGAGCAATAACGGAAGTGGCCGGGTCGATTGTGCAGCGAACATTGAAGAATCACTGAACGGATTACTGTAGCTCTCGCTTCAACGAACCGATGACGTGGCTGTTTGCTTGTGCGATCGGACACTTTTCCGATAGATGTCTTGATCCATCCTTTCGGGCAAGTCAGGAAACGGAGGCTGGAGCGCCATGTCGAAATTCACATTCTCGAGCGATTCCCTGCCCGAAAGGGATCGGCTGGAGGCGACGAGCCATTTCGTGAGCGCGCTGGGTGGGAAGACAACGATCAAGCCCTATTCGGAGGATTTCCACTTCCGCTTGGAGGGCGGCGCATTCGCGGGCATGTATTGGGTCGCGGCGCGCGGCTCCTCCATGCTCGTCGACTGCGCCGGAGAGGGCCAGCTCGCCGATTTCATCGCGATCGGATTCAATCGCATCGGCTATGGATTACGTTACCGAGGCGCCGACATGACCCTTCAATCGGGAGACGCAGGACTGCGCATGTTGGGGCTTCCCGCCGTCTATACGAGCGTGATGCCGATCGGAGGCGTGGCGGTCGCCTTTCCGGCGGAGGAAATCTTCAGGCGGTTGAGAACCAAGGATTGCGCATTCGCTCCCTTGCTGCGCGGCGTCACGCCGGGACTGCAGCTCTTGCGCCAATATCTAGACGGCCTAGAACACGACGGCGTTCTTTCCAACCCCGCCGAGCAATGGTTGTTCGCCAGCCATGTCCTCGATCTCCTGGCGCTGGTCCTGGGCGCCAATGCGGACGCGTTGGAGCAGGCGCGTCGAGGCGGTGTTCGCGCCGCCCGCCTGAAGGTCGCCAAGGACTATATCGACGCCCATCTTTTGGACACCGACCTGTCGGATCAGACCGTCGCTGCGCATCTCTGCGTCTCGGACCGCTATGTGCGCCTTCTGTTCTCCGACGAGGGGATGAGCTGCAAGTCCTATATCGACCGGCAGAGACTGGCCAAGGCCTATGCGATGCTGTCGAACCCCGTCTCGGCGGGATTGAAGATCATCGATCTGGCTTATCGCTGCGGGTTCAACGACATCACCACCTTCAACCGGCAGTTTCGCACCCGCTACGGCATGACGCCGTCCGAGGCGCGCGAGGGCAGGTGGGTAGGCGGCGGAGGCAGGTAGCGGCGATTGCCCTGTGGCTTCTGTTGTTAAATCAACGCCGCTCCGCTAGCCCTCGTTTCAGAAACTGCGCGGTCGCTCACATCGCATGTCGAGATTTCGCCCTTTTTTTTCGGCGAGCAAATCAGGCCAGGATAGGAAGCTCGACCCCGCCATGCGTAAAGTCACGTTCTCCAGCGATTCCCTGCCCGAAAAAGATCGGGTCGAAGGCACGAGCCATTTCGTTTCCTCCCTCGGCGGAAAGGTTAAGATGGCGCATTATTCGAACAATGATTTTTGCTGGCGCTTCGAGTGTCAGGAGCTGGTAGGCTTGTATTCGGTCGTCATGCATGCCTCCGCCGTATTTGCCGATTCCGCCGGAGGCGGTCCACTTTCGGATCACATCAACATCGGCTTCTGTTTCGATCCAGACGCCGGTCGTTGGGCGTTAGGCTATCGGGGCGCAGAGACGACCATTTACGCGAGAGATGCATGTCTGCGCGTATTGGAGCTTCCTTCCTCATTCAAATGCGAGGCGCCGGTCCATGGCCGGTCGATCGCGATTCCCGCCGAGGAAGTCTTCCGGCGGTTGAAATCCAAGGATTCCGCCTTCGCTCCCTCCCTGCCGGGCGCGACGCCGGGGCTTTCGCTCCTGCGCCAATATCTCGGCGTTTTCGATCGAGGCGACGCCCTCTCCGATCCGGTCGAGCAGCGGCTTTTCGCCAGCCATGTCTATGATCTCATGGCCCTGGTCCTCGGCGCGAACGCGGACGCTCTCGAGCAGGCGCGTCACGGCGGCCTTCGCGCCGCTCGGCTGAAAGCCGCCGAGGACTTTATCGACGCGCATGTGCTCGATCCCGATCTTTCGGATCGCGCCGTCGCAGCGCATCTCGGCGTCTCCGATCGTTATGTGCGCATGTTGTTCGCCGGCGGAGGAACGAGCTGCAAGAGCTATATCGATGCGCGAAGGCTGGCGGCGGCCTTTGCGATGCTGACGAACCCTGTCTGGGCGCCGCTGAAGATCATCGATCTCGCCTATCGCTGCGGGTTCAACGACATCACCACATTCAACCGGCAGTTCCGCGCCCGCTACGGCATGACGCCGTCCGAGGCACGGCAAGCCCTGCCGGGAGCAAGACCGAATAGGGGCGACTGGAAATAGCGATATTTCCTGGCCCGTCTCCGGGTCGTCGCGCGCCTCAAGATCGACATAGCTGAAAAGCGTCCCCCGGATCGCGCGTCCCCGCCCCGCATGATTCATCGTCTCCCGCATCGCCAGGGGAGTGAATCACACCGAGATTCCCAGGACCAGAGACTTTTTCAACAGCCTGCTAGCGCTCATCAAGGCGTCCTTCGTCAATCTGGCGGCCGCCGGGACGCCGCGCCGTCGCACCGCAATTGCTTCCGCGGCGTGGTCACCCAGCGCATCGACGCCGAACGCAACAGCGAAATTCTGCTCGACGTCGGTTTCGAAAAGACGATGACTGCGGTCACGCCTCGCCACGATGTTGAAGATATGGGCTTGAAGAAAGGGGACGTCGCGTTGGCCACATTTGATGCGTCGAATGTGATACTGGCGGTCGAATGAGCGCGTATGCAGCGAATATTAACCACGGACCGATTAACTACTATACGCCAAATAAAGTGAATTTGGCCATAGGACAACAGGAGGAACAAACGAAAATCTCCGCGCGCGCAATGAGATTTCCGGCGAGATCATCCAAATCAAGAAAGGCTCGACGAGGGCTCACGTGCGTATCAAAGCCAACAGCATCATAATCACGGCGTCGATCACGAATGAATCAGTGGACGAGCTAGGACTCAAGGTTGGGGATTCAGTTCAAGCGGTGATTAAGTCGTCCGATGTAATGATCGTAGTCCCTTAACGTCCGCCTTTGAATTACCCCGCGCCTTTGCCTCAGCTGCTTCTGTTGCGAGGTTCGCACGAATACAACGTTTCATTGAGCGCAATTCTAAATTTGCGCCCGCAACAGCAATTTGAGGCGGTTGCACGCCCCCGCAACCATTTGGATTGTGATTATGCGAAACCCAAGGAGTGCGAGGACCGCGCGAGCGTCGCCAGAGAGTCTTTGCCGCCATCCGAAAATCAAAGCGCTATTTCAATTAGATAGGTGTTCGCACCTTTGTCCTGATCGGCGCGCCATTTGCGGCCAACGACAACGTAATGGAGATTCCCGTGCGCATCGCCCAGACTCGCACGCGCAAAAAGCGACAGGAATCCCTCCAAGGACTCAATTGTCAGATTTTATCCACCAGGCGAGTTAAAATTGTTAGAAACCATTTGAGACGAGTAAATTCATAGGAAACGAAGCAATGGAGGGGGATATCAATGGGTTATATTTTAGGACTTTCATTTGATTTCCATGACTCTGCGGCCGCGCTGATCAAGGACGGCGTTGTTGTCGCAGCCGGAATCGAGGAGCGATTCTCACGAAAAAAGCACGATTCGAGCTTTCCTCGTCATGCGGTCGAGTTTTGCATGCAATCTGCCGGGATTTCGTCGTCCTCACTCCAGGCGATCGCTTATTATGAAGTCCCGATGCTTAAGTTCGATCGGATCTTGTGGTGTTCCGAGCAAGCTCAGGGACGCAACCCCGAGTATTTGGACAAGACCATATCGTCGTGGCTCCGATACCGAAAATTCGAAGTTATTGATCGGATATCGGAGGAACTCGGAGTGGGCCGGGAAAAAATTTCGTACGTAGATCATCACCTATCTCACATGAGCGCGGCGTTTTATTGTTCCGGTTTTGACGCGGCGACAATCGTCACCATGGATGGCGTCGGAGAGTACGAAACAACGTCTTGGGGGATAGGAAACGGAACCGAGATACGAAAACTTGGATCGGTTTCTCTGCCAAATTCGATAGGGCTCTTTTACAGCGCCTTGACAGCCTTCTTAGGTTTCGAAGTTAACGAAGGCGAGTACAAGGTAATGGGCATGGGGGCGTTTGGAGAGCCTATTTATTACGACCTTCTAAGGCCGATGTTTCGGCTCGAGGAAGGAGGAGGATTTTCAATCGAGCCTATGTATTTCGAGTTTCTGACGCCTAAGGATCTTCCATTTACCGATGCGCTTGTTGAATTGCTGGGGCGGCCTCGAGACCCAAAACAAGATTTCGCGACTGTCGTTGATGATTTGCCGTCGGGAATCGCCGTGCATGAGGCGGACGCAATTTTGGAGACCAGCAAGCGTTATGCGGACATTGCCGCCAGTGTTCAGAAGGTTACAGAAGAAGTCATTTTTCACGTCGTGGACTCGGCGGTTCAAGCAACAGGCATCAAGGAAGTATGTTTAGCTGGCGGCGTAGCGCTCAATTCTCTCGCAAACGGTCGATTGATACGCGAAAGGGGCTATTCCCTATATGTGCATCCTGCTGCAGGGGACTCCGGCAGCGCGATCGGCGCGGCCCTGTGGCGTCATTATCAGGAGGCGGGAACGCCGCGTTCCGCCCCCCTCACCTCGGCTTATCTGGGCTCAGATTGTCCTTTGGACGAAGACATCGATCGCGCCATCGCAGATTCTGGCTTTCAATGTTGCGGGATATTTGCACACGATCAACTTCCTTTAGAGATTGCGCGACTGTTGGCCGAAGGCAACGTCGTTGGGTGGTTCCAGGGGAACGCCGAATGGGGTCCACGCGCGCTGGGGAATCGCAGCATCCTTGCGGACCCGACAAGAGCGGACATGAAAAAAATCGTCAACGAGCGCATTAAGTTCAGGGAGCCGTTCCGCCCCTTCGCGCCCGCCGTACTCCTCGAAGAGGTTCACAACTACTTTGAATGCCCCGCGATTCGAGACCGCACGAGCCCAGAATATTTCATGTTGGCGGTTCATCACGTGCTTCCGTCCGCTCGATCCAAGCTCCCGGCGATTACTCACGCGGATGGAACCGGACGGTTGCAGGTGGTTGACGCCACGTCCAACCCGGCTTTTTATAGCTTACTCAAAGCATTTAGGGAATTAAGTGGAGTGGCAGTATTAATGAACACGTCTTTCAATCTGAAGGGCGAACCCATCGTCGATACTCCGAGCGACGCGCTGCGTACATTTTCATACAGTGGCTTGGACTATCTGGTTATCGGTTCCCGTGTCGTATCGAAGGATTTTGTTATATGACTCGGCTGGATACGGAGGCTCGAACCGCCGTTATCTTCGACCCACCGGCGGACATAGCGATCCCGCATTCCAGGCAAGTGACCGAGGGATTCCGATTTCACACCGCGAATGTCAAATATCTGAGTGTGATCGCGCCAAGCGAGGCGTGGCGCTGGATTGAAACTTATCTGCCGAATGTGTCCGTACAAGACCCGAGCGTACTGAAGTCTGATCAATTTGACGCGATTGTGTTCACGATTCCTCGCAATGAGACAAAATTCTACGTTCCTCCGTTCGTAACTCCGTCGTCAAACGCATCATCGAAGTGGAAATGGCCTTTTTTACGCTCCCGAAGCGTAGCTTCTCCTCAAGTGTCCTCGCTTCGCTTCTACATTATAGACTGGAATGGGCGGTTATCGCCGCTTGCGCGCGAATATGACGATCAAGACGCGCTGAATATGGACGCTCATATTTTCAACAGGCTCTCTAAACCCGAGGCATGGGGCTTCTATTACTTCCCTTATGGCTACTTGTTTCGATATCCGGGGATGGGGCCCCTAAATCAATTCGGGTTCCGCGTGCCCGACGACCTTTCAAACCTCAAGAATCGCGACGCCAATCATAAGTTGGTCCTATGCTATGGCGGATCTACCGGATTCAGCATGTATACGCTCCCTCATCAAATGTATCCTGCCGTCATCGAATGTGCGTTGAATAAGAAGGCTTTGGAATCAGGGGCGGACGTTAAGTTCACGGTTTTGAATTTCGGTCAGCATGGTCATGTCGTGATGAATTCAATACTTACATATATGCTTTTTAATTATCACCTGAAGCCTGATTTCGTAGTCGGGCATGATGGATGGAACGATATCCTTTATGGAATGGTGCAAGACCCTCGCCTTCTCAAGGACGGCAATGTCGCGTATCAGAATAATCTTGAGGGCTGGTCGCAGATCCTTCATGGAACGTCACAATTGCAGCAAACTCAGGCGGAAACACCCTTCCGAGCGATGTGCGCGGCGCCAGCGGTTCTGGGACAGTATTTTTCTCGAAAGCGTCAGTTGGAGGCGATGGTTGAAGCGAATGGGGGCAAATTCATTTGGGGATTGCAGCCGAATTGGGCGGGAAAAGGAAGGTTGCATCCGCTGGAATCGGCAAACGTAGAAGCCTTCAAGAGCCATACGCCTTTCACCGAAGTGACTCGGATGGCGCTGCCATTATTTGAGAGAGCATCTCTTCAGTTAGAAAGGTTGGATGTTGTAAAAGTTGACCTTTACAAAGAATTTCGGAAGTATGGGGAAGATGATTATCTTTTTGTCGATACAGTTCACCTCAGCCCTGACGGCGATGAGATCGTAGGTAAAGCCTACGCAAATGTCATCGCGGGATTGTGTGGCCTAAACTAGAAAGGCTTCTGTAATGAACGGAACAGCGATCTCTCAGATCAAAGCGGAGGAAGAGGAACGAATCCGCCGCCTAATTGATGAGGCGACACGTTTGCAACTCTCTCGAACAACGGAATACCTTCGTGGCCATCGGCGAGATTTGGTGGACATCGCGGTTCGCGAACGTACAACGCCCGAGCCGTCGAAATTGCCGTCACCATTTGTATACGCGATGCAATGATGGCCCAGCGTCATTTCAGGCCATGGCCTTTTCGGGCGTGTTCTTGATGTAGTCGAAGGGCAGGAAGTCGTCGATGCGGCTCACGGCGTGGCGTGATTGTTAGGTTTTGCGAAATCGCTTATGCCGCGTTTTCGTCCCTCTCATGCGCACAGGCCAAAATTTTCGACGTCTCCAAATTCACAGCGATATTTCAATCACATATGTGTTCGCATCTTTGTCCTGACCGGCGCGCCGCTCTGGACAGAACTGCGAACACGTATGTGATTGAAATACAGACATAAGGTTGGAAAAGCACCGAGGCTATGCCAGCAAGCGTCGCGCTTACGCGTTCACAAAGGTTGGCAGGCTTAAAGGACAACAAAAAGGCCAAGACGGTTGATTGGTTGATGGAGTGAGGGTAACTCGCGAAAGGAGCCGCCGTGCGCACCCTTGGGATCTATGGAGACAACTTACCCATCCATCTGCCTAAGATCACCGAATCTGCTGAGAAATGCTCTTTGGGATTTAATCAAGCGATTTTGAGCTGACTGCGCCAATCAAGCATCGATCGCTTGCCAAGCGCCAGTCCAATTGAGCAATTTGGCAGGCACGTATAGGAAAATGCGTCGCAGCTATATTAAATTTGGCTCATCGATAGGCGTCGTCCGCGACACTGGAGGAGAAAAAATGCAGGTTGTCATACTTGCGGGCGGCATGGGGACGCGAATTTCCGAGGAATCTTATCTCCGCCCAAAGCCGATGATCGAGATCGGCGGTCGCCCAATATTATGGCATATTATGAAAATCTATCACGCTCATGGCGTGAACAACTTCGTCGTTTGCCTCGGCTATAAGGGCTATATGATCAAGGAGTATTTCAGCAATTATTTCATGCATAACGCCGACATAACCGTCGACGGCGAAACCGGACAGGTGGAATTTCATAGTCGTAAAAGCGAATCCTGGAAGATCACGCTGGTCGACACCGGCGAATCGTCGATGACCGGCGGACGGCTCAAAAGAGTCCGCAGCTACCTCAAGGAAGGACAGCCTTTCTGCTTCACCTACGGCGACGGCGTGGCCGACGTGGATGTCGGCGCGCTGATCAAGTTTCATCACGCGCACGGGCGCAAAGCCACCCTCACCGCTGTGACGCCGCCCGGCCGTTATGGAGCCTTGTTTCTCGAAGGCGACGCCGTCACCAAATTCATCGAAAAGCCGCCCGGCGACCAGAGCTTCATCAATGGCGGATTTTTCGTTCTGGATCCTTCCGTAATCGACTATATCGACGGCGACGCGACGCCCTGGGAGGAAAGGCCGCTGGCGCGTCTGGCGGCGGAAGGAGAATTACGCGCATATAAGCATGAGGGATTTTGGCAGCCGATGGACACGCTGCGCGACAAGAATCGGCTCGAATCTTTGTGGGATAGCGGTCACGCGCCGTGGAAGGTATGGAGTTGAAGCGCCGAATGTGACCGGCGGGCGCGAGGAAATATGAAGCTGGACTGGCGGGAATAAGCGTGGACAAATGGAAGACCTTAGCCGGCCGGCGCGTTCTTTTGACCGGCCATACCGGTTTCAAGGGCGCGTGGCTTGCCCTCTGGCTTGATCGACTCGGCGCCGAAGTCTACGGTTTTGCGCTGCCGCCTGAAGGCGATGCAAGTCTTTACGAGATGGCGCAGGTCGGCAAGCGTCTGAATTCGACTTTCGGCGACCTGAATGATTTCGAATCGGTCGAGGCCGCCGTTGCAAAGGCCCGCCCGCAAATCGTTTTACATCTCGCCGCGCAGGCGATCGTGCGCCGGTCGCACGCCGATCCGCTCGGCACGCTTGCGACTAATGTCATGGGCGCCGCGCATCTGCTGCAGGCCCTGCGCAGCGCGCCCGACGTTTCGACTATTCTGGTCGTCACCTCCGACAAAGTCTATGCGAATGACGAGCAAGGCGCCGCCTTCGCGGAAGACGCGCGCCTCGGCGGCAAGGACCCCTACTCGGCGTCCAAGGCGGCGGCCGAACTCGTCACCCGCGCTTACGCGCAGTCCTTTTTCAAAGATGCAAGCGTGAAGATCGTCACCGCGCGGGGCGGCAATGTCATCGGCGGCGGCGACTACGCGGCCGACCGTATCGTTCCCGACATCGTGCGCGCGGCGGCAAAGAACGAGAGGCCGGTGCTGCGCATGCCGCACGCGACTCGGCCCTGGCAGCATGTGCTCGATTGCCTGCATGGCTATCTGACCTATGTCGATGCGCTGGAACGCGGCGAGAGCCTTCCCGAAACACTGAATTTCGGTCCCGACCCGACCGCACCGATCACGGTGAGCGAACTCACCGAGGAAATGCTCAAAGCGCTTGGCCGCGATGCGCGCTACGAACATCAGCCGGCGGATTCGCGCGAAATGCATATTCTGGCGGTCGACTCCTCGCGCGCCCGGGCGCTTCTCGGCTGGCGGGACCGCTTGCCCGGCCGGCTGGCGATCAATTGGACGGCGGACTGGTACCGCGGCGCCTTCGCGGAAAGCGGCCCTCTGGCGACGACGCTCGCGCAGATCGACGCCTTCGAGAAACTTCCTGGATAAGACAATGCAAACGCCAGCCTGCCGCTTTTGCGGCGCACCGCTGAAACATGATTTCGTCGATCTCGGCTCGACGCCGCTCGCCAACTCCTATGTCACGGCGGAAGAGATCGCGCGGGGTCTCGACAGGAGCTTTCCACTCCATGCGCGCGTTTGCGACGCCTGCTTCTTGGTGCAGGTGGACGCGCCGGTGTCGTCCGAGGCGATCTTCTCCGACTACGCCTATTTCTCTTCCTATTCTGACAGCTGGGTCGCGCATGCGCAGCGTTACGCGGATGCGATGATCGAGCGGTTCGGACTTGGCCCGCAGTCGCTTGTGATCGAAGTCGCGTCAAATGACGGCTATCTGCTGCAACATTTTATCGCGCACGGCGTACCGGTGCTGGGGGTCGAGCCGGCGGCCAATGTCGCCGAGGCGGCGCGCGCCAGAGGCGTGCCGACGGAAGTCGCCTTTTTCGGCAAAGAGACGGCCCGCAAATTGGCGGCGCGGGGCCTTGCCGCCGATCTCACGGCGGCCAACAATGTGTTGGCGCATGTTCCCGATATCGGCGAATTCGTTGCCGGATTTGCGGAAATTCTCAAGCCCGGCGGCGTCGCGACATTCGAATTTCCGCACGTCTTGAATCTCATCCGCGAACTGCAGTTCGACACGATCTATCACGAGCACTTCTCCTATCTCTCGCTCGTGGCGGTGGAGCGCGTTCTGGGCGCGAACGGTCTTGTCGCTTTCGACGTCGAGGAACTGCCGACACATGGCGGCTCCCTGCGCCTTTTCGTGAGCCGCAAAGGCGCGGATCGCGCGCCGACGCCGCGCCTGGAGGCGGTGCGCGGCGCCGAACGCGCCGCGCGTCTCGATGCGATCGAAGGCTATGCGGGATTCGCCGAAAAGGTCGAAGCGGTGAAAGCTTCGTTCGTGAGTTTCCTTGCGCGCGCCAAGGCGGAAGGCAAGACGGTCGCCGCCTATGGCGCGGCCGCCAAGGGCAACACTTTCCTCAATGTCTGCGGGGTGAGCGCGAATGACATTGTCTGCGTCTACGATCGCAGCGCCGCTAAGCAGGGAAAGTTTTTGCCGGGGAGTCATATTCCCATCCGCGCGCCGGGGACGATCGCCGACACGCGGCCCGATTATCTGGTGATCCTTCCGTGGAACCTGCGGCAGGAGATCGTGGGCCAGATGGCCGAAATCCGCCAGTGGGGCGGCAAGTTCGTCACCGCGGTCCCTGAAACGCGAGTGTTCGACGCTTGAGATTCGCGCCGACCGAAATACCGGGCGTCGTCGAGATCGCGGCCGAGCCGCGCGCCGACGCGCGGGGCTTTTTCGCACGCATCTATTGTCCCGAGGAATTCACGGCCGCCGGCGTTTCCTTCACATCGACGCAGATCAATCTGTCGCGCAACGATCGTTTACATACGCTGCGCGGCATGCACTGGCAGGATCCGCCTTACGCCGAGGCGAAGCTGGTGCGCGCGACGCGGGGCGCGATCCATGACGTCGTGATCGACCTGCGCCGCGAGAGTCCGACATTTCGGCGCTGGATCGCCCGGCGCCTCGACGCCGATCGCGCCAATGCGCTGTTCATTCCCGAAGGCTGCGCGCACGGCTTTCTCACCCTCGAACCGGATACGGATGTGCTCTATCAGATGAGCCGGCCGTTCGTGGGCGGGCAGGCGCGCGGGCTGCGCTATGACGATCCGGGATTTGCGATTAGCTGGCCGGCCCTGCCCGCCGTGATCGGCGAGGCGGATCTCGCCTGGCCGTCGCCCTGGCGCGGCTGAAACGACAGGGATTTGCCGCCGGCGTCCCTATTCTGTATGCGTTCGTTGCACATGCAAATGCTTTTGCCGGGGGGTCGCGTTGCGAGTTCTGGTGACGGGCGCTTCAGGATTTGTCGGTAGGCAGACGATCGGAGCGCTGGCTCGCGCGGGCGTCGAAGTTCACGCGCACGCTCAGCACGCTGAGAAAGTCGACGGCGCCGTTGTCGCCTATGGTGGAGATTTGCGCGCGCCCGGCGCGGCTGGCGCGCTGATCAATCGGGTACGGCCTGATACTGTGCTCCATCTGGCGTGGAACGTCGAGCACGGCGCATTTTGGACCAGCCGAGACAATCTCGACTGGACCGCCGCAACGCTACTCCTTGCTCGCGCCGCGCTTGACGCCGGCGTTCAGCGCTTCGTTGGCGTTGGGACATGCTTCGAATATCGCTGGCCGGACGACGGGACGTGTAACGAAGGGACCACTGAAATCGTGCCGGCGACCCTTTATGCCGTCGCAAAGGACGCAGCGCGACGGGTGCTGCAGGAGCTTGGCGATATTTCGTTTGCGTGGGCGCGCCTGTTCTATCTTTATGGGCCTTTCGAGCATGAGGCGCGGCTTGTTGCTTCCCTCGCGGCGAAACTTGCTCGCGGAGAAGACGCGCCGCTTTCGCGAGGGCTTGCAGTGCGCGATTTTCTCGATACCCGCGACGCTGGCGCCGCGCTCGCAGCGCTCGTTCTAAGCGAGACTACGGGCGCTGTGAACATTGCGAGCGGCGAGGGAGTGAGCGTCGCTTCCATCGCCGAGCGTCTTGGCGCGATTGCGGGTCGCTCGGATCTTATTCGCGTCGGCGCGCTGCCTGACCGTCCCGACGAGCCGCCACGCATTGTCGCAGATGTGCGCCGACTGCGTGACGAAGTGAGATTTCGACCGTCGCGAACGCTCGACGAGGGTCTCGCCGAAACCTACGCTTGGTGGCGCGCAGAGGTAGGGGGCCGGCCGTGATCGCCGCTACTGCGAAGCAAGCATATGGTTGGCGGGGCAATGTCACTCACTGGCCGAGCGACTTGGTTGAACCGGCGTTCTTGGCCGGACGGCCCGCTTCACATTCCAGTCGCGAGCATAAGGACTAGCGTTTATGAGCCAACCTGATTTCAGTCTGGTCATACCGACCCGTCAACGCGCCGCAACTTTGCGCTTCTCGCTCAAAGCATGCCTGGAGCAGGACTTCGATTCCTATGAGATCGTTGTTTGCGACAATTGCAGTTCGCCGGCGACCCGCCAGGTCGTCGAAGAGATCGGCTCCCCGAAAATTGTCTATCACCGCGCGCCAGAGACTTTGTGCATGCGCGATAATTACAATCTCGCATACAGCCTGACGCGCGGCAAATATATCACCTATATAGGCGACGACGACTCGCTCATGCCGTTCGCTTTTTCGACGCTGCGCGGCTTATTCGCCAAGCAGAATGTGAAGTCGATCAGCTGGGACAGCGCCATTTACTCCTGGCCGAACATCGCCCGCGACGATCTTGCGAATCATTTGCAGATTCCGCTCACACGAAATGTCGAGCGGATGAATGGCCGCCAGACGATGGAGGACGTTCTGGCGGGACGCGCGCCCGCAACGCTCTTGCCCAACATCTATCACGGCTGCGTGGCGCGCGAAGTGCTTGAGCAAATCCGCGCGACCACGGGAAAAGTATTCGATAGTTTCCACTGCGATACCTATTCCAGCTTCGCTGTTGCTTATTTGGCGGAAGAATATCTGTCGCTCTCGGCGCCGCTATCGATCAGCGGGTTCTCCGCATCCAGCAACCACATCGCCTTTAGTTTTCTGCGCAGCAAACATCAAATCGCGCAGACGTTTCGCGGCGAAAATGACGTCGCAGGCCTGCGCCTCCATCCTTCCGTTCCCGATCTGCCTTCAGGATTCATTTGCGTCGCGGATTCTTTCCTTCGCGCCAAGGAAGACCTATTTCCCGACGATCCGATAAGCCTCGATCGCCAGGCGATGGTGGAGAGCTTCTTGCTTGCCCCGCCGATCGACGACCTTGACGAGTGGCCCTATGTGGAAGCGGAATTGCGGCGATCCCTGTCCGACGATCCTGCGCTCGTTTCGTGGTTTGACAAGCGCATCGAGAATTTTACGCCGCGCCCGTCGCCCCGCGACAGTTATCGCCCCAATTTGGAAGGGATACACGGCCAGCGTCTGTTTCTCGACGCGAGCAGCTATGGCGTGACGGACATTGCCGGCGCGACGCGCCTGTCGTCGCGTCTGCTGGGTTATCGGGGTAAGACGCCCGAGTGGATCGCCGGCCTTGCGCCCGACGATTCCGGCTTACGTTCCTTCTACCGCCAAAAGCGACTGGAGATGCTTTTGAATCTCCTTAAGACGCGAGGTCGGGTGGGGTCGGCGCGCCTTCCAACGCAAAGCGAGGGTTCTACCGGCGTCAATCAGCGCTGAAGTTTGGCGCGCCAAACGCCTTCCCAATACGGGTCATCCGCTTTCACAGAGTCGCGCGGCGGCAATCAAGGCGCCGTTGCGGCGGCGTGGATAAACGCGCCCAATTGGGCCCGGTAGCGTCAACGGCAGGGACAATGGCGGCGCCGCCAACCCAGCCAGCGTCGAACGGCTGAGATCGACGCCATGAACAGGCGCATGTTTGGCCTTCGATATCGAGCCGAATATCGTCGCGCGGCAGATGATCGGGCAGCGCTTTGCGCCGGGACGGCGTCTCTTGCGACAGTTCTTCCGTTCCGCCTGTTATCGTCGGCGATCTTTCCCGAGCGCGTGGACATCGCTGTCGCGCTGACGGCTCGATCGACGAGCCTGTCTCTCTCCGGACCGGCTTCAGAGGCTGGCCATAGAGATATTCTGCGGCGCGGAGCTGGTTACCGGCGAAGAGAAGCTGCGAAGCATGACTGATTCGCTTCCTGGCCTGTCGCAATTTCTATGGCCGAAGTCGCGATTGGCGCGTCTCAGGTAAGGTAGGAGCGAATTCGCGCCGGCGCAGAGCCGCCCCGCGCACGCGCGCTTCGACATCGATTCGTTGAACAGGCGCAGGCTTGCTCGCCGACGCGGCCAACCCTGAACATTCGCGCGCAGCGCGCCTTGGACACGCAGAATCGCCGGTGTCCGAGATTTGGTCGCCAGCGCGCGCCAAGATCAACAAGTCCTTATCAAATGTTGGGGTGAAGCGCGCGCGGCGTTTCCACAAATCAGCGCGAGTCCCTCGAGATGTTCAGGATTACGATTCCGATTTCCATGGTCTTATTGAATATAAATCGCTGGAGACGGCCTCTGCGCATGCCTATATCCCTGGCCGCCGAGTCATTCAGCGTTTCAGCAAAACAATCGGCATGTAACGCTCTCACATGTCGATTGAGCAATGAATGCTAATTGGCTTTGCTCAAGCGACTTCCGCGCTGGCAGCTATGCATTTTATGAGTTTTGCACGCCCTGTACTTATAGGATGGCCGTGATTTTAACGCCTGAGAACCATAGCTCGGCGGATTTTGTTCGCGAATCATATTCTCCAGCACCACAGTGCCGATCGGGCCCATATCTCCTTGAGCCATTAGCGAAGTTGGGCTCGTAACGGCCAATGACAGGAAGGCGGCTGATATAAGCTTAAGCCGGTGAAATACCATCATTTTTCCTCGCATGACCGTAGAGCGCTCGAGTTGATTAGCTATGCAGCGAACGTCCATGGAATACAAGAAGAGTCTTTGGCATTCATTCAATGTTCACATTTTCGAAACGTTCCATAATTCTCATCTTCACTCCAACGACGATGTCAAACCCCTCCATGTTAAAGTTTGTCCACGCGTTAAAATGTCCATATTTTTTCATGCAGCGTCAAAATTATTGATGATATCTCTGATATTTAGCCCATGTACATCGCAGCGCATTACAATGTTGCACTTTCGCCACAGTTGTTACTAAAACTGGTTAGCGAGACATTTAGTAGCTGGACGGATCGACTGCTCTTCGACAACTCTGCGCCTCGATGATCGGCGCGCTGGTCGTCGGAATTAAACAAAATCACTCGAAGGATCCTCCCCATGAAGAAGCTCTCGCTTGTGGCCATCGCCACCGTGCTCGCCGCTCCCGCCTTCGCCGATCAGGTAGCGGTGCCGGTCGGCATCAACACGTCCGTGTCCCAGGGCGTGAACGTCGGCAGCGTCACCAACCTCGGCCTCAACAACGTCGGCGTTGTGAATCAGAACGTCGCCGTCGGCGGCGGCATCAATCTGGAGACCAACTCTTTCAATCAGCGCTTTGCTGATTTCAACATGGACACGCACGCCTTCAGCGTCGGCAGCATCGTCGACTCGGGCAATGGCGGCGAAGGCGGCAATGTTGACGTCATCGCGGTGAGCGCTGCGGTGGCGCTGTCGAGCAATGAATCCGATCAGGCCGGCCTCGCTGGCGGCCTCGCGATCCCGGTCGCTCTCGCCGCCCAGGGCACTGCGCTCCAGGACGCGGCAACTGCCAGCCTCGAACCGGTTAACGTTGGCGTCGGCCTCGGCCGCAACGAAGCCGACGCTGACGCGCGACTCACCACGGTTCAGGCCAATCTCTCCTCGCAGCGCTCGACCACTGTCGCCGCCTCCAGCCAGGACGGCATCGGCAACGGCATCGACGCCAATGGCGGCGACGGCAAGGCCTTCATGATCACCATCGGCTCGAACAACACCAGCATCGACAACACCTCGGTGTCGAAGATCGAGGTCGACACCCACATCAACATCGCTGACGACGGCGGCGTCGCTGGCGGCCTGAAGATCGATGACTCCTTCAACCCGATCCGGATCGACGATTCGCTCAACGACAATGCGATTGCGGTTAACGGCTTTGCCGCCACGCTCAATCACAACAGCATTGAAGACTAATTACTGAAACGAGCGCCGGTGCGCTTCTTTAGCCAACCGGCGCTCGCGAACTTCGAGGGCGGCGTGAGCAGGGCGCCTTTCAAAGGATCACTCCAATGAAGTCGATACTGCCAGCCGCCCTCATCGCGCTCATCGGGCTCTCCGTATTTGCGGCTCCCGCCGACGCAGCCAAGAGTCACAGGCAGCGACGACCTGTAGCGGTTGTGGCGGATGACAGTTCGCCGGCATGTCTCGGCGGCTATTTGGCGCAGACGGAAGCCCAGGATTACCTCAGAGACGACATCTGGGTTTTGGAGCCGGTTCCGGGCAGCGACAATCGCCCCTATCGCTTCGACTGTCGGCAGCCGGTTTTTCTCAGGCGCTAGTTCTTAGCGCCGAGTCTTTAAAGAGCGCCCTCGCGCGCTTTTTCGTCATTGTTCGAGAGCTGGGAATAGAAGATGTCGCGAACCTCGCTTTTAGCCGCAATCTTCCTCCTGAGCGTTATGAACTCCGCCTTTGCGCAGATGGCGACGCAAAGCGCGCCTTTCAATTTCGCATATGGGTTCACCAGCGGATCGCAGTCGTCCATCGACCTCTCGCAGTCCGGCTTCGTGAACGTCTATTACGGAGTTCAGGACTCCAATCAGGCGAATCAAGCGGTGATCAATCAGAACGGGCTCAACAACTATTCGCAGATGCAACAGGTCGGCGACTCCACGGGTGAGTTTAATAGCAGCCCGAACCTTCGCGGTGACGGTCAGCGTTATGGCGGACAGAATTACGCGTCCGTGACGCAGAACGGCATGGAGAACAGTTCGCAGATCACGCAAATGGGGGGCACGAATGTCGCCGCCGTTGCGCAAAACTCCGCTGTCGGCAATGGCGCAGCGCCTCGGGTGCAAATTCCGACCGACGGTCCGATCTACCAGTCCTATCAAACCCCGGAAGGTTATCTCTCTCTTTTCACCACGGACAGCATGAGCCTGGCGGTCTGGACGCCGCCAGGTCTGACGGCGACGAACAGCTTTGGACGAATGCACTAACGACGAACTTTTGACCGGATTGTCCAAAGGACTTGCTCCGTGAAAACGCGCATAAAAATCGTCGCATCATTCGCCTGCGCCGCCGGAATGGCTGGCGCGTCGGCTGCGCACGCGCAACCGGCGAGTTTCGACAAGGGCGTCGACGCATCGATCCTGGAAGCCACACGCGCGATCGAAGAGCTCAACGCCGCGTCAAAAACGCGAGTGAAAGAGAAGCGTCCCGCCAATCAGCCGGTGGCGAAAGCGGCGCGGCCCGTTGTGAGAATGACGGGGCCGTGCAACTTGAACGGCAATACCCAGTTTTTTCAAATTCCCTACACCGGCTTTTGCGGCGCGGTCCATGGATCCTTCACCGGTTTCCTGGGCAAGGACTTTGCGACCGAAGACATCGCGTTCACGACGCAGCGGCTTCCTGCGTATCGATACGGATGGAGCGGCCTTGGATTAAGCGCCGCTGTGCCGATGCTGTACTACTGGAAAAATCCGCTCGTCGGCAAGACGACGTCCGGCGCTTATACCGGCACATACAGCATGGTGAACTTTCTGGCCTTCCGGAACACGGATTACGGAACGATCTCCGTGTTCATCAACGCCGGAGTGTTCGCCAGGACGGTAAAGAACTATGAAGGCGAAACGCGCATAACCCTGAACCAGATCAATGGGCATTATTGGCGGGGCGCCTTCGATCAGGCCTGGGTTCAATTTGGCGGGCTGCGCGTCGGACTGCAGCCTTCGCTCTTCAGCTTCAGCCGCACCGGCTACACCTTTATGCCCGGCTACGCGTCCTACATGACGACGCCGGCGGTTTCGTACACCCACAGAATCGAAAATATCAACGTTCTCCCAGGTCTCCTGCCGCGCTTGGGCGCCTCGATCAGCGTATCGGCTGAAGATCCGACGCTGAGGCGTTATCCGGACGGGGTTCTGTCGAGATATCCGACAGGCATGGGATACCCGGACTTTGTCGCGCAATTGCGCGTCGGCGCGCCCGCCTTCGTCGTCCACGCGTCGGGAGCTATGCACGAAATCAGGGATGTCTCCGCCAACGCCTACAATTCCTTCATGCCGAAATACTCCACTTGGGGCTGGGCTGCGCAGCTTGCCGGCGAATATCGTTGGAAGTGGAGCGGGCTCGTTGGTCCCATTGGCGGCGAAATGTACGGCAAGGCCATGCTATCGGCGACCGCGACTCAAGGCGCGCTGTCGTACCTCGGCATACCGTATATGTCGATCGACTATGTGAGCAGCTCGACTGGAACGATCCAGAGGAGCTCCGGTCAGGCGCTCATGGGATCCTACGAACACCTTTGGACTCCCGTGTTCAAGACCTCGATCACCGGAGCGGCGTTTCAGGCCTACATGGGCTCCGCCCCGGAGTTTCTCGGTTTCGGCAACGTAGCTTTTGGCTTCAATACGCAAGTCAGAGGTCAGCGCGTCGTCGGAAACGCCGAATATTGGGCCGGCGAGGGATGGGCGTTCGGACTGGAAGGCGGTTGGACATGGAGCCAGGCCAACGGCCAATACCTCGGCGGACGCGGTCTGCCGGTCGCCGTCAATTTCCCGAACGTCCTCACCTATATGCGGAAGGCCTTTTGACGAGGCTGGAGACATGTGGCGTTTCGGCCACATCGAGGATTCTATCGCAGTTCGTCGAGGTCGAAACGATCGACCGCAGCGCGCTGCAAAGCTAGGCTGACAGTAGGCAGTATCCGAACACTGAACGCTAACTTCCAGGGACACCAGATCCATGAAAAAGCTGATCGCGATAATATCCTTGTGCACGCTCGCTGCCGGACCGGCCCTCGCCGACGGTCAGAACAATCAGAACCAGAATCAGTCCCAAGCGTATGGCAACAACTATTCGACGGTCACGCAGATCGGCGTGAACAATAACGCCGCCGTCGTTCAGAACGGCTCGGTCGGCGGAAGCCTCCTCGATCTTGGCTCGGGCAACCAGAATCAGTCCAATGTGAACATCGATAAGCAAGCTTTCGCGATCGGCAGCGTCATCGACTCTGACGGCGCGACGATCAGCAAGACCGGCTCGGACAACATCTCCATTTCCAATAATTCGCAAGCCTCGATCGTCACGCCTATCCAATAAGGCGCTTCGAAGCGAAAGACGGCCGAGACTCTATAAACCCCAGCCCCCGCGGGCTGGGGTTTGCGTTTTCAAGGACTTCGCCTCAGCGCGGCGGCGGCCTTGGCGACCAACGATCAGGACGACCTGCCCCCGCCCCCGCGAGCGCCGGGCCCACGCGGCCTACTGGGGCTGATATTTGCCCGCTTTAAACAGTCCGGCCTGCGATTGCCCATCGGGCAAGTTCATCGTTCCCTGTCCGTCCGGCTCGCCATTTTGGAATTCGCCGCGGTAGGAGGCGCCATTCGGCAGGGTGAGAATGCCCTTGCCGTGCGGGCGTCCGTCGCGGAATTCGCCCACATATTTCTTCCCGTCGGGAAATGTGTAAGCACCCTTGCCGACGATCCGGCCGTTGACGAATTCGCCGCTGTAGCTTTCGCCATTGGCGATCGTGAACGTGCCTTTGCCGTGACGGACGCCGTCGCGGAACTCGCCGACGTATTGTCCGCCGGAAGCGAAAGTGATCGCGCCGCGCCCGGTCGCCTTTCCGTCGCGGAACTCGCCCGTATAAACGTCGCCGTTTGGAAACTTCAGTCCGCCGACGCAGCGCTTCCAAGGCTTGGCCAAGCTGACGTCGCAAGCCGGTAGACCGTCTTTCGGCCCCTTCTGTTCGCTTTGCGCCGCGCCGCCGGCCTTCGGCTTCACCGCAAGTTCGCCGTCAACGAAATTTCCGGAGAATTTCTTGCCGTCGGGCATGGTGACGGCGCCCTTGCCGTGGGGAACGTCACCCTTGAACTGGCCGACATAGATCTTTCCGTCGGCGGCGACCAACTTGCCCTGCCCGCTTTTCTTCCCGTCCTTGAAATTGCCGGTGTAGGACTCGCCGTCAGGATGTGTGATGGCTCCCTTGCCGTTTGGCGCGCCGTCGCGGAATTGGCCCTCGTATTTCTTGCCGTCCGTGAAAATGAGCGCGCCTTTGCCGTTGGCCTTGCCGCCCTTCATCTCTCCGATATAGCGGTTGCCGTCCGGCGCCGTTATGACGCCGAAGCACTGCTTCGAGATGTTTTCCTGTGTGCATTTCGGCAGTTTGCTTTCCGCCGACGCGGAGAGCGAAACGCCGAACGCGCCCGCACAAAGCGCAAGCAGGAATATGCCGCGGCGAAATTTCGAGACTGAGGCGTAAGGCATGGCAAAACCTGCGCTGGTGAGGCGGCGGAACCGTGAGCCTTATAGCCTAGTCGAAATTTAGAACAACGAACTTTTTCAACGAAGAATTTGCTAAAACTTATGAGAGCGGATCGTTCAGCGGTCTTTGGACATACGCCTTCACAGCGCGACGCCGCTCACTGCGCGCCCGCGAGCTTCGTCGCCAGCAGGGCGATCGTTTTTACGTAGACGCGCGCCTGATTCCACTCGAGCAGAATCGCGAAGTTCGGCTCGCCTTCATTCCAGCCCGCGCCAGAGCGCCAGCCTTTGCCCTTGAGGAAATTCGCCGTCGAGGCGAGTGCGTCTGGCGTGGATCGTATGAGATCGCGTCTGCCGTCGCCGTCGAAATCGACGCCATATTTCAGATAGGAGGAAGGCATGAATTGCGTCTGGCCGATTTCTCCAGCCCAGTCGCCGCGCATCTGCGCGGGAGACATATCGCCGCGCTCGACGATTCTCAGCGCGTGATTCAGCTCTTCATGAAACTGCGCGGAGCGCCTGCAGTCATAGGCGAGCGTCGCGAGCGCCTGCATCGTCCTGAAGCGCCCATTGTCGGCGCCAAAGCCCGTTTCCAGTCCCCAGATCGCCACGAGCACCGCTCCGGGAACGCCATAACGCGCCTCGATCTGTGCGAGCAGCGCCGCGTGCCGCTGAAGCATCGCGCGCGCCTTGCTCAAGCGGGCGGGCGTCACCAGGCGACTCGAAAACTTCTCGAAACTTTGGTGAAAAATCCGCTGTCCGCGGTCGCGGCCAATCACCGCGTGATCATAGGCGACGCCAGTCAGCGCAGCGTCGAGCGTCCGTTGCGAAACGCCTTCCGCCGCGGCGGCGCGTTTCATCTCCTCGAGCCATTGGCTAAAACCGGACGCCGACGATCCGCAGGGCGCGGCGCGCGCCGATACGGCGCAAGCGCACAACGCCAGCGCGCTGGCGGCAAGCAACGCGCCCCACGCCTTGGCGCTTTTCGACAGCCGATTCATGGCCGGCAGTTTAGTGGGCCTGCGAAGGCGCTGCAATGAAGCTGCGCACCCTCACGGCGCCCGACCCTTGGCGAAATGCGCCGCCAGCGCCGGCATTCCTCACGTGAAGAGCTGAATTAGCGGCGCTTTGCCCTGAACTGGCGTTTGCACGCGCTTGAAAGCTCGTTCATATGCGCGCGCAGGCACTTTTCGACGGCGATCGCATTGGGCTCTTCCGCCGCGCAGAACTTGTGGGAATCGCGCTCGCAGGCCGTGCGCTGCTTGTCCATCGTCCGGGCTGTCGCGGGATTGAACGCGGCGAGGCCAATGAAGGCGGAAAGAGAAAAGATCAACAGCTTACTCATCGGTTGCTCTTTCGTTTAGCGCTAACGACCGCTGCGCAAAGTGCGCGACGCGGCCAGAGCGATACCTGTATCGAGCGTGGTCGATATCAAGTATCGACGCCTGCCTGCTAATCGCGGCAGAGAGGCATCTCAGGCGTAACTTCCGGCACGATCAGCCGCGCGCCAGTAGAGGCGACGATATCCGCGACGCTGACGCCGGGCGCGCGTTCACGTAGCGCCAGCCCCTCATCGGTCGGCTCAATGACGGCAAGCTCCGTCACGATCAGGCTGACGCGCCGCGCCGCTGTCGGCGGCAAGGTGAGAGTATCGACGATCTTCGGCTCGCCCTTGGCGACGTGCTGCATCGCTATGATGACGCGCTTGGCGCCCGCGACGAGGTCCATGGCGCCGCCCATCCCCGGCGTAAACTTTCCCGGAATCATCCAGCTGGCGAGACGTCCCGCGGCGTCGACCTGCAACGCGCCAAGCACCGCCATGTCGACATGGCCGCCTCGAATCAGCGCGAAGCTCGTCGCGCTGTCGAAACTGGCGGCGCCCGGCAACGACATGATGAATCCGCCGCCGGCGTCAATGAGATCGCGATTCTCCATTCCATCCGGCGGCGGCGCGCTGAAGCCGATAAGGCCATTTTCGCTCTGCATGGCGACGGACATCCCCTTTGGGATGAAACGCGCCACGAGAGTCGGCAGGCCGATTCCGAGATTGACGAGCATGCCGTCGCGCAGCTCCAGGGCGACGCGGCGGGCGATGATTTCCTTGGCGTCCATCAGCGCGCCCTGCCCACGATGTGCGTGACGAGCACGCCCGGCGTGCGCACCGCGTCGGGCGGAATGACTCCAACCGGGACGATTTCGTCGGGTTCGGCGATGACGCAATCGGCGGCGAACGCCATGACCGGGTTGAAATTTGCGGCCGTGAGCCGATAGGTCAGATTGCCGTAATAGTCGGCCTCATGCGCGCGCAGCAGCGCGATATCCGCCCGCAGCGGCTTTTCGATGAGAAAGCTTGCGCCGTCGATCTCAACCATCTGCTTGCCTTGCGCGACGACCGTTCCCACGCCGGTCGGCGTCACCACGCCGCCAAGCCCCGAGCCTCCGGCGCGGATTCGTTCGGCGAGCGTGCCTTGCGGAATGAGCTCGACTTCGATCGCGCCTGAACTCATCAGCCGTTGCGTGGTCGGATTGGTGCCGATGTGTGAGACCTCCACGCGCGCAACGCATCCCGCTTCGATCAGCCTGCCGACGCCGACGGTCGGATAGGCTGTGTCGTTGCCGATGATCGTCAGCGCGCGCGCGCCACGCGCGACGAGCGCGTCGATCAACCGCTCAGGCGACCCGACGCCCAAAAATCCGCCGATCATGACGCGCGCTCCGTCGGGAACGAGCTGCGCTGCGGCTTCGACGGCGATCGCGCTTTTCCTCATCTCGCTGAATCCCGCTTATCGTGTGGGCTTGTCGAGATAATGCGTTTCGGAAACCTCACGCAGACGCGCCGCCGCCGTTTCCGGCGTGATGTCGCGCTGGGGTTCGCCAAGCATCTCGAAGCCCACCATGAATTTCCGCACGCTCGCCGAACGCAGCAGCGGCGGATAGAAATGCGCGTGAAAATGCCAGTTGGCGTGAGCCGCGCCGTCTGTGGGGCGCTGATGGAATCCCATTGAATAGGGAAAGTCGGTTTCGAACAGATTGTCGTAGCGAATGGTCAGGCGTTGAAGGATCTCGGCGAGCGCCTCAACCTCGTCTTCGGTAAGATCGTCAAAAGAGCCGATATGCCTTGTGGCGAGCACCATGGTTTCGAACGGCCAGATCGCCCAGAACGGAATAAGCGCAACGAAATGTTCGTTGCGGCAAACGATCCGCTCGCCGAGTCTTTCTTCAAGCGCCAGATAATCGCAGAGGAGACAAGATCCGTTCTGCGCCAGATATGCGCCCTGCCGCTTCGATTCCTTGGCGGCTTCGTTCGGAATGCTGTGCGTCGCCCAGATCTGGCAGTGCGGATGCGGATTGCTGGCGCCCATCGCCGCGCCGCGATTTTCGAAAATCTGCACGTAGTTGATCATATCGAGAGCGCCGAGCCACAAACTCTCGTCGCGCCATGCCTCTACGACGGGAACGATCTCGGGAACGGTCATGCGCGATAAGGTCAGATCGTGGCGCGGCGAGAAGCACAGCACGCGGCATCGGCCGGGCTCGCTTTGCGCGACAAGCAATCCGTCTTGAACGATCTCCTCCGCTGACGCCTGCGGCGTGAGCGCCGCGAAGTCGTTATCGAACGCAAAAACGCCCTTATAGGCCGGGTTGCGTTCGCCATTCGCCCGCTCGTTTCCAGGACACAGATAGCAGGTCGGATCGTAGCGAGGTCGATCGGGATCGTGGGTCTTTTCGACCTGGCCTTGCCATGGCCGGCTGGTCCGATGCGGCGAGACAAGAACCCACTCGCCCGTGAGCTGATTGAGTCGGCGATGCGAAGCGCTGTTCAGCAGGGACACGAGCCGCTCCTAATCGCCGACAGGGCCCGCGCCGGGACCAGGCACGCAGGTGAGGATGGGCGGCGTCACGCCAGTCGCTGTGCGATATCTGTCAGCCATCGCCTGCGCGAAAGCTTCCGCGCGGCTCGCTTTCACAAGATTGATGGTGCAGCCGCCAAATCCGCCGCCCATCATCCGCGCGCCATAGACTCCCGGAAGTTTGCGGGCGATCTCGACCATGAGATCAAGCTCGGCGCAGCTCACCTCATAGTCGTCGCGCAGGCTTTCATGCGAAAGATACATGAGACGGCCGCATTCCTTAAGGTCCCCCGCGTCCAGCGCAGCGGCGGCGCGCAACGTCCGGTCGATCTCGCCAACGACGTGACGCGCGCGGCGAAAGACGAGTTCGGGCATCGCATCGGCGTGTCGCATCAATTGGGCGAATGTCACGTCCCGCAACGCCGCTATTCCATCGATCCGCGTCGAGAGAACCACGACCGCGCGCTCGCAGTCCGCGCGGCGCAAGTTATATTCATCGCTCGCGAGCTGGTGGCGCACCATCGTGTCGCAAAGGACAAGACGCGCGTCCGGATCGATCGCGACTTTCCGCGAAACGAGACTGCGGCAGTCAAGCAGCAGGGCGCTCCCAGCGACGGCGCAGCAGGATATGTACTGGTCCATAATGCCGCAGCGAACGCCAACGAACTGATTTTCGGCGCGTTGACAGATCTTGGCGAGTTCGACTCTGTCGACCTCGCAGCCGGAGATCGTCAAAAGCGCGAAGCCCGCGGCGACTTCGAACGCCGCCGAGGCCGAGAGTCCGGCGCCGATGGGCAGATTTCCGTCGAGGACGAGATCGGCGCCGCTGAGTTCGTAGCCGGCGCGTTCTAGAAAGATCGCGACGCCACGCACATAATCGGTCCAATCGCCGCGCGGCTGTGCGTTCGCGTCGTCGAGGTCGAATTCGACGACTTCATCCATGACAAGCGAGCCTATGCGCAAGCGGCGGTCGGAGCGCGGCGCAATCGCCGCCCAGATCGAGAGGTCGAGCGCCGCCGGCATGACGAAGCCGTCGTTGTAATCGGTATGCTCGCCGATGAGATTGATGCGGCCCGGCGCCCGAAAAAGGCGTGGCTCACGCTCGAAACTGCGGCGGAAAGCGGCAACCAGATCTCGCTCGATCCTCGACTCCATTCCGGCCACAATCCCATTGTCATCAAATCGTCAAGGCGACGCCGCATCGGATCGGCGGTAGGGGATCAAATGATAGTCCGCGCATGACACGTCAACGCCTTGGCGTTTGCTACTATCCTGAACATTGGCCTCAGTCACGCTGGAGCGAGGACGCGGCCATGATGAAGGAGATAGGTCTCTCCTTTGTGCGGATTGGCGAATTCGCCTGGTCGCGGCTGGAGCCGAGCGATGGCGCTTATCGTTTCGAATGGCTGAGCCGCGCCATCGAGACGCTGGATCGCGCCGGCCTCAAGGTCGTGCTCGGAACGCCGACGGCGACGCCGCCCAAATGGCTCGTCGATAAGATGCCGGAGATGGCGGCGTTCGACGCCGACGGCAGACCGCGCAAATTCGGTTCGCGCCGACACTATTGTTTCAGCCACGAAGGCTACGCTCAAGAATGCGAGCGCATCGTCGAGCATCTGGCGCGAGCTTTCGGCGGCCATCCCGCCGTAGCGGCGTGGCAGACCGACAATGAATATGGCTGCCACGACACGGTGCTCAGCTATTCGCCGGCCGCGCTGCAGGCGTTTCGGCGATGGTGCGAAGCCAGATATCGCTCCATCGAGACATTGAACGAAGCCTGGGGCAATGTCTTCTGGTCGATGGAATATCGAAGCTTCGACGCGATCGAGCTGCCGAACCTGACCGTCACCGAAGCCAATCCGTCGTTTCTGTTAGATTTTCAGCGCTTCTCGTCCGATCAGGTCGTCGCCTTCAACCGGCGCCAAGCGCAGATCATTCGGCGTCATGCTCCGGGCACGACGATCCTCCATAATTTCATGGGATCATTCGTCGACTTTGATCACTACGCGCTCTCAGACGATCTCGATGTCGCGGCATGGGACAGCTACCCGCTCGGCTTTCTGGAACGCTCTTCTCACGACGACGCCTTCAAGCTGCGCTACATGCGCGTCGGCGATCCTGACTTTCAGGCCTTTCATCACGATCTCTACCGCGCCTGCGGGCGCGGCCGATGGCAGGTGATGGAGCAGCAGCCGGGGCCGGTGAATTGGGCGCCGTGGAATCCGGCCCCCGCGAAAGGCGCCGTGCGGCTCTGGACCTTCGAGGCTTTCGCCGCCGGCGCCGAGGCGGTGAGTTATTTTCGCTGGCGGCAGGCGCCTTTCGCGCAAGAACAGATGCATGAAGCGCTGCTGCTGCCAAACGCCGCGCCGAATGACGCCTATCATGACGTCGCGCGCATTTCGAAGGAACTCGACGCTCTCAACGCGCAAGTCGAAACAGCGCGCGCGCCAGTGGCGCTGATCTTCGATTATGAAAGCGCCTGGGCGTGGCGCATCGAGCCGCAAGGCCAGGACTTCTCCTATTTCGATCTCGTCATGGGCTTCTATCGGGCGCTGCGGCGCGCGGGGCTCTCCATCGACGTCGTACCGCCGACCGCGGCGGCGATCGCTGATCGAAGGCTGATCATCGCGCCCGCGCTTTTTGCGCCGTCTGACCACTTCACAGCGGCGCTGGCGAAAAGCGGCGCGACGATCCTGCTTGGCCCGCGCACGGGATCGAAGACCGCTGATTTTCAAATACCGGCGGAGCTGCCTCCCGGAGTTTTGCGAGGCGTGATCGACATTCGCGTCAGACGCGTCGAAAGCCTTCGGCCAGGCGCACGAATTACGCTCTCCGGACAAGGCGCTTTCGTGCGGTGGCGCGAATTCTTGGCTCTCGGCGAGAGCGTCGCGCCCGAATTCACATCGGAAGACGGCGAAACGGCGCTCGCGCGATCCGACAACGTCTTTTATCTCGCCGGTTGGCCCGACGAAGAATTGCTGACGAACGTGCTGCGACGGGTTTTCCATGTCGCCGGCATATCGACGCTCGACTTTCCGGAGGATATCCGCGTCCGCGACAATGGGGCGATGCGCTACATTTTCAATTACGGCGCGACGACGACGGATATTTCGGCGCTGGTCGGCGAAGAGACTCTCCTGATCGGCTCGTGTCTTCTCGAATCTTGCGGCGTCGCCGTCTTCAGGCGTCGCGACTGCTTCAAACGCGCGACTCAGAACACCAGCCAAGAAGCGACGACAAAATAGGTCAAGAGCGAAAACGTGTCCTGCACCACGGTTGCGACCGGGCCGGAACCGAGCGCTGCGTCATAGCCGAGCCGCGCGAAAATCCAGGGCATCAGAAAGCCGAACGTCGTTGCGATGGTGCTCGCGACCGCCAGCGAAATTCCGACGGTCGCGGCGAGGCCGACGCTCGAAAAGAAGAACCAGACAATCGGGAAAGCGAGACCGCCGAGCATCGCGCCGAGCAGCGCCCCGGTGCCCAGCTCCCCGGCGAAGAGCGGCAGCAACGCCGAATCGGTCAGCGACAGGCCGCGGATGACAACGACTTCCGACTGCGTGCCGACCGAATCCGCGAGATAAACGATCGCAGGGATAAAGAAGGCGACGGCGATATGCGCGCTGAGCGCGGTTTCGAAGCGCGACATCATGACGGTCGCCGCGGCACTGCCGGCCATGCCGACGAGCAGCCATGGCAATCGATACAGCGCGCGACGGTGCGGCGCGGCCGTCAACGCGTCTCTTGCAGCCTCCGACTTGCCGAGGATGCCCACCATGTGATGCAGATCCTCAAGATGCTCGTCGCGCAAGATCGTCATCAGCGCGCGCGCCGGCACGGCGCCGAGAAATCTTCCTTCGGCGTCGCAGACGGCCAAGATGGACAGGCCCGAGTGAATGGCGACGCTCGCCGCAGCTTCGCGATCCGCGCCGAGCGGCACGCTGTAGGCTTCGGCCGTTCGCGCAATGTCATGCAGCGGCGTCGTCTCCGGCGCGCCAAGCAGATCGCGTATGGCGACGACGCCAATCAGACGACCATCTTCGGCAAGCACGAAAACATGCGAGGCGTCGTCGAAACGCTGGCCGATCAACCGGGCCCGCGCCTCGCCGGCGCTCTCCTGCCAGCGGGCCAGAGGCACGGACGTCACGAGATAGCGCCCCACGGTCTGGCCGTTCATCTCCACTGGAGGCAGGCGGTCGAGCGTCTGGATACTAGGCATTGCGGTCATGGCTTCTCATGATGTTTTGAGAGACAAGCGGCGTCCGGGCCGATTGAGCAGCGGGTAGCCGCAGCTCATAGGACCGCGCCACGTTACAGTTATGTGACCGTGTTCGCGCGCTCTTTTCGCGATCGCGTCGATTGTTGCTGATAGGATGTCTTGATAGAATTTCTTCGCCGTCGCCGCTTGGCCCCGGCGGCCCGTAGCGAATCGGACCGGAGTCGAAGTGATGAAACCCTTTGGATTTGCATTGGGCGCGTTGACGGGCGCCGCCGCCGTTTTGCTCCTGAACCGTCAGGGAACGCAGCGCGTGCGCCCGATCGCCAAGGCGGCGATGAAAGCCGCGGTGATGGCCTATCACGAAGCGCGCGTGCAAGGCGCCGAACTCGCCGAGGCCGCCGAGGATCTCTTCGCCGAAGTGAAGACCGAGGCCGCAGCCGATATTTTCGCGGCCGCGGTGGCCGCCGCCCAGGCCAAGGCCGCGCAAGCCAGAACCGAAGCGAAGACCGAACCGAAGCCCGAAGCAACGTCAAAGCCCGAGAGCGCGGCGCCAGCAAGCGAGGCTCCCGCCTCCCGGGCCGCAAGCGAGAGCGCGTAAATGAACGACGCAATCCTGCCACTGGCGCAGGTGGCCCACGCCATGCCCGGCCGCGCGCGGCTGCGTGTCGCCGACCGCCGCGGCGACGCCGCTTATTTCGCTTCGGTCTCCAAGGGCCTGTCGGCGATCGCCGGCGTTCGCAACGTCGAAGTGGCGCCGCTGACGGGCAGCGTGCTCATTCAGCACAGCGGACCCTTGGCGCGCATCGGCGCCGCGGCGCAGGAGGCGCGGCTCTTTGTCGTCGGCGAAGCGCCTCACGCCGCGCGCGAGGCGCCGGAAGTTTCCATCGATCCAAAGGTCATCGCGGCGCTGGCGCTTCTGGCCGCGGCGCTGTGGCAAATGTCGAAGGAGAGCGTTTTGCCGCCGGCGATCACCCTGCTTTGGTATGCGAGCCGGCTGGGCGGAGTCTGGTCGCTGGATGGCGACGGCGGGAATGGGGAGTAGCGCTAGTTCTTAAGCGCATCCACGACATCCAGCGCTTCCCACGGGAGGTCGAGATCGGCGCGGCCGAAATGTCCATAGGTCGCGAGCGGAAGATAGAAGCCGGCCGGGCCGCACATCTGGGCCGCGGTGCGCAAGCCGAAGCGGCGTACGATCGAGCCAGGCCGGAAATCCAGGAGCGCGGCGAGCCGTCTGGCGATTTTGTCATCCGCAAGATAGCCAGTGCCGAAGGTCTCGACCGAGAGACTGATGGGCTCCGCCTGCCCCGCTGCATAAGCCAGATGAACTTCGCAGCGCTCGGCAAGGCCCGCCGCGACGATATTCTTGGCGGCGTGCCGCGCGGCGTAAGCGCCGGCGCGTTCGATGCGCGAAGGGTCCTTGCCTGACAGCGCCGAGCCGCTCTGGCGCGCGATCTCGCCATAGGCGTCGATGCCGCTCTTGCGCCCGGTCAGGCCGGCGTGGCGCGCCGGTCCGCCGATTTCAAAGGGTTCGCCGGCGTTGACGTGAACCGTCGTGTGAGCGTCCGGCCTCATGTCGCTCGCGGAAAGCGCATCGAGCGCGATCGCGCGCAGCTGTCCGAACTTGGCGTCGTCCATCGCCGCGCCGTCAAAGGCGACGGTCAGCGAAACCCCATAGATTCGTGCGGGGCGACCGCCGCGATATTCAATCGAGACTTGCGTCTTGGCGTCGGGCGAGAGTGACGAAAATCCGTCGCGCCGAGCGGCGTCGAGGGCGCGGGCGACCTTATGCGCGAGGCTGATCGGCGCCGGCATGAATTCAGGCGTGTCGCGACAGGCGTAGCCGAAAACATTGGCTTGCTCATGCGCGACGCGCCTGCCGATCGCCGCGTCGTCGTCGAGCTCTTGGAGAGGCGGCTCGCGCGCCTCGAGCGGCAATTCGACGAAGCTCGTCAGTATCGAGCAATTGCGCGCGTCGAAGCTTCCGGCGGCGTAGCCGGCCTCCTGCATGACCGTGCGCGCGAGCGCCGGCAAATCGACGAGCGCGTCGGCGGCGTATCGCGCAGCGAGAAAGACGACGCCCGTCGCCAAGGCGCATTCCACAGTTGCGCGCGCGCGATCGTCTTCACGCAGGAGCGCATCAATGGCCGCATCGCTGATCTGATCGCAGAGCTTGTCGGGGTGCCCCGGAGTCACCGACTCCGACGTGAAGATCATGTCAGGCGACATGGCTTTCTCCGTTGCCGCGCAGCGGCGCCTCTTCGCGATCGGCGATTCTGCCGATGATATCGTTGGCGAGCGAACTGCCGAGGGCGATGGCGCCGATCCGCAACAGATCGCCGGCGCCGAGCGGCGACAGGCCGAGAAGGCGCCGGGTCAATGGAAAAAGTTGCACGCCCGCCTGCAGCAGCAGGGTCGCGCCGACGGCGCCATAGAGCGTCGGATTGGGGGGCCTGCCGATCTCGCAACTTAACCCCCGCAACTCGGAACGACAGGACAGGCTGTGGAGCAACTGGCCGCAGGTGAGGCCGTGAAAGGTGACGGTGCTGGCGCGCGCGCCGCCTGCGCCGCCGCCGAGGCTGAAATAGCCGATAAGCGCCGCAACGCCCATCACCGACCCCTCGCGAAGAATGCGCCGGAAATCGGAGGCGGCGAGTATGGGCGCTTTCGGATCATGCGGCGGCCTGTCGAGCACGTCGGGCTCCGGCGGCTCAAGCCCCAGCGCGATCGCCGGCAGCGCGTCGGTCGCCAGATTGAGCCAGAGCAACTGCATCGGCGTCAACGGCTCGCCGCCGACAAGGGCGGCGCCGAGCATGGCGATCGTCTCGGATGCGTTGGTCGAAACGAGATAGCGCAGGACCTTGCGAATATTCGCATAAGTGGCGCGGCCGAGTCGTATGGCCTCGACGATGCCATCCATGTCGTCGGTCGCGAGCACGATGTCGGCGACCTGACGAGCGACGTCGGCGCCTTCTCCGCCCATTGCGATTCCGACGTCCGCCGCACGCAAGGCGGGGCCGTCGTTGACGCCGTCGCCGGTCATCGCCACGATATGGCCGTGGCCTTGCAGCGCCTTGACGATGTTGAGCTTGTCGACGGGGCTGACGCGCGCGAAGACATGCGGCTGTCTCGCCAGCGCCTCAAGCATCTCGGGCTGCATCTTCGCCATCTGCCCGGCTTCGAGCACGCGCAACTCGCCGCCGTGATTGAGATCGAGGCGCCGCGCGATGGCGAAGGCGGTCGCGCTTTGATCGCCGGTGATCATCACCGTGCGCACGCCGGCGCGATGCAGCTGCTTGAGCGCCGGGCCGACGCTGGCGCGAATAGGATTCGCCATGCCGGCGAGTCCAAGCCACACGAGGTCCCGCTCGTCACGGGGATCGCCACCGGCTTCGCCGATCGCGACGCCGAGAACGCGCAGCGCGTCGCCAGCCATGCGTTCATTGGCCTTGAGAATGGCGGTCCGCGCCGGGCCGTCAAGCGGCGCTACGCCATCGGCCATGCTGCGGGTCGCGCAACGCGCCAGCACCTCGACCGGATCGCCTTTGACGCAGAGCACGCGCACGCCGCCGATCGCTTCGTGGAGCGTGCTCATGCGCTTGCGGCCTTCGCCGCGCGCCACGCAGGTCGCCATAGGAGCAGATCGACGCAAAGCGATGGGATCGACTCCCATCGCCACGCCCGCTTCGATCAGCGCGGTTTCGGTCGGCGTGCCGTCGATCTCCCAACCTTTCGCTGCGGGCTTTGCGGCGGCGTCGCTGCACAGCGTCGCGGCTTCGAAGAGGCGACGCGCAATATCGATTGTCGCGGCGTCGGCATCGACGCCGTCGCGCAACAGTCGGCCTTCCTGCAGCTCAAACGCGCCATTGTCGACGTGAACGCGAACCGCCGCCATGCGGTTTTCGGTGAGCGTGCCGGTCTTATCGAGTCCGATCGTCTCGATCGCGCCAAGTGTCTCCACGGCGTCGATCTTGCGCACCAGCACCTTGCGCTTGCGCATGTCCTGCACGCCCAAGGCGAGCGTCGTGGTCGCGACGGCGGGCAGCCCCTCGGGGATGGCGGCCACCGCAAGCGAAATCGCGCTGCGCAAGGTCGGGATAAGCCCGTGGCCGCGCAGAAGGCCAAGAGCGAAGACGCACGCGCAAATGGCGCCATTGACGATGACAAGTTCGCGCTCGACGTCGCCAAGTTCGCGCTGTATGGGAGTCTGGGGCCGCTGCAGCGCGCCGAGCAACTGCTGCACGCGGCCGATCTCGGTCTGCGCACCGATAGCGGTGATAATGGCTGCGCCGGATCCGCCGGTCACCGCAGTGCCGCGAAACACCATATTGCGACGATCCGAGACTCCCGTATCCGGCGCCAGAACAATCTTTGCGTCTTTCGGCGCCGGTTGCGCCTCGCCGGTGAGCGGCGATTCGTTCACGGTCAGATCGTCGCTGGCGATCAGGCGCGCGTCTGCAGGCACGAAGACGCCGCGCTCGATCAGCAAGAGGTCGCCCGGCGCGAGATCGCGCGCGTCGATCCTCAATCGCGCGCCATCACGGATCACGGCGGCGTCCGATAGCTCCTCCGAGGCAAGGCCCGAAATCGTACGGTCCGCCTGACGTTCGGTGGCCGCGGCGATGCCGGCGTTGATCAGCACCACCGCAGCGATCATCACCGCGTCGGCGACGCCGCCGGTCGCGAGCGACACCACCGCCGATGCGCCGAGCAAAACAATCGGCAGACTGGTCAACTGCTCGGCGAAAACAATCGCAGCCGAGCGCGGCTCTGCGCGGCGGAGCTCGTTACGCCCCCATTTCCCTAATCTCGCCGCGGCGTCCTCTGTCGTTAAGCCTCGACCGATATCCGTCTCCAGCCGCGTCGCGAGCGCAGCGATCGCCTCGGCGTGAGCGGCGTTTTCCGGCGTGAGCGACGCGCCTTCGCCGACGTCCCATGCCGGCTCTTCGGCGACCGCCGCTTCGAGCGCCTGCATCAGCCGCGCGCTTGTGAGGGGCTGCTGAAATTCAATGAGAGTCGAACCCGTCAATTCGCTGGATCGAACGAAAAGGACGCCGGGCAGACGTCGGAGCCGCTTCTCGACGGCCCGCGCGAGCGCTGCGCGGCCGCGAAGACCCATATGGCGGATCCGCGCGCGGCCGCAACAAGCGTCATGAATAAGCTCGGCGCCAAATTGCGCACAGGACTCAACGCCGAAGCGACGTGAACCTACGGGCGCGTTCTCTGAGTCCGCTTCAGCCAGGATCATTGAGCACATTGTCTGGCGCGCATCGAAGCCCGCTTTTCACGACCGTTCGATGACATTTTTCGGCTCTGCGGAATCGCTTCCGCAAAACCGCTGTTCTGTCTTCGGCAGCCGATCGTAAACGGCGACGCGCAATGGGCGCACTCCGCACTGTTTGAGATCGCGACTATAGTTGCGCGCAAGGGATAGGCGCAACCGCGCGCCGATGCGCTGCGCGCAGCGCATCCTGTGCTGCAAATTCGACTGCCGGCGGAACCTTAGCGAAGGATCGGCGTTCCCCCACAAGCGGCAAGCTCATATTGCGCCTTTCTCAGTTTGCAAATCTGATAGTGTTTTCAGTTTCGTCGATTCGGGTGGGAGCGAACAATGTTCTTGAGAGAGCTGCTCGCGGCGAGCTTCGCCGCAACCGCATCCGCGATCGCGCCGCTCAACGTTCTTCACAACGTCGATAACGCCATTCTAGGCGTCAAGGTCACGCGGGCGTATAACGCCATTGCGGCCGACTTCTTTCAAATGCGCAATTCAAAAATCGCTTTCTCGAGGGGAGGACGATCATGACGAAGAGACGGAGCGCGTCTGTCGCGGCCGCCATGCTTTTGACCCTGTCAACAAGCCCGCGCCAAGGCGCCCACGCCGAGCAGGCGGCGGCCGCCGTCGCGACGCCGCCCCCGCTCACCAAGTTCGAAAAGGCGCCTCCGGGCGAAGCCGAGCAGATTGGGCAAATCATTTCGCTCACCACGCAGCTTCTGCAGATGCGCTATCCGGAAGGCATGGCGCGGCGCGGCGTGCATCCGAAAGATCACGGCTGCGTCAAAGCGACATTCACCGTCAATCCCGACATTCCTCAGCAATACCGGGCCGGCGTATTTGCATCGCCGGGGAAGAAATACCCAGCCTGGATTCGCTTCTCGAACGCCACGCCCTTTCTCGCGCCAGATCTCGGCAAAAATGGTCCCGACAGCCGCGGCATGGCGATCAAGCTCATCGGCGTCGAGGGAGAAACGCTGCTGAACGAACCCGGCGCGAAGACGCAGGATTTCCTGCTGATCAATCTTCCCGGCTTCGCCTTTCCGAATGTCTCCGAATATTTGGAAGTCACCAAAATCCAGCTTGCCAACCACGACGACATTCGGCCCTTTTTGGCGCCGCCGCTGTCACCCGAGAGGAAAAAGACTCTGGGCGTCGTCACGAAGATCAAGCAAACCAATGTCGGCAATCCGCTTGAGAGTCCGTATTTTTCCGCGGCACCGTTTCTCTATGGACCCGACAGGGTCGCGAAATTCAGCGTGACGCCGAGAAGCGCGGAAAAGACGCCCGTACCGGCAAATCCAACCACGAATTATCTGCGCGAGGCGATGAAGAAGAGCCTCGATCCCGCCAATGGCAAGCCGGCTGTCTTCGATTTCAAAGTCCAGCTGCGCAATGATGATTCGCTGCCAATCGAAGACGCGACCGCCGAATGGTCGGAGACGACCGCGCCGCAGCAAAATGTCGCGACGATCGAGATCGACCAGCAAGATTTCGACAATGCGTTTCAGGTGACGGAATGCGAGCATATGGCGTTCACGCCATGGCACGGGCTCACGGCGCATCGACCGATAGGCGGCATCAATCGGCTGCGTCGCGACGTCTATATCGCCTCTTCGAAGTTCCGGTCCCAGCCCAAAGAGCCGACGGGATTCCCAAAATGGCCGTGGTGACGCATCTCACAAGCGCTATCGCGCGCGTTTCGTTCGTCGCAGGCTTGGCGCTGGCGTCACACGCCTGCCTCCACGCGCCGGTTTGGGCGCAAACGGCGCCGGCCGGCGGCGAGTGGCGCGCCGAGCAAGAAAGACGGTTGAAGGCGCTCGACGCCTACATCAGCCGCAAGCCGGTCGCCTATCGTTGGTTCGCGGATTTTCCCTTTGGCCTGACGGATGGCGCGCCCTTCATCATTTTGAAGCTGCTGCCGAAGCTCGCGCCCGAAGAATGGGGAAGCGGGAATAATTTTCTCGACGTCGCCGGCCTCTTCATCGATGAGCGCGATCCCACCTACCCGATCGCGCGCGGCTTCGGCTGGACCGGATTGGCGCGCGACGATCCCAGCGGCGCCGTCGATTACGCGGCGTTGAGTTGCGGCGCCTGCCATATCGGCCGCGTGCGTCTCGATGACGGCAGTTTTCGCTATCTCGACGGCGGCGTGAACGCGCAGTTCAATCTCGTGCAATATCGCGTCAGAGTCAGAAACACGATCGAGAAGATCACCGCCGGCGCGACGACGCCAGAGGAGAAGATCGAACGCGCCACTCGGGCCATTCTTACAGCGCTCGACAAGGCGCATGCCCAAGACAGAAATTACTTCTACAAGAATTACTCCTTCGCTGGCCGCCGCTTCGACGCCGCCTATGAGACGCGTCAGATCGAACTCTTCATGCAGGACGCGCCGGCGATCGTCGGCAAATACCTGACCCGCGCCGGACTGGAATACGTCTCGCTTCTCGACCTCGTCTACAAGAACTACAAAGGCTTCGAGGAGCAGATGACCCAGGGCTTCGGCGGCATGGCCGACGCGACCGGAGTCAGCACGTCGATGGTCTACGCCGCCGCCGAAGCGCGCGGCGAAAATCCGGATCCGAAAACAAATCTGCCGCCGACGCCCGGCATCACCGATTTCATGGCGGTGTGGGAGCAGGAGAAGCGTCTGGCGCGCTGGTCTCCCGATCACACGCAGCTTGTCGACGGCGGCGGGCAATGGAACGGCAATATTCCGATTCCGATCTTCCGCAACCTCGCCGCCGAATTGACGTTGGGGCTCGGAGCCGACACCGACATCCGCATCGCCGCTTTCAGCGAGGATCTGCTGCGCGACCTGCCCGCGCCCGTCTATCCCTTCCCCGTCGATCTCGCGCTCGCAAAAAAAGGCGCGGCGCTCTTTGAAGAGAATTGCGCGGCGTGTCATCGGCCGCATAACGGCAAGGTCTACGACCTCGGCACGGATCTCGGCCGAGCGCGGGTCGTTAGCGATATAATTGCGAAAAACGCCCGCGACAGTTTCACGAAGATCTGTCCGCCGACGAGAGTCGTCGAGATGCCGCCCTCGGGTGACCGGATCGCGCCCTGCGCGAAGTTCGAAGGGGTCTCGCTGGAGAACCGCGCCGACGTCTCCATGGCCGATCCCGCGACGCATGAGGGCTATAACGCGCTTCCGCTTGGCGGCGTGTGGGCGCAGGCCCCCTATCTGCACAATGGCTCAACGCCGACGCTCTATCATCTCCTCGTCCCGCGGGAGCGTCCCGCCGTCTTCATCAAGAGCCGGCCCGATTACGACAAGAAGCTCGTCGGCTTCTCCTGGGAGCCGGCGCAGACGCTCTCGCGCGAGGGCTATCGTTTCGATACGACGGCCTTTCCGGCGCTCTCCAACAAGGGGCACGACAAGGACGTCATCGAGGACGGCAAGACCTTGAAGCTCGATTGGTCGGACGACGTCCCCGGCGCCATGGCCATTGTCGAATATCTGAAGACGAAGTGAGAACCAAAGGGCGACGCTGCACGCTTCTCTGACGATGGGGTGAAGATTTCCTCATCCTGAGGAGCGGCCGCAAGTCGGGTTTTCCCGACTTGCGGACGCTCCTCAGCATGAGGGCGAGTGTAGTCGCCCTTTCACCTGATTGCTCTCCCTCTCCCCGGCTTGACTCTCCCGCATCGGGAGTCATTATAAGAACATAACAGGAACTCATGAGATGACCCAACCGCTGGCGTCGCTGCGGAAAAGCTTGGCTTGCGCCTATCCGGCTGCAGCTGCCGAGACGATCGCGCTCGGGGCGCCGAGCCTGGATCGGCGGCTCGGCGGCGGAATTCTCCGCGCGGCGCTGCACGAGGCTTATGCCGAGACCGCCGCCGACGCCCCGGCGGCGACGGGCTTCGCTTTGGCGCTCGCCAGGCGCGCACTGGCGGGCGCGGAAAAGCCGCTGCTCTGGGCGCGCCCCGAGGCGCTGACCGCCGAATCCGGCGCGCCCTATCCGCCGGGCCTCGCCGACATTGGCATCGACCCCGCCACCGTCGCCTTCATTCGCGTGCGCGACGCCAAAGAGGCGCTGCAGGCGGGCGCCGAAGCCGGACGCTGCGCAACTGTGGGCGCGACGCTGATCGAACTCTTCGGCGAAACGCGCGCCTATGACCTGACCGCGAGCCGGCGCCTCGCTCTGGCCGCCGCCGCCGCCGGCGCGCCGATCTTCGTCTCCCGAGTCGGCGCCTCCCCTGCGCCGAGCGCCGCCGCCAGCCGCTGGCTGGTGCGCGCCGCGCCTTCCCGCGCGCTTGCGGCGAATGCGCCGGGATCAGCGGCTTTTACGGTTTTTCTGCTGCGCCAGCGCGGCGGCGCGGCGGGGCATGAGTGGCGTGTGGAGTGGAACCGTGACCGTGGCGCCTTCGAGGACAGAACATTCGACGCATCGTCGCTATCTGGCCCTGTGGCTTCCCTTCCTGTCGGCGGAACGCCTGGCGAAAGCGCGCCGCAGAGGGCCGGACGCAAATTCGGATGACGCGCCGCCGCTCATCCTCGTCAAAAAGGAACGCAGCGCGCTGCGCGTCGACGCGCTCGATCGAAAGGCGATCGCGCTCGGCCTGACGCCGGGCATGACGCTCGCCGACGCCAGGGCGCGCGCGCCCCATCTCGCCGTCGCGCAGGCCGACCCTGACGCCGACGAGCGGCTGATGCTGCGGCTTGCCGCCTTTGGCGAACAGTTCACGCCGCTCGTGGCGCTCGATCCGCCCTGCGGCCTCATGCTCGACGCGACGGGCTGCGCGCATCTTTTTGGCGGCGAAGCGGCAATGCGGACCTGCATCCTGCAGGCGATGGCGCGCCTCTCCTTCACCGGCCGCGCCGCCGTCGCCGGAACGCCCGACGCCGCGCGCGCCTTGGCGCGTTTTGGCGCGGAAGGCGTCACGCCGCCCGGCGAAGATGAAATTTTCACCCGCCCGCTCTCCATCGCCGCGCTCGAAGCGCCAAGAGAGACGAGCGTGGCGCTGACGCGCGCCGGCCTCACGACCTTGGGCGATCTCGCCGATCGTTCCTCGGCCGCGCTGACAACGCGTTTCGGCGACGAAACCATGCGGCGGCTGACGCGCATTCTGGGACGCGAGGACGCCCGCATCACGCCCTTGCGGCCCTTGCCGGAATGCATGGTCGAGCGGCGCTTCGCCGAGCCCTTCCTCGATCTCTCTGCGATAGAGAATGTTCTGCGGCCGCTGATCGCGGAAGCGATGAGCATTCTCGAAAGGCGCGGCGAAGGCGGCCGCGCTTTTGAAGCGCGCTTCTTTCGCACCGACGGCGCCGTCGCGGTCCTGCGTTTCGAGACCGGCGCGCCCTCGCGCAATGTCGAAGCGCTGCTGCGACTCTTTCGCCTGAAGGCTGACTCGCTCGCCGATCCGCTCGATCCGGGATACGGCTTCGACGTTATCCGCTTTTGCGTCCTCAACGCCGAAACTCTGGCGCAAAGCCAGATCGGCTTCGAGCGGCAGAGCGCGCAGGACGGCGACGTCGCCGATCTCGTCGATCGCCTGGCGGCGCGTTTTGGCCGCGAACGCGTGCTGCGCTTTGCGGCGCATGAGACGCATGATCCCGTGCGCGCCGCCTCCTATGTTTACGCGGCGTCTTCTTCCAAACCCAATTCCTGGGAGAAGCCGGAGCCGGGCGAGCCGCCCTTGCGGCCGCTGTTTCTGTTTGATCCGCCGCAGCCCATCGACACAATGGCCGAGACGCCGGACGGGCCGCCGATGCATTTCAAATGGCGCCGCGTGCGCCATTTGATCGCCCGCGCCGAAGGGCCGGAACGCATCGCGCCGGAATGGTGGCGCAACGCCGTCAGCCGCGACAGGCGAACGCGCGACTATTACCGGCTGGAGGATCGCGAAGGCCGCCGCTTCTGGGTGTTTCGCGAAGGCCTCTATGAAAGCGAAACCGCCGCGCCGCGCTGGTTCCTGCATGGGCTCTTCGCATGAACGCGCCTTTCGCCGAACTCGTCGCGGCGACGAATTTCTCCTTCCTGCGCGGCGCGTCGCATCCGTCAGACATGGCGCTGACGGCGCTGCTGCGCGGCCAGAACGGAATTGGCGTCGCCGACCGCAACAGCGTCGCCGGGGTCGTGCGCGCCTATGCCGCGCTTAAGGAGCTGCGAGAAAAATTGCGCGATCCGGCGGCCGGCGACGATGCGACGCTTCTGGCGCAGCTCGATGCGGAGCGCGCCCAATCCTTCAAGCTCGTCGTCGGTGCGCGGCTCGTCTTCGCCGACGAGACGCCCGACATCGTCGTTCATCCGCAAAATCGCAACGGTTGGGGAAGGCTCACGCGGCTGCTGACGACGGGAAATCTGCGCGCCAAGAAAGGCGAATGCCGTCTGTATTTCGACGATCTCGCACAAGCCGCCCACGATCTGCTGCTGATCGTCATGCCTTCACGCAATCTGGCGCGTCTGCCGTCCATGCTTGCGCGTCTCAATGATCTTGCGCAGGGCGACGTCTGGCTCGGCGCGACCATGCCGCGGCGCGGCGACGACAGGCGGCGTCTTGCAAGACTGAAAGAGATCGCCGCGCGAACGCAGACGCCTCTGCTCGCGACGAATGACGCGCTTTACGCCGATCCCGGCCAGCGCGATCTGCAAGACGTCATGACCTGCATTCGCGAAGGCGTGACGCTCGCGCAAGCCGGACGCCGGCTGGAGGTCAACGCCGAGCGTCATTTGAAGACGCCCGACGAAATGGCGCGTCTCTTCACAGAGACGCCAGAGGCGATCGAAGAGACCCAATGTTTTCTGGCGCGCGTCGATTTCTCGCTCGATCAACTCAAATATGAATATCCGGACGAGCCCGTCCCGCCGGGGCGCAATCCCCAAGACTGGCTCGAGGAGCTGACCTATCGCCACGCGGCGATGCGTTATCCCGACGGCGTGCCGGAGAAGGTCGAGAAGCTCCTGCGCGAAGAACTGGCGCTCATCAAGACGCTCGACTACGCACGCTATTTTCTCACCATCCACGACATCGTGCGGATCGCCGAAGACAAGGGGATTCTCTGCCAGGGACGCGGCTCCGCCGCCAATTCCGCCGTCTGCTATGTGCTCGGCGTCACCTGCGTCGATCCGGCGGAGAACGATCTGCTCTTCGCCAGATTCATCTCGCAGGAGCGCAAGGAGCCGCCCGACATCGACGTCGATTTCGAGCATGAGCGGCGCGAAGAAATCATCCAGCATATTTACGGCAAATACGGCCGCGAGCGCGCCGGACTCGTCGCGACCGTCATCAGCTACCGGCCGCGCAGCGCCATTCGCGAAGTCGGCAAGGTCTTCGGACTGACCGAGGACGTGACCGCCGCGCTCGCCAGCACGCAATGGGGCAGTTGGGGCGCCGACATTCCGCAGGCTTATATCCGCCAGACCGGGCTTGATCCCGAAAACCCCGTCATCCGCCGCGCCATTTATTTCGCGACGCGGCTGCTCGGCTTTCCGCGCCATCTCTCGCAGCATGTCGGCGGCTTCGTCCTCGCGCGCGGGCGGCTCGACGAACTGACGCCCATCGCCAACGCCGCGATGCCGGAGCGCACCTTCATCGAATGGGACAAGGACGACATCGACGCGCTCGGCCTGATGAAGGTCGATGTGCTGGCGCTCGGCATGCTCACCTGCATCCGCAAATGTTTCGATTATTTGCGCGCCCATGAAGGAAAGGACATGGGCCTCGCCGATGTGCCGGCCGACGACAAGGCGACCTATGACATGCTGTGCAGAGGCGACTCCATCGGCGTCTTTCAGGTCGAGAGCCGAGCGCAGATGAACATGCTGCCGCGCCTGAAGCCGCGCGAATTCTATGATCTCGTCATTCAGGTGGCGATCGTGCGGCCGGGACCGATTCAGGGCAATATGGTGCATCCCTATCTGCGCCGCCGCTCCGGAAGCGAGCCGGTGATCTATCCCTCGCCCGCGCCCGAGCACGGGCCGGCGGATGAATTACGCAAGGTGCTCGAAAAGACCAAGGGCGTGCCGCTCTTTCAGGAGCAGGCGATGAAGCTCGCCATGGTCGCGGCGAAATTCTCCGATGTTGAAGCCAATCGTCTGCGCCGCGCGATGGCGACCTTCCGCAATCTCGGCACCATCCATCAATTCGAGGCGCTGATGGTCGAGCGCATGGCGGCGCGCGGCTACGATCGCGCATTCGCGCAAAGCTGTTTCGAACAGATCAAGGGCTTCGGCTCTTATGGCTTTCCCGAAAGCCACGCCGCGTCCTTCGCCAAGCTCGTCTACATCTCCTCTTGGATCAAATGCCACTATCCGGCGATCTTCGCCTGCGCGCTGCTCAATTCGCAGCCGATGGGCTTTTACGCGCCGGCGCAGATCGTGCGCGACGCGCGCGAGCATGGCGTCGACGTGCGCGCCGTCGACGTGAATTTCAGCGAATGGGACAATAGGCTGGAGCGCGCGGAAGACGGAGATTTGGCGCTGCGACTCGGCTTTCGCCAGGCGGACGGCGTGCATGAGAGCGAAGGGCGGCGCATCGTCGCAGCGCGGACGAAGCCCTATGACAGCGTCGAAGATCTCGCGCGGCGGGCGGCGCTCAACGGCGCGACGATGCGCGCGCTCGCCGACGCCGACGCCTTCCGCTCATTGCAAAGCGACCGCCGCGACGCGCTCTGGGCCGTGCGGCGTCTGCCGGACGCAAAACCCCTGCCGCTCTTTGCGGCCGCGGACGCGCGCGAACTCGCCAGTGAAGAAGATCCACTGCTGCCGCAGATGTCGCTCGGCGAACATGTGGCGGCCGATTATCAAACGCTGCGGCTCTCGTTGAAGGCCCATCCAATGGCGGTGCTGCGGCCGATCTTCACGCGCGAACGGATCATGGCCTGCGCGGAAGTTTCGGCGCTCACTGACGGCGCCTTTGCGCGCGCGGCGGGCGTCGTGTTGGTGCGGCAGCGGCCCGGCCAGGGCAACGCCATTTTCGTCACGCTCGAAGACGAAACCGGCATCCTCAATATCGTCATCTGGGCGCGGCTCTTCGAGCGCTACCGCCGCGAGACGATGGCGTCACGACTCATGCTGGTGGAAGGAAGGGTGCAGAAGAGCCCCGAAAATGTCGTGCATCTGATGGCGCGGCGCATTATCGACCGCAGCCAAGAGCTCAATAGGCTGTCAGAAGCGCATCGGCCGGAAATCGTGCTGTCTCGCGCGGACGAATTCATCCATCCCCAGCATCCGCGCGGCGGCCATCCGCGCAATGTCCGCATCCTGCCGAAATCGCGGGATTTTCACTAGATCACGCTGCATTTGGGCTGAATCGCCCAATGCAGATAAATTGATCGATTTCCATAGTTTAGAGCGCGCTCTACGCGAAAAACCGGTTCCCACTTTTTCGCAGCGCGCGTCCAGAGCAGGTTCCGAAAAAGGTGACAGACTTTTTCGATGAGAACCTGCTCCAGCATTTTGATTTTGAGCGATTCCTTATCTATCACATGATTCCATGGGATCGGCAGCGCTCTAAGGTGCGGCGACAGGAAGCCGCTTAACTGCTCTTCACTCTCTTATCGGCCGGCAGGCTCGCCAACGCCTGCTGACGCAGCTTATCGATCTCCACACGCGTCTTGCGCGCCTCGGCGCGAGCGACCTTCGCGGCGCGGCGCACGGAGAGATGCCCAAGCCAGGAAGAGATCCCGCCCGCGAGCACTCCAATCGCCATGGACGCCAGAACGACAAGGAAGATCGGCGCCTCGAAAGAAGGACCCGATCCGTCGCTCGGCGCGAAGGGATCAAGCCCAATGCGCACCGAGCCGCGGTTGGCCATCGAGAAAAACAGAATGATGAGCGCCAGAGGAACGAAAACGATGACGCGCAGGATGGACTTCATAACATCTCCCTCTTGCCGGCGCCGCGCAACACGCTGGGCAGCCGCCACATACAGCCGCCGCTTCGCCGCTGCCGCGCGTCCCGAGACCGAGAGGACGCAGCCGCTTTAAATCGCCTCAGCCCGGATAATTCTCATTAAGGCGCTCGCGCATCTCTTTACCGGTTTTGAAGAACGGCACGCTCTTTTGCTGCACCGAAACCTGCGCGCCCGTGCGCGGGTTGCGGCCAGTGCGCGCATCGCGCTTCTTGACCGAAAAAGCGCCGAAGCCCCGCAATTCGACGCGATCGCCCCGCGCCAGCGCAGAGGTGATCTCGTCAAGAATCGTGCTGACGATCGTCTCGACGTCGCGCTGGTACAGATGGCCGTTTCGGCGCGCGATCCGTTGAATAAGTTCCGACTTTATCATGAGGCGATCCAATGTGTTGGCGTCGCGACGCCCGAGTCAGTTGGCGGCCGAATGCTGCCAAATCGCCAAAAGCCCGTCAAGCTCGCCGCTCCGTTCGAGCAGAATTGATTTTTCTAAAAAACCGGCGATCGACTCCAATCCGGCGACCCGCGCGACGCCGGCGGCGGCGCCCATAAGCCCAAGCCGCTCCAGGCTGGATTTCTTCTTCCACTCGCGCACAGGCATGTCCTTCGCAATTCCCTTGTTGGCGACCAGCCAGTCGATGGCCTCGCGCTGGCCGCCGATGAGATCGACGAGCTTCAGCGGCACGCCCTGCCGCGCGGTGAAGACACGGCCGTCAGAGACCTTCGCGAGCTCCGCCTCGTCGAGATTACGCCGCTCTCGAACGAGGTTCTTAAACCAAGCGTAAGAGTCGGCGACAAGACTGGCGACCGCCTCGCGCGCCTCCGGGCTCGTCGGTTCGAGCCCGTTGGGCGCGGCCTTGAGCGGCGACGATTTTATCGTCTCGACCTCGACGCCCCAATTATTGAGCAGCTTCGAGACGTTGGGATATTGGAACAGCACGCCGATCGAGCCGACGAGCGAATTGCCGCGCGCAACGATCGTATCGGCGGCAAGCGCGGCGATATAGGCGCCGGACGCGGCCACCGTTCCGACAACGGCGACGACGGGCTTCTTCTCCGCAACGCGCCGAAGCTCCTCATAGAGCCGTTCCGAGCCTGTCGTCGTGCCGCCGGGACTCTCAATCTCCAGCAGCAGAGCCTTCGTCTGGTTCGACTCCCCGATCTTCTTGATCATATCGATTGTATCGTCGTCGCCGGTAATGACGCCCTGCAGCTCGAGACGGGCGATATGCGGCGTGAGCTTATCGGCCGAATCGGCGCCGCCGAGCCGCACCACAGCGACGAAGCCCGCCAGACCTAAGGCGATCAGGGCGGCGAGACGCCACCAGCCGAGCTTGCGGCGAAGCCTGCGGCGATCAACGAAATAGTCGGTGGGAGGTGACATCCAAGGGTCCCGAAGGCTGGCGCGGCGCACAGAGCGTCGCCGCGCAGGAAAGGTAATGCCGAGATCGGCGATTTGGAAGACGCTCCGCCGGCGCGCTTACCGTCGCGTCGCCTCCATCGCCCAGGCGAGATAATCTCGGTCCGCCTCGGCGACGTCGATGCGCAGAATTTCCGGCGTCTCATAGCTATGCAGACGGCGGACCAGTTCGGCAAGCGCCGGATAGTCGTCGCCGCGCGCTTTCATGTGCAACAAGAACTCAGGCGCTTCGCGCATCTCGTCCTTCCAGACGTAATGGCTGCGAATGGGATGTATCTGAACGCAGGCGGCGAGCTTCGCGGAGAGCGCCGCCCGGGCAAGCGCGCGCGCCTTTTCCTCGTCGTCGATCGTCGTGGCGAGGATTACAAGGGCGCTCATGCCGATCTTAGCCGCCGATGACGGTCGTGAACACCTGCCCGCCGCGCGCCAGGGTGATCTTCCAATAGTAGGCGCGCCCTGCCGTTACGTTCTCCAGGTCACGCGTCGTCCCGATCTTTTGATCATTGACGGCGAGAATTATGTCGCCGCGCTGCAGATTGAGCTGCTGCGCGTAGGAGCCGTCATCGACCTCGGACACGACGACGCCATTGGTCGTTCCCTGCACCGACATCTCTTCGATGACCGCGGGAGAAATATTCATGACCGTCGCGCCGGCGAAGGGCGACGCGCCCTTTATCCTTATCGCGTCGCGCGGCGGCGTTTCCGGCGCCGGCGCAAGTCGAATTTGCGCGACAATCTTTTTGCCGCCGCGCAATACGCCGAGCGTCGCCTGCCCGCCAATCGGCTTGGTGGCGAGCCGATAGCCGACCGCCTCCGGGTCATCGGCCGTCTGGCCGTCGACCGAGATAATGACGTCGCCGCGTTTTAGACCGGCTTCGGCTGACGGCCCCTTTGGATCGACGTCGGCCAGCAGGGCGCCGGTGGGACGATCGAGCCCGAGACCGTCCGCTATCTCCTGCGAGAGCGTTTGCAGCGTCGCGCCCATCCATGCCCGCCGCACCTGCTTGCCGCCGCCCTTCGCGGCGGCGATCACGCTCTTGACCATATTGACGGGGATGGCGAAGCCAATGCCGACCGATCCGCCGGACTTCGAGAAGATCGCGGAATTGATGCCGACGACGCGCCCGTTCATATCGACCAGCGGTCCGCCCGAGTTGCCGGGATTGATCGCCGCATCCGTCTGAATGAAAAAGCCATAGTCGCTGATGCCGACATGGGTGCGCGAAAGCGCCGAAATAATGCCTTGCGTCACGGTTTGACCGACGCCAAAGGGATTGCCGATCGCGAGCGTCAAATCGCCGACTTCGAGCGCGTCGGAATCGCCAAGCTCCATCGTCGGAAAATTGGCGCCGTCGACCAGCTTCAGCACCGCGAGATCGGTACGCGGATCGCGCAACAAAATCTTGGCGGCGAATTCGCGCTTGTCGGCGAGCGCCACCTTCACGTCGGTCATGCCCTCGATCACGTGGTTGTTGGTGACGACAAGGCCGCTCTGATCGACGATCACGCCCGAGCCCAGCGATTGGGCCATATTGCGCCCCGGCATGCCGCCCTCGCCAAAAAAGCGACGAAAGATCGGGTCGTCGAAAAGCGGGTTGGCGGGCATGCGCTCGACGCGCGACGCGAAGACGTTGACAACGGCCGGCTGCGCCTTTTTGACCACCGGCGCGAAGGAATTCATCAACTCGCCGCGGCTCGTCGGCACGGCGCGATCGGGCGCCGGCGGCGTAAAGCTCTCGACGCGGCCAGGCGGCCTTGGCGAGGCGGTCTGGGCAGGTTCAGGCGAGACTTCGGCGCACGCGGAGGCCAAGGACGCCGCGAGGGCGCAGGTCAGAGCCGCAGCCATTATAATGTGACGCGCCGAAATCTTCATGAAGCGCTCCGTAGCTCGTTTTCGCGGCGCCTTTATAGACGCAAAGACGCGAGACGATGAGAATGTGCCGCGATGATTGTACTGCGCGAGATGCGTCGTCGAGCGCCATCTCGCAGCGTTGTCGTCGGCCATGCGGTTTTCGCGCGAGGCGCTCCGACGCTTCCTTGCTCTTAAAACGCTTTCGGCGCCGCATCCCAGTAATCGAGATACGACGCCGCGTTTGCTGATCATGATGACGATCGAAGCGATCGCCCTTGAGCGGTTTACGCCGCCGCCTCTCCTTCGTGGACCGGCCCGGAGTCCTGCCCCCTGGCGTTCACGTCGCGATCGACGAATTCGATGACCGCGAGCGGCGCATTGTCGCCGTAGCGGAAGCCCGCCTTCAGCACGCGCGTATAGCCGCCGTTGCGATCCTTATAGCGAGGTCCGAGCACGTCGAAGAGCTTGCCGACGAGCTTGACGTCCTTAATCTTGGCGATCGCCTGCCGGCGCGCATGGAGGTCGCCGCGTTTGCCCAGCGTCACAAGCTTTTCAACGACCGGACGCAGATCCTTCGCCTTCGGCAGCGTCGTGACAATCTGCTCATGCTTGATGAGCGCCTGCGCCATATTGGCGAACATCGCCTTGCGGTGCTCATGCGTGCGCCCGAAGCGGCGCTTCTTGTGACCGTGATACATGCGGCTCTCCGTTGATTATGCGGCCGCCGTGCCAAGGAACGGCCGTCGATTATGGGCGCTCACTCCACCTCCCCCTTGAGGGGGGAGGTCGACCGCTGAAGGCGGTCGGATGGGGGTGAACCCCGAAACTTCGTGGGTTTCACCCCACCCCGCCTGCTACGCAGGACGACCCTCCCCCTCAAGGGGAGGGTGCGACTCAATAATGCTCCTCAAATCTCTTCGCGAGATCGTCGATGTTCTCCGGCGGCCAGCCAGGGACTTCCATGCCCAGATGCAGACCCATCTGCGCCAGCACCTCCTTGATCTCGTTCAAGGACTTGCGGCCGAAGTTCGGCGTGCGCAGCATCTCGGCTTCCGACTTCTGGATAAGGTCGCCGATGTAGACGATATTGTCGTTCTTCAGGCAGTTCGCCGAACGCACCGAAAGCTCCAACTCGTCCACCTTCTTCAGCAGCGCCGGATTGAAAGCGAGCTGCGGAATCGACGGCGCGGCCTCCTCGCGGCGCGGCTCTTCGAAATTGACGAAGACGTTGAGCTGGTCCTGCAGAATGCGCGCCGAATAGGCGATCGCGTCTTCCGGGCTCATCGCGCCATTCGTCTCGACCGTCAGCGTCAGCTTGTCATAGTCGAGAACCTGGCCCTCGCGGGTGTTCTCGACCCGATAGCTGACCTTTTTGACCGGCGAATAGAGGCTGTCGATCGGAATGAGGCCGATCGGGGCGTCTTCGGCGCGGTTGCGGTCGGCGGGCGCATAGCCCTTACCGTTGGCGACGGTGAACTCGATGCGGATCTCGGCGCCTTCGTCGAGCGTGCAGATGACGAGTTCAGGGTTGAGGACCTGCACATCGCCCGTCACCTGGATGTCGCCCGCGGTGACGGCCCCCGGTCCCGTCTTCTTGAGCGTCAGGCGCTTCATGCCATCGCCCTGGTATTTGATGGCGATGTCCTTGATGTTGAGGACGATGTCGGTAACGTCCTCGCGCACGCCGGGGATCGACGAGAACTCGTGCAGCACGCCATCGATGTGAATCGACGTGATCGCCGCGCCCTGCAAAGACGACAGCAGAATGCGGCGCAGCGCGTTGCCAAGCGTCACGCCGAAGCCGCGCTCCAGCGGCTCGGCGACCGCGGTCGCGACGCGCTTGGGATCGTCTCCGGCGGCGACTTCGAGCTTGTTCGGCTTGATGAGTTCCTGCCAGTTCTTCTGGATGCTCACTTGGAGGCCTTTCCTTGAAGCTCCTGAGTGCGGCGCCGGGCATGCGCCGCGCCGCGCGAAATCAAATCAGACAATGAACTCAGACGCGGCGGCGCTTGCGCGGCCGGCAGCCGTTGTGCGGAATGGGCGTCACATCGCGGATTGAAGTGACGGTGAAGCCCGCCGCCTGCAAGGCGCGTAGCGCCGACTCACGGCCGGAGCCCGGACCGGAGACTTCGACTTCGAGCGTGCGCACGCCGTGCTCGCCGGCCTTGCGGGCGGCGTCTTCGGCGGCCATCTGCGCGGCGTAGGGCGTGGATTTGCGCGAGCCTTTGAATCCCATCGCCCCCGCGGACGACCACGATACAGTGTTGCCTTGCGCGTCGGTGATGGTGATCATGGTGTTGTTGAACGTCGAATTCACATGCGCGACGCCGGAAACGATGTTCTTGCGCTCGCGGCGACGAACGCGCGTTGTGTCCTTGGCCATTTTTTCTTGCGTCCTTCAAACGCGCCCGTAGTTCCAGGCGCTAGGGATTTCGGGTGTCATGGCCGGGCGTGTCCCGGCCATCGATGATTGTCCTGACGGCCGATTACTTCTTCTTGCCGGCGATCGGCTTCGCCTTGCCCTTGCGGGTGCGGGCGTTTGTGTGCGTGCGCTGGCCGCGCACGGGGAGCTGGCGGCGATGGCGCAGGCCGCGATAGCAGCCAAGATCCATCAAGCGCTTGATGTTGATCGCGACCTCGCGGCGCAGATCGCCCTCGACCATGTAGTCGCGGTCGATGGTTTCGCGAATTTGCAGAACTTCCGCGTCGGTGAGTTGCGCCACGCGGCGCTCGGCCGGGATGCTCACCTTCTCGCAGATTTCCTCAGCCTTCTTGGCCCCAATGCCGTGGATATATTGGAGCGCGATGACGACGCGCTTGTTGGTCGGGATATTGACGCCTGCAATACGGGCCACTTTGTCTCTCCATGTGAGAAGGAGCCTTAAGCTCCGGGATGACGCCCGCGTCCGGTGGAGCCCGGCCCATGCGGACGGTTGTGAACCGTCTTCATACGAAAACAGGCCCCGCCCCCCAATCCGGGAGCCGGAGCCGACTGTCCAACAACGTGAAGACTGCCTATTTAGGGGCCAACGGGTTGAGGGTCAAGCGATTCCGCGAAAAAACCTAGCCGGCGCCCGACAGGGCGCGATCGATCTCCGCGGTTACATCCTCAATCGGCGCCATACCGTCGATCCTGGTCAGTTCGCTACGCTTGGCGTAGTGCGCCGACACCGGGGCCGTCTGGGCACGATAGGCTTCGAGCCGCGTCTTGAAGCTTTCCGGATTGTCGTCTGCGCGCACCGCGCCACCTGCGGCGCGGGTTTCGTCGACGCGTTTGCGCATCCGGTCGACGAGCGCGCCCTCGTCGACGGCGAGCTCGAGCACGGCGTCGAGCGATAAGCCCCTGCGCTCAAGAAGCTCCTGCAGCGCCTCGGCCTGCGCCACAGTGCGCGGGAAGCCGTCGAGAATGAACCCGTTGGCGCAGTCAGACGCGCCGAGCCGTTCGTCGATCAAGCCGATCACGACCTCGTCCGGCACCAGCGCGCCAGCGTCCATGATCTCCTTGGCCCTCAGGCCAATCGGAGATTTCGCCGCGACCGCGGCGCGCAGCATGTCTCCCGTCGACAGCTGCGGCACGCCGTGCTTTTTTACGAGACGCGCCGCCTGCGTTCCCTTGCCGGCCCCCGGCGGACCGAGCAGCACCAGCCTCATCGGGCGCGTTTCCCGCCGCGAAGCTTGGTCTTGCGAATCAACCCCTCATATTGCTGCGCCTGCATATGACCGTGGATCTGCGCCACAGTATCCATGGTGACGCTGACGACGATGAGCAGCGACGTGCCGCCGAAATAGAACGGCAGATTGGCGTAGGCGATGAGCCCTTCCGGAATGATGCAGATGACCGCCAGATAGGCCGCGCCGAGCACCGTGATCCGCATCAGCACTTCGTCGATGAATTTCGCCGTGCGTTCGCCAGGGCGAATGCCCGGCACGAAACCGCCGTGCTTCTTGAGATTGTCCGCCGTCTCGACCGGATTGAAGACGATCGCGGTGTAGAAGAAGGCGAAGAACACGATCAATCCGACATAGGCGAGCATATACAGCGGCCGCCCATGGCCGAAATAGGCTGAGATCGTCGCGAAGACGCTTTCGCTGCCGGTCGATTGGTAGAAATTCGCCACGGTCGTCGGCAAGAGCAGCAGCGACGACGCGAAGATCGGCGGGATGACGCCGGACGTGTTCAGCTTCAGCGGCAGGAAGGACGTCTGTCCCTCATAGACCCGGTTGCCGTGCTGCCGCTTGGGATAGGTGATCAGCAGGCGCCGCTGCGCCCGCTCCATGAACACGATGAAGGCGACGACGGCGAAGGACATGATGATGACGCCGATGATCAGCGCCGTCGAAATGGCGCCCTGCCGGCCCAGCTCCAAGGTCGACACAATCGCCGACGGAAACGCGGCGACGATGCCCGCAAAGATGATGAGTGAGGATCCGTTGCCGATTCCGCGAGAGGTGATCTGCTCGCCTAGCCACATCAGGAACATCGTGCCGCCGACCAACGTCACGACCGTGGTGATGCGGAAGAATATGCCCGGATCGGTGACGACGCCCTGCTGGCCCTCCAGCCCGATCGCCATCGCGTAGGCTTGGAACGTCGCGAGCGCGACAGTGAGGTAGCGGGTATATTGGTTGAGGACCTTGCGGCCCTGCTCGCCCTCTTTCTTCAGCGTCTCGAGCGTCGGAATCACCGACGTCAGCAGCTGAATGATAATCGACGCCGAAATATACGGCATGATGTTGAGCGCGAAGATCGCGCGGCGCTGCACGGCGCCGCCCGCGAACATGTTGAAGAGCTCCAGCATGCCCTTCGACTGGCCGAAAAAGCTTTTCGCGAAAGCCTCGGGATCGATGCCCGGCAGCGGCACGTAAGTGCCAAGACGATAGACGATCAGCGCGCCCAGCGTGAACAGGATGCGCTTTTTCAATTCCTCGGATTTGCCGAAGGCGGAGAGATTGACGTTGGCCGCGAGCTGCTCGGCTGCCGATGCCATGAAGGAACTCCCCTTGCGCGCCGCTGTCGACGCGACGCATTTTTGTTGGGCTCAGCGCTCGGAGCTAGCAGCGCGCGAGGCTCGCCCGCTCCGTTCGGAGCGTTTGGTATAAAACAGCGCAGCCGCTCAAGCGAGAGCGGCCGCACTTTTTTGCTTTATTGCGCCGGCGTCTCGCCAGCGAGAAGTTTCACGGAGCCGCCTGCGCCTTCGATGGCCGCGACCGCCGATTTGGAGGCCGCCGAGACCTCGAAGGCGAGCTTTGTCTTCAACTCGCCCTGGCCGAGGATCTTGACGCCGTCGCGCGGCCTGGTGACGACGCCGGCCGCGAGCAGCGCCTCGATCGTCACCGGCGCGTTGGCGTCGAGCTTGCCGGCGTCGAGCGCCTGCTGAATGCGCCCGAGATTGACTTCGTTGTAGTGAGTCGAGAACGGATTGTAGAATCCGCGCTTCGGCAGGCGCCGATGCAACGGCATCTGACCGCCCTCGAAGCCCTTGATCGCCACGCCGGTGCGCGCCTTCTGGCCCTTGACGCCGCGCCCGCCGGTCTTGCCCTTGCCGGAGCCGATGCCGCGGCCGACGCGCATGCGGTTCTTGCTCGCGCCTGGATTGTCGGTAATTTCATTGAGTTTCATGGCCGCGTCCTCACTTCCCGTCGACGATTTTGGCGTCGACGATTTTCACGAGATGCGCCACCTTAGCGATCATCCCGCGCACGGCCGGCGTATCTTCCAGCGCGCGGCGGCGGCCGATGCGCGTCAGGCCGAGGCCAAGAAGCGTACGGCGCTGCCGTTCGGGACGGCCGATCGGGCTGCCGATCTGTTCGACGACGATCTGCTGCGTGCTCTTCGTCATGGGTCGTCTCCTTACGCGTCGACGGCGTCGGCGTCGACGCCTTGACGGCGCGACTGCAGCACCGAAACTTTAAGCGAGCGGCGCGCCGCGACGGAGCGCGGCGAGTCTTCGCGGCCAAGCGCATCGAAGGTCGCGCGGATCATGTTGTAGGGATTGGACGACCCCTGGCTCTTCGCCACGACGTCATGCATGCCCAGCGTTTCGAAAATCGCGCGCATTGGACCGCCGGCGATGATTCCGGTGCCCGCCGGCGCCGCGCGCAGGATGACGCGGCCCGCGCCATGGCGGCCATGAACGTCATGATGCAGCGTGCGGCCTTCGCGCAGCGGCACGCGGATCAACGCGCGCTTGGCCGCTTCCGTCGCCTTGCGGATCGCCTCAGGCACTTCGCGCGCCTTGCCGTGTCCATAGCCAACGCGGCCCTTCTGGTCGCCGACGACGACGAGCGCGGCGAAGCCGAAACGCCGGCCGCCCTTCACCACCTTCGCGACGCGATTGATGTGGACCAGACGATCCACAAATTCGCCGTCGCGATCGTCACGATCCCGATCGCGGCCGCGACCGCCTTCTCCTTCACGCGCCATTGTCTCTTCCGTCACTTACGCGGCGTGATGCGCCGCTCGCTTCCTTCACTGCCGACCCATCGGATCGACGCCCGGCGCATCTGCGCCGGCACGCATTCCGCGCGAGAAGCGCACGCCCTCAACGGCGCGCGCCCCCAGTTAAAACTCCAGACCGCCCTCGCGGGCGCCGTCGGCCAGCGCCTTGACGCGCCCGTGATACATGTAAGCGCCACGGTCGAAAACGACCTCTTTGACGCCCTTGGCGACGGCGCGCTCCGCGAGGAGCTTGCCGACGACCTTCGCCGCCTCGACGTCCGCGCCGGTCTTCAGACCCTCGCGGTTCGCCTTCTCGAGCGAAGAGGCGGCGGCGACCGTCGCGCCCTTCTCGTCGTCGATGATCTGCGCATAGATCTGCTTGGACGAGCGAAACACCGAAAGGCGCAACCGCCCCTTGGCGCGTTCACGGATCGCCCGGCGCACCCGCGCCTTTCGACGCTGTTCGACTTTGACATCCCTGGCCATGGCGGGTCCTTACTTCTTCTTGCCTTCCTTGCGGAAGATGAATTCATTGGCGTATTTGACGCCCTTGCCCTTGTAGGGCTCGGGCGGGCGCAGGGCGCGGATCTCGGCGGCGACTTGACCGACCTGGCGCCGATCCATGCCGCTGATGCTGATTTCCGTCGGCTTCGGCGTCACGATCGCGATGCCGGCCGGAATCGGATAGCTCACGTCGTGCGAATAGCCGAGCGCGAGTTGCAGCGTTTTTCCCTGCACCGCGGCGCGATAGCCGACGCCGGTGATCTCAAGCTTTTTCTCAAAGCCCGTGGTCACGCCGACGACGATATTGTTGATCTGGGCGCGCGCCGTGCCCCACAGCGCGCGGGCGCGCTTGGTTTCATTGCGCGGGTCGACCGAGATGACGTTGTCCTGCTGGACGACGGAGACGTCGTCGGGCGCCAGGAACTCCAGCTGGCCCTTCGCGCCCTTCACCTGCACGAGCTGACCGTCCACCTTGGCGGTGACGCCGGCGGGAATGACGACAGGCTTCTTGCCGATACGAGACATGGTTGCAAATCCTGTTTGATGAGGCGCAAGGTCTAGAAGACCTTGCACAGCACCTCGCCACCGACATTATTCTCGCGCGCCGCGTGATCGGCCATGACGCCCTTCGGAGTCGACACGATGGTGACGCCGAGGCCATTCGCCACGCGCGGCACTGCGTCAACCGCGGCATAGACGCGGCGGCCCGGACGCGACACGCGTTCGATCTGCTTGATGACCGGTTCGCCGTCGAAATATTTCAGTTCGATCTCGAACTCGGTCCGGCCGTTGCCGAAGTCGGTGCTGCTATAGCCGCGGATATAGCCCTCTTCCTTCAGCACGTCGAGCACATGCGCGCGCAGCTTCGAGCCGGGAGAGGACACCTTGTCCTTGCGGCGCATCTGCGCGTTGCGGATGCGGGTGAGAAGATCGCCCAATGGATCGTTGATCGCCATCTGCGTCTCCTTACCAGCTTGACTTCACGAGGCCGGGCACCAGGCCGCGGGACCCCAATTCGCGCAGCGCAATGCGCGACATTTTCAGCTTGCGATAAAAGCCGCGCGGACGGCCCGACACTTCGCAGCGGTTACGCACGCGAACCGGCGCCGAATTGCGCGGGAGCTCAGCAAGCTTGAGTCGCGCCTCGAACTGCTCTTCGACGCTCAGCGTCTTGTCGTTCGCAACCGCCTTCAGCCGCGCGCGCCGCCCGGCGTAGGACTTCACGAGCCTTCGCTTCCGCTTGTTGTTCTCAATCGCGCTTTTCTTCGCCATTACCAGTTTCGCCTTTCAGTATCCGCGTTTGAGGAGCTGTTACGCCCTCACTGCCGGAACGGGAAATTGAACGCCTTCAGCAAGGCGCGCGCCTCTTCGTCGGTCTTGGCCGTCGTGCAGACGATCACGTCCATGCCCAGGATCGACTCCGCCTTATCGTAGTCGATTTCGGGGAACACGATGTGCTCCTTGATGCCGAGCGCATAGTTCCCGCGACCGTCGAAGGACTTCGGATTCAATCCGCGGAAGTCGCGCACGCGCGGCAGCGCCACGGTGATCAGACGATCCAGAAACTCATACATCCGCGTCTTGCGCAGCGTCACCTTCGCGCCGATCGGCATGTTCTCTCGCAACTTGAAGGTCGAGATCGCCTTGCGCGCGCGGGTGACGACCGGCCGCTGGCCGGCGATAAGGCTAAGGTCGCTCGCCGCCGACGTCGCCTTCTTGCTGTCGTTGACGGACTCGCCCACGCCCATGTTGAGCACGATCTTCTCGATCGTCGGCACTTCGAGCGCGTTCTTATAGCCGAACTGCTTCTGCAACGCCTCGCGCACGACCTCTTCGTAATGTTTGCGCATGCGCGGCACATAGGGGCCGTCCGCGCCGACCGCTGCCGCGTCGTCGCCGGATGTCGCCGGCTTTTCCTTAGCCGCAGGCTTTTCACCGGATTTGGCGGCGGCCTTCTTGGGCTCCTTCGCCTCCGCGCCCTCGCCGGCGGGCTTTTGAGCCTTGGCGGGCTTTTCGGCCTTGGGCTTCTTTTCCTCAGCCATCGATCAATTCTCCGGAACGCTTGGCGACGCGGACCTTGCGGCCGTCGTCGAGAATCTTGAATCCAACGCGCGTCGCCTTGCCGTCCTTGGGATCGGCGACCGCAAGATTCGACATGTTGATCGGCGCCGCCTTGTTGATGATGCCGGCTTCGCGATCCTTGGTCTGACGCTGATGGCGCTTGACGATGTTGACGCCGTCGACGACGGCGCGGCCCTCGTCGGGAATCACTCGCAGCACCTCGCCGCTGCGGCCCTTGTCGCGGCCGGCGAGAACGACGACTTTGTCGCCCTTCTTGATCTTGGCGGCCATTACAAAACCTCCGGGGCGAGCGAGATGATCTTCATGTGGTTCTTGGCGCGCAGCTCGCGCGGCACCGGCCCGAAAATGCGGGTGCCGATCGGCTCTTTCTGATTGTTGATCAGCACCGCGGCGTTCGAATCGAAACGGATCACGGAGCCGTCGGCACGCTTGATGTCCTTCGCGGTGCGAACGACGACGGCCTTCAGCACATCGCCCTTCTTGACGCGGCCGCGCGGAATCGCCTCCTTGATCGACACGACAATAATGTCGCCGACGCCGGCGTATTTGCGCTTGGAGCCGCCCAGCACCTTGATGCACATCACACGGCGCGCGCCGGAGTTGTCGGCGACGTCGAGATTGGTTTGCATCTGAATCATGGCTTACCCGCCTTTCGTTCCGGTCTGGTTTCGGTTTCGCGCCGACTTCGTCCGGACAGTTCGTTCTAACGACTACGCCTCGGCCGTCACTTCGACGACCCGCCAGCGCTTCAATTTCGAGATCGGCGCGGTCTCTTCGATCGTCACCGAATCGCCCACCTTGAACGCGCCGTTCTCGTCATGGGCGTGATAGTTCTTCGTGCGGCGCACCGTCTTCTGGAACAGCGGGTGGGTGAAGCGACGTTCGACCTTCACCACCACGGTCTTGTTCTGCTTGTCGCTGACGACGACGCCCTGGAGAATTCGCTTCGGCATGGCGCTTTAACCCTGCTTTTCGGCGCGCTTATGCGCGGCGATGGTTTTCGTGCGGGCAATGTCGCGACGAACGACGCGCACGCGTGAGGTGTTCTCGAGCTGGCCGGTCGCCCGTTGGAAGCGCAGATTGAACTGCTCTTTCTTGAGCTTCAGCACTTCGTCATTGAGCTGATCTTCGGTCATCGCCTTGATGTCGGAGAGGCGCTGTTTGGATTTCATCACGTTCCCCTTATTCGGCGATGCGTTCGATGAAGCGCGTCTTGATCGGCAGCTTCGCGGCGGCGAGCGTCAAGGCCTCGCGCGCGATAGGCGCCGGGACGCCGTCGATCTCGAACATGATGCGGCCGGGCGCAACGCGCACGGCCCAGAATTCCGGCGCGCCCTTGCCCTTGCCCATACGCACTTCGGTCGGCTTCTTGGAGACCGGCACGTCGGGGAAGATGCGGATCCAGACGCGGCCGGCGCGCTTCATATGGCGCGTCATGGCGCGGCGCGCGGCCTCGATCTGGCGCGCGGTGATGCGATCCGGCTCCAGCGCCTTAAGGCCGAACTGACCGAAGTTCAGCGAAAAGCCCGCCTTGGAGGCGCCACGGATGCGGCCCTTGAAGGCCTTGCGGAACTTGGTGCGTTTGGGTTGCAGCATGATTGCGCTCTTTAATCTTGTTCGTTACGCCGCGTCGCGCGGTTCGCGGTGCTCGCGACGGCGGCGTTCGCCGCCACGGTCGCGATCGCCATGATCGCCGCCGGACGCCTGTTCGGCCGCCTTCTTATCCTGCGCCATCGGATCATGCTCGAGGATTTCGCCCTTGAAGATCCAGACCTTGATCCCGCAAGCGCCATAGGCGGTATGCGCGGTGGCGGTGCCGTAATCGACGTCGGCGCGCAGCGTGTGCAGCGGCACGCGTCCTTCGCGATACCATTCGAGACGTGCGATCTCGGCGCCGCCGAGACGGCCCGAACAATTGATGCGAATGCCCTGCGCGCCCAGCCGAATGGCCGATTGCACGGCGCGCTTCATCGCGCGGCGGAAGGCGACGCGGCGTTCCAGCTGCTGCGCGATCGACTCGGCGACGAGCGCGGCCTCGGTTTCGGGCTTGCGCACTTCGACGATGTTGATGACGACTTCGCTGCCGGTGAGCTTGCCCACGAGCTTGCGGATCTTGTCGATGTCCGCGCCCTTCTTGCCGATAACGACGCCGGGACGCGCCGAATAGATCGTCACGCGGCACTTCTTGTGCGGGCGCTCGATGACGATCTTCGACACCGCCGCCTGCTTCAGCGTTTTCGACACCGTTTCGCGGATCGCCATGTCCTCGTGAAGGAGCTTGGCGTATTCGCCCTTATTGGCGAACCAGCGCGAATCCCAGGTGCGGTTGACGCCCAGTCGCAGCCCGATCGGATTAACCTTCTGACCCATGGTTTTAAATCCTTTAGGCGTTGGCCTGCGCTTCGACTTCGCGCACGATGATCGTCAGATTGGCGAAGGGCTTCTCGACGCGGCTCGCACGGCCGCGGGCGCGGGCGTGGAAACGCTTCATCACCAGCGCCTTTCCGACAAAGGCCTGGGCGACGACGAGATCGTCGACGTCGAGACCGTGATTGTTCTCGGCGTTGGCGATGGCGCTTTCAAGCGCCTTCTTCACCTCATGCGCGATCCGCTTTCTGGAGAACTCCAGATCGGCGAGCGCGCGATCCACCTTCTTGCCGCGGATCAACTGCGCGAGCAGGTTGAGCTTCTGCGGCGAGACGCGCAGCATGCGCGCGACGGCCTTCGCTTCATTTTCCGCAAGCCGGCGCGGATTGGCTTCCTTCGACATCGTGAGCCTCTCTTAGCCTCTCTTAGCCCCTCTTGGCCTTCTTGTCGGCCGCATGGCCGTGGAAGGTGCGGGTCGGAGCGAATTCGCCGAATTTGTGCCCGATCATGTCTTCCGACACGGACACGGGAATATGCTTCTGGCCGTTGTGCACGCCGAAGGTCAGCCCCACGAACTGAGGGATGATCGTGGAGCGGCGGCTCCAGATCTTGATCACCTCGGAGCGGCCTGAACCGCGCGAGGTCTCGGCCTTCTTAAGAAGATAGCCGTCGACGAACGGGCCCTTCCAAATCGAGCGCGCCATGGGTTAGCCCTTCTTCTTGCGATTGTGTCGCGAGGACACAATGAAACGGTCGGTGGATTTATTGGTGCGGGTCTTCTTGCCCTTGGTCGGCTTGCCCCAGGGCGTGACCGGATGACGACCGCCCGAGGTGCGGCCTTCGCCGCCGCCATGCGGATGGTCGATCGGATTCATCGTGACGCCGCGATTGTGCGGGCGGCAGCCGAGCCAGCGTGAACGGCCCGCCTTGCCGATCGAGGTGTTCATATGATCGGGATTGGACACGGCGCCGAGCGTCGCGAAGCACTGGCCGTGCACGAGGCGCTGCTCGCCAGAATTCAGTCTGATGATCACATAGCCCTGGTCGCGGCCGACGATCTGCGCATAGGTGCCGGCCGACCGGGCGATGGCGCCGCCCTTGCCGATCTTCATCTCGACATTGTGCACGATGGCGCCGACGGGGATGTTGGCGATCGGCATGGCGTTGCCGGGTTTCACGTCGACCTGATTGCCGGCGATCACTTCGTCGCCGACGGAGAGTCGCTGCGGCGCGAGAATATAGGCAAGCTCATTGTCCGTGTAGCGAATGAGCGCGATGAACGCCGTCCGGTTCGGATCATATTCGAGCCGCTCGACCTTGCCTGAAACGTCGAGCTTGCGCCGCTTGAAATCGACGACGCGATAGGCCTGCTTATGGCCGCCGCCGCGAAAGCGCACGGTGATCCGGCCGGTGTTGTTGCGCCCGCCCTTTGAGCTCTTGCCCTCGGTCAGAGTCTTGACCGGCTTGCCCTTGTAGAGCTCTCTGCGGTCGACAATGACGAGCTGGCGAAGGCTCGGCGTGACCGGCTTGAATGTCTTCAGCGCCATCGTTCTATCCTCACGCCTTCCTTACAGTCCGGTCGTCACGTCGATCTTGTGGCCCTCGGCGAGAGTCACGACCGCTTTCTTGACGTCGCTCTGCTGGCCGCGCTGACCGCGGAAGGTCTTGACCTTGCCCTTGCGCACCAGCGTATTGACCGCCTCGACCTTGACGTCGAAGAGACCTTCGACCGCCGCCTTGATCTGCGGCTTCGTCGCGGTCTTGGCGACCTTGAAAACCACCTTATTGCTCTCCGAGGCGAGCGTCGCCTTCTCGGTGATGACCGGGGCGACGATCACGTCGTAATGACGAACGTCCTTGCTCATTTCAGTCGCGCCTCCAGCGCGTCCACTGCGGCGCGGGTCAACACCAGCTTCTCGCGGCGGAGGATGTCGTAAACATTGACGCCTTCGACGGGCAGGATGTCGATCTTCGGGATATTGCGTGCGGCGAGCACGAAATTGTTCTGCGGCGCACCGCCGACGATGATGATCGCATTCTCGAGGCCGGTCTTGGCGAAACTCGATGCGAGCAGCTTCGTCTTGGGCTCGGCGAGCTCCGCCGTCTCCCAGACGATGATGCCGCCGTCCTTGGCTTTCGCGGACAGAGCATGCTTCAGCGCGAGCTGGCGCACCTTCTTGGTCAGGTCATGCGCATGGCTGCGCACCACCGGGCCGAAGGCGCGTCCGCCGCCGCGGAACTGCGGCGCGCGCGCCGAGCCGTGACGGGCGCCGCCGGTACCCTTCTGCTTGTGCAGCTTCTTGCCCGAGCGCGCGATCTCGGCGCGGTTCTTCACCGCATGGGTGCCGGCGCGCCGCTTGGCGAGCTGCCAGCGGATCATGCGGAAGATCAGGTCCTTGCGCGGCTCAAGGCCGAAGACCTCATCGGAAAGTTCGATCGAACCGGCCGCCTGGCCGTCGAACGACGTGACGTCGATCTTCACGGCTCAGTCCTCCTTCTTCGCTTCTTGCGGAGCGGCGTCTAAATTCGCGGCTTCAACCTGTCCGTTGCCGAGGCGGAATTTGCCCGGCTGCGGCGCATCCTTCGGCAGCGCGCGTTTCACCGCGTCGCGCACGAAAATCCAACCGCCGGCCGTGCCCGGCACCGCGCCTTCGACCAGCAGCAGTCCCCGCGCCGGGTCGGTCTGCACCACCCGCAGATTTTGCGTGGTGACGCGCTCGACGCCCATATGGCCGGCCATTTTCTTGTTCTTGAAGGTCTTGCCCGGATCCTGACGGCCGCCGGTCGAACCGTGCGAACGGTGCGAAACGGAGACGCCGTGGGTCGCCCGCAGACCGCCGAAGCCCCAGCGCTTCATCGGGCCGGCAAAGCCTTTGCCGGTGGAGGTTCCCGTCACGTCGACGAACTGGCCGACGACGAAATGATCCGCCGTGATCTCGGCGCCGATCGGCAGCAACTCTTCCTCTTTCACCCGAAACTCGGCGAGCTTCAGCTTCGGCTCCACCGAGGCCGCGGCGAACCGCGTGCGTTCAGCCTTCGAGACATTCTTGACCTTGGCGCGGCCGATGCCGAGTTGAACGGCGGTGTAGCCGTTCTTCTCTTGAGTCCGCTGCGCGACGACCTGGCAGCCGTCGAGCTTCAGGACCGTGACCGGCACATGCTCGCCCGCCTCCGTGAAGATGCGGGTCATTCCGACCTTTTGCGCGATGACGCCCGACCGCATGATCCAATCCTTCGCAAAGCGCGCTCGCATCCTTTAGCGAGCGCCGCCTGAATTCCGTTTAGAGCTTGATCTCGACATCCACGCCGGCGGCAAGATCGAGCTTCATGAGCGCGTCCACCGTTTGTGGGGTGGGATCGACGATGTCGAGAACGCGTTTATGCGTTCTGATCTCGAACTGTTCGCGCGACTTCTTGTCGATGTGCGGCGAACGGTTCACCGTGAATTTTTCGATGCGCGTCGGAAGCGGAATCGGACCGCGGACCTGAGCGCCCGTGCGCTTGGCCGTCGAGACGATCTCCTTCGTCGACGTGTCGAGAATCCGGTGATCGAACGCCTTAAGGCGAATCCGGATATTTTGACCGTTCATTGTTCCGTCCTTTAGGACCGCGAGCAGTACTGCTCGCCTTCATGCGTCGCGCGCCGTTGCGCGCGACTTCTTTCACAAGAGCGAGCGCTTGGCCCGCGGCCCGGGATTCGCTTTACTCGATGATGCTGGCGACGACGCCGGCGCCGACGGTTCGGCCGCCTTCGCGGATGGCGAAGCGCAGCTTCTCCTCCATGGCGATCGGCACGATCAGCGCGACTTCCATCGTCACATTGTCGCCCGGCATCACCATCTCCACGCCCTCCGGCAATGTGACGATGCCGGTCACGTCCGTCGTGCGGAAATAGAACTGCGGACGGTAGTTGGTGAAGAACGGCGTATGACGGCCGCCCTCTTCCTTGGTGAGGATATACGCCTCGGCCTTGAACTTCGTGTGCGGCTTCACCGAGCCCGGCTTGCACAGCACCTGGCCGCGCTCGACGTCCTCGCGCTTCGTGCCGCGCAGCAGGCAGCCGACGTTGTCGCCCGCCTCGCCCTGGTCGAGCAGCTTGCGGAACATCTCGACGCCCGTCACCGTCGACTTCGTCGTCGGACGGATGCCGACGATCTCGACTTCCTCGCCCACCTTGATCACGCCGCGCTCGATGCGCCCCGTCACCACCGTGCCGCGGCCCGAAATCGAGAACACGTCCTCGACCGGCATCAGGAACGGCTGATCCTTCGGCCGCTCC
>NZ_JADNQY010000018.1:41231-142771 GCF_015709545.1 Methylocystis sp. H4A | reverse complement strand
CGCGGCCTGATCGCGCACTGGATGCTGGAAGAGGTCGGCGCGCCCTATTCGATCGAGGTCAAGGATTACGGAACGACGATGAAGGCGCCCGAATATCTTGCGATCAATTCCATGGGCAAGGTGCCGGCCATCAAGCATGGGGAGACGGTGGTGACCGAGGCGGCCGCCATCTGCGCCTATCTCGCCGACGCCTTTCCGGAGGCCGGGCTCGCGCCGGAGGCCGGGGCGCGCGGCGACTATTATCGCTGGCTGTTTTTCGCCGCAGGCTGCGTCGAGCCGGCGATGAGCAACCACGCCGCCGGTTGGGACCCCGCGACGCCCGAGATGCAGACCCGCTTTGGTTACGGCTCCTACGCCGCCGTGATGGACGCGCTGGCCAGGGCTGTGGCGGGACGTCGATATATTGCGGGCGACATGTTCACCGCCGCGGACGTTTATGTGGGGTCGATGATCGGCTTTGGGCTGCAATTCGGCGTGATCGACAAGCGCCCGGAATTCGAAGCCTATTGGAGCGGCTTGGAAAATCGCCCCGCGCGGCTGCGCGCCGGCGCAAAGGCCGAGAAGCTGGCGTCGAAACAAGCCTGGGCGCCGGCGTGATTCTGGCCGCGATCCGCTAACCGCTCCATGCGGCTGCGCGGCGGCGAACACATTGCCGATCGTCCTGACGACGATCGGCGTTGTGTCAGTTTGGAAATTTGCTACGGATGATTTCCGTTATCCTGTCGCGCCGAGTTCCGAGGCTCGCGCCGCCGCGCGTAGCCCGTCATCGAGCCGCGAGTCGGTCATGCAGCGTTTTCATATTTTTCGAACCGCGATCGGTCCCTCATTGGCGGCTCCATTCAAACCCGCGACAGAAAGGCCGTCGCCAATTCCTCGGCGCGCTTCGAAGGCGCAACATCGTTCGGCATGCAAGCACTCCTCTACTTTAGTCCGTTCTTCCCTGGATGAAATCTGACTCTCGGCGCTTCCGCGCGCCGCCCGACGCCGCAAGTCGCGCACTCACTTTCCATCGGCGGCGCCCCGTTTTTCGCGAGCCTTATGCACGCGCGACATGTTCGACTCCGCCCATTGGCGGAGCGGATCGAGCACTGAATTCAAGCTTCGACCGAGCGGCGTGAGTTGATACTCGACGGTGACCGGCACGGTCGCGAAGGCGCGTCGCGTGATGAAACCGTCCGCTTCCAAGCTCCGCAGCGTTTGCGTGAGCATCTTTTGCGAGATGCCCTCGATTCGTCGCCTGAGCGCGTTGAACCGCTGCGGGCCGGGTTCGAGCAAGCCCAGCACCAGCACCGCCCATTTGTCAGCGATCCGATCCAGCAGTTGGCGCGTCGGGCATTCAGCAGCGTAGGGGTTCCAGCGCATTTCCCGCGATTCCTTGGTTACCATTAGGTACCTATACCACTTTATAGTGCCTTCTTTCCAGACGTAACCTAACCGCTTAGGTAATCCTGGCTGGCATGAACGCCGGTGCGCACATGGGGGGATCGCTCGATGTTCCGTTTAGCAGCCAGCGCGGTTGCGGCCCTTGGATTGCCTGCGCCTGCATCGTCCCTCACGACCGATGCTTCTACAGAGTCATCAACACAGGAGACGAGAATGACAGATCCCAAGTCAGTCCTTGCGGCGCTGGGAGGAAGCGTGTTCGCGAAGAAGGATTTTTCGCAACTCGATCAGTTGATGCGAGAAGACTATGTCCAACACAATCCGCTCGTGCCGCAAGGCAGCAAAGGATTTCGCGAGTTCTTCGAGGCGTGGTTCAAGGCCGTGCCGGACTTCAAATATGAGGTCAAGAAAATTGTCGCCGAAGGGGATCTCGTGTGGGCCTATGGCGCATATTCCGGCACGCAGGCCGGCGACTGGCTCGGCATTCCCGCGACAGGCAGGACCTACGCCTTTGACGCCGTCGATATCTTCCGCGTGCAGGACGGCAAGCTCGCCGAGCACTGGGACGTCCTCGACATCTATGGGCTGTTCAAGCAGCTCGGCGTCGTGAAGTAAGTCCCGTCGCCCAAGCACAGGCCATTGCGCATCGCCCATTTCGTTACGCGCGGCGTTTAGCAGCCGCGCACAGCATCGAGCGCGATACGCGACCGCAAAGAACCCTCTCGGAACATAGAGCCCTTCAAATCAGTTTTCATCCTGGCGGGCGGCCTTGGCCGAACCCAGGAATTGAGATTTTGGAGCATGGAATCCATGGATGCGTTAACCGAACATGGCGGGGACCCCATTATCTGCGCCGACGAAGAATGCAGTTTCGGCGATGCATCGAATCCACCGGCGCTGCCAGATGGAAATTCCGTCGATCTAGAGCCGCCAACACGGGCTCGCTCCACGGTCGCCCAAGTGAAGGATTCGATGAGGGAGGCGATCGACACCATCGTACAGTCCGGGACGACCGATCAAATGCGCGGCTATGCCAATGAAGCCATGGGCAAGACCAAGTTGACCCTCGGGCTCGCCACGCAGTCGACCCATCTCACGCTCACCGGTCTCGCGCAGATCGTCGTTGGTGAATTTCAAAAAACGATCGGCGAAGCGAAACTTGCTGAAGACGGGAAGGACATCTTTCCGGAACTGTGAAGACGGTTCGTGACGCCGAGCGTTATCGGCAGGCGACTGACTCTGAATCCCGGACTAGTTTTCCTGGGTCTCGTGCTCTGGACATGGCTCGGGGGGCCGGTCGGCGCGATCCTCGCGACGCCGCTGCTCATCGTCATCGTCGGCACAGTGACCTTCAGCCACGTGTTCCCTCAGCACGAAATTAATCTTCCAGAGTAGCGTGCGCCACTTGGGACGCGGCGAGGAACAATCAACCGATCTGGAAGTTCAGTATTCGCCCAGCGGGGCAGTAACAGCGGAGAAGAGGGCATGAGCATAACATCTCAAGTCACGAACAAGGTCCAGGAGGCGCAAGACGCCGTGACCAAGGCGTCGGCGAACGCCGCCGCGAAGGCCGCCTCCATCGCCGACGACGTCAGCGCAAAGGTCGATGAAACCATGGAGAGGGCCGACGCCGCGTTAACGACAGTGAGCGAGCAATCTCGGCAAGTCGCGGAGAAGGCCAGGTCGGCAGGCGAAGGGCTGAAGACAACGGTCGAGGGCGCGGTGCGCGAACAGCCGGTGACGGCGCTGTTGCTTGCGATCGCGGGAGGATTTCTCGTCGGGGCCATGTGGAAGGGCCGCAGCTAATCTCGGGCGGGCACGATCATGATGCTGGATCCGCTATTCCAACGGGTTGACGAGAGTATCGCGAACGCGACGCGAGGCGCGTCGCGTCTCGCCATCGTCGCGACCCTCGCGCTGCTCGCGCTCGGTTTCGCAACAGCCGCCGCCCACGCCTACGCCACGAGAACGTGGGGAGAGATCGCCGGCAACCTCGTCCTCGCCGGAGCTTTTCTCTTCGCGGCTCTCATCGTTTATCTCGCGACAAAGGACTCCGCCGCGCCGGAAGCTCAAGCTCCAGCAGCCGAACTCGAACAGAGCAGCTTTTCGCAACTCCCCTTCGTTGATCAGCTGTTCAAGCCGGACGGAAACCTGATGCGCTCGATCGGCTCCTCGATCGGCTCGATGGCGCCGGTCGCTGCGAAAGCAGTGGCCGAACGCGTGGCGCCGAACCTCCATCTGATCATCGGCGCCGCCGTCGGACTGATGATTGCGTCAAAAATCTCAGAAAAGCTTGACAGTACGAAGTCGCCGGAAGCGTAATCAGCGGGCGAGCGTTCAGCCGCCCGCGAGCGTACGAGGTTTGCGTGTCGCCGAGAGCGAACTGGAAGGGCTCTCTGAAGATTGCGGAGCTCACCTGTCCGGTGGCGCTCTACTCCGCGACGTCGACGTCTGACAGGATCGCGTTCCACACGATCAACCGATCCACGGGTCACCGGGTGCGGCGAACCTTTGTCGATAGCGACACGGGCGAACCTGTCCACTCCGGCGATCAAGTCAAAGGCTATGAGGTCGGCAAGAACGAATATGTCGTTCTCGAACCGGAGGAAGTCGCTCAGGCGACGCCAAAGAGCGACAAAACTCTGGCCATCGAGACATTCGTGGATTGCGGCGAAATCGACGCCGTCTATTTCGACAAGCCCTACTATCTATCCCCCTCGCAAAGCGACGCGAACGAACTTTTCGTTCTGATCCGCGAGGGCATGCGCAAGAACAAAGTCGCGGCGCTCGCGAAGACGGTGCTGTTCAGGCGCGCGCGCACCGTTCTGATCAGCCCTTATGGCGAGGGGCTTCTCGCGACCACGCTGAACTTCGATTATGAGGTGCGCTCGGCGCAGCAGGCGTTCGACGAAGTGCCTGAGGTTAAAGTTCAGGGCGAAATGCTTCAGCTCGCCAAGCACATTATCGACACGAAGCGGGGCGCCTTCGACCCATCTACGTTCGAAGACCGCTATGAGGCCGTCCTCGCCGAGTTTGTAAAAGCGAAGCTGGAAGGCGCGCCGATCGCGCCGCCGCGTAAGGCTCGCGAAGCCAAGGTCGTCAATCTGCTCGAGGCGCTGCGCGAGAGCGCGGCTCTTTCCGAGCCGAGCGACAAAGCTGCAGCCAAGAAGCGCGCGGCGCAGCCTCGCAAGACCAGGACAGCCGCGACACGGCGGAAAGCGAGCTGACCTCGCATGTCGCTTGCCGACTACCGTAAGAAGCGCGACTTTGGGGCGACGCGCGAGCCGAAGGGGCGAGGCGCTCGAAACACCGGCAGCAGCTTCGTCATACAGAAACATGCAGCAAGGCGGCTGCACTACGATCTTCGCCTGGAGATGGACGGCGTTCTGAAAAGCTGGGCCATCACCAGAGGCCCAAGTCTCGTGCCCGGCGAAAAGCGGCTTGCCGTTCACGTCGAGGACCACCCTCTCGACTATCGCAATTTCGAAGGCGTCATTCCGGAAGGCCAATATGGCGCCGGCGAAGTGATCGTGTGGGACAAGGGCGCGTGGATTCCCGAAGGCGATCCGCACAAGGGCTATGCCAAGGGCCATCTCGATTTCGAGTTGCGCGGCGAAAAGCTCGGCGGCCGTTGGCATCTGGTGCGCATGGCGCGAAAGCCGCGCGAGAAGCACGACAACTGGCTTCTCATCAAAAGCGAAGACGAATTTGCGCGAACGCCTAAGGATGAAGACATACTCGACGAGATGCCGCGCTCGGTAGACACCGGGCGCACGATCGGCGATGTCGCAGAAGGCAAGCCCTCGCGGCGCTCCAAGAAAAGCGCCATGCCGAAGCAGAGCGCCGGGTCGCGCTTCGATAAAACGAGTTCCCTTGCGACGCCGCAAGCGCCTGCGGTCGACATCAACCCATCACGTCTCAAGGGCGCGAAGAAGGCGCCGCTGCCGAGTTTCGTTGCGCCGATGCAGGCCAGTTCCGGCGCCGCGCCATCGCGCAAGGAATGGATTCACGAAATCAAATTCGATGGCTATCGCGTGCAGGCGCGCATCGAGGCGGGACGCGTACGGCTGCTCTCACGCAGTGGTCTCGACTGGACGAAGAAATTTGGCGATGAGATAGCGTCGGCGCTGCGGGCCATGCCGCTCGGCGCCGCGCTCATCGACGGCGAGATCGTCGTCGAGACCAGTTCAGGCGCGTCGGATTTCTCCGCGCTTCAGGCCGATCTGAGCGCAGGGCGGACCGATCGCTTCGTCTATTGGGTCTTCGATCTTCTGCACCTCGAGGGCTACGATCTGCGCGGCGCGATCTTGCTGGAACGCAAACGGTTGCTGGAAGCGCTCTTGGGCGCTGAGACCGGCGACAAGGTTCGCTTAAGTCTTCACTTTGAAGACAGCGGCGCGGTCGTGCTGGCGCACGCCTGTCGGCTTGGTCTCGAAGGCGTGGTGTCGAAGCTGCGGGATTCGTCCTATCGCTCCGGCCGCGTGAAGAGCTGGATAAAGGCCAAATGCTTCGCCCGGCAGGAATTCGTCGTCGCGGGCTATACGCCATCGACGGTTTCGCGCCGGGCGATCGGCACCCTCGTGCTCGGCGTCTACCAGAATGGCGTCCTTTGCCATGTCGGCCGCGTCGGGACGGGATTTACGGCGGATATGGCGCATGAGCTTTTCACGAAGCTCGATCCCATGCGCGCCTCCTCGAATCCCTTTGGCGCGCGGCTCAGCACGGACGCGGCGCGCCATGTGCGCTACGTGCGGCCCGAACTGGTGGCCGAGGTGGAATTTCGCGGCTGGACGGGCGATCAAAATCTTCGGCACGCCTCCTTTCGCGGTCTGCGCGAAGATAAGGACGCGCGCGACGTCGTCCGCGAAAAGGCGCCGTCCGCTGAACGGGCGACAGCGGCGAGAGCGGAGCAAAGCGCCGTGAGGCTCACCCATCCCGATCGGCTCTATTGGCCGGATCAAGGCGTAACCAAACAGGGCCTGGCGGATTACTACGCCGACATCTGGCGCTATATCGCGCCCTTCATCGTCAATCGCCCGCTGGCGCTGCTGCGGTGCCCAAACGGCGTCGAGGGAGAGAAGTTCTTCCAGAAGCATGCTTGGAAAGGCATCGATCCGAACATCGTGCTCATCGACGATCCGAAAGGAGAAGAAGAGCCCTTGCTCAGCATCAAGGACCTCAACGGCCTGATCGCGCTCGTTCAATCCGGCGCCTTGGAAATTCATCCCTGGGGCTCGACGGCGTCTGACTGGGAGCGCCCCGACGTCATCATCATGGATCTTGATCCCGGCGAACAGGTCGCGTGGGAGTCCGTCATTGCGGCCGCGGAAGAAACGCGGGACCGTCTCCAAGCCCTTGGGCTCGCCGCCTTCGTGAAAACCTCAGGCGGAAAGGGGCTTCATGTAGTTGCGCCCGTGAAGCCTAAAGCGGAATGGCCAGAGGTGAAGGCTTTCACCAAAAGCATCGCCGATGCGATGGCGAATGACAGCCCCGACAAATATGTTGCAACGATCACAAAGTCGAAGCGACGCGGCAAGATACTCGTCGACTATCTGCGCAATCAGCGCGGCGCGACGGCTGTCGCGCCCTACTCCACGCGCGCCCGTCCCGGCGCCGCCGTGTCGATGCCGCTCGCCTGGGACGAACTTAGTCCGGCGATCGGACCTGGCTATTTCACGATCGCGAAAACCCTTGCGCGCCTCGAGTCGCTGCAGAGCGATCCCTGGGGAGACTTTCGTCAGGCGGCGGCGCCGATCGAAACCCCGAACGCGCGGAGAAAGAGAAAAGCCTAGCGACGTTTGGCGCCGCGCTTTTCCGCATCGATGCTCTTGCGGAGCGCATCCATGATATTGACGACATTGCTCGGAGCCGCCGGCGCCTGCTTATTGCCGCGAGCGGGTGTGTGCTCCTTCTTCTTTCCGGAAATAATATCCAGCAACTGCGCTTGCACGGGATCATGGATCATCGCCGGGTCCCAGCGACTCTTGCGCTCCTCGATCAATTTGGAAATCAGGTTGAGCGCTTTCGCGTTCGGCGCTTCAGCGCCGATCTTGTCGAGGTAGTCCTTCGGATCGCGCACCTCGTCGGCGAAGCGCAATGTCCATAAGACGAGCCCCTTGTCGCGCGGCTCGACCATCACGGCGCGCTCGCGCCGATACATCACGAGCCGCGACAGGCCGACTGTGCCCGTCGCCTTCATCGCGTCGCGAATGACGGAAAAGGCCTCAACGCCGATCGGATCGTCCGGCACAAGATAGTGGGGCTTATCGAACCAAATCCAGTCGACGCTCGCCGCCGGTGCAAAGGTCTCGATATCGATCGTTCGCGTGCTTTCGAGGCTTAGGGCGTCAAGCTCTTCATCTTCAAGCAGCACGTAATCGTCTTCGCCGCGCGGATAACCCTTCGCCGCATCGTCTTCGCCGATCGGCGCGCCGGAGACCGCGTCGACATATTGGCTGACGACGCGGTTGCCGGTGTTTCGATTAAGGATGTGGAAGCGAACTTTCTCGCCTTCAGTCGTGGCCGGCGTCATCGCGACCGGACAGGTCACAAGCGAAAGCTTCAAATAGCCTTTCCAGAATGACCGCGGCGCCAATTTAAACCCTCCGAGGGCCGGGAGTTTCTCCAATAACGCTCCGTCGAATGCATCGTTCCGCTTCCGCCCTAATCACCACGAAAAAGACAGTTAGCGCTCCTAAGGGAACTTTGCCCCTCGAATATTGTTGAATTCAATCATGACCCTTCACCTGCCCGTTTTCATTGGAGTCGACGGCTCCGATATCCAGAGCGCCGCCCAAGGGCTCATCGACATGAATAAGAAGGCTGAAAAGCAAACCTCGAAGGGTCGCCGGGGCGCGCCTGGGGCGCAGCGTGACGTCGCCCACCAGCTCGCCTTCCTTGGGATCGATGGGGAATTGACCTCCGGGCTGCGCGACATATACGCGACGAGTCTCTTAGAACCGATGCCGGACAAGTTTCTCGACTTACTCGTGCGACTTTCGACGTCGGTCGCCAAATAGGCTGTGAGGGGTTCTTGCTCCCGCGCGCTCATGAAAACGCGCGACTGGCGCCTTGAGTTGAGTCGCGCTGAAGTGACTAGAAACAATGGTCAAAAAAATGATTGCCTGTCCTTCAACAGGCAATCATCGCGGATCAATCGTCGAGGGAGTCATTTTCGGTTGCGCAGCCAATGCTCGATCTCCGCTTGTCGCGGTTCGCGAACATGAATGAGACGCTCCCGCGGCGCTTCGAGTTGCGACAAAAGCAGCGTCTTGGCCACGGCTTCCACAATGCGCCGCCAGTCTAATCCAAGTTTCGGCTTCGAACTCATTTCGGCTCTCCTTTCATCGGAGAAGGATAAGAAAACAACTCTCCCTTTTTAAAAATGTTCCAAGATGCCGGCAAAGCTCTGTGCTCCCCTCTCGGCCGAAGGAATGGCGCGGGCGCGCCGATTAAAAAAGCCCGAACCTAAGTTCGGGCAGATCGAGAAGCGCCAGGAGAGGACGTCGCGCCAAGCTTGCGGCGCGCTAAGGATTCACGACTTCAGAGTCTTCAGCCAGGTGTCCACCTCTTCGCGAATGCGGTCCCGCCCTTCGCCGTAGCGTTCTTGGAGAACGCCCTCAAACTGCTCGCGCTTGCCGTCCATGCGCGCGAGATCGTCGTCGGTGAGTTCCGCCCACTTCTCTCTCACCTTGCCCTTGAACTGTTTCCAGTTTCCTTCGACACGATTCCAATCCATCGCCGTTCTCCCAAGGTTAAGGAGTGTTCCACGCCGACGGAACGCGGGCGCAACCGCTTTGTTCCAGGATACTGGCGGCAGGTGAATCGAATCGTAGCGCTCATCGCCGTTCACGCGGCGACGCCGCAACACTTCTTGAACTTCTTGCCGGAGCCGCACGGACAAGGATCGTTACGGCCCGCCTGCTTGCCCTTCACGACGGGCGCGCTCTTGCGATTGGCCTCTTCGAGGAAATACCAGCGGCCATCCTGCGCGTCATGTCGAAACAGCGATCGCTCCCGATGCGCATAACGTTCGCCTTCGCTGGAGAAGTGCGCGACGAATTCGACGTAGCCGGTTTCATCGCCCTGCAGCCCCTGTTCCGTCGACAGGATCTCGAGCCCAAGCCACTGCGAGTTGCGCGACCAATGCGTGATCGCCTTGCGATCAAAATCGTGACGCGACTCCGGCGCCAAGGAGTCGACAAGGTAGTCGATGTCGCCCAGTGCGAAGGCGGTGTAACGCGAGCGCATGAGCGCTTCAGCGCTTGGCGCCGGCAGTTTCTCTTCGATGTAACGAGCGCAGCAGGCCGAATAGGAATGCTTTTGCGCGTCCATCGCGCGGCAGGGACATGTCTGGTCGGTCATCGCTCTGTCGGCGTAAGAATGATCGCGCGGCTGCGCCTGGGTCTCAGACCTAGGCGACGAACGCGCCGACGTCCAATATTATCGCGAATCGGCGGCTTGCGAGGATTCCTTAGCCGTCGGCGCCGGCTGGGGGTTTGAGACGCTTTACCGCCTCCATCGCGATCGGATCGAGCCCGGCGCCGCCGTGATCGACATGCGCGAGGATGGCGTTCCGCATATGCGGGTCCCAGAATTTCCTCAAGTGATCCGTCATGCTCGCGACGCCTTCGGGATGCTTCTGAGCCATGAAGAACGTGCCGATCTGGTTAGCCATTCTGACGAGCTTATCGACCGAATCATGCGACATGTGCGGAAACCTGTTCGAGGATGCGTCCTGGATGGGTGAAGATTTCGAAGTCGCGACCGCGCATGACCGCAACGAGAGTCATGCCGCAGTGTTGCGCGTTGCGCACCGCGAGCGCGGTTGGCGCCGAGACGGCGGCGATGATCGGCGCGCCCATGCGCGCAGCCTTTTGCACAAGTTCGACCGATACGCGGCTCGTCATCAGCACGACGCCTTGCTTGGCGGCGATGGCCTGGCGCGTCAGCGCGCCGGCGAGCTTGTCGAGGGCGTTGTGGCGGCCGACATCCTCGCGCGCGATCAGCGCGCCGGAGACGGGATTCCAGAAGGCCGCGGCGTGAATGGCTCGGGTCTCCTGATTATATTTCTGAGCGGCGGGCAGACGCTCCATCGCCTCGATCAAGGCGTCGGCGCGCACCGACAGCGCATTGTCGAGCGTCGGCAGAATGCGCGTCGCCGCCTCGAGACTCTCGATGCCGCAAAGACCGCAGCCCGTCGGCCCCGCCATCGAACGGCGCCGCTCGACATAGGCTTCCTGCCGTCCGCCCTTGAGCCAGGCGCGCAGTTCAATGCCGGCGTCGGAGACGACGATCTCGACGTCGCCCGCCTGCTCCGGCGAATCGATCAGCCCCTCCGTCAGCGCGAAGCCGATCGCGAAATCCTCGAGATCCGCCGGCGTCGCCATCATCACCGCATGGGTGGAGCCGCCAAAGGTGAAGGCGACCGGCGTCTCTTCGGGGATCACGCGAGAAGAACGCGCCATCACATCGTGACGGCGCGCCAGGCATTCCACCCGTAATGTCGGCGACGGCGTCTCCGTCATTCCGCCGCGTCGATCGTGCTCGCGATGCGACGGCTCTGCTCCGTCAGCTCGCGATACTGATGCTGCCAGTCGGTCGGCCCGTTGGTGGTCGAGACCTGAACCGCCGTGACCTTGTATTCGGGACAATTGGTGGCCCAGTCCGAATTGTCGGTCGTGACCACATTGGCCTGAGTGGTCGGATGATGGAACGTCGTATAGACGACGCCCGGCGCGACGCGATCCGTGATCTTGGCGCGCAGGGTCGTCTCGCCGGCGCGGCTCGCCACCTTCACCCAGTCACCCTCGCGCACGCCGCGATCCTCGGCGTCATGCGGATGGATCTCGAGGACGTCCTCGGGATGCCACTGGCTGTTCTCGGTGCGTCGCGTCTGCGCGCCGACATTGTACTGCGACAGGATGCGGCCGGTCGTGAGCAGCAACGGGAACCGCGGTCCCACCTTCTCCTCGGTCGGAACATATTCGGTGATGACGAATTTGCCCTTGCCGCGCGCGAAGCTTTCGATGTGCATGATCGGCATGCCGTCGGGCGAGGCGTCATTGACCGGCCATTGCAGCGAACCGGCTTCCGCGAGTCGCTTGAACGAAACGCCCGCGAAGGACGGCGTCAGCCGCGCGATCTCGTCCATGATCTCGCTGGCGTTGGCGTAATTCCAATTGAGTCCCAGCTTGTTGGCGAGCAGCTGGGTGACTTCCCAGTCGGCGTAGCCATTCTTCGGCGACATCACCTTGGTGACGCGCTGAATGCGGCGCTCGGCGTTGGTGAAGGTGCCGTCCTTCTCGAGGAAGGTCGCGCCCGGCAGGAAGACATGCGCGTAGTTCGCGGTCTCGACCAGGAAGAGATCCTGCACGATGACGATGTCCATATTCGCCAGCGCGCGCGACACATGGCGCGTATCTGGGTCGGACTGCAGAATGTCTTCGCCCTGGACATAAAGTCCTTTGAACGTGCCCTCGATCGCCGCGTCGAACATGTTGGGAATGCGCAGGCCCGGCTCCGGATCGAGGGAAACGCCCCAATCCTTCTCGAACGCCTGGCGCGCCGCATCGTTGGAGACGTGGCGATAGCCTGGCAGCTCGTGCGGGAACGAGCCCATGTCGCAGGAGCCCTGCACATTGTTCTGACCGCGCAACGGATTCACGCCGACGCCGCGACGGCCGAGATTGCCGGTCGCCATCGCGAGATTGGCGATGCCCATGACAGAGGTGGAGCCCTGCGAATGCTCCGTCACGCCAAGGCCGTAGTAGATCGCGCCATTGCCGCCGGTGGCGTAAAGACGCGCGGCGCCGCGAATGTCGGCGGCCGGCACGCCCAGCACGCTTTCAAGCGCCTCGGGGCTGTAGCGGTCGTTGGCGACGAAGGCGGCCCAGTCCTGAAATTCGTCCCAGTCGCAGCGCGACTTCACGAAATCCAGATTGACGAGATTTTCTGTCACGATCACATGCGCCAGCGCCGTGACCATCGCGACATTGGTGCCGGGCTTGAGCGGCAGATGGTAATCCGCCTTGATGTGGGGCGACTTCACGAGGTCGATGCGGCGCGGATCGATGACGATCAGCTTTGCGCCCTCGCGCAGGCGCTTCTTCATGCGCGAGCCGAACACCGGATGCGCGTCGGTCGGATTGGCGCCCATGACGAGAATGACGTCGGCGTCGTCGACCGAGTCGAAATCCTGCGTGCCGGCGGAGGTGCCGAAGGCCTGCGCCAAGCCGTAGCCCGTCGGCGAATGACAGACGCGCGCGCAGGTGTCGGTATTGTTGTTGCGGAAGCCTTGACGCGCGAGCTTCTGAACGAGGTAGCTCTCCTCATTCGTGCAGCGCGACGAGGTGATCACGCCGACGGCGTTCTTTCCGTATTTTTCCTGCGCCGCCTTTAGCCGGTCCGCGGCGAAGCCGACCGCTTCGTCCCACGAGACCACGCGCCAGGGCTGGTCGATCGATTCGCGGATCATCGGATTAAGAATGCGGTCGCCGTGATGGGCGTAGCCATAGGCGAAGCGGCCCTTGATGCAGCTATGACCGTGGTTGGCCTTGCCGCCCTTCCAGGGCACCATGCGGACGACTTCTTCGCCGCGCATCTCCGCCTTGAAGGTGCAGCCGACGCCGCAATAGGCGCAGGTCGTGACCTCGGAATGCTCGGGCTGGCCGACGGCCACGACCGACTTCTCGATCAGCGTCGCGGTCGGACAGGCCTGAACGCAGGCGCCGCAGGACACGCATTCCGATTCCATGAAGGCTTCGTCCATGCCGGCCGAAACCCGGGATTCGAAACCGCGGCCCGATATCGTCAGCGCGAAGGTGCCTTGCACCTCCTCGCAGGCGCGCACGCAGCGGTTACAGACGATGCACTTGGACGGATCATAGCTGAAATAGGGATTCGACTCGTCCTTCGGCTTCCAGTCGAAATTCACTTCGCCATTGTTGCGCGCGAAGACGTGATTGGCGCCGTCATAGCCATAGCGCACGTCGCGCAGGCCCACCGCGCCCGCCATGTCCTGAAGCTCGCAGTCGCCATTGGCCGCGCAGGTCAGACAATCCAGCGGATGGTCGGAAATATAAAGCTCCATCACGCCGCGGCGGATCGCGGCGAGGCGCGGGGTCTGCGTCTTGACGGAGATGCCGGGCGCAACCGGCGTCGTGCAGGAGGCCGGCGTGCCGTTGCGGCCCTCGACCTCGATGACGCAGAGCCGGCAGGAGCCGAACGCCTTGATGCTGTCGGTGGCGCAGAGCTTCGGGATTTCGGTGCCAACCTCCATCGCCGCGCGCATGATCGACGTGCCCTCGGGCACGGTGACGCTATTACCGTCAATGGTCAGCGTGACCGATTTTACGGATGGCGATTCGGGCGTGCCGTAATCGATTTCTTTGATAAGCGTCATGGCGGCTACCTCACTCGGCGGCTTCAAGGGCCGGCTTGCGGAAGTCCTCGGGGAAATGTCGAAGCGCGCTCTCGACCGGATACGGCGCGAAGCCGCCCAATGCACAGAGCGAGCCAAACTTCATCGTGTGGCAGAGATCCTTGAGGAGCTCGATATTCGCATCGACGTCCATGCCGCTGCGAATCTTGTCGATCGTCTCGACGCCGCGCGTCGATCCGAGTCGGCACGGCGTGCACTTGCCGCAGCTCTCGATGGCGCAGAACTCCATGCCGAAGCGCGCCATCCAGGACATGTCGACGGTGTCGTCGAAAACGACGAGGCCGCCATGGCCGATGAGACTGTCCTTGGCGGCGAAGGCTTCGTAGTCGATCGGAAGGTCGAAAAGCGACACGGGCACATAGGCGCCGAGCGGGCCGCCGACCTGAACCGCCCGGACGGGACGACCCGAGCGGGTGCCGCCGCCGATCTCGTTGACGACCACGCCGAGCGGAATCCCGAAGTCCGTCTCGAAGAGACCGCCATATTTGACGTTGCCGGCGATCTGCAGCGGCATGGTGCCGCGCGAGCGGCCGACGCCCAGATCGGCGTAATGCTTCGCGCCCTTCTCCATGATCATCGGTATGGTGGCCATGGACAGCACATTGTTGATGACCGTCGGCTTGCCGAAGAGACCGACATGGGCCGGCAGCGGCGGCTTGGCGCGCACGATGCCGCGCTTGCCCTCGAGAGATTCGAGCAGCGAGGTCTCCTCGCCGCAAACATAAGCGCCGGCGCCGATGCGCAGTTCGACGTCGAAGTCGAAACCCGAGCCCTTGATGTTCTTGCCGAGCCAGCCCGCCTCAAGCGCCTTCTCGATCGCCGCCTGAAAGACCTTGGCGACGATGGGATATTCGGAACGCAGATAGATATAGCCCTTGGAGGCGCCGACGGCGTATCCGCAAATCAGCATGCCTTCGATCAGCGAGAGCGGATCGCCCTCCATGATCATGCGGTCGGCGAAAGTGCCGGAATCGCCCTCGTCGGCGTTGACGACCACATATTTCTGGCCCGGCGGACAGTCCGCCACCGTCTTCCATTTGATGCCCGTCGGAAAGCCCGCGCCGCCGCGGCCGCGCAGGCCCGACTTCGTGACCTCTTCGACGACGGCCACGGGCCCGATCTCGAAGGCGCGCTTGAGGCCCTTGAATCCCTCATGCGCCTCATATTCAGCGACCGACAGCGGATCGATGACGCCGCAACGAACGAAGGTGACGCGGTTCTGCTTCTTCATCCAAGGATGTTCTTCGACGATCCCGATGTTCAGCAGATGCGCGCCGCCGGTCAGGAACCCGGCGTCAAACAGCGACGCGACGTCCTTGACCTTGGCCGGCCCGTAACCGACACGGCCCGCGGGGGTCTCCACCTCGATCAGGGGCTCGAGCCAGAGCATTCCACGCGAGCCGTTTCTGACGATCTCGATTGTTTCGCCGCGGGCCGCGGCCTCTTGCGCGACGGCGGCGGCCAGTTTGTCGGCGCCCATCGCAACGGCGGCCATGTCCAGCGGGAGGTAAAGCTTCACCATCAGTCGCGCGCCTCCGCGGCGATTTCGTCAAGCATTTCAGCGTCGACGCGGCCGATCGGCTCTCCGTCATAAAGCGCCGAAGGGCTGTGGGCGCACAGCCCCAGACAATAGACCGGCTCGACCGACAGGGCGCCGTCCGGCGTCGTTCCGCCCCAGTCAAGCTTCAACTTGTCGAGAAACGCCCGCGCCTGTCGCTCCGCTCCCATCGACTGGCAGGATTCGGCCCGGCAAATCTTCAGCGTGTGGCGGCCATGCGGAGCGCGGTGAAAGTCGTGGTAAAAGGTCACGACGCCATGCATTTCGGCGCGCGAAATATTGAGCGCCTCGGCCATTTCCTTGACGGCGGCGTCGGGCACATAGCCGAATTCTTTTTGGAGCGCGTGCAGAATGGGCATCGCGGGTCCCTCAAGACCCATATGGGCGGCGATGATCTCCCGCGCGCGCTCGTCGCTATACTGAGCAGCGCCAGACATTTCTTCCCTTTCAGCCTGGACGTTGCGCATATGCGGTCGTCCTATTTAGACTAATTCCGAGAACACTGCCGGAAATCCAAGGCCCGATCAATAGCGACCATCCGTTGTGCGATAGGGCGATCCTATCAACCGTCCAGCGTGTGGCTTTCCGCGAGCTTTTTGGCCTCCGAGACCAAGGCGGCGACCAGCGGGATCACCGGTTCTCGCTGCGGCGCCACAAGGCCGATTTCATGCACAGCCTCCGGCTCAACGATGGGGATGGAGCGCAACGGCGCCGCCACGTTTAGGGTCTTCGCGAGCTTCTCCGGCAGCACCGTCGCCCAGCGGCCGGACCTCACATGATCGAAGAGCAAGATGACATCGTTCGACTCGAGGATCGGCACGGGCTCGGACCCGCCCTTGCGAATGAGCTGCTCGACGATGCGACGGTTCTGCATGTCCGGCGTAAGCAGGCAGAGATCGATGCGACCGACCTCGCCCCATGTCACCCGGTCGCGGTTCCCGAGCGGATTGTCGGCGAAGGTCAGTAGCCGGTAGCGTTCGGAGCAGAGCGGCACCGTGCGCACGCGGCCAAGTGGCTCATTGTCGAGATAAGTAATGCCGGCGTCGATCTCAAGGTTATCGAGCATGGTCAGCACCTCGCTCGACGACGCGGAGATCACGGAAAAGCGCACCGCCGGATGCTTCTCGCGATAGGGCGTCGTCAGCGCCGAGACGATGCCAAGCGCGGTCGGGATGACGGCGATCTTCAGCTGGCCGGTAAGGCCTTCCTTGAGCGTGCGAACTTCCTGGCGCATCGCGCGCGCATCGCCGACGATGCGCTTCGCCCATTCGAGCACCCGCTCGCCCTCGGCGGTCAGGCCGTGGAAGCGGGAGGAGCGGTTGACGAGCAACACGCCGAGGGAATCCTCGAGCTGTTTGACGCCGGCCGAGAGCGTGGGCTGGGTGACGCCGCAAATCTCCGCCGCGCGCGAAAAGCTCTTCTCTTTGGCGACGGCGATTAGGAATTCAAGCTTGTCGATCACGACCAAGTCCACAAACGGGTCGCCAAGACGCAGCGTCCAGGGCGTCACTGGCGCTTCCGTCAGCCCGCACGGGCGTCACATTAGCATATCCGCCCCGGCCGCGCCGAAATTTTGAAACGAATCCAACTCCCTCACGCGCAACTAGGCAATTTGCCCGATCAGGGCCTAAGCGCATGATGCGCGTTGGACCTCCTGTCGATTCCTGCTCTACTGAGCGACGGGTTTTTTGTCGGGGAATGCGCCAATGCGGTTGATCGTTGGGCTCGTCTTGCAGCTTGTCGGCATCACCCTCCTCTGCCTTACGCTAACCGCGGGCTGGGTGATGGTCGACGCGCATCGCGCAATCGAAACGGAAGCGGCGACGTCTGCCGAGCGCGTCGCACACCAGCTCGAAAATCTCTACTGGCAGGCCATCCTCTGGCGGGGCAGCATGCGGCGTGACAACATTTTGCCCGTCCCCGACTGGGAGTCGCTTTCGACCTTGAAGCTCGTTTCGCCGGGCGTCTGCGTCAGCTATGCGCCGGGGGACGACGAGCCGCAAACCCTTTGCAGCCAGCTCGAGGGCGTCGGCTCCGCCGCGCCGGCATGGTTTGCGGCGGCCTATGAGCGGATATTCGGCGCACATGCGCCGATCGTTCGGCCCTTGACCGTGCGGCAACCGGAAACCGGCGCAATCCTCGTGAGGGCGGACGCCGGCGCGGCGATCCGACAAGCCTGGCGGCAGATCTCGATCATCGTCGGCGTTGCGGCCTCGATGGCGGTCTGCATTTGCCTCTTGGCCGCGGTCGCCATCGTCCATGCTCTGGCGCCGACCCAGGCCATCGTCCGCGGGCTGCGCCAGTTGGAGCAAGGGAATTACGCCAGCCGGCTATGCGCCGTCACCAAAGGGGAGTTCGGCCTGATCGCGCGCGCGGTCAACGACCTTGCCGAACGGCTGGCGCAGACGACGGCGGAACGGGCCGCGCTCACGAAGCGGCTGTTCGAAGTCCAGGAGGAGGAGCGCCGCGCGCTCGCCCGCGACCTTCACGATGAATTCGGTCAGTGCCTGACGGCGACCCTCGCCTTCGCCGGCTCGATCGAGTCGGCGGCGGCCAAGATCGATCCGGGCGTCGCCGAGGACGCCCGCTCAATCGGGCGCGTCGCCAAGCGCATGATGACGACCCTGCGCGACGCGCTTGCCCGGCTGCGCTCGCAAGACCTCGATGAGCTTGGGCTCGAAGCCTGTCTCGTCCAGCTCGCGGCGAGCTGGAACGCCAAAGCGGGACGAAAGGCGGTCATCCACCTGAGGCTCATGGGCGACCTCGCCGACCTTCCTCAGACGATTTCGACGAGTCTCTATCGCATCGCGCAGGAATGTCTGACCAACGCCATGCGGCACGGCGACTCGAAAAATGTCTATCTGCGCGTCGAGCGCGCGGCGGCGGCCGACGGTCTCGTGGCGCTGACGGTCGAGGATGACGGCGGCGGCGACGCCTCCCGCCTCGCCGCCGCCACCGGCCACGGCATTCTCGGGATTCGCGAGCGCATCGCGGCTTTTGGCGGAAGCCTGTCGATCAGCGACGCCACGAAAGGCGTGCGCGTCGTCGCGCGCATTCCGCTCATCGCCGTCGCGCCCGCGCCGATGAAAGGTCTCGCGCTCGCATGACCACAATTCTTCTCGTCGACGACCACCCGATCGTTCGGGAGGGATATCGGCGGCTCTTAGAGCGCCAGCCGGATTACAGAATCGTCGCCGAAGCCGCCAACGCCGCCGAGGCCTATCAAGCCTATCGGAAGGTCTCGCCCGACATCGTCATCATGGATCTTTCTCTCCCGGGCGCGAGCGGCGTCGAAGCGGTCCGCCACATCAGGCAGTGGGATAAAAGCGCGCGCATTCTGATCTTCACCATGCACAGCGGCGCGGCCTTCGCACTGAAAGCGTTTGAGGCCGGCGCATCCGGCTATGTCACCAAAAGCAGCGACGCCGCCGAGCTGCTCCGCGCCGTCGCGATCGTCGCCAGGGGCGGCCGAGCGCTCAGCGACGACGTCGCGCGCGAGATCGCCGCGGAGCGATTGGGCGAGGGCCGCGCGCTCGTCGATGAGCTTGGCCCCAGAGAGACGGAGATCTTGCGGCTCGTCGCATCGGGCAAAACGACCGAGGACATCGCCGGCATCTTAAATCTCAGTCCGAAAACCATTCAGAACTACCATTATCAGATCAAATCCAAGATCGGCGCGCGCACCGACGCCCATCTCGTCTGGCTCGCCATCGGCGCAGGACTTGTCGGCGACGCGTCGGCGACCTGATCGGCCGCCCAAAGGAAATTTGCCCAGACCGCAGCAGGCGAAAGGCCGAAGCTTCCAACGCTTCGCGCAGCTACGCCTTCAACAGGAACAGCGGAGCCTGGCGATGGTTAAGAAGAAGCTCACACACATCTTGTTATCGGCGCTGATCACAATCGCGACCGGAGCCGTCGCGCGCGCGCAATCCTCGCCGCCGTTCAAACTCGCGGTCTTCGACATCGAACTCGACGACTTCACCGCCGGGGGACCGATCGCCGGGGAAAGCCCCGAAGAAACCGCGCGCCTCCAGCGGATGACCGCGCTGGCGCGGGAACTCCTGACTCAATCCGGGCTGTTCGAAATCGTCGACGGAAGCGCGGCGACGGATCAGAGGGTCAAGGACCATTGGCTGCGCAAGTGTAACGGCTGCGACGCCGACATTGCGCGCAGGCTTGGCGCAGACTTGTCCTTCGTCTGCTTCTTTCGAAAAGTCAGCGTGATGGAGCAATATCTCGAAATGCGCATTCGCGACGCGCGCACGGGAGAACTGGCGCATATCTCGCAGACGGATCTACGGGGGGAAACCGACCAGTCATGGACCCGCGCGCTGAAGTTCCTGATGAGATATCATCTTGTCGAGCCGGAACTCGCGCGTCGAAATCACCCACTTCAGCCGTGACGGCGGCGCGCGCTTACCCTGAGGTCATGGTTAACAGCTTATCAACAACCGCCCCCGAATCGCCCAATTCCAAGCCTATTCCGGCTATGCGCCTCAGGCGCTATTATATAGATGGCGTTTTCATGCGATCCCGCGCGTTTCAGCGCCGGGTAACGGGGCTAGGCGATGAACTTCTCGAAGTCCACATTGATTGCTGCGGCCAGCGTATTGCTGATCCTGTTTGGCGCCGCAGCGCCCAGCCGCGCGACCCCGTCGATCGTCGTCGACGTAGCGTCGGGGGCCGTGCTCTCGCATGATCAGGCGACCGCCTCCTGGTATCCCGCCTCTGTGACGAAGCTGATGACGGCGTATGTCGCGCTCGACGCGGTGCGCCAGGGGCGCATCTCGCTGGAGACGCCGGTGATGATGTCGCCGCGCGCATGCAGCATGGCGCCTTCCAAGATGGGCTTCAGACCCGGCTCGGAAGTCACCCTGCAAAATGCGCTCGTCATGCTGATGGTGAAGTCCGCCAATGACATCGCCGTCGCCATCGCCGAAGGCGTGTCCGGCTCGGTCGAGGCCTTCGCCGACGAAATGAACCGCCACTCCGCCGCCCTCGGCATGACCCAGTCGATATGGGTCAATCCCAACGGCTTGCCCGATGCGCGGCAGGTCACTTCGGCCCGCGACCTCGCCATTCTCGGCCGGGCGCTCTACCTGCAGTTTCCCGAGCACGCCAATCTGTTCAACATCGGCGCGATGCAGCTCGGCAAGCAGATCATCCCAACGCATAACCATCTTCTCGGCCGTTATGCGGGCGCCGACGGCATGAAGACCGGTTTCACATGTTCGGCCGGATTTAATCTTGTGGCCTCCGCCACGCGCGGCGGCCGCCGTTTGATCGCCGTCGTTCTCGGCGCGCCCAATCCGATTCTGCGCACGGCGAAGACGGCGGCCCTGCTCGATCGCGGCTTTCAGAGCGGGGCGGCTGTCGCCTCTTTGGCGTCCCTGCCCAGCTCCGGCCCAACTGCGGCGCCTGACTTGCGCGAGTCCGTGTGCCACCACCGCGGCCCGGCGGCGGCGGAATTCATGGCCGAGATCGAGGACGCCTCGGTCCCGGTCAGCTCAGGCGTTCCGCTGCTCGACACATTCGGCGGCGCTCCGCAGCAGCAGATGAACGCCAAGGAGATCGCGCACCTGCCGCGCCCGCGTTTCGAGCCCGTGTCCGTCTATGTGGGACGCGCGCCGGGCTATGCCGGTCCAGTGGCGCGGGCGCGCGCGCCGGGAGCGCCGGTTGGCGAGCAGCCTGATCTTGCCGCCTATGCTGCGCAGCCTGAAGCGGGCGACGCGAGCGCCTCGCCGATCAGTAAGCCCGCGCCCGACGCGGTATCGCTGCGACGCGCCAAACACGCCAAGGCCGTGAAAGCGGCGCGCGCCGCCAAGGCGGCAAAGGCGGACGCTGCAAAGGTCGACGCCGTCATCGCCGACGAACCTGCCCCCAAGCCCAAGGCGGCGAGAAGCGCGACCAAGCCGAAAGCGGCTGCAGCGCAAAAGCCGGCCGCCTCGAAGGCGCACTCCGCCGCCGAACCGGGCAAGAGCTGAGAACCCAAAGATCGTTCGTTCTGGAAACGCGCGGCGTTTTCGGCGAAGATGCGAGCCTTCCGAGAGTAGGAAATTTCTCCTGCTCCGGCGCGAGTTCCGCTGAATGAACGATCTGACCAAGGCCGCCGCGAGTCGCGCGACGCGCTCGTCGCCGCCGCCAATTCCGCTGACCGTCATCACCGGCTTCCTGGGCGCCGGCAAGACCACGCTGCTCAACCGACTGCTCGCCTCGCCGGCGCTCGCCGATACGCTCGTCCTGATCAATGAGTTCGGCGAGATCGGCCTCGATCATCTCTTCATCGAGAAGATCGACGGCGACATGGTGATGATGAGTTCGGGCTGCGTGTGCTGCTCGATCCGCGGCGATCTGGTGAACACGCTCGAAGATCTGCTGAAGCGGCTCGACAACGGCCGGATCAAGCCGTTCAAGCGCGTCGTGCTGGAAACGACTGGCCTCGCCGATCCCGCGCCAATCCTGCACACGATCATGTCCCACGCCTATCTGATGATGCGCTATCGGCTCGACGGCGTCGTTACGCTCATCGATGCGGTGAATGGCGAAGCGACGCTCGACGCGCATGAGGAAGCCGTCAAACAGGCCGCCGTCGCCGATCGGCTTGTCATCGCCAAGACGGATCTGCCGCAAGCCGCCGAGCGTGTCGACGCGCTGAAGGCGCGGCTGGCGCGGCTGAATCCGGGCGCCCTACAGCTTGACGCCGCCAAAGGCAAAGCGACGCCCGAGGCGCTCCTCAACTGCGGCCTCTACGATCCCGCGACGAAGACGCCGCGCGTGAAGGAATGGCTCAACGCCGAAGCGGTGGAAACAGCGCAGGCGCACGACCATTCGGGTCACGGCCACAGCCATGACCATGACCATGACCATGAGCATGACCATGAGCATCACCACGAAGCCCACGACCATCGTCAGGACGTGAACCGGCATGACGCGCATATCCGCGCCTTCTGCTTTTCCGCCGACACGCCGCTGACGCCAGCCTCCTTCGACATTTTCATCGACCTTCTGCGTCACACGCATGGGCCGCGCATGTTGCGCGTGAAGGGAATCGTGGCGCTCTCCGACGATCCATCGCGCCCCGTGGCGATCCATGGCGTGCAGCATGTCTTTCACCCGCCGCACCGCCTCGATGCTTGGCCTGACGCGGACCGGCGCACGCGCATTGTCTTCATCGTCAAGGATCTCGATGAAGGCTTCGTCCACGGACTCTACGGCGCGCTCGTCAATCACCCTGCGCCCGACCGTCCGGACGCGCAGGCGCTCACCGACAATCCGCTTGCGCCGAGGCCAGGCGGCCTGTTCGGCTAGAGCAGGTTCCGAAAAAGTGATCGGGAAGCGCTCTAAGGGCGGTTGAACAGATCGGAGACGCGACGCTCGGCGTCCTGGAGCGTCTCGATCCATCGAGGCGGCAGTTTGGCGAACGCGCCGGCCGCTTGCGAAGAGAACCAATCGGCGACGGCGTGAGCAACCGACAATATGCTGCTCTCAAGGCGCGATGGCGGACGCGTTCCACGCAGCCAGAAGGCCAGCGTCGGGAACGCCGTGACGGTCACCATCGCGGCGCCCACAAGCGCGGAAGCCGTCTCTGGCGCCATCTGTCCCCTCCCGACGCCGAGATAGGTGAGCGCGACGACAAGCGGCAGGGTGGTCGACGACAACAGCCCCAACGCCGGAATGTCCCGCTCGGGCAGCGTCCCGCGAAAGAGATTCAGCGGCGCGAGACGAATGAGCAGGAAGGCGACGCAAAAGAACGCGAAGAGCGCGACGGTCGCGGGGCTCCTGACGAGCGCCACAACGTCAAATGACGCGCCGCTCTCGATAAAAAAGAGCGGAATCAAAAAACCGGAGCCGATGGCGGTCAAACGATCCTTGAGGATTTCGGCCTTGGTGCCCCGCACCAGGACCGCGACGGCCATGCCCGCCATATAGGAGCCGACCACAAGCTCCATGCCCAGCCTGTCGGCGAATGAGACGAAGCCAAGCAAGACGACGAGCGCGATTCGAATAGGCAGAAGCTCGCTGTCGCCAAGCCAATACACAATGCTTTCGGCGAGTCGGTCCGAACGCACGGTCTTGAGGAAAAAGATCGCGGCAAGCCCGAGCACGATGAAAAGCGCGCTTAACAGCGTCTGGTGCAGATGATGATTGTGCTGCGCCAGAACGATCGAGGCGAGAATGAGCGGTCCAAGTTCGCTGACAGCCGCGACGCCAAGGACGTAGCGTCCGAATTCATTATCGAGATCCCCCGCCTGCCGCAAAACGGGGATCAATATGCCGAACGCCGTGGTCGGCAAGATCAGCGCGACGAGAAGCGGCGCCTCCACGAGGCCAACCAGATAAAGCAGTCCGGAGATAATGACCGAGAGGCTCAATGAAATGAGCCATGCGAAAAGTCCCAGGCGAAGCGGCTTTCCGGTTATTTCCTTCTGATTGAACTCGAAGCCCGCCTGAAAAAACAAATAGACTAGGCCAAACTCCATTAAAAAATTGACGGCGCCATCCCCCGCCACCAGCCCCGCCCCGCTTGGGCCGACGAGCATGCCCAGCAATAGTTCGATGGCGACGATCGGCGCGCGCGCAAACGCCGGAACTCTGTTGAGCAGCGGCGCGAGCACGGCGATGCAGGAGATGACGAAGATCGTGTGGAATTCGCTCATGGGGGCGTCAATCTCCTAAGGGCTCCGCTTGGCGCAGACGGCACCCTTGCCGCGCGGCCGGACAATGATTCTTTTGCTGACCCCTACGATGCGTTAGGGTCCCGCCTGTGCTCAAGTCCTGATTTGTGACCAAGGGTTCCTGGGTTCCTGGCGCCACGCATTGCGCGCATCAGGTCGCAAAGAGCGGCCTGCCAAGCTTCTTGCAAGGCTTATTGAGTAAAGTTTCGGATGACGCGCAGCCTAGCGACTGGCCTGCTTCGAGCCCTTGCGCGGGCGGGAAATGCGCTTCTCGACCTCATCTATCCGCCATCCTGCCTCGTCTGCCGAAGGGCGGTCGCCGCCCATGGCGCGATCTGCGCCGAGTGCTGGCGCGACATCGCCTTCATCGAGCGCCCCTATTGCGAGCGGCTCGGCACGCCGTTCGAACGCGATCTGGCGCAGCCGGGACTGATCTCACTGGAAGCGGCCGCCAACCCGCCCGCCTTCGGCCGCGCCAGGGCCGTGGCGCGCTACGACAGCGACAAGGCCCGCGCTTTGGCGCACCGGCTGAAATATTACGACCGACTGGAGCTCGCCGAGCCGATGGGCCGCTGGATGGCGCGGGCCGGCACCGAACTCCTCTCCGACGCCGACGTGATCGTGCCCATCCCCTTGCACCGGCTGCGGATTCTGGCCCGGCGGTTCAACCAGTCGGCGGCCCTCGCGCAGGCGATCGCGCGAGAGAGCGCCGTGCCGGTGGAGACCATGGCGCTGCAGCGCGTCAAGCCGACGGCGCCGCAGGTCGGGCTGACGCGGGCGCAGCGCGCCGCCAATCTCTCCGGCGCCTTTCGCGTCGAACCGGAGCGGGCGGACGCCATCCACGGGCGCAATGTGGTGCTGGTGGACGATGTGCTGACCACCGGGGCGACCGCCAACGCCGCGACTCGCGCTTTGCTCAAGGCGGGCGCGGCGCGCGTCGATCTCCTCGTCTTCGCGCGGGCCGTGACAAGCGCCTAGGCGCAGGCGTATAAGCGCGCCATGGCCCCCCGCATTGAAATTTACACCACGCCGACCTGCCCCTATTGCCTCGCCGCGAAGCGGCTGCTGACGCAAAAGGGCGCCGAATTCGAAGAAATCTCGGTGGCGTGGGACCCGCTCGGACGCCGCCGCATGAGCCAGCGCGCCAATGGCCGCTCGACCGTTCCGCAGATCTTCATCGACGACAAGCACATCGGCGGCTGCGACGAGCTTCATGCGCTCGAAGGCGAGGGAAAGCTCGACGCGCTCCTCGCCAGCGGAACGACGCCATGATCCGCTACTCCCTCATCTGCGACGCCGGCCACAGCTTCGACAGCTGGTTTCGCGACAGCGCAGGATTTGAGAAGCAGGCGGCCGAAGGACAGATCGCCTGCCCCTTCTGCGACTCGACGAAGATTACGCGCGACGTCATGGCGCCCCATATCGCCAAGCCGCGCGACGACGCGGCGCATGATCTGCGCGTGAAGCTGCGCGAACTCCACGACACGGTGGTCGCGCATACCGAAGATGTCGGCGACCGCTTCCCCGAGGAGGCGCGCGCCATGGAAGACGGCGAGACCGAGCGACGCGCCATCCGTGGCCGCGCCACATTCGAAGAAGCAAAGGCGCTGCTCGAAGAGGGAATCGAGATTCTGCCGATCCCGGGTCTGCCCAGCGACAGCAACTAGCGCGCGCCTGTCGCGCCCCCAAATGCAAGCCTCGCCCGATGTCATTCCCGACGCGCAGGGCCTCTGCGCGCTGTCATTCCCGACGCGCGAAGCGCGATCGGGAATCCAGAAAAAACCAATCGTGCATGGCGTTGCCCCTGGATTCCCGATCAGGCCTTCGGCCTGTCGGGAATGACGCGGCAATCTGAGTCGTCATTGCAACACGCAGGGGAAGCAATCCATCGTTGCGCCGTTGCTCTGGATTGCTTCGTCGCCGCGCTCCTCGGAATGACGACTCAAACGCCATCCTTGATGACAGGCCCCGCCTCGACACGATAGCCGGCGAGATCGAGCATCAATCTGCTGAGCTGGGTCGCCTGGTCTCCAAAACCCCTGGCAGGGGAGTGAGCCGGCGGCGCGCCTGTTCGAATAAACGCTACTTATGGCGCCCGCCATCATCGAAAATCGACCAAAGCAATTGAAAAAGCGCCCATAACCATTCATTCAACCAATTGGTTGACATTCCCGGATGAGTCGATATATTCAACCACATGGTTGAATTAGAAGCGCCTCAACTTGATGCCGTCTTTCACGCGCTCGGCGACGCCACGCGCCGGCGGATGCTTCGCGATCTCGCCAAGAGCGAACGAACCGTCGGCCAGCTTGCGGAACCTTTTGCGATGTCGCTCGCAGCCGCCTCGAAGCACGTCAAGGCGCTTGAGAATGCAGGGCTGATCCGGCGCGAAGTGCGCGGCCGCGCCCATATCTGCCGCCTCGCTCCTGGTCCGCTCGCCAGCGCCCACGAGTGGCTGAATTTCTACACGCGCTTTTGGACAGACCGTCTGGATGCGCTCGAAGGGCTCCTCCTTACAGAGGACTCACGCCGTTCCGACGCCTGCAAAGGAGACGACTCATGACCGATCTTGCAACGCCAAATGCTTATGGCGTGCTTACCGAACCCGCCACCTTGACGATCGAGCGCCTTCTCCCCGGCCCCATAGAGCGCGTATGGGCCTATCTCACGGAGAGCGAACTGCGCCGCAAATGGCTGGCGGCGGGGCCGATGGAGATGAAGGTCGGCGCGCCCTTCGAGTTCGTCTGGCGCAACGACGAACTGACTGATCCGCCTGGCCAGCGGCCGACCGACTTTGGCGCCGAGCACCGGATGCAGAGCCGCATCACCGAGGTCGATCCGCCCCGCAAGCTTGCCTTCGCATGGCAAGGCAGCGGCGACGTTTCTTTCGAGCTCGAGCCAAGGGGAGATCATGTGCTGCTGACCGTGATCCATCGACGGCTGCCCGACCGCGCAACCCTGTTGAAGGTCGGCGCCGGCTGGCACATGCACCTCGACATCCTGGTCGCCCGAGCGACAGGCAGGAAGCCTGCGCCATTCTGGGAAGGCTGGAGCCAGCTGCAGAAGGAATACGACAAGCGGATGCCCGCCTGACGGCGCGTTTTTAGGGTTGGCGACCGAAAGCCGGTCGCCAATAACCGCTTTGGCGGGAAACCGCGCTACCCCTGCGGCAGGTCGAAGCGCTGGCAGCTGATCGCGCTCAGGCGGCCACGCGCGCGCTCCTGATCGGAGGCGCGCTTGGCCAAGGAGCGGATCAGAATGAAGCCGCGCTTCGCCGGCGCCGTGAGCCGCACTTCCTGCGGCGGCGGGGCGTCTCCCTCATCGGCGCTCGTCAGCGCGTCGATCTGGCGCGCGTCGCCGACGACGATGTCGATCTTGCCCTTGATCGCCGAACGATCGGTCATCGAATGATAGATGCGGCCGGCGTTGGCGTGAAATGAAAGCCCGAGAAAATCCTCGCCGTCGACGCTCGTCTTGACCCGCAGCGGACCCTTGGCGAGATCATAGACGCAGACCGCCTCGGCGAAGGCCGGATCCTCGAAGGGCAGCGTCTCGGCGCCGGGCGCCATCTGCGGCAGCATCACCAGGCCCTCCGCCGGCGCGGCGCTCTTCACATAGGACGCGAGTCGCGCGAGCGCGTCGTTCGGCGCCACGGTCGGCATCAGCAGCACCGAAACGATATGCACGATCCCCGCGACGAGTAGTGTCGCGAACAGCCACGGCAAGAGGTCGAGATAGCGATCGGGAATGTTCAGGCGCATCCGAGTTTCACGATTTTTGGAAAGGAATTTGGATCTGGAGCCGACTCAATGTCGAGCGGCGTATCATAGAGCCGCAGCATGACTACAAAGCCCTTCGCCTCGCCCGGCGACAACCAATTGCCGGGCCGCGCCTCGCGCGCGACGTCGATCTCAAAGGCGCCGCCCTCGTTGCGCAGAATGTCGACCGATGAATAGCCGTAGCGCTCGGTGGGATTGGCGAGCAGCTGGCCGTCGGGGCTCGCCAGCGCGATCGTCCAGAAGCGCGCGGCGGGCAAGGGATCGATAATCCGATATTCGCATTCGGCGCTGAGCGGCGCGCCATTGGAGTCGGCGCGCGCGATGAAGGCCAGTCCCTGATCGCGGCCGAGCGGCGCTTCTCCAGAACGCGAGATGACCGCCCGCGCATAAGGGTCGATGTCGGCGCCGCCGATATGCGGCCAGGCGGTCCACGGCCCGGCGCGCAAAGAATTGAAGCCATAGCCGGCGTTGAGCGACAGGACGGTCGCAAACAGGCCGATGCCGACGCCGGCGATCATCGCCGAGGCGGCGCGCAGATAATTTGCGTAGGGCTTGAGGTCCAAGGGTGCGCTCCCGCCGCTTAACGGATGACGCCGTCGGCGCCGCTGGCGCGCTGCGCCTCGCGCCGATCGACGGCGGATGCGGCGGGGTCAGGCGATTCGAGCCCGCTCTGCTTGTCGCCGCCGACCGCTTTGATCTTCGTTTGAAGCGATTCCAGCGCCTGCATCGCGCCCTTGGACAGGGTGGCGGGACGCTGCGGCGCGCCAAGTTCGAGGGGCTTGACGACATTGGCGTTGGCGGCGGCTGTCGCGCCCTTGGGATCCGGCCTCAAGCCGACGATCGGCTTCAGGATCGCGCCCTGATGCGCATAGGCCATGATGTCGTGCCAGGTGCCTGCCGGCAGCGTGCCGCCGGTCATGTTGTTCATCGGCGCGTTGTCGTCATTGCCATACCAGACGCAGCCGCCCATCGTTCCGGAATAGCCGCAGAACCAGGCGTCCTTATAGCCATTTGTGGTGCCGGTCTTGCCGATCACGTCGATGCCCTCGCCGAGCTGCGCGCGTTTGCCGGTGCCTTCCTCGACGACCTTCTTCATCATGCCGGCGAGTTCGACGACCTTGTCGAACGGCGCCGCCTGCGCTTGCGGCGGCGCGTCGCGGTCGTGGCGATAGAGAAGATCGCCCTGGCGGTTGCGGATTTCGACGGCGGCGTAAGGCGTGACCTTTTTGCCGCCGTTGACGAAGGCGCCATAGGCGGCGGAATGTTCGAGCAGGATCACGTCGCTCTGTCCGACCGGAAGCGAGGGCGTGTCCTCGAGCGGCGTGGTGATGCCGAGTCGCCGGCAGGTTTCAATGATCTTGGCGCGGCCGATGCGCGAATCGCCCTTGCCGATCGCCTGCGACAGTTGAATGGCGACCGTGTTCAAGGATTTCGCCAGAGCCATGGCGAGCGGCATGGAGCCGGCATAGCCGCCGCTGTAATTGTGGACGCAGTAATTGCCGATGCAGGTCGGCCGGTCGGTGACGATAGTCGTCGGCTTGAAACGGCCGGTCATCAGCGCGGTGAGATAGACATAGGGCTTGAAGGAGGAGCCGGGCTGGCGCGCGGCGTCGGTCGCGCGGTTGAACTGGCTTGCGCCATAATCCCGGCCGCCGACGATGGCGCGAACGGCGCCGTCCGGCTCCATGACGACCGCGGCGGCCTGCTTGGCGTGATAGCTGCGGCCCTGCTCGCGCAAATTGGTCTCGATGACGTCTTCGGCGCGCTTCTGGACGTTGGAATCCAGCGTGGTGCGCACGCTGAGCACGCGATTGTCGCCAAGCTTGCCGTCCTGCGCGAGCTTGCGGATTTCGCCATAGGCGTAATCGAGATACCAGTCGGGGCTCGTCTCGCGGGCGCGATCGATCGGCGTCGCCGGACTGCGCTGCGCGGCGATGATCTGGCTATCGGTCATGAAGCCCGCATCGACGAGATTGTTCAAAACGTCATTGGCGCGCGCGCGCGCCGCCGGCAGATTGACGTGCGGCGCATATTTCGTCGGCGCCTTGAAGAGGCCCGCGAGCATCGCCGCCTCGGAAAGCGTGACGTCTTTGACCGACTTGCCGAAATAGAACTCGGCCGCCGCCTGGATGCCGAAGGCGCCGCCGCCCATGTAGACGCGATCGAGATAGAGCTTGAGGATTTCGCGCTTGGTCAGATGGTGCTCGAGCCACAGCGCCAGAAACGCCTCATTGATCTTGCGGGTGATGGTGCGCTCATTCGACAGGAAAAGATTCTTGGCGAGCTGCTGGCTGATGGAGGAGCCGCCCTGCACCACGCCCGATGACCGGGCATTGACGGTGAGCGCCCGCAGCGTCCCGATCACGTCGATGCCGAAATGTTCGTAGAAGCGGCGGTCTTCCGTCGCCAACACCGCCTTGATAAGATAATCCGGATATTGATCGAGCGGCACGGCGTCGTCATGCTTGATGCCGCGCTGGCCGACTTCCGCGCCGTAGCGATCGAGGAAGGTGACGGCGAGATCGGTCTGCTTGAGCCAATTCTCGTCGCTGGTCATCTGGAACGCCGAGGAGGCGAGCGCCATGGCGACGATGCCGGCGCCCAGACCAAGAGTTAGCGCCTCGCAGGAGAGCTCCACGCCAACCCGGGCAAGGCCGGAGACATGGAACCGCTCCATGAAGGTCGAAAAATCTTCATAGAGCTCGCGGGCGCGCCGCCCACTCTGGTACATGGCGGAATCGATGCGCGCATCGATCGCGAGCAGGATGCGCCGCAAGCGCTTGGCGAAAGCAGAAGCCTGGAAACGCTCCAACACAGCTCAAATGCCTCCCGCGGCCGGCAAAACTTACCGGCGCTGCTTGGACTTTAACACTTTTTAAACCATCTTGACGACAGTCCGCGCGACCCACACTGCGTTATGGTTTCTGTCGCGCAAAGCGCAAGCCGAAAGAGAAGGATGGCGTTAAAAAAAGGCGAAAATGCCCCAGATCACGCTGCAGGCGGCCGGAACCGCCCGGATCCGGAGAATGGGACCGGGTCCACAAGCTTCGAGCGCGCCGAAGAGCCTCGTCCCAGTTATTCGCAGCGCTCCCCCTCGGTCCCCCAGCAGACCGAGACGCCATTCTGGGAAAAGCCGCTTTCGGACCTCACCCGCGCCGAGTGGGAACAGCTGTGCGACGGCTGCGGCCGCTGCTGTCTGGTGAAGCTCGAAGACGAGGACACGGGCGCGATCTATCACACGAGCGTCGCCTGCAAATTGCTCGACCAGCAGAGCTGCCGCTGCGGCGACTATCCGCGGCGACGGCGCTACGTGCCGGACTGCGTGCGGCTCACGCTGGAGAAGCTTGCGGATATTCCCTGGCTGCCGCCGACCTGCGCCTATGTGCTGCGCTTTCGGGGCAAGCCGCTGCCGCCCTGGCATCCGCTGATCTCTGGCGATCCGGAGAGCGTCTCTCGCGCCGGCGTGTCGGCGCGCGGCCGAATCGAGGCCGGCGAGGACGACGTCGAGACCGACGATCTGCCGGACTTCATCAGGCTATGGCCGAAGCGCTGGCCGAAGAAGGCGCGGTGGTGACGGGCGACTGAGATTTTTCTGTATGTAGGTATTTATTCGCATTTATATACTTGACAAACGTAGGAGCTAAGTCCTATAGCAGCAATTTCGCCTTGTAAAATCAAGGCGCTGGCTCCCCGAATCAAGTGTGTAAGCGCGTCTCAAAAAAAGAGATGCGTTATGTGTGAAAAAACTAAACCCGGAATGGTCCTCGTCCCTCTTAATCCCACACAGGAGATGCTAGATGCGGCGAGATATGCCGCTTTAGATGAAGACGCAGCCGGAGTATGGGAGGCTATGGTGAAAGTTTGGGTGTCTATCTCAGAGTCTGAAACTCGTCTTCAGGGAGAGGAGTAGAACCTCTGAGCTTGTATTCCAAGAACCGATCCATGATTATAAATGTCCTGCTTTGAACTTCTCTTGCGATATCCCCAGGTATAAAGGCATGATCACCATGCCTCGGGGCTTTTGACGCATCAGTGATGTAATTAACATAAGTCTCATCCAATTTCAGCGCAGCGCGCATTATTGGCCATTGTTTTTCTCTTTTTATGCCTGATGCTATATTATTTCTTATCGCCTCAACTGCTCTTGCGCAGAGTGTTACTGAAAGGTGTCTGCGATATAGTGATGTTATAACGTCATGCAAAGCGATTGCTGCGGGAAGATCGTTAAATAGTATATTAACCATATCACCGAACCGTTCTGGTCGCATTGATTTTAAACTCATAAATTCATTAAGTCTGAATATTAACGTTGATTCTGTACCGTCTATGTCAATCATTTTTTCAATAATGACTGTGGCGTATATATTCTCTCTAAACGCAATCATGTCGATCAATGTTTGAATGCCGTCCAACAATACAGATATTACGAACGCCTGTTCCTCGTATGTCGGATGGCGGTCAAGGTTTGCAATCAAGTGAATATTGCTACTCTTGCAATTATATGAAAACGTTCCGCTAAGGTCAGACCTGTCCGACTTCCAATTGAGTGATGGGAGATCGGTTATATCTGCCTGTATGGTGCTCGGGACAACCCGCCCAAGAAGCTGGAGCGTTGGCATGGATTCGCCTTCCAACATCGACAAAACAAAAAGTCTTATGGGCGCGCTGGTGCGCCAGCCCCCCAAGCTTCACGATGAAATGAAGCTCGGCAAAGCTAGCGCAAAGGAGCCTAAGAGTCCTGGCCAGGGGAAAAAGCCGCACGGACGCGCCGCCAAGCCAAAAAGCGCTTAGCGAATTGCTTCTTTGAAGTGACTTTAGTGAGCCGGACGATACGTCAGGCGCTTGCCTTCGATGCCCTTCATGGCAAGGGCCGTCCGTTCCCCGTCGTTTACGCCGAGCGCAGTGCGGTTGTTATGGCGGAACTGAAATTCATTCAAATAGCGCTGTAGGTGCTGTTCGCTGCAAAAGCGGTACGTGCCCTTCATTGAGCGCTTGAAGTTGCCGAAAAAGTTCTCGACCGCGTTCGTCGTCTGGCCGTCGTCTCCGACGTAATAGCCGCTCTGGTTCATGCCGTGCTCAACGGTTTTATGCGCGGCAAACTCTCTGCCGACCTTGATGTAAAGGCGGCTTTCGTCCGTATGCAGTTCGGACTTGCGATGGGCGTTGGTGACAAGTATCTCGCGCACAGTTTCGGCTGTGGCGCTCTTGACGTGAAACACGCGGGCGCGGCCCTTGGGTTCGACAAGAGCGACGACGCCAGCCTTTTGGCTATGGCCTTTCTTGTAGCCCTTGGCGCGCTTAGATGAGTTGCCGTAGTAGGTTTCGTCGGCTTGCACGCTTTGGCCTTCCCCACCCATAGGCGAAGGCGCAAAGTCCTTCATAGCCTCGCGCAAGCGATGCATCATGAACCAAGCGGTTTTGTAGGTGACGCCAAGCGAGCGATGTATTTCGTGAGCCGAAACGCCGTTCTTTCCAGAATTGAACATATGAGCAGCCATCCACCACTTTGTGAGGGGGACTTTGCTGCGTTCGAACACGGTTCCGACTGTGACGGTGAACTGCTTCTTGCACCCTAGGCAATAGCGAAGGCCGGGCCGATGCGACTGCTTCTTGCCAGCAATGAGCGCGATACGGTCAGGATCGGCGTTACCGCAATGAGGGCAGATTGCGCCATTGGGCCAGCGGACGCCTTCAAGCGCCTCACGGGCTTTGTCTTCGTCCTGAAAGATGGGGTTTTGGAAAACGGCGGTCATATGGGCGACTCCCTATGACTGCGATCCTATCCCATCACGAACTTTTGTCAAGTATATAAATGCGTATTTATTCCTTGACAGCCGGACGATGGTGGCGATTGTGCATTTGACGAACCATGAGAATCGGGTAGCTTACGCGCGTCTTCATGAGGCTGCGCTATGATTTCAGTTCCTGCTTATTGCCCGACGTGCAAAATCATTTTTCCGTCTGGTTTTGGGCTTGATCGCTCGTCTTCCATTTACATGGAAGGAAACCGTTCGTCGTGCCCAAACGGGCACATGGGCATTGTGTTAGATGGCATGATGAGCGCCGTGGACGGTGTCTTACATATAGAACGCGCCGGAATCGTTACTGAATTCGTAATCAGCAAAATACTTGCTCTTGCAGATAAAGCGCAGCGAGGTGGAATCGATCCGCAAGAAGCTCTGAACGAGGCTTTACAGCTTCTCCCGTCTGAAGCCGCTACAGCCGTAAAGAAGCTTGGCGCGCACAACCCTTTGGCCGCCCTGCTCTTGATCGTGTGGGTTCTGACTGGGATCAGCACCATCACTACGAACTTCGCCAACATTCATGGAGGCAATTCTCCAGCTAACCCAGCTCCCCCGTCCGTCATCAACAACAACATCACCATCAACAACGCGCCCGCACTCGGCGAACCACATCAGGGCTGCGTTGCGAAGCCGCTCAAGAGGGAACAGGCCCGGCGCCTGAAACAGATAGAAAAGCAGCGCGAGAAAGCTAGGCAATCCCATAAAGATGCCACCAAGCAGAAATGCGACTAAGTTCTCTCTGCGGAAGAGGCCGATCATTTTCGCTTATCCTTGGCAGGATTTTTTGCGGGCGCGTCAGGCGATGCCTTATGTCGCGCGACCTTCTTTAGCGCCGCGTCGAAATGCGCTGGATCTTCGTCGCAGCCGAGCGACTTGGCGGCGTCTATAAATTCGGCATACTGGTCGGCCTTCGCAACCGTTCGTTTTTTGGTCATGCCCGATCCGAAGTTCGTTGCTTATATCGACGAAGCTGGGTGCTCCGGCGATAAGTATGGTGGTGGCTCAAGCCACTTTCTAGCCATCGGCGCTATCGTATTCCCAATCCAAGGGGAGCGCGACGTGTTGGCCGTTTTCGATGAAGCGCGCAGCGAGCGCGGTCACGAGAGGAAATTCAAAAAATTTTCAGAGACGAAAGAGAAAGACAATTTCGTCTTAACAAAGGTTCTTTCGACAAAGAAAGCACTGATAACACAGGTTGCACTGCACAAGCCTTCTATGGCTGGAACATTCTTAAGAGCAAATCATAAAGAAGAATATCAATACCTCGTGAAATTCGTCCTTGAACGTGTTTCTTGGATAGCAAAGGCAGCGGCTCGCGGCGGCAGCAGCGATACAAACAAAGTTAAACTGGTTTTCTCCAACCAGGACATGTATCCGTACGATGAGCTAGCGTCATATCTAACTAAGCTACAGAAGGGTCAAGCTCGCTATAATTGCTCTGTTAACTGGGATTTCGTGCATGAAGAGTTCACTTCGCAGAGACATCAAAATGAGACCGGTATCCACTTAGCTGATATCATCGCATCGTCTTTGCACATGGCGATTGAGCCTAAACAGCACGGCATCACCGACGACAGGTTCCAGCGTAATTTGCTCCCAATGATTTTTAGAAGTTACGGGAAACCAGCAGGGCTGAAATTATTCCCAACCCGAGAGATATCCCAGATGAAGGCAAACGGAGATTTCGGGTTTATGAGATTTATACTTTAAACTATTTGTCCGCCCTCAGCGCTCCACTCAGGCCGGTGCGCTTCATCGGGCGGACAATGCCCTACTCAGCTAGTCTAGAACTAACATTTCGGACTCCTCATACTTAGGCGATTCGGTCATAAATTTCAAGAATCAAGTTCGCTGTACCGATCACCTATTGTTGTCAAGGCGTTGTGTCAGATATCCGGTATGTGAGGCGCTTCCCCTTAATCCCTTTCAGGGCGCGCGCGCTGCGTTCTCCATCCTCACAACCAAGCGCCGAGCGATTATTGTAGCGGAAATCGAATTCCGCGAGATAGCGATGCAGATGCTTCTCGCCGCAGTGCTGGTAGACGCCTTTCATGCCGCGTTTGAAGATCGAGAAATAGCCCTCAACCGTGTTCGTATGAACGTCGCCGCGAACGTATTCGTCGGCGCTGTGGCGCACCGTGGCGTGATCGGCGAACTTTTTGCCGACTTCCGGGTATAGGGCGCTTTCGTCCGTGTAGAGCGACGTTTCGCGGTCAATGTTCTCGGAGACGATAGAGGCGACCGTGACCTTGTTCGCCTTCTCCACATGGAACGTGCGAACCGAACCGCCGCGCTCGACAAGAGCGATGACGGCGCGCTTGCCGGCCGGACCGAACTTGCGACGGCGAGACTTATAAGGCTTGCCTTCCTTGGTGACGGTCGGCTGAACCTCAGTCTTGCCGAAATAGGTTTCATCGGCCTCCACAACGCCGCCGGCGCCGCCCATCGGCGCAAGCTCGCCAGACCGCATGGCCTCGCGAATGCGATGCGCCAGAAACCACGCCGTCTTGTATTGAACCTCTAGGACGCGGTGAAGCTGATGGGCGCTAATGCCCTTCTTGCTCGCCGTCATGAGATAGACCGCCTGCAACATTTTCGAGAGCGGCAGATGCGCGGACTCGAAAACCGTGCCGACCTTCACCGTGAACTGCTTGCGGCAGTCGGAGCACTTACGAAGGCCAATGCGCGTCTTGCGTAGATCGTAATGCTTTCCAGAGACGGAGCCGCAATGCGGGCAAACCGGGCCATTCGTCCACAAGACGCCCTCAAGATGGGCGAAAGCGGCGGCTTCGTCGTGAAAGTAGGGTTTCGACAAAACAGACATTGGTCCTAGCTCCTTGACTCTGAAGCTATATCACGCCGCTTGGTTTGTCAACTACACAATCACCACGATGGTCCTATAGAAAAGCGCCATGCTCCAAAATTGCGCTTGAGCGGCGCGAACGAGTTTACCGGCGCGGCGTCCTCTCCTCCCGTTCCCCGCGCCAACTCGATCCCCTCGCGCTTCGAGACGCTTGCGTCTTGGGCCGAGGGGATTTTTTTGGAGCGTTGTTGAAAACTGACTCGTCAGGCTCCCGGCTTGTCATTCCCGACGCGCGAAGCGCGATCGGGAATCCAGGGGCAAAATCAAACACGCTTGTTGCGACTCTGGATTCCCGATCAGACCTGCGGCCTGTCGGGAATGACATGCCCGATGATCAGTTGTTGAGGTTGAAATAGAGGTCTTTCCAAGCCGGATTAAGCGTCTCGATTAATTCGAGCTTCCAACGCCTCTCCCATTTCTTCAACTGCTTTTCGCGCGCGATGGCTTCGTTCACGTCGCCATAGGTTTCATACCAAACGAGCATGTGAACATTATATCGCGATGTGAAACCTCGGGTCTGTTTGGCCTTATGCTCGTGAATGCGCCGCGCCAAATCATTGGTCACGCCGACATAGAGCGTGCCGTTTCGCGCACTCGCGAGGATATAGACAAAATAGGTCTTCTCCATCTTCGATGCTTCCACTGCTGTCATTCCCGACGCGCGAAGCGCGATCGGGAATCCAGGGGCAAGATCAAGCATGATTGGTGTGACTCTGGATTCCCGATCAGGCCTTCGGCCTGTCGGGAATGACACTGCGCGGCGGCTACCATTGAAGAGCAATATAGAGCTTTTCAAAAAGTGAACATCTCGCTCAATTCGTTCCCCGGCTGTCATTCCCGACGCGCGGAGCGCGATCGGGAATCCAGGGCAAAATCAAACACGCTTGTTGCGACTCTGGATTCCCGGTCAGGCCTGCGGCCTGTCGGGAATGACAAAGCCCCACTGCTTTAGCGGTGCAACCCCATAAGTCGCCAACCCTACGGAGACTGGCTGATGGCGGCCAAATCCGCGCCGCCGTGCGATGAAAAGATCGCGCAGGCGAAGCTTCTCTATGACTCGGGCGTCACGCCCATCGGCGAAATTCTCGAACTGCTCGGCATGAGCGTCGGGCAATTCCGCCGCTTTCGCGAAATTCACGGCTGGCCAATGCGCGCCTCCGCCTGCGCGCCGAAAAAGCCGCAAGAGGCTGCGCTTGCCGCAAAGAAGCCGCGCGATGCCGGCCGGCTGATCGCGCGGCTCGAAGACGCCGTCGAACAGGAATTCGCCCGCGCAGAAGCTGCGCTCGCCAAACATGCGCCCAAGACCATCGAGGCGAGCGCCCGCACGCTCGCAAGCCTCGTCAAAACGCTCGCCGAATTGAAGCGCATGCGACGCGAGCACGAGGATAGCGAGAACGACGCAGACGATGACAGCGACCCCTCCGCGAGCGCTCGAGGCGGCGACGCGCCGCCCCGTGAATTGGCCGAACTCCGCGCGGAGCTTGCTCGACGACTTGAGCGCCTGCGCGGCGCAGGGCCGACTGAATGAGGCGCTCGAAGGTTTGAGCGCGAGAGAACTGGCGCGGCTTCTCGACGAGTGGGAATTCGTCGCACGGCGCGATCAATGGCCCCCGCACTTGGCCGCGAGCGGCGCGCCTTGGCGCACATGGCTGATCCTCGGCGGACGCGGCGCGGGCAAGACCCGCGCCGGCGCCGAATGGGTGAAAGCGCTGGCGCTCGGACGCGCGCAATTTTCACCGCGCCCGCTCGGGCGCATCGCGCTTGTCGGCGAGACGGCGGCCGACGTGCGCGAGGTGATGGTCGAGGGCGTCTCCGGCCTGCTCGCCGTGCATTCGCCGCGCGAGCGGCCGCGCTGGGAGACGACGCGAAAGCGTGTCGTCTGGGACTCGGGCGCCGTGGCGCAGGCGTTTTCGGCGGAAGATCCGGAAAGCCTGCGCGGGCCGCAGTTTCACGCCGCCTGGTGCGACGAGCTCGCCAAATGGCGCTACGCCAGGGAGACATGGGACATGCTGCAATTTGGCCTGCGTCTCGGCGACTGGCCGCGTCAGCTGGTGACGACGACCCCGCGTCCGCTGCCGCTTTTGAAAGAGCTGATCGCCAATCCGGCGAGCGTCGTGACGCGCGCGCTGACGCGGGAGAACGCCGCCAATCTTGCGCCGTCCTTTCTGGAAAGCGTCGTCGCGCAATATGCCGGCACGCGCCTGGGGCGTCAGGAGCTCGACGGCGAAATTCTTGACGAGCGCAAGGATGCGCTGTGGACGCGCGACATGCTGGAGCGCGCGCGGGTCCATGAGGCGCCGCCGCTCAAGCGCATCGTCGTCGCGGTCGATCCGCCGGCGAGTTCCGGCAAGCGCGCCGACAATTGCGGCCTCGTCGCCGCGGGGATTGAACAGGCCGGAATGCTCTATGTTCTCGCCGACGCGACTTTGTCGGCGGCGCGGCCGGCGCAATGGGCGCGCGCGGCGATCGCGCTGTATCACAAGCTTTCCGCCGACGCGCTTGTCGCCGAAGTCAATCAGGGCGGCGAAATGGTGCGCGCCGTGCTGAACGAAGCCGATCCTTCGGCGCCGGTGACGATGGCGCGGGCGACGCGCGGCAAATATTTGCGCGCCGCGCCGGTCGCGCAGCTTTACGAACAGGGCCGTGTCAAACATGTCGGCGCCTTTCCGGCGCTCGAAGACGAGATGTGCGATTTCGGCGCCGACGGACTTTCGTCGGGGCGAAGTCCCGACCGGCTCGACGCGCTGGTCTGGGCGATCACCGCGCTGGCTTTGACGCCGAAGGCGCCCGAGCCGCGCATGCGGCGAGTGTAGCGAAGCATTGCACGCTCTCCTTCTCCCGCAAGCGGGAGAGGGTTTGCGCCGCGCCAGTCGCATTCCTTTCAAAGGACCTTTCATGCCCTCTCTCTTCTCGCGCCTCATCGGCGCTGTCGCGCCGGCGCGCGAAACCAAATATTCGCGCGCGGCGAAGCTCCTCGCCATGCATGCGCTCGGACAGCCGCATTGGAGCGCGCGCAATTCGACGGTGCTGACGCGCGAAGGCTATGAGCGCAACGCCGTCTGCCATCGCTGCGTGCGCATGGTGGCGGAAGCCGCCGCCTCGGTGCCATGGCTCGTCTATGAGGGCCGCGAGGAGGCGGTCGACCATCCGCTGATCTCTCTCATCGAGCGGCCCAATCCGCTCGACACCAGCGCCTCCTTCATCGAAACGATCTGCGCCAATCTGCTGCTTTACGGCAACGCCTATATTGAATCCGTTCTGATCGACGAGGAGCTGCGCGAACTTTATGCGCTGCGGCCCGACCGCATGAGCATCGAAGCCGGGCGCAACGGCTGGCCCGCGGCCTTCATCTATCGCGCGCTCGGACAGGAAGCGCGCTACGAGATGCGCGGCGAAGGGATAGAGCCGATCCTGCATATCAAATTCTTCAACCCGCTCGACGATTATTACGGCTTTCCGCCGCTCGCCGCCGCACAAGTCGCGCTCGACACGCGCCGCGAGTTTCTGGAACAAGGCGCTGCTCGACAATTCCGCGCGCCCCTCCGGCGCCCTCGTCTATGCGGGGCCGGAAGGCGCGCATCTCACCGACGAGCAATTCTCTCGGCTGAAGGAAGAGCTGGAGGAGAATTTCTCCGGCGCGACCAACGCCGGAAGGCCGCTGCTGCTCGAAGGCGGGCTCGACTGGAAGGCGCTGTCGCTTTCGCCCAAAGACATGGATTTTGCCGAGTCGAAAGCGGGCGCGGCGCGCGAGATCGCGCTCGCCTTCGGCGTGCCGCCGCTGCTGTTGGGTCTTCCCGGCGACAATACGTTTAGCAATTACGCCGAGGCCAATCGCGCCTTCTGGCGCCAGACCGTGCTGCCGCTCGTCGTGCGCGTGCAGAAGAGCTTTCAGGCCTGGCTGCGGCCGGGCTTCGGTTCCTTTCGCCTCGATTATAACGCCGATCGTCTGGAAGCATTGGCGAGCGAGCGCGCCGCCGAATGGGAACGCGTCGGCAAGGCGGCTTTCCTCACGCTCGACGAACAGCGCGAGGCGCTGGGCTATGGCCCGGCGCCGAAAGAAGCGCTCTTCGCCAAACGCGATCTCGCGCTGGAGCGCCGCTATCGGCCCGATCAGCCCCGCGCGCCGGCGGGAAGTTCCGCCGGCGGGCAATGGACGGACGGCGGGGGCGGCGGTGGGCTTTCAGGAAGCGTTGGGCTTCTCGATGATTCGTTGAGCTTCTCGGACGAGCCTGGTTCCAATCCCACCGTCCAACAAATAGCTGACAATCAACTCGTCGATTTGCGAGATGAGGAGGGTGGCGTACACGAGGGTCATTCGATACGCGACCATGTTGGAAAGACTGATAACCAGCTCCGTGATAGAATTCGTGACTCTTATGAGGAGCACGGCTGGCTCTGGGTCGAGCGGGATACAAGAGCGGGGTCCTTTCCATCCATCGAAGCCGCAAACAAGCTCGTTAATTCAGTCATCGCAAGAAACTTTCGCACTGTCGAAGATGTCATATCTGGGCGGATAACGCGCCGCATAAGGATCGATGCGTCTTTTGAGACTGCTACAGGCCGAGAGGCTTATTCGCTGGACCCCTCGAAGCGAAACGCCACGATATTTTTCAGAGATACCTATGGCGCCGCCGTGGTGATTATTCATGATAAACCTTCGAAGAAGGGCTATTCGATTATAACCGCTTTCCCAACTTTCGAATAACCGGAGACGGCGATGCCGATACAAATGTCCGACGAATTTGAAGGATTTTGCCTTGGGCTTGATATTGCGCTTTCGCGCGATCACGTTAAAGCCACGACGCAGGAGGCGTCCCTGAAGCGACTGGATGACGCCATATCGGAATCTCTATCGTGTTTCGATCTGGCTGGCCTCGAGCGATTGAGGGAATTTTTGTCAAACGTAATTGAGAGCAAGAACCCAAGCGTGGAGTTCGAGACGCTTTGGTTAAGCCTAAAGCCAACTAAAGTGTTTTTTGGGTCACCAAAAACGCAGCAAGAAGACACCGGCTACGTCTTCATCTTCAAAAGAGCGCGGCAAATCATAGAAAACGAGATGGCTTCGCAACACGAATGACTTGCTCGGCGAAAGAGGGCTAGCGAACGCGCCGCCGAATGGGAGCGCGTCGGCAAGGCCGCCTTCCTCACGCTCGACGAAAAGCGCGAGGCTGTAGGCTACGGCCCGGCGCCGAAAGAAGCGCTCTTCGCCAAGCGCGATGTCGGTCTGGAGCGCCGCTATAGCCCGAATCAGCCGCGCGTCCCGGCGGGAATTCCGGCGCTGGGCAATGGACGAGCGGGGGGGCGGCGGAGGTTCGGCAGGCGGGTCTCGCGGCGCGCGAGATGATCGCGCGCGGCGGCGGGATGTGGAGGGCCGAGTCCAGACGGCGCTGAACACAGATCCGAGAGTGGCGAGCGACGTCGAAGGGTCCATCACGCTGGCCCAGGCGCGCGGCGGCGGTCGCGGCAGAAGCGGACTCGCTGCCACGCCGGCGCAACTCGCAAGAGAGACAATCTCCGCGGAGCGCGCCGCACGAGCGATGACGCGCGTGCAAGAACTCGATCCCGACTGGCGACCGCCGCAAACTCTCATCGATCCGGAAAACATCGAGCATCGCATCGAACGCAATGAGAGCGACATCCGAGAGGCGGACGCGCGCTACGCCGAGCTTCTGCGCGCAAAGTTCGGCGACAACATGCCGCCGCGCGATCCATTTCGTCGGCTACGGATGCGAGAATCGGTGATCGAAGAATTTTACCCTCGGGGCATTACAGGCCCGGAACAGGATCGGATCGATAATCTGGCGCGAGACCCCGCTTCACTCGGTCAGCCCCGTTGGCCGGAGGTCGCAACCGTGTTGCGGATGGAGAAAGAAACTGGCAGGCCCTTTAAGAGGTCAAGCGCCTCTGGCGCCGATTTCCAGGACGAATTTGGCCAAACATGGGATGCGATAGGGAGTGATGTGTCGGATCAGTTTTTCAATTACGAAAGGTTCACGCGTCGCCTGCAAGGGAAGCTTCGCAATCGTGCCGTTGACCGATACGTCGTTGATCTTTCAGGCTTGGGCAGCGAGAATGCTGCAAGAGTATTGACCTACATTTGGACCCTGCCCGTTGAAACACAGGCGCGTATCAAAGTTCTGAGGTGACATATGTCCTCTCTCGTCACATTCGACGCTATCGACAAGGAATGGCTGCCAATTTCCCGAGGGCAGTTCGAAGCCATATTGGGAGGAGCTTATGAGCTTTATCTCGATCGCAACAAGGCGCCGCGAATCGCCGAAGACTTGGCGCCGCAAGTCCTTGGCTTCCTCTACGACGGCTGGCCGAGCAAATATGAGTTGCCCGATGGGAAAGCTCTCGATTTCTTCGAGTTCAGCGAATACCCGCGCGAGGAGCGGATAGAATTGTTTCGTGCGATGGAGGCCTATTACGCTGATTTTCAGCGCGACCAACTCGATCCTGGGCTGACCTGGATGCGCGAGCGCAAAGAGATTTTCACCCCTGCATTCGAGGAGGTGATCGCGCTGATGCGCGAGGAGCTCGCGGCGACGTCATAGGCGGAGTCCGTGACCTCTTTGGATCATCGACCAAAAGGGTAAACTCCACTACCTCTTTGGAGGCCGGTAATGTCCACCTGCTTTTTTTTCGATAGCGCCTTGCCGCTCGACCAGACCAAGGAGTTGCTCTCCCAAGCTCGTGAAAAATATCGAGATATTCTCCGCTACTTCTGGCTTTCGGAAGTCGGAGAAGCGAGGCCTCCTAATATTGAAGACGACGCCGAATACGGTTTCGATCCAAAATGTACCTTCCTGATCGAATGGAACAAAGAACGCTCGGAACTGCTCGAACTCATCCCCGCGATCTTTTATGAGGCGTTCGGAAAGGACAATATCCTTATCCGCGACAACAACTACGACGTGGTCCCGCCTCCCAAAACAATTGATTAGCGGGCGCGGCGCGCGAGATCGCGCTCGCCTTCGGCGTGCCGCCGCTGCTGTTGGGTCTCCCCGGCGACAACACCTTCAGCAATTACGCCGAGGCCAATCGCGCCTTCTGGCGCCAGACCGTTCTGCCACTTGTCGCGCGCGTGCAGAAGAGTTTTCAGGCCTGGCTGCGGCCGGGCTTCGCGTCGGGAATGACTGACAAACGCGCCGCCGGCCGGAAATACGAAACCGCCCATGTCCGACATTCTGAACGCCGTCTTGGAGCGCGGCGATCTCGCGCATCTCGCGCTGTTTCTGTGGGCCTGCGCCGCCACCGCACAAGCCTATCTCGCGTTGCGCGAACTCGGCGAGGCGACGCGCCGCCTTGACGCATTCGTGCGCGAACTCGCGCGTTTCAACCGACGTTGCAGGAGCGATCAATGAATCAGAAGAATTGGCTGCCGCATTTTGTAAGACGTCCGCGCGCGCGCCATGCGCGCATGCGGGACGATCCTTCCGCCGTGTTCAAGACCTTTGTCGAGTTGCTCGCGCAATTGCGCGCCGACGCCCGCGCGGCGAGCCATGCGCCAATCAACGCCCAGGCGGAGAAGAGCTGATGGTCGCGTTGCAAAAGACGGCGTTGAGCGCCGGCGCGCCGGAAATCAAGCGCGCCGAGTCGCCGTTGCTGCAGGCCAATGAAGCTGGCGCCTTCTCGGGCTACGCCAGCCTCTTCGGCGTGGTTGATTCAGGCGGCGACATGGTGATGACCGGCGCCTTTGCGCGCTCGCTGATCAAGCGCGGCGCGGGGGGCGTCAAAATGCTGTGGCAGCATCACGCGGCCGAGCCGATCGGGATGTGGTCCTCGATCGTCGAAGATTCGCGCGGCCTCAAAGTCGAAGGCCGCCTCGATTTGTCGGTGGCGCGGGCGCGCGAGGCGTTGTCGCTGATGCGCAAGGGCGCGATCGACGGTCTCTCAATCGGCTTTCGCGCGCGACGCGCCACGACGGACAAATCCAGCGGCGTGCGCCGCCTGCACGAAATCGATCTGTGGGAGATCTCCATCGTCACCTTTCCGATGCTGCCGCAGGCGCGCATCGGAAAGGTGAAGCAAAGTCGCAGTGGCGCGTCACGCATGGAGGCGCTCGGCGCGAAGCTCGCGCGCCTGAGAGCGCAGCGGGCCGCACTTGACTTCGCGCAGGCGCTGCGGCGCGCCGCCGCACGCTGCTGACCGACGCAGAAGAAAATAATCGCATCGATTCCCGCCTTGCCGTCGGGCGCAAATGAACTCTTTGAGACGGCTTTCCCAAGCACGCGGACTTCATCCCGGCGGCTCCCGCCGCCGGGGCGTTTTTCCGCGCGCCGGCGCCAAACATGAGGCTCTATATATGTCAGCAGTTGAAACGAAATCCGCCGGCGACGATATTCTCGCCGATCTCAATCGCGCCTTCAGCGCCTTCAAGGAGACGAACGACGAGCGTTTGACGCAGCTCGAGGGCCGCCTCGGCGCCGACGTCGTGACCGAAGAGAAGCTCGCGCGCATCGACCACGCGCTCGACGACACAAAGAGCCGCCTCGATCGCCTAGCGCTGGAAATGTCGCGGCCGCGCATCGGCGGCAAGCTCGTCGACGACCACAGCGGGCGCGAGCACAAGAGCGCCTTCAATCACTATATGCGCTCCGGCGAAGCGAGCGGCCTCAAGGCGCTCGAAGCCAAGGCGCTGTCGCGCGGTTCGGGCCCTGACGGCGGCTATCTCGTGCCGCTTCCAACCGAGCGGGAAGTTCTGCGAAGACTCGCGAAGTTTTCGCCGATCCGCGCCATCTCCAGCGTGCGCGAAATCTCCGGCGCGTCGCTGCGCCGCGCCTTTTCGACGACAGGTCCTGCCGCCGGCTGGGTCGCCGAAGCCGATCCACGCCCGCAGACCAACAATCAGCAGCTCGCCGACATGACCTTCCCGGCGATGGAGCTTTACGCCATGCCGGCGGCGACGCAGGCGCTGCTCGACGACGCCGTCGTCGACATCGAGCAATGGATCGCCGAGGAGGTGCAAGCCGCCTTCGCCGAACAGGAAGGCGCGGCCTTCGTCAGCGGCGACGGCGTCAATAAGCCGAAGGGCTTTCTCTCCTATGCGACGGTTGCGGACGCGAGCTGGACCTGGGGCAATGTCGGCTATGTGGCGACAGGCGCCGCCGGCGCTTTCGCGGCGAGCGATCCTTCCGACGCCTTGGTCAATCTCGTTTACGCGCTGCGCGCCGGCTTCCGCCAGAACGGCAAATTCGTCATGGGACGGCGCGCACAGTCGCTCGTGCGCCAGTTCAAGACGACGACGGGCGATTACATCTGGGCGCCGCCCGCTACCGCCGACGCTGGCGCCTCGCTGATGAACTTCCCCGTCGTTGAAGGGGAAGACATGCCGGACCCGGCCGCGAATTCTCTCTCCATCGCCTTCGGTGATTTCGAGCGCGGCTATGTGGTGGTGGACCGCGTCGGCATTCGCGTGCTGCGTGATCCCTACTCCGCCAAGCCCTATGTCCTCTTCTACACGACGAAGCGGGTCGGCGGCGGCGTGCAGAATTTCGAAGCGATCAAGCTGTTGAAATTCGCCGCATCCTAATCAGCCCGCCCCGTTGAGGCCGCGACGACAAACGTCGCGGCCTTCCGCTCACCACAACCTAGGACGCGCGATGCGACCGATGCTCATCGGCGCGCCGGCGATCGAGCCCGTCTCGCTCGCCGACGCAAAATCATGGCTGCGTGAAGACGGCGTCGAAGAGGATGAATTGATCCAAGCGCTGATCGTCGCCGCGCGCATGACGCTCGAGGCCTATACGCGGCGCTTCTTCGTCACGCAAAGCTGGCGTCTCGTGTTCGACTGCTGGCCGACTTCGGTTGCCTCGAACGCGACGCTCCGCATTCCCTTCGCGCCATTTCAGTCGGTGACGGCGATCCGTGTGTTCGACGCAAGCGACGCGCCGCAGACGCTCAATGCCGCGACCTATCGCGCGCCATCCTCGAAAGAGGGTGGCCGCATCAGCTTCACGACCACGCCGCCTGCGCCCGGACGCGCGATCGACGGAATCGAGATCGACTTTGACGTCGGCTATGGCTCGCTCGCGAGCGACGCGCCGCAGCCGCTGCGCCAAGCGATTTTGACGCTCGTCGCGCATTGGCGCGAACATCGCGGCGATAGCGGCGACGACGCTTTGCCGAAAACGGTCGCGCAGCTCGCGGCGCCGTTTCGGCGGGAGCGGCTGCTGTGAGCGGCCTCCCCATCGGCGCGCTGCGCCATCGCGTGACGCTCGAGGCGCCCATCGACGCGCCCGACGGCGCCGGCGGCTTTTCGCGCAGCTTTACGCCCGTCACGACTCTTTGGGCGCGCATCGCGCCTTCTGGCGTTCGCGAGGCCTTCGTCGAGCAACGCGCCGAGCAGGCGACGACTCTCGTCGCGACGATCCGATGGCGTGACGATGTCTCAAAGGACATGCGCTTTGTCTATCGCGGTCGCAAGCTTCGTATCCAATCGGTTCTCGATCCCGATGAGCGCCGGCGATTTTTGATCTGCACGTGCGAAGAGATCACATAAAGGACTCGCCATGAGCGTTTCACCCGTCATTGCGCTGCGCAAGGCGATCCGCGCCTATCTGCTCGCGGATGCCGGCTTCGCCGCCACGCTCGGCCAAAAGCTTTACGACGAAGCGCCACGAGGAGCCGAACCGCCCTATGCGCTTTTTGGCGAAGCGCAGCTGCGCGACTGGTCGGCAGATCTTTCACCAGGCACCGAGCAATTTTTCACCATCGGCGTCACGTCGACGATGCGGGGGCTAAGCGAGGCGCTGGAACTGGCGCAGCGCATCGCCGATCTTCTCGATGAGGCGGCGCTCAGTCTTGAGGGCCATCGGCTGGTCGACTTGCGCTTCCTCTCCTTGGAGACGCGTCGCGATCAGAACGGCCGCTTCGCGCGGGTCAATCTGCGCTTTCGCGCCACGACCGAATATCTTTAACGGAGCTCAATGATGGCCGCCCAGAAAGGCAAGGATCTGCTCTTGAAAATTCATGACGGCGCGAGCTTCGTCACGGTCGCAGGCTTGCGCACGCGACGCCTCGCGCTGAATGCCGACACGGTCGATGTGACCGACGCCGAGTCGAGCGGCCGCTGGCGCGAATTGCTGGACGGCGGAGGACTGAGGCGCGCCAGCATCTCCGGGACAGGCGTGTTCAAGGACCAGTCGTCGGATGCGCTGCTGCGCCAGACCTTCTTCGACGGGCTACTGCGCGAGTGGCAGATTGTCATTCCCGACTTCGGCTCGCTCTCAGGCCTGTTCCAGATCGCCAATCTCGATTACCGCGGCGAATATTCCGCCGAGGTGACCTTCGATATTTCCCTTGAATCGGCAGGCGCGCTCGCCTTCGCGGCGTTGTGAGGTTTGAACGGCTCAACTGTCATTCCCGACGCGCGAAGCGCGATCAGAAATCCAGGGGCAAAATCAAACTGCCTGTTGCGCCCCTGGATTCCCGGTCAGGCCTTCGGCCTGCCGGGAATGACATTTCCAGATGGACCGGCGCATTTCATGTGAGGACGCAATGGCGAACAGCAAACGCGGCGAAATCGACGCGGTAATCGACGGCAAGAGTTACACGCTCTGCCTGACGCTCGGCGCGCTCGCCGAACTCGAAAGCGGCTTTGGCGCCAGCGACCTTGTCGCGCTCGCGAGCCGCTTTGAGGAACGACGGCTTTCCGCACGCGACATACTGCGCATCATCGGCTGCGGGCTGCGCGGAGCCGGCAACGACATAAACGACGAAGACGTCGCGAGAATGAAAGTTTCGGAGGGTCTTGCAGGCTACGTGCGTATCGCGGCCGATCTCCTCGCCGCGACCTTCGGCGACGCGCCGGAGCGGAGCGCCGACGCAAACCCTCCGACGCCGCAGGACGCCTGAGGCAAACGGAAGAAGCGGCGCGCGACGCCTCCCATCGCGCGCCCTTTCCGTTCGCGCGCGCCATGGCCTTCGGGCTCGGCGTCCTGCGGCTCCCGTCGCGCGATTTCTGGTCGATGACGCCGCGCGAACTTTTTTGCGCGGCGGAGGGCGTTTACGGCTCAGCGCCGGGCGCGCCGTCGCGCGCGGCGCTTGAAGACATGATGCGCCAATTTCCCGATTCTCAAGGATCGACATGACGACAGATTTCGACCCCTTCCCGGACCCGTTCAACGCGCCGGGCGCGAATGAGCGCGTCGCGACGGCTAACCTGCAAGCGACAAAACTTCTGCTCGATCAGATCAACGTCTCGGCAGGAAATGTCACGAAGACGCTTCACCTGGGTTTCGGCTCCGCGGCGGCAAGCGGCCGCAGCTTCAACGACGTGCTCTCGACGATCGCACAGTCGCTGACGCGCATGGCCTTGCGCGCGGGAACCAAGGCGCTCGCCGAAGGACTGGTGAGCGGATTGAGCGGCATGTTTTCCAGCGCCTTCGGCGGCGCCGGGACCGTTGCGCCTTTTGCGCAGGGCGGGGTCGTCGCAAGTCCAACCTATTTTGCGAGCGGCGGCGCGATGGGGCTGATGGGCGAGCGCGGCGCCGAGGCGATCATGCCGCTCGCGCGCGGCGCGGATGGCCGGCTCGGCGTCGTCGCGCAAGGCGCCGCCGCGCGTCCGGTTGCGGTCACGGTCAACATCGCTGCGCAGGATGTCGAGAGCTTCCGTCGTTCGGAGGCGCAAATCACGGGCGCCCTGGCGCGGGCTGTCGCGCGCGGCCAGCGCAACCTCTAAGCGGGCGCAGCCGGCATGAGCGATTTTCACGAGATCCGCTTTCCACTTGATGTCTCGCTGGGCGGGCGCGGCGGACCGGAGCGGCGCACAGAGATCGTGACGCTTGGCTCCAATCGCGAGGCGCGCAACGCCCGCTGGGCGCATTCGCGGCGCCGCTATGAAGCTGGCTACGGCGTCAAGAGTCTCACGCAACTTTCGCAGATCATCGAATTCTTCGAAGAGCGGCGCGGCAGGCTTTATGGCTTTCGATGGCGCGATCGCGCCGATTGCGCCTCCTGCGCGCCGGGCGCGACTGCGAGCCCAACGGATCAACCAATAGGAATGGGAGATGGCGCGCGCGCCGCATTTCAGCTTGTGAAGACTTACGGAGGCGCGTTTTCCGCTTATGCGCGCGACATCGTAAAGCCCGTCGCTGGAACAGTGCGGGTCGCGGCCGATGGCGTCGAGAAATCGGCGCCGGATGTGAGCGTCGACGTCACGACGGGAATCGTGACCTTCGCGCCCGGCGCCATTCCCTCGGCGGGAGCGGTCGTCACGGCAGGCTTTCTCTTCGACGTGCCTGTGCGCTTCGATACGGATTTTCTTGAAATCGATATGCACGCTTTCGAGGCCGGCGCGATTCCAAATATTCCGATCGTCGAAATCGTTCCCTAGCCGCCGAAAAAGCGCGAAGCGAAGCCATTCAGCATCGCCTGACTCATGCTGAATCGCCGCAACACTTTGCGGTTCGCAATGACGTTGAAAATTGGAAGACAATGATGCTCTCGCTCTCTCCTTCGATGCAGGCGAAGCTCGATCAGCGCGCCACCACCTTCTGCCATTGTTGGCGCGTTGCGCGCAACGATGCGACAGCGATGGGCTTCACTGATCATGATCGCGACCTGACTTTTAATGGCGTGACCTTTCGCGCGAACACTGGTCTCTCGGCGTCGCAGCTCGAATCGAGCGTCGGCTTTGCGCCGGGAACGGGCGAAGCGACCGGGGCCTTGAGCGACGAGAGCCTCACCGAGGCGGATCTGCTGAACGGCCTCTATGACGGCGCCTCGGTCGAGACATGGCTGGTCGACTGGACGAACGTGACTGATCGCGCTTTGCTGGACATCGCGACGATCGGCGAGATACGCCGCGGCGAGATGGCTTTCGCCGCGGAGCTGCGCTCGAGCGCGCACCTTTTCGATCAGCAGCAGGGCCGCGCCTTTCAGCGCAGTTGTTCGGCGGATCTCGGCGACGCGCGCTGCGCCTTCGACGTCATGGCGCCCGGCTTTCACGCGACGAGCGTCATCGCCGCCTTCGTCGGCGGCGCAATCGACATGGATCTTTCCGAACTTTTCGACTGCGGCTTCTTTGCTGGCGGCGTGCTTACCTTCACAAGCGGCGCGAATGAGAATGCCCATTTCACGATCAAATCGCATTGGCAGGAAAATTTTCGCGCGACCGTCACGCTGTGGACGCCGCCGGGCGGCGCGATTCTCGCCGGAGACGTCGTTGTCCTGACGGCGGGATGCGATAAGTCGCCGACAGCCTGTCGCTTGAAGTTCGACAATATCGTCAACTTTCGAGGCTTCCCGCATATGCCGGGCAATGACCGAATCATCGCCTATCCGAGTTCGCTTGCGCCGGCGATGGACGGCGGGAGTCTTTTTTATTTTACCCGCGCCGACATTGTCGCGGCGGCGCGGCGCTGGCGTGGCACGCCTTATGTGCATCAAGCTTCGCTCATCCATGTCGGCTGCGATTGTCTTGGGCTCGTGCGCGGCGTCTGGCGCGACATCATCGGCGACGAGCCGGAGGCGGCGCCCGCATATACGCCCGATTGGGCCGAAGCCTTGAGCGCCGAGACATTGCTTGACGCCGCCCATCGCCATTTCAGAGTGGTGGCCTTAAGCGATTTTCGTGAAGGCGACGTTCTCTTGTTTCGCTTTCGTGAACATCTCCCGGCGAAACATCTCGGCATCGCAATATCGACGACGCATATGATTCACGCACATGCCGGCGCCTGCGTCGCGCAGGTCGCGATTGGCCCGCATTGGCGCAAGAAGCTTGTCGCCGCCTTCGCCTTTCCGAACGTTGTGGATTGAAGGCGCAGCACGTCTGTCATTCCCGACGCGCGCTCGGCGCGCGATCGGGCATCCAGGACAAAACCCGACATTCCTGAAGCTGCACTGGATTCCCGATTAGGCCTTCGGCCTGTCGGAATGACATTGCGAGGCTCTTCGAGACGCTCATGGCCACTCTTGTTCTGCAGACGATCGGCTCTGTCGCCGGCGGCGCGATCGGCGGACCTGTTGGTTCCTCTATCGGCGGCGCGCTCGGCGGCTTCGGCGGCTCCTTCGTCGACGCAGCGCTGCAACCGCATGCATCGCCCCGCTATTCGATCGGTCCGCGGCTGAAATCGATGGACGGGATCACCTCAACGGAAAGCTCCGGGGTGCCGCGCGTCTACGGCCGCGCGCGCCTCGGCGGACAGATGATCTGGGCGACGCGCTTTCTCGAACGCGTCAATGTTTCTTTTTCGCAGACACAGCATCAGGGTAAAGGCGGCGGCGGCGGCGGCGGCTTCAACATTCAGTTCACCTATGCCTATTCGGCGAATTTCGCGATCGGTCTATGCGAAGGGCCTGTCGCTTTCGTGCGACGCATCTGGGCTGATGGGTCAGAGCTCGACATGACGACGCTGCCGATTCGTATCTATCCCGGGACTGAAGATCAGGAGCCAGATCCGCTGATTGTCGCCAAGGAAGGGACCCAAAACGCGCCCGCCTATCGCGGTCTCGCCTATATTGTTTTCGAGGATCTCGCGCTCGCGCCGTTCGGCAATCGCATTCCGCAATTCACCTTCGAGGTGGTGAAACCCGTCGAAGGACTCGGCGCGATGATCCGGGCCGTCGACCTCATTCCCGGCGCGACGGAGGCCGGCTATCACCCTGCCCTCAAGCTCAATTTCTACTCGCCCGGCGCCACGGCGGCGGAAAATCGCCATCAGCTCACCGCGGCGACGGATTGGACCGCGTCGATCGACGCCCTGCAGGCGCTTTGCCCGAATCTCGAAAGCATCGCGCTGGTCGTCGCCTGGTTCGGCGACGACCTTCGCGCTGAACATTGCACGATCGCGCCGCGCGTCGACGCGACATTCAAAACCATCGGTCAGTTCAATTTCATTCTCAGCGGCTTCTGGCCGCCCGACTGGTCGGTCGCCGGGCTGACGCGCGCATCCGCGCGGCTCGTGTCGCAAATCGATGGACGCGCGGCCTATGGCGGAACGCCCAGCGACGCGTCGGTGATGGCCGCTATCGCCGACCTCAAGGCGCGCGGCCTCGCGGTGACTTTCTATCCCTTCGTGATGATGGACGTGCCGCCGGGCAATGCGCTGCTCAATCCTTACACAGGCGCCGTCGAACAGCCGGCGTTCCCCTGGCGTGGACGCGTGACGTGCAATCCCGCGCCGGGTCGGCCGGGCTCACCTGACGCAACCGCGACTGCTGCGGCGCAGCTCGACGCATTCTTTTCGCGCTATCGCGGCTTCATTCTGCATTACGCCAATATTTGCGTCGCGGCCGGCGGCGTCGACGCATTCCTCATCGGCTCCGAACTGATCGGCTTGACGCGCGTGCGCTCGGCGCCGGGCGCATATCCCGCCGTCGGCGCGCTGATGACGCTCGCCGCGGAAGCGAAGGCGATGCTTGGCCCGCAAACAAAAATCTCTTACGCCGCCGACTGGACGGAATATGGCGCGCATGTTCCTGCAAGCGGCGAAGCGCGCTTTCCGCTCGATCCGCTGTGGGCGTCAAGCGCCGTCGATTTCGTCGGCGTCGACGTCTATTGGCCGCTGTCCGACTGGCGCGACGGCGACGCCCATCTCGACGCGCAGGACGCGGCGAGCATTTATGATCTCGACTATCTCAAGTCTCGCATCGCTTCGGGCGAGGCCTATGATTGGCATTACGCCGACGCAAATGCGCGCCTCGCGCAAGAGCGTACGCCGATCAGCGACGGGCTCGGCAAGCCTTGGATCTTCCGCCAGAAGGATTTTCTGTCATGGTGGTCGCAACCGCATTACGAGCGCGTCGGCGGCGCTGAGCTGACGGCGCCGACGGCATGGGTCCCGCAGTCGAAGCCGATCTGGATCGTCGAGACGGGATGTCCCGCTGTCGACCGCGGCGCCAATGCGCCGAATGTTTTTCCGGACCCGCGTTCGAGCGACGGCGGTCTGCCCTATTTTTCGCGCAACGGCCGCGACGATCTCATGCAGGCGCGATTCATCGAGGCGATGATCGCGCATTTCGATCCGGCGGCCCCCGGCGGCGAGGCGCGCAACCCGACGTCCAATCTCTACGCCGGGCGGATGGTTGATCCGGCGCGCCTGCACATATGGTGCTGGGATGCGCGCCCCTTTCCGGCCTTTCCGACGCAAGCCGACGCGTGGAGCGACGCCGCCAATTGGGAGACGGGCCATTGGCTGAACGGACGACTCGAAGGCGCGCCGCTCGACCGCCTCCTGCCGGCGCTCGTCGGCGCCGTCTCCGCGCCTGAAGTTGTCACGCAGCGGCCGAACGTCAGCGGCTTTCTCGACGGCTATGTGCTGGAGCGGCCGATGTCGCCGCGCGAGGCGATCGATCCTCTTGCCGCGCTTTACGGCGTCGACGTCGTGGCGAGCGCGGGCGCCTTGCGCTTCGTCGATCGGCGCGGGAAACCCGTGTGCGAAATTGACGAAGACGATCTCGTCTCCGACAAAACCGCGTCGCTGGTGACGCTGGCGCGGGCGCAGGAAAGCGAACTGCCGCAGGAGATCGCGCTTTCCTTCTGCGATTCCGAAAACGACTTTCAAATGGCGCGAGTCTTATCCCGCAGACTCGAGGGCCGCTCGGCGCGCCAGAGTGAAGCGCAAGCCGCGGTGATGACGAATCGCGCCAATGCGCAGTCGCTTACGGAGAGCTGGCTTCAGGATTTGTGGATCGGACGCGAAACCGCGGAGTTTACGCTGCGGCCTGGCCTTCTCGCTTTGCAGCCCGGCGATCTGGTGCGGCTGGGCGCAGCGGGCGGCGGCCGGCTGTTTCAAATTCAACGCATCACGGACGGCGCCGCGCGGCAAGTGAGCGCGCGCGCGGCGGACGCTTCCGTCTATGACGTGGCCGCGCCTCTGCTCGGACGCACGAAAGTCGTTTCGCCGAAGATGGTCGGACCGCCGAGAGTCGAAATTCTCGACCTGGCGCTCTGGCGCGACGAAGAAGCGCTCTCCTATGTCGCCGCCTTCGCCGATCCCTGGCCCGGTCCGCTCGCAATCTGGAGGATGACGTTCGAGGGCGGCTACGAGCAGATCGCGATCATGGACAAGCGCGCGATCATCGGCGAGACGCTCGACGTCCTGCGCGCCGGTCCGGTCGGACGTTTCGATAATGGCGGCGGCGTCACTGTCAGAATCGGCGCCGGACACCTCTCGTCGGTGGGCGATCTCGCCGCGCTCGCGGGGCGCTCGGCGATGGCGATCCGCGTCGACGGCGACTGGGAGATTTTCGCTTTCGCGCACGCCGAACTTATCGGCGAACAGACATATCGTCTGTCAAGGCTCCTTCGTGGCCTCGGCGGCGAAGAACATCTCGCCAATCGCGATGCGCCGGCCGGCGCGACCGTCGTGCTGCTCGATGACGCGATCGCGCCGCTGGCGCGCAAGGTCGCCGAGATTGGCGCGCCGATGACCTATCGTATCGGTCCGGCGGATCGCGACTATGCGGAGCCGGTCTTCGTTCAGCCGACCGTCGCCGCGACAAACAAGGCGTTGCGTCCCTACGCGCCGACGCAGGCGCGCGCCCGGCGCACGCCGGCCGGCGTCGTCATCGATTTCGTGCGGCGTGGACGCATCGACTCCGACGCCTGGGAGGCGCTCGACATTCCGCTCGGCGAGGCGAGCGAATCCTACGAAGCCGATATCTCACTGCCGGCGAGCGGAAAGCGCACGCTCACAACAGCCGCAGCGCCGATCCTCTATCCCGCCGCCGAAGAACTCGACGATTTCGGCGCGCCGCAAAGCGAACTGACGCTTTCACTTTACCAGATGAGCGCGACGGCTGGACGGGGTTTCCCGCTGACGACGACGCTCCCCGTCCAATAGGAAAAACGATGACGCAAACCACGCATCTTGCGCTGCCCTTCATCGAGGCGGCGCAAGCGCAAAAGCACGTCACGCATAATGAAGCTCTGGCGCTGATCGACGCGTTGACGCAGCTTTCGGTGTCTGCGCGAAACGTGACGTCGCCGCCCGCGACGCCGGCGGAAGGCGACCGTGTGCTCGTCGGCGCCGGCGCGACCGGCGATTTCACGGGCAGAAGCGGCCAGATCGCGACATTCCTCGCAGGCGGCTGGGCCTTCCTTTCGCCACAAGCCGGCTGGCGCGCCTATGTCGAAGCGGAATCGCTTCTGCTGCTCTATGACGGCGCGGGATGGATTGATTGCGGCCTGTCCTTACGCCAGCTGCAAAACCTTGCGCTGCTCGGGATCGGCGCGACCGCCGACGGCGCCAATCCGCTGCTCGCCAAACTCAATGCGACGCTCTTTACCGCAACGAGCGTCGGCGAAGGCGGCACCGGCGATCTCCGCTTCGCGCTCAACAAGGAGAGCGCGGCGAACACTCTCTCGCAACTTTACGAATCGAACTATTCCGCGCGCGCCGAAACTGGGTTGATTGGCGACGATCATTTTCACGTCAAAGTGTCGCCCGACGGCTCCGCATGGAAGGAAGCGATCGTCATCGACAGCGCCACAGGCGCAGTCGCCTTTCCAAGCGGCGGCCCGGCGAACGTTCATCTGTTTACGGCTACGGATTCCTATACGCCGACGCCAGGAATGCGCTTTGTTGACGTGATCCTTTTTGGCGGCGGCGGCGGCGGCGGCGCAGGCGCGCGACAGGCGGCCGGCGCAATCGCCTCAGGCGGAGGCGGGGGCGGAGGCGGCGGAATTGCAAAAGGAAAGTTCACCGCAGCTCAGATCGGCGGGGGCCTCACCGTCACGATCGGCGCTGGCGGCAATGGCGGCGCAGCGCAGACCGTCGATAGCACGGCTGGAACTAACGGAACTGCCGGCGGCAACACCTCTTTTGGATCGCTGCTTAAGGCGTTCGGCGGCGGTTTTGGCAGCGGCGGCGGGCTCGCGTCCGGCTCTGGCGGTGGCGCTGGGGGAAGCGTCATTGGTGCCGCCGGTAACGCATCTGGCGCTACCGGCGGCGCTGGCCAGGGGGGCATAGGCAATGGTGGCTCTGCGGCTCCGTCAGCCAGCGTTTTTGTCGTTGGAGGTTTCAGCGGAGGCGGAGGCGGCGGTCCCGCAACGGGTGCCGCCGGCGGAGGCGGAGGCGCTATATTCTTCGGCGCAGGCGGCGGCGGGGCCGGCGGCGGAATAACGGCCGCGAACGCGATGAGCGCGGGCGGCGGCGGCGGCCCAGTTTGGGTGGCCGGCGTCGTCACTTTGGCGAGTGGCGGGGCCTCTGGAGTCAACGGCTCTTCCGGTTCATCCTTCGCGAACGCCGCCGGTCCGATCGACCAAGGCAGCAGTGGCGGTGGCGGTGGGGGCTCGCACGCCACGTCGCCGGGCGCTGGCGGAACTGGCGGCATGGGCGCTGGCGGGGGTGGCGGCGGCGCGTCGCAGAACGGCGCCAATTCCGGCGCAGGCGGCAATGGCGGCGGCGGCTACGCCGTCGTCTTTGAATATTTCTGATCGCAAAACCATCAAGCGCGTCGCGCGCGATTCCTCATCAACAAACGACATCGGAAAAGAAGGAGTCGGCTCATGGCCTTCGCCGTGAAGAATCACGTCCTGCACCAAAACGACAAGCCTGTCGCTCAAAAGCCGACGCCCAACGTCGGCGGGGTTTTGAAGCCCTCGCTGCTGATCATGCATTACACCGCCGCTCAGTCGGCGAAGGGCGCGATCTCCTGGCTGTGCAATCCGAATGCGAAAGCCTCCGCCCATCTCGTCGTCGATCTCGACGGCGCGGTGACGCAGCTCGCGCCGTTCAATCGCGTCGCGTGGCACGCGGGCAAAAGCGTTTGGAGGCGGCGCTCGAACTGCAATGCCTTTTCGATCGGCGTTGAGCTGACCAACGCCGGACCATTGACGAAGCTCGCCAACGGAAAATTCGCCGACGCATACGGAAAAAATGTGCCGGCGAGCCAGGTCGCACTACTCGTCCACAAGCTGGATAGGGGCGACGAAAAGCCCTGGATGATCTATCCCGCCCTTCAGATCTCGGCCGCCGTCGATATCGCCAAGGCGCTCTGCCAGACCTACGGCATCAGCGACATCGCCGGTCATGACGACATTGCGCCGACGCGCAAGCGCGATCCGGGTCCCGCCTTCGCCATGGAATCGTTCGTCTCGCGAGTCCTCGGCCGCAAGTGAAACCGCGCCGGCGGCTTCCGGCATCACAAAAAAGGAGCTCCCAATGCAAGGCTATCGCACCTATGTCGCCGCTGGTCTCGTCGCGCTGTTTGGCGCGCTCGCCTCGACCGACTGGATCGCCTTCCTCAACGATCCGAAGGCCGGCGCCATCGCCATCGGTTCGGCGGCGTTGATGGCGATCATGCGCAGCATCACCTCGACGCCGCCGGGAACGGCCTGACATGTCCAAGCTCACCGCGCTCTGTCTCGTCGCGGTCGCCGGCGTCGTCGCCTATGCGCTTGGACGCGCCGTGTTGGCGCGACTTGTCGCCGGCGGCGCCGCTAAGGAGAACGCGCGGCGCGCCGAATCCAATATGCGCGCCGCCAAGCGGCAGGCGGAAATCATGGTTGAGCGCAGGAGCGTTGAAGATGTTTCGCAAGATCTCGATCATGGTCGCTTTTAGCCTCGCTCTTGCGGCATGCCAATCGACGGGCGGCGGCTGTCCGCCACTCGTCGCCTATTCTCTCGCAGAGCAGAAGATTGCGGCGAAGCAGCTGCGCGCCTTGCCCCAAAACGCGCCTCTCGCCGCCATGATAATCGACTACAAGAAAATGCGGGACGCCTGCCGCGCCTCGGAGAGCTGAGGCGCGCGGCCGCATTTCTTGACTATTCATTGCGCATTCAGGGCTTTCGGCCGACTATGCGCCGGGGAGAGGCGCATGCGGGCCGCCGGAGGTTGTTGGAGACGGGCGCTCACCGTCGCCGCTCTCGCGGCGACGGCCGCTTTCCTGCGCGCCGCCGCCAGCCGCGCCGAAGAGGCTCCCGCGCGGCTGCAATGTTTCACCATGGCGCAGGCGCGCAGCAAAATGGAAGCGCAGAAGCTCGCCGATCCTTTCCGGTGCATGCGGGATGTCGCCCTCCGGCTGCAGGCCGAGCCGCTCGGCGCGCGGCTGTGCCAATTGGGCGAAGGACTTATCTATGAGATCAGCCTGCTGCGCCGGGACGGCCACATCGTCAAGATTCTTGTCGACGCGTTCAGCGGCCGGCCTCATTCTAGCTCTATAGGCGCGGGCTCTATAGGCGATTGAGTCTCGCACGCGGGAGGACACATTGCGGCTGCTCGTCGTTGAAGACGACAAGGATTTGAACCGCCAGATCGTTCGTGCGCTCGAGCAGTCGGGCTATGCGGTGGACCGCGCCTTCGATGGCGAGGAAGGTTGCCATCTCGGCGAAACGGAGCCCTACGACGCCGTCGTCCTCGACATCGGTCTGCCGAAGAAGGACGGCGTGACCATTCTCGAAGAATGGCGCGCGGCGGGACGCGACATGCCGGTGCTGATCCTCACCGCGCGCGACCGCTGGAGCGACAAGGTGCAAGGCTTCGACGCCGGCGCCGATGATTATGTTTCAAAACCCTTCCACATGGAGGAGGTGCTTGCGCGCATCCGCGCCCTGCTGCGCCGCGCGACGGGCCATGCGACGAATGAAATCGTCTGCGGCGCGGTGCGACTCGACACCAAAGCCGGCCGCGTCGTCGTGGACGGCGCGCCCGTGAAGCTCACTTCGCACGAATACCGGCTGCTCGCCTATCTGATGCATCACAGCGGACGCGTCGTATCCCGCAGCGAAATCATCGAGCATTTATATGATCAGGACTTTGACCGCGACTCGAACACGATCGAGGTCTTCGTCGGCAGGCTGCGCAAAAAGCTTGGCGTCGATCTGATCCAGACCGTGCGCGGGCTGGGCTACATGGCGGCCGCGCCGGCAAAGGACGCCGGCTATAAACGCTAGGCGCATGCCCCTTTCCTTCGTCTCCCTTCGCTCCATCGCCGCGCGTCTGTTCCTGACTGCCGCGGCGATGAGTTCGGTCGTGCTGATCGTCGCCAGCATTCTTCTTACCGCCTACTACCGAAACGAAGCGGACGAGGTTTTCGAACGGCGCCTCGACGTTTACCTGCGCGCCATCGTCGCCGACGTGTCCGAGTCGGGACAGGAGGGACGCACCGGCCCCGGCCAGCTCGGCGACCCGCAGTTCGAGTTGCCGGGCTCGGGCTGGTACTGGCAGATCACGCGTCTCGACGACAAGTCGCATGACATCAAGGCGTCGCGCTCGCTCTTCGCCAACACGCTGCCCAAGCTCTCAGATCTTGGCGTCGTAGCGGAGGTCGGCGGCTTTCGTCGCGGCTACGGGCCTGGCCCGGACGGGCGCAGGCTGCGCATCGTCGAGCGCGTCATCGACGTCGGCGACGTCGGCATCTATCTCGTGCAGGTCGCGGGCAGCGGCGAAGAGATGGAAGAGCAAATCGCCCGTTTTCGCTTCGCGCTGATCGTCGCTTTCGCGGCGCTCGCGATTGCGCTCGCCATCGGCGCCGCCTTCCAGGTCCGCTTCGGCTTGCGGCCTTTGAGGCAATTGCAGCGCGAACTGGCGTCGATCCGCGGCGGCGAACGGGAGCGGATCATGGACGCCTACCCGAGCGAAGTCGCGCCGCTCGCCGAAGAGCTCAATCTGCTGATCAGCGCCAATCGCGACATTCTCGAACGCGCGCGCACGCAGGTCGGCAATCTCGCCCATGCGCTGAAAACGCCGCTCTCCGTCATCGTCAATGAAGCCGATTCCGCGCCCGGGCAACTCGCCGGGAAAGTTCAAGAACAGGCGCAGATCATGCGCGATCAGATCTCCTTCTATCTCGACCGGGCGCGGGCGGCGGCGCGCGGCGGCGCACTCGGCGCCGCGACGCAGGTTGCGCCGTCGATCGAGGCCTTGCTGCGCGCCTTCAGTAAAATCTATGGCGACAAGGGCGTGATCTTTTCTGGCGGCGCCGATCCGCGTCTGCGCTTTCTTGGCGAGCGCCAGGACCTCGAAGAAATGATCGGCAATCTTCTCGACAACGCCGGCAAATGGGCGAAGAGCCGGGTGACGATCGACGTCTGCGTCGAAGGCGCGTCGCGGCCGACGCTGCGCGTCACCATCGACGACGACGGACCGGGGCTTGCTTCGCATTTGCGCGCCGCGGCGACGCAGCGTGGGCGGCGTCTCGACGAAACCAAGCCCGGATCAGGTCTCGGCCTGTCGATTGTCGTCGATCTCGCCGCCGCCTATGGCGGCTCGCTGCAACTCGACGACAGCCCCAGCGGCGGTTTGCGCGCAGAGCTTCGACTGCCGGGGTTTTGAGCTGCGTGGGCCAACCCTAAGCAAAGCCCGAGACCGATCAACGATCGAACGGCCGCCCCGATTTCGTGCAGCGCGTCACTCTTCTTCGAGATCGAAATCGAGAATCGCGACCTGCAGCGTGAAGCTCGACAGCTTCGGATCGTCAGCGGAGATGACGCCGAGAAATTCGCCGTCGGCGTTGAGTTCGACCGAATCCGTTTTGCGCCCGCGCGCCACGATCGACAGGCGATCGTTTTCGAACAGCTTGCGCAAATAGGACTGCAGCACTTCGCGTCCGACGGGAATTTTCATCTCGAAGGCGAAGGAACGATCGCCGTCTTCGTCGTCGACCGAGATCGAAGCGATCCTTCGCTCGCCAAGATGCACGGCGGCGTCGTCCGGATTCTTCGGATCCGCTGTGACGCGAACGCCCTCATTGCCGAGCGAACGGCGCAGAAAAGCCTGCAGTTTTCGCAATTCGGTTTTATCCAAACGCCCACCCCCGTTCAGCGATCAGCATCATTCCTCTGCCACGACGCCTTTCGCCGAGCAAGAGCGCATGAAAAACGCCCGGCGGAGAGCCGCCGGGCGACGTCAAAAAGCGCGAAGAGCGTTATTCGCCTGCGGCTTTCAGCCTCTTGTTGCACTCGCTCCAATATTTTGGCCAGGTGATTTTTGAACCGGCCTTTTTGAGCTCCGCCTTTTTCGTCTTCCATTCCGCGGCGCATTTCTTCTGGCGCTCGCGCGTCGCGGCTTTCGAGTCCGTCGCGGGTTTGGGGCTCGGGGTCGCTTCGGTCGCCGCGGGCGGAGTCGGCTCAACGGGCTTGGCTTCCGTCGCGGGGGGCGGCGTCGGCTTCGACTCTGCGGCGGCCGGCGGCGGCGTCTCGGGCTTCGCCTCGGCAGGCTTGGCTTCCGCCGGCTTCTCTTCGCCGGGCTTGGCCTGCTCCGCCAATCGCCCGCGACAGGCCTTCAAAAATTCCTGCCAGCTCTGTCCGCCGAGTTCGTTGGCCGCCTTAGCCGCCTGGTATTGCGATCCGCATTCCTTCAATACATTGGCCTGCGCATACGCGTCCCCTGAGCTCGCGGCGAGGGCGACGGCCACGGCCAGAGCGCCGCCGGCCGCAGCGTAAGAAACAGCGATACGGATCCCCATATAAATCTCCATTGATCGACGGCGCGAACTGAGCCGCAACAACTGCGACGGCGCATAGAAGCATGACGCGCGCCATCCGCGCCCGCCGGGGCCGACGATAGTCCCAACTTGGTTGTGAACGCAATCCAAACGCGCGATAAAGCCCGAGCACGCGGCGTTTTTTCGTCCGCCTTTTAAGGGTGAGTCTTGGCAAGCGTTCGGGAACAGCCGGCAAGTTGGCGTGAGCTCGCGGTCGTGTCTCATCTCGACGGGCTGAAACGCTGTCCGTGGCCCGGCGTCGATCCGATTTATCTCGACTATCACGACAATGAATGGGGGCGGCCCGAACGGGACGGCCGGGCGCTCTTTGAAAAGCTGACGCTCGACGGCTTCCAGGCCGGCCTCTCGTGGATCACCATTCTGCGCAAGCGCGAGGCGTTTCGCGCGGCCTTCGACGGCTTCGATCCGGCGAAGATCGCGAGATTCGATCAGAAGCGCGTCGCGGCGCTGATGCGCAATGATGCAATCGTGCGCAACCGCGCAAAAATCGAAGGCGCCGTGCTCTCGGCGCAGGCGTGGCTGGAGATCGAGGCGACGACCGGCTTTTCGGATTATCTGTGGGGTTTCGTGGATGGACGACCGATCGTCAATCGCTGGACGCGCATGAGCGACGTGCCGACCCAAACCCCACTTTCCGAACGCCTCTCCAAAGATCTCAAGGCGCGCGGCTTCAAATTCTGCGGACCGACGATCGTCTACGCCTTCATGCAGGCGGTCGGCATGGTGGACGATCATCTGACGGGCTGCCATCGCCACTCAGGGGGCGAGGGCGGCTGACGCGATGCGGGCTCCTTCCACGAAAAATCGTGGGCGTCCGTCGCCCGGCGAGGCGCCCCGCGCCTGGCAGCGCATGTTATCCGGACGCCGCCTCGATCTGCTCGACCCTTCGCCGCTCGACGTGGAGATCGAAGATATCGCGCATGGGCTCGCGCGCGTCGCGCGCTGGAACGGTCAGACCGTCGGCGCGCATATTTTCTCGGTCGCGCAACACAGCATGCTTGTGGAAAAGATCTCTAGCGCGCTCGATCCCGCGATCGGCCGAACGGAGCGGCTTTACATGTTGCTGCATGACGCGCCGGAATATGTGATCGGCGATATGATCTCCCCGTTCAAGGCGGTGATCGGCGACGCATACAAAAGCGTCGAGGACCGCATATTGGGCGCGATTCTCCTGCGTTTCTCGCTGCCGCCGGCACCCTCTCCCGCACTGCGGCGCCTGTGCAAGGAAGCCGACCGCGCCGCCGCTTTTTTTGAGGCGGTGCAGCTTGCGGGCTTTACACGGGGCGAAGCCGAGCGCATCTTCGGCCGCCCGGCGATCCCGCCGCAGCCCTTCATGGACGAACTCGCCCCGGCTCCCATTGAGGAGACGCAGGCGCGTTTTCTCGCTCGGTTTCGGGCGGTCGACGAAAGTTGAAGAAGAACGTCGGGGAGAAAAATGCCGAATGGGCGCCTGTACGTCTGTTCCCTGACTAAGGTGGTCGACACGGTGCGCGAAAGCGGCGCACGCTCGCTTGTCACCATTCTTACCGCCGGGGCGTCGCTTGTTCGGCCTTGCGAAATCTCCCGCGAGCGCCATTTGCGCATCGCTGTCTCCGATATCGATGCGCCGCGGGGAGGGCATATCCTCCCTGGCGAGGAACATATCAATCGGCTGCTTGCTTTCCTTGAGGAATGGGACCGCTCCGCGCCGCTCGTCATACACTGCTACGCTGGGGTGAGCCGATCGCCCGCGGCGGCTTTTGTCGCGGCCTGTGCTTTAGCGCCGCGTCGCAGCGAAATGGAGATCGCGCGCGAACTGCGCCGCGTCTCGCCGACCGCGACCCCCAACAGACGGCTGGTCGCGCTCGCCGACGAAAGGCTCGGGCGGAACGGGCGAATGTCCGCCGCGATCGCCGCGATCGGACGCGGGACCGACTGCTATGAGGGAACGCCCTTCGCCCTGGAATTCGCCGACGCCTAGCCGAGCCGCCGAAGCGCTCGCGCCCCTATCTCCGCCTGTCGAAATCGGCCTCACCGCCGCAATCGTCGCTGTTCGAGACGACGAGCCCTTGATCCTGACGACGCGCGCGGACGGGCCGGCGGGCGTCGCCGCCCTTCCCTCCGGACCTTTCGATCCGATCCGCCATCGCACCTTCGAGATCGGTCTGCGCGAATGGGTCGCCGAGCAGACCGGCGCGCCGCTGGGCTATGTCGAGCAGCTCTATACATTCGGCGATCGCGGACGCCACGCCCGCGCCGGCGACCGTGATCCGCACGTCGTCTCGGTCGGCTATTTGGCGTTGACGCGCATCCGCGACGACGCGGATCTGCGCGCAAGCGTCTGGCGGAGCTGGCATGATTTCTTTCCCTGGGAGGATTGGCGCAAAGGACCGCCCGCGGCGCTCGAGGACACGATCGCGCCGGGATTGACGGACTGGGTGGCCGAGGCGCCGGACGCCGTTTCCTCCTCAGGCGTCTCGCGCCGGGTGCGGGTCAATCTTCTCTTTGGCGGCAAGGGACGCGCGTTCAATGAGGAGAACGTCCTTGAGCGCTACGAGCTTCTTTACGAGGCGGGGCTTCTCGAGGAAGCGCTGCGCGATGGTCGCGAATCGGCGGAGAGACGGGCGCCGCTGACGCCGCTCGGGACTCCAATGCGCCATGACCACCGCCGCATTCTCGCCACAGCCATGGGCAGACTGCGCGCCAAGATGAAATATCGGCCGGTGATCTTCGAGTTGATGGCGTCCGAGTTCACGCTGACTGAGCTGCAGCGGACAGTAGAAGCCATCGCTGGCCGCCATCTGCACAAGCAGAACTTCCGCCGTCTGGTGGAATCTACGGCCATTGTCGAGCCAACGGGGGAAATGTCCTTAAAGACAGGCGGACGCCCAGCGGCTCTATTCCATTTTCGCCGCAATGTTCTGCAAGAAAGGCCCGCGCCAGGGCTTCGCGTCGGCATCCGAGGCTGATGTCGTTCCTTAAGGCGATGTTCACCGCGACATGGTGAATCTTTGCTGAAGCGAAGCTCGCAATGCGTAAAGTAGAGGTGCGTCTTGGGCTATTTGTCGCCGCCCCCCATGCCGGCGCCGGTCGTCGTCTACAAGGACGTCGGCGGTCTGGTCAGCGATTATGAAGCGCTCACCGAACGATATCGCCGCGAGAACCGCGAGGTCAGGCTGCATGAATGCCGCTCGGCCTGCACGCTGGCGCTGAGCCTGCCCAACGTCTGCGTCTATCCGGACGCAAAGGTTAAATTTCATCAAGCCTATAACGCCATCAACCGGGAGGTCGACCTCGGCGTCTCGTCGCAGCTGTTCGCCTCCTATCCGACCGCCGTGCAGGCGCGTCTTGGCCATTTGACCAGAGAATATCGCGTTTTGACGGGAACGGAGCTGATCGCTCTCGGCATGCGCAACTGCGAGGGCGGCCCGACCATGATCGCGAGCCGCAAGCAACGCGCGCCTTCGACCAGCGTCGCCAGCGCACGGCTCGATGGGCAGTCCGGCGCGAGCCTCGCCGGCTTTGGCGACATCGCGCAGAAGGTGCAGTCCGCAGTCGCCACCGCCCTTGCGAGCACTGGCGGTCAGACAACCGATCCGATCCATGTCGCCGTCGCCGACCGGCGGCAGCTGACGGGGTTGGCGCGCGGCGGCGAAGAGGCGAATGCGCTTCCCGAGCCCGCGCCGCTGCCGCCGCGCCGACCGCCATCGGAGGCCTTTGCGGGGCGGGATACGGCATCGATGTCTCCGGCCTATCTGCAACTCATCAGCGGAGCGCAGCCCATCCTGGGGCCGCAGCTCGTGCGCACAGTGGCCTCGAACTGAGCGGCGACGTCGCAGACTGCCGCGCGGCGTAGCTGTGAGGGCCGTTTAGATCCCCGCGCCCCGTTTGGTCCCATAAAGAAAAAGCGCGCTTTTGATCGGCCGTTCCGCGCGCTGTTCCACGCCGTGAGCGTAAGCCTCCTTCGCGATAACGGCCTCTGGGCGCGCCTCCGCCGGGTGAGTGACAGGTCTCCAGGAAGCCGCTGGAAATCAGGCGACAGCAAACTTTTCAAGAGCTGCAAAAGCGGCATATACGTCTTATGTTCTCCTCTCGCGTAATGTGCTCTTATCGAGCCGCGAATACGGCGCGTCGCGGGGTTGAATCGACTCAATAAACGGAAGTTATGGCGTCGGATTCTCGATTCCCCATCGTTGGCATTGGCGCTTCCGCCGGTGGGCTGCGGGCTCTCGAGCAATTCTTCCAAGCCGTCCCCGCCGATCTCGGCATGGCCTTTGTGATTATCACGCACCTCGCCCCGGATCGCGAAAGCTTCCTCACGGACATACTCGCGCGGCACACCAGCTTGACGGTCCATGTCGCGAGCGAGGGCCAGAAGGTTGAGCCGAACAGCATTTATGTTTTGCCGCCCAACGCATCCCTGACGATAGAGGGAAGGACTCTCCGACTCCATCAGATCGAGCACGGCCATGCCGAGCGCAGCCCGGTCGACGTGTTTTTCAGTTCGCTCGCCCAGGATTGCGGGGAATACGCTGTCGGCGTTGTGCTCTCTGGGAGCGGCAGCGACGGCGTTCTCGGAATCAAAGCGATCAAGGAACAGGGCGGCCTTGTCCTTGCACAATCGAGCGATGGAACTCAGCCAAGTTTCACCGGCATGCCCGACAGCGCGATCGCCAGCGGTCTCGTCGACTATGCGATCCCTGTTGAGGACATGGCCGCGAAGCTGTCAGAGAACAGGCAAAGCATTGGATTGGTCGATGCGCTTGCGGAAAGGGGCGCCGCTCAAGGCGACCATCCCGACGCCAAGTCGCTCGAAATGCTTTACGCCATTCTTCGGTCTCAGATGGGGCACGATTTTAGCGGCTACAAAAAGCGAACGTTCATCCGCCGCGTTCATCGCCGCATGCAGATCAATCATTGTGACTCGCTTCTGGCTTACGTCGAATTCCTGCAGCGCGACGATGAGGAGTCCGCGCGCCTGTTTCGCGATCTGTTGATCAATGTAACGAGCTTTTTCCGTGACGCCGAAGCTTTCGACGCATTGGAGAAGATCGTTGTTCCGCATCTCTTCGAGGGACGCGGCGGCGCGGACGCGGTGCGCGTTTGGGTCCCCGGCTGCTCAACCGGAGAGGAAGTCTATTCGATCGCGATCCTGCTCCGCGAGCATATGGACAAAACAACCGGGTCGCCGCGCGTCACGGTCTTTGCGACGGACATCGATGAACGCGCATTATCGGTGGCGCGCGCCGCCCGTTATCCGTCCGCGCTGATGAAAGGCGTGTCGCCCGAGCGGCAAGAGCGGTTCTTTACGAATAACTCCGGCAGTTTTGTCGTCGCCAAATCGGTACGCGATCTTTGCGTGTTCTCGGTCCACAGCATATTGCGCGATCCGCCATTCTCGCGCATGGACATGATCTCCTGCCGCAATCTGTTGATCTATTTCGGCGCCGATGCGCAGCGCCAGGCGTTGCCGACTCTCCATTACGCGCTGCGACTGGGCGGCTTTCTCTTTCTTGGAAAAGCCGAAACGATCGGCCGCTTTTCGGAATTATTTGCGCCGGTCGACAAGACGAGCTGCATCTTCCAAGCGCGCGACATCGGCACCCCGGCCCGCATGCCGGCGTTTGTTAACGGCCTGCGCCCGGCTCCCTTCGTCTCGCATCGGAGCGATCATATCGCGGCAGGAGGCATGGCCGCCCGACAGTCGGCGGAGGCGCGAATCGCCGATCGCTTTGGACCGCCGCATGTGATTGTCAATGAAGATGGCGACATCGTCCATTACTCCGCGCGGACGGCAAAATATCTCGAAGCGCCCTATGGCGTGCCCACGCGGCAATTGCTGACCTCGGCGCGCAAGGAGTTGCGTCTCGATTTGCGCAGCGCGCTACGTGAAGCAATCGAGACGCGACGGGCCGCGACACGCGATAATATCGCTTTCGAAACTGATCATCATGTTGAGCATGTCTCGGTTTCGGTCGAGCCTCTGCAGGGCGGAGCCGATGGCCGATCCGCGTTTCTCATTGCCTTCGACGAGAAAGAACTTTCGAAAGATGGGTTGGTCGATTCGAACGAAGCGCCTCAACCGCAGGAGTCCGCTGACACATCGCCGATCGAAGCGGAATTGCGCGACACGCGCGAAAGACTGCAAGGAACGATCGAGGAATATGAGACGGCGCTGGAAGAGCTGAAATCCGCTAACGAGGAACTTATTTCACTCAACGAAGAGTTTCAGTCGAGCAATGAAGAACTCGAATCCACAAAAGAGGAATTGCAGTCGCTGAACGAGGAGCTGCAGACCGTCAATCAGGAATTGCTGGCCAAGGTGGAGGATCTCGACCGCGCGAACAGCGATTTCACGAACCTCTTCGCGAGCACCAACGTCGCGACAATTTTTCTCGACCGTGATCTCGTGATCCGCAGCTTTACGCCCGCGGTCACGAGCCTCTTCAGTATTATTGCGACAGACAAAGGCCGCCCGTTGGGAGACCTCGCGATCAAGCTCGATTATCCGGAACTGCAAGACGACATAAAGAGCGTCATGAAGACGGGAACGCTGATCGAGCGACGGGTGAACCAGAACGTGGCCGGAACGCCGCATTTTCTATGCCGCTTGACCGCCTATCGGAACGCAGAAGGCAAAATCGATGGCGTTGTGGCGACGTTCGTCGACGTCACCGGTCTCGCGAGATCTGAAGAACGCCAAAGGACATTGGTCGCCGAGCTCAATCACCGCGTGAAAAATATTATCACCGTTATCTTGGCCCTCGCCAAACAGACGTTGGCTCGGACGCAGGGATCGGAAGCCTTGATGACCAGACTTTACGCCTTGGCGAGAAGTCACGAGTTGCTCGCGCGGGAGAGTTACGGCGCCGTCAGCCTGGAAGAGGTGGTGCGCCAGGCGCTCGCACCCTATTTCTCCGAGGATAGTCAGCGGCTGACCCTTTCTGGACCACCGATCACGCTGCCGCCCAAGGCTGCGATGAGCTTTGGCATGATCCTGGATGAACTAGCGACCAATGCGGTCAAATATGGAGCGCTGTCGAACAGTTCGGGCCATGTCTCCGTCGACTGGTCTTCGATGGACTCGCCGGAAGACAGAGCGTCGACGCTGACCTTTAGGTGGCGCGAGGACGGCGGTCCTCGCGCGGCGGACCCAAAGAAAAGGGGTTTCGGTCTGACGCTTATCGATCGCGAAGTGAGTTACGGGCTCTCCGGCAGCGCCGCGTATGAATTTGGCGAGACCGGATTCTCTGGAACGTTCATAATTCCGTTGAAACAGAGCCGGAATAGCGTGGAGGATCATGGCGAGTTCAAGGATAGCGGGAAAGCGCGTCCTCATTGTCGAGGATGAATCGATCATCGCAATGATGCTCGAATGCGAATTGAACGACGGCGGTTGTGACGTCGTCGGCCCCGTACCCTCCGTCGAAGACGCCTTGCGGCTCATCGACAAGGAGCGTCTTGACTGCGCCCTGCTCGATTACCGACTTGTCGACGAGACCAGCGGAAGAATTGCTTCCGTGCTGGCTGAGCGAAATATCCCGTTTTTGCTGATGACGGGGCATTGCGCGAGCGACCTGCCGTCTGAATTGCGCGACAAGACTCTCCTGCAGAAGCCGGTGACGGGCGCAGCTCTTCGCGCCGCCCTCGAAGCGATTTTGGAGTCCGCAGCGTAAAACGACGCCGCGCCGTTTTGATCCGGCGAAGCTTGAGCAACTTTTCGCCACGATGTTACCATAGCGTCCGAATTGGTGGGGGATCAGGGCGGTGGCGGCCGCCGAGGGGCAAAGCGCGTCTAACTGCGCATTCCGCATGTGATTTTCGCCGTCGCCTCGCGCCGCCCGGCGCAAAGGGCGCCTTTCGGCCGAAGGGTCAGAAGGCTTGTTAGTATCTGGGGCGACGTCGGTCGAGGCGCGCTTCAAGCGAGACGGGAAGCAGCTATTGACGACGCCTCGCTCCAGCGCGCGCCTGATTTTCTCTCCGCTTTCGACGGTTCTTGGCCTCGTGGTCTGTTGTCTGGCGACGCTCGCGCCGAAGATGACCGAAACCGCCGTCGCCAATGGCGACACAAGAACAATTCATCTCTACCACGCCCATACGCATGAATCGATTTCGGCGACATATCTCATCAACGGGCAATATGACGCCCAAGTCCTTCAGCAGCTAAACTGGTTCCTGCGCGACTGGCGACGCGACGAGCCGACCAACATGGACCCGCGCCTCTTCGACGTCGTGTGGGAGGCCTACCGCCACGCGGGCGCCGGCGATCAGGTCGTGAACGTCGTCTCCGCCTATCGCTCACCCGAAACGAACGCCATGCTGCGCGCCCGTTCGCGCGCCGTCGCCAAATATTCCCAGCACATGCTCGGCAAGGCGATGGACACGACGATGCCGGGAATGCCGATGTCGCAGATTCGCGAGATCGGCATGCGCATGCAGCGCGGCGGCGTTGGCTATTACCCCAACGCTGGCACGCCTTTCGTCCATCTCGACGTCGGCAATGTGCGCCACTGGCCGCGGATGAGCTACGACGACCTGGCGCGGCTTTTCCCCGACGGCAAAACGGTGCATTTGCCGACGAACGGCCAGCCGCTCGCGCGCTATGAAGAGGCGCGGGCAGAGATCGAGGCGCGCGGCGACGGCGCTTATGTCGTCGCGCCGCGCCGCACGTTTGGCGGTTTCTTCGCCATGCTGTTTGGCGGCGGCGGGGGCGGCGAAGAAGAAGACGCTGAGGTCGCGGCGCCGGCGCCGAGCGCCCGCAAGCAGTGGGCTTCGCTCGCGCCACGGCCCGCACGCGGGACAAGCGGCGAAATGGAAGAGCATAGCGCGGCGTCCGCCACGACCGATGCCTATCGCTACGGCGCGCAAGAACGCGCGCGGGCAGAGGCGGATTTGCCGCGTGGCGAGACGACCCTGTCCGCGCCGGGCGCAGAAGCGCCCGAGCAGGAGCCGCCCGCCGCGAAGCTTCCAACAGTTCGAGCGCCGCTGCCGCCGCAGCGTCCGTCCTCGCTCGCCGCACGCTTGGACGCGCGGACGGCGTCTGACAGGTCCGCCGAGCTGCAAAGCGCTGTCGAATTTCAGGACGCCGACCGCGCTGACCGCCGCTCAGGTAGAATGCCCGCAACTGATGCGTCGCCACGCCGTCCAAAGCTCGCGTCTGCGCCCCTGCCCCCGACCCGGCCCGGGATCCCCCACGCGAAGGCGACGAGCGCGATCGCGCGGCTGGTCGACTCGCCCAAAAATGAGACGAGAAAGTCTAGAGCGGCGGCCGGCCACGAGTCGCTCGCCTACGCGCCTGAGCCGCCGCAGGGCGCTGAGCCGTCGGACGCCGCCGCAGGGGAAAACACTGGGAAGACAGTCGCCGAGCAGGCGACAGCTCGCGGCGCAACCCCTCTGCTAGGCTCATCAACCGGCCTTCGCGCGGCCGCCCGCTCCCGCGGACGCAGTCCCACGAACAAGGGCGTCTCGGCCGAACATGACGCGGAAACCCCCGCGCGGTGAAACTGGCGCAGGGGAGCAGTTTAAGAATCGCGCTGGAACAGATCCTCAAGCCACGGCGTCGCGCCAGACGTATAGATCAAGCCTCGAGTTTAAAACTCAGGGTAAAAGAGCAACGGCGTTTATCGCCGCGACGGCGATAAGGATTGCCCCGCGGACTGCAAAGTAAAGTGTGCCGGCGATGGCGAGTATTTTGATAAAGCCAATAGCGTCAGGGTCCAACATGGCTTCGCATCCACTCGAGCAAGCCTGAACCTCTCGGGGAGAATCAGTCTTTCAGACAGTCTAACCCCCAACCTGCAAGGAATGTTCCTACGGTCGCGCCAGAGCCCCGGGCCGCTGTCCCCGCGCTTGCGCCGCAAGAAAGTCGCCGACCGGATCGTCGGGCGCCGCCTCAGAGAGGCGTTCAGGCGAAAGCGGGATCGAGCGCCTTGGCGGCTTCCAGCAGCGCCCGAACCGATGCGACGGATTTTTCGAACATCGCCCGCTCGGCCGCGTCGAGCTTTATCTCCATCACCCTCTCGACGCCATTCGCGCCGATGACCACGGGAACGCCGACATAGAGTCCGTTCACGCCATATTGGCCGCTGAGATAGGCGGCGCAGGGCATCACCCGCCGCTTGTCCTTGAGATAGCTCTCGGCCATGGCGATCGCCGCGGTCGCCGGCGCGTAATATGCCGAGCCGGTCTTGAGAAGGCCGACGATCTCGCCGCCGCCCTTGCGCGTGCGCTCGACGATCGCGTCGATGCGCGCCTGCGTGGTCCATCCCATGGCCACGAGATCCGGCAAAGGCACGCCGGCCACCGTCGAATAACGCACCGACGGCACCATGTCGTCGCCATGGCCGCCCAGAACGAAGGCGCTCACGTCTTCGACCGAAACATTGAGTTCCTCGGCGAGGAAATAGCGAAAGCGCGAAGAATCGAGCATGCCCGCCATGCCGACGATCCGCTGCGTCGGCAGGCCGGACGCCTTCTGCAGCGCCCACACCATGACATCGAGCGGATTGGTGATGCAGATGACAAAGGCGTTCGGCGCATAGCGCTTGATGCCCGCGCCGACCTTGGCGATGACGCCGAGATTGACCGACAGAAGATCGTCGCGGCTCATGCCCGGCTGGCGCGGCACGCCCGCCGTAACGATGATGACGTCCGCCCCCTCGATCGCCGAATAGTCGGAGCCGCCGGTGAGCTTGGCGTCGAAACCCGCGACGGGAGACGATTGAGCGATGTCGAGCGCCTTGCCTTGCGGCACGCCGTCGACAATGTCGAAAAGAACGATGTCGCCCAATTCCTTGAGGCCGGCGAGATGGGCAAGCGTTCCGCCGATATTGCCGGCGCCGATCAAAGCGATTTTTCTTCGCGACATAATCAAACTCGTTCTTTGCTTCTGGGAAACAGCTACCGCGCTTTTGCGGCGGTGGGAAGACTCCTCGGCGCTTGTCGTAAGCAGAGCCTTACACGTCGGCCCAGAGCGCTCCGCGACCCAACAGCGCGCCCAGCGGTTTCCTGGCGCGCGGAATGTCGCAGGGATTGCGGGCCGTCGCGGCGCTCCTTACCTGCGAAGCTCGAGGGGAGCGCGCGCAAGCCGCTCGGTGGAAGGGCGATACATGAAAAGCGAGTTTTTGTTGAAACGCCTGTGCGCCGCCACACTCGCGGCGAGCGCCTGTTTCTTTGGCCCCGCCGCGGCGCAGGCGGCGGACCCGGACGAATCCGAGCTTCTGCAGCATTTCGAGAAGGTCGACGTCTGGCATGCTCCCGTCGACTATAACGTCCGCTACAACAACCAGGACGTGATCGTCACCCGAGAGATGGTGGCGCAGCCCGCGCCCGAGGGCGAGCTCTGCTACATCCGCTTCGATCTTATCAGGGGCGAGGGCGATTACGGCTACGGCTTCAAGCCGGGAGCGCCGCGTGACGCGCATTGGGGGGTCAATGTGCTGAAAAGGGGCACGATTCTCAACCAGCTGGCCTCGCAACTGAAGATGAACGTCATTTATTTTTACACGCAGGGGCCGAAGACCGAGGCGGCCAAGGCCGTTTGCGCGCGCAAACAGACCGCGCCCACGCCCGCCGCGGGCAACGCCCACACGGGCCCGTGGGCCGATCTCGTGACGAAATCACGGTTGATCCACGGATGGCCGGCGGCGCGCTCCCCGTAATCCGGAGCAGGAAAATGCGGGCGGCCGCGCGTAACGCTGGACAGCGGCGAGCGGTTTTGATATTCGCACCGCTCGTTCGAAAAAGCGTCGCGCTCGCGGCGCTCGCCGAACGGGCGCATAGCTCAGTTGGTAGAGCAGCTGACTCTTAATCAGCGGGTCCAAGGTTCGAGCCCTTGTGCGCCCACCAATAAAATCAAGAAGTTGCGAGAGGTTTTGCCACCCAGCCCGCGAAACTGGTTCGCTGAAAGTGGGCGTTGAGGTGGGCGCTTGTTCCGAATGGACCGCTCGCCATCTCGAAGTTTTTTCGGAACGATCCGTGAGACACGCCGTTCTCCCTCTTCGAGAGGGGAGTAACGCCATGCCGGATACAGTGCCGGAAGGCTGGCGGGACGCGGGCGGCCGCGAAGCTGAGAAGCATTTCGCCGTCATGCTCGACTCGATCGGCAAACATCTGCGCGTCGAGCTGGCCAAAGCCGTCAGCGAACCTCTGCCAAAGGAGATGACGGCTTTGTTAATCGAGCTGCAACGGCGACGCGCTCAGAACCGCAACAAGAGCTAATCCGGGCGAAGTGCGTTGGCGGGCGCTGGCGCTGCGCCTGCCTTGGCCCCGCGTCTGTCGGGCTGGACTGCGCACACCATGGCGGGATCGCGTTCGACACTATGGCGCGCCGGCTGAGACGCCGCTCATCGCTTTGCGGCCAAAGCCCAAGACAAATGACGAAGTTCATTCAGCGAACATTCAGTGGATCGATGGGAATGAATTGCAAGGGGCAGAAGGAGATCAGCATGTTGCGCAAACTGTCTCTAGTTACGGCTTTGGCCGCGGCTTTGGCTCTTCCGACTGTCGCTCGGGCCTGGGATGGCCATGGTGGCGGCGGGGGTCATGGCGGTGGCGGCTGGGGCGGCGGGGGTCATGGCGGCGGCTGGGGTGGCGGAGGTCATGGCGGCGGCTGGGGTGGCGGCGGCTGGGGCGGCGGAGGTCATGGCGGCGGGTGGGGCCGTCGAGGATGGGGCGGCTACGGGGGTTACGGCGGTTATGGAGGCTATGGCGGCTACGGAGGCTCCGGGGGTTGCTGGCGTTGGTGGTATGGACAGTGGGCGTGGGTGTGTTGAGCATTTCGCAAATATTGCGCGGCCTTCGTCCTAAACGACGAAGGCCCTTTTTTTGAAGAGGCCCTCGCGCGAGTGGATTGTTCCATCCCCGCATATGCCGAGAAACTCGGTGTCGTCTACATTCGCAATTGGGCCTGCTATTCTCCTCTGATGTGCGGACGCTTCACGCAACATCTGTCTTGGGAAGAGCTTCACCGGCTCGCCGACCTGATCGGTCAGCCGCGCAATCTCGCGCCCCACTATAACATCGCGCCGACGACGCAAATCGAAGTCATCCGCCTTGCCCAAACAGGCAAGGAGTTGACGCCAATGCGCTGGGGACTGGCGCCACTCTGGCGGAAGAGTCCGCTCGAAAAGCTGCCGGCGACGTTAACGCCCGCGCCGAGACAGTCGCCGAAAGGCCGATGTTCCGCTCGGCGTTCAAATCGCGTCGCTGCATCATTCCGGCGTCGGGCTTCTACGAGTGGACAGGCGCGAAGGGCACGAAGACACCGCACTATTTCTCATCGCCCGACGGTCGCCCGCTTGCTTTCGCTGGTCTATGGGAGAGCGCGCCCAATTCACAGACTAATTTACTAGAGGATTCCACGACGATCATCGTCGGTCCCGCGAACGAATGGATGTCGTGCTTTCATGACCGCATGCCGGTGATTCTCGATTGGAACGATGCGAGCGCTTGGATGGCGGGCGGCGATCCGGGCGCATTTTTGCGCCCGCCGCCAGAGGACGCCTTGCAGGAATGGATCGTTTCGCCGCGCGTGAACCGCTCCGGCGTCGGCGATGACGAGCCGACGCTGATCGAACCAACCGTCGCAGCGTGACAGGCTGCGCCGTCGCAAGAGCTTCACTCTAGACTGCGCTAACGCTTTAATTTTTCGACATTTTCTTTGGGAACAATCCAACTGCCGAGCGGTTCTTCTCCCTTCAAGGGAGCATGCGTCATGCGAAACAAAGCGCCGGACAACTGGCGCAACGCGGTCGCTTATGAAGCCGAAGTGCAGTTCGCCACGGCGTTGATAAGGATCGGCGAGCGTCTAGCCAAGGAAGCCAGCATAGTCAGAGCGCCGCTACCGGAGCGGATGACGGCTCTGCTGAATGAACTGCGACGGCGGCGCAAACATTTAAAACTATCAGGGAGAGGAAACATGGCTCATAGGATTTTTACCGTCGTCGCCCTCGCTTCGGCAGCGGTCCTGACCGCGACGGGTTACGCCTTTGCCGGCGAGCAAGGGGCGTCAAGCGGTTGGAAACCCCCTCAAGTCATCGGGCAGCCGGGCTATAAGGAAGAAGCGGCCAAGCCGCGCGAGGCCACTGCGCCGCGTCCGATTAGTCAAGACCCTCATGCGGCGCGCAATCCGAACGCGCCTACGCAGAATCGGTAGCAACAGGTCAGAGGACCACATTGCTCAGCGCCGTAACTTACTAGCGGCGGGCCGACCCGCGTCCGCCGCTTTAATCCTGACGAAGAAGGTTAGTTCTCAAGCGCCGCCAGTTCGTCGGCGAACTGCGACATGTCCTCGGGACTGACGTTGCGCCCAGTGAGCCGCGCGAACAGCAGCGCGACGCCCTCGGCTGTCGGGCCGACCAGCGTCTTTTCGACCTTATTGGGATCGGCGCGCAGGCGGGCGCGCATGGCTTTCGCCTTCGTCCATGAGAACGCGAGGCAGCGGCTCCACGTCCAGCCGTAGCGCATCATCTGGCGGCGCTGCCGATGTGCGTCGAGCATGATCGCGGCTTTGTCATAAGCTCCGCTGGGCGTGAGAAGGGTGTCGGGCTTCATTCTTGCGGGTTTTTCTTACGCGACCTCGGTAATCGGTTCGATCGCCGCCAGACTTTTCCGCATTTTACGAGATAGACGCCAGACGTCACGGGCGTTTTGCATCCGCAACCAGACCTCCGGGCCGTCATTGAACAGTTTGCCAAGGCGCATCGCCAGTTCCGGCGTCACCCCCTGCTCATCGCTCAGAACGGCGTAGAGCGTCGTTCGCGAAATTCCCAACGCCTGCGCAATCGCGGTTTTCGTCCGCCCGGTCGCGGGGATGACGATTTCACGCAGCATTTCGCCCGGCGATGCGGGGGCGAGATCAGGGTGCCGCCGTGTCTTAGTCGCCATGATAATCCTCAAGGTCTACATGAACGGCGTCTTCGCCGCTCCAGCCGAAAGTGATCCGCCAGTTGGGCGACACCGTCACAGCGTAGCGCCCGGCTCTATCGCCCTTGAGCGGGTGAAATCTAAAGCCCAAGCCCGGCAAGTTCATCTCCTCCGGTTTGGCCGATACGTCGAGACGCGACAGGATGATGAGGGCTTTCTTCCGCCATTTCGCGTGAACGGCGCGCTCATCGTTGTCTTCCCAAAAGCGTTTAAGCCCCTTGTGCCGGAACGACGCGATCATGTCTTGTAAACTGTCGCCCTACAATCAGACGATGTCAACCGTGGTTTCGCCAAGTGCGGCTGCCAAGCGGAACGCTATCGCCTGCGCTGTTACGAATTGCAGAACACTTACGTAACAACCCTCTTGCCGCGCGTGTTACGAATTACTAAATCAATCCGTAACACGGAGGTTAGAGCGATGAAACCCGAGACGTTGGCGAAGCGCGCCGAAACGCTAAGGATCAAAAAAGAGATCATGGCGGAAAACGAGAAATGGGCTGAACGCAAGGCTCTCGACGAGAAAAAGGTGCAGAAGTTGGAACGCCTCGCCGCCGATCCAGCGGCGACAGAAGCTGAGAAAGCGAATGCGCGGGAGAAAGCCGAAGGGCTCCGCAACAAGGCGAAGCCGCGCAGCAAATACGCCCCGCCGCCTCTGCCAAGGACAGCGGCGGAATGGGAAGCGCTGCGGAAGACAAAGCGGAAGCCGACAGGCGGTCGAACGACGCCTGCATCACCTGCGACGACGCCTCTCCCGGCGAAAGCGCTTGCGGCTGCGCCTCGCCAGCCCGCGAGCCGCGAGGAGGCGTTAACGGCGGAGATCGTCCGGCTCAATCGGAAGATCGCCCGGTTGGAAGCCGCGCTCAAACAGGCGACCGAGCCCGTCCCCGCCGGCAAGCCCGGACGCAAACCCCTCGGCGAACGCGCCATGACGGCGGCTGAGCGCATGCGGAAGATGCGGTTACGAAATACCGCGCAATAACGTAACATGGGCGCGATCGGCGGCAATCTTGCGAGAGCGTCGGCATTGTTACAAGCCCTCTCGCGCTCCACAGCGCCGCCGAGCCGTGCTGGCCGGAAACCTGCGGCCCTTGACGCAGCCTCGCGCCGTGTCGATCTGCTATTTCTTGGCGGAAAGCAGGTAGACCAAATGGCAGAAAAAGTTGAGTTCCATAAGTCTGTAAAAGGGCCGCTTATGGAAACCGAGGATCGGTGGCGTCTTGTCACTGAAGACGATGGCCAGAGATTCGTCGAGCACGAATGGTCATACGTTGACCCACACAAACGTGCATCTTCTGGCAATAGCGGAACGAAGCGGTTTGCTGTCGATGAGTTCTTGGCCAGTGACGCGCCACAGGCTGTAAAAGATATACTCACAAAACTGATCGGGAGCTAGAAATACTTTCAGCCGGTCAGGACCGCTGCGCGCGCCCCGCCGGTGCAGTGCTGTTCCTGAAGATCGCGCCTGATCCGTAGCGCGAAAGTTTCGGCGGCTTCTCCCGGCTCGCGTGACCATGAACGCGCCCTGCCGTTTGGCATTGTGCCGATGGCGTAAACCAATTCGGGACCGACGAATCGCCCCCACAAAATCGGCGGATGGACGCCAAGGTCTTCCGCTTCACGCAAGAGGATTTGGCGTTCGATAACGACGGCGTTCATTGTTCCCCCTCACGATCAGTCGGGATCGGACGACGTGAAGCTTACCGCCCGATCCCGACCTTTCGCCCCGACGCCGACGATGAAACGCCGGAGCGGTCCCGCGCGTAAGACGGAGATCGAACCGCGCGGAAACCTTTTCAAATGTCGCCCGCTCCGGAGCATCTTGCGCCCACAAAAGCGTCCGGAGCGGGCTGGCGTCGCCATCGGGGCAGGCGCGATGTGGCGACGCATCCTCCCGCCGTGGCAGAAGGAATCTCTTCAATTCATCATCTTCGCAGCGGCGTCGTTTTTGAGCGCGGCGAAGGCGTCCTTGACTTGCTGACCAGCCGGTCGATTGCGCCACGGCGCATCGATCAGCCAACTGTCGGTCAGGAACGCATCGAGACGCTTGCGCTGTTCGCTGGCGCAATCGACCGAGCCGGCAATCGCGGCGATTCGGCTTTGCGAATCGAGCAGTTCGGATCGCAGCGCTTCGCAGGCGCAGAGCGCCGCCGCGACGTTCGTTTCTGCTTCGACGACTCGTCGCGCTGCGCCGTCGACAAAATACTGCGCCAGATCGAGCGCCTTTCGACGGGTTTCGATCGCGTCTTCGGCGACAGTACGCGCCGCGCCCCACACGGTGAGCTGGGCTTCCGCCGCCTCAAGCTCTTTACGCAGTTCGGCGACAGGAGAATCGATGATGACGTCGAGATCGCCGGCAAGCGCTTCGATGAATTTGTCCGGCGGCTGTTGCGCTGTTTCCTCGATTTGCGCGGCGAGCTGATCGGCTTTTCGGCTGGCGGCGAAAAAACGATCGCGCGCATTGGCGGCGGCGCGTTGCGCCTCTTCAAGAGCTTCTTGAGCACGCGTCTGGTCGGCGATGGCGTCGCGAAGGCGGGCGCGTTCGGCGGATGCGTTCATGTGTCGTCTCGTCCTCTTCGTTATGGCGATCGCCGTCAAAAGCCGATGCGCTGCGCGCTTGGGAAGCGTTTGAAGTAGTCCGACGCTGACGACGCGGCATGTCGCTGCGGCGCAGGCGCGCATGTCGGCTCGACGCGGATTTTCGCGGCGTCGGGGAAGCGCTTGGTGTAGGAGTCGAGCGCCAATCGCGCATCTTCCGCCGTCAGCGATGCGGGATCGTAATCGCTTTTGCGCTTCGACTTTGCCGTCAAGATTTGACGGACGGCCAACAGTTCGCTTGGCAAAAGCAGGTGCTCTAAGGCCAACAAAACCTTGGTGACGATATCGTCGTCAACTCCGCTTTTTGTGCCGTCGGGTTCAACAGCAGCCTCGCGCATCTTCTTATGCAATTCGTGCGGGCTTGCATCGAAGGCAAGCTGGTTTACCGTCAAGCGCATCGCCGCTGCGGCGATGTGCGAAATGTGCTGCATGACGTTGTCGTCGTCGATTCCGGCAAAGGCGGGCGTGAATTCGACGTCTGCGCCGGGACGAAGCTTTGGACGGATGTATTTTGCAATCGCACGATGGACGCGTTCGGTTTTCGTGTTGCGGATCATGAGCTTGTGTTTCCTTCTTTTAGGCGTTCGTTAGAACGGGACGATTTTGACGCCGTGGCGCATCGAATCTCCTTGGCGATAACGGGGACCGGGCATGCCGGCGAGTTCGACCATTCGTTGCGTCGGACGGAAGACGTGCTTGCCGGCGCAGGCCAGAAGCAGCGCGCCACAAACGCTGTTGGCGACGTCATCATGACCGCCGGGCGGATGATCGATGCTGTCGCGACCGCCGCGCGAGGTTCGACGCTCAAGGCCGATGAGTTGATTGGTGAGCTTCGGATGGTCGAGAAGTTCGCAGCGCTGCGCGCTGTAGAGCGGAATGCTGTCCTTGTAGATTTCGACCTTCGGCTTCTGCGCGCTCTCGTAGCGAATACCGTGATGGCGAAAGCGCTCGACCGGCCACTCGCCGGCATAACGATCGCCTTTCACGCTGTGCAGCCCATAGGCTCTAAGCGTCGATGCGAAGTCGGCGCAGACCGCATCGGGCGAGAACGGCGGATGCGCGACGCGAACGCAATCGAGGACGGCGATATTGTTTTCGCGATGCGCGATGGCGAGCGTCATGTCGTCGCTTGAGCCGCCGCTCGGGTCGGCGAACGCGAAATAACGCGTGCCTGACATGGGCGGGATTTCGAAGCGGTTGGGGATGACGCAGGCTTCGACGACTTCACGCGGTAGAAATGCGTCGATATCATTGCGAAAGTCGCCGAGCCATTCGGCTTGCGCGGACTGCGGATCGCGTTCGATGGCGCGATCGATGACCTTCTGCGGAACTGTCGAATTGAATTGTCGCGTCGCGCCCTTCGCGACGATGATCTGCGGATCGCCTTTGTCGCCGAAATGTTTGGCGAACATTGAAAAGCCGAAGCCGGCTTTGCGATATGGCGAGCCGATTGTGAAGAGCTGACCGTGCGTCGTTACAAGACCGGGACGAATGGCGTCGATGATTTCATAGTCGGGATTCGCGCTATCTTCCGAACGCCAGAAGTTGATCTCGTCTGCGCAGACGATGATGTAGGAAGGACCGCGCAATCCTCTAAAATCGGCAGGACGAACTTCGATCTCGATGCCGTTCGACAGTCGGATCGAATGCTGCGTTCTGCCGACAATGAGTTTGCGCAACGCTGTCGATTGATCAAGCGCCCCTTCGATGTAGCGCAGCATGATTCGCGCTTGTTTTTGATTTTCGGCGATCAGCAACGCGATGCCGGTTTCGCCGGGCGACAGGCGGTCGGAAAAGTCGCACAAGCAGGCCGCATAGGTGATCAAGGCTGCAATGCCGCTCGACTTGCCGGAGCGCCGGCCGGCGAAGATGTGGCATTCCTCGGCGCGCATGCCGGGCGAAACTTCTCGACCTGTGAGCGTGCGCCAGTGTGCGAGTTCGGCGTCGTTTAGCGGTTCGCCTTGAGAGGCGAGAAGGATCGAACGCATCGCTTGTCGGGTCGGCCCGCCCATAACGCCGCCGAGCAAAGCAGGGTCTTCAAGGCTTTGGCGAAGGCTGACGAGCGGGCGCATCGCTTCAATGTCCTCGCCCGTGCGGGAGCCAGTCGAACAACGCCTGCGTGATGAGCCATCCGCGAGCGATGCGCGCCCTGCGCCGAGCGATCATTCGCCGGTGAAGCACGGCGCTGGGTTGCGGCTCTCGCCAGATGCGACGACTGGCGCCGCGCCATGCTTCGCATTCGGCATGGCGCCGTTCGGCGTCGTCGCGCGCTCGGGCGAAGATCAGCGCGGCGCGAAAGATATCGTCGTCATCAAGCGTGAGCGAGACGAGATTGTCGGAAGCTTCGCTGCGTTCTCGGGCGGGAGGGGCGCTCATCCGGGCGTCCCTTCCTCGATAACAGCGTCTCGGCGCGCCTGTTTGGAGCGCCGGCTCTGGGCGGCAGGGGCAGGAGAGGCTTCGGCGGGCTGAAGTGCGCCAACCGGCTCCGCAGGCTCGCCACGGGCGTATTTTGCGACGATCTCTTTAAGCGACGGTTCCAGATCGCGCACAACGCGCTCAAGCCCAAGCGTTTCAACGATCCGGCGCAGGTGGGAGGCAACGCGAGCGTAAGCGTCGACGTCGACGGTTTTGCCCTCGGCAAGCTCCGCCTCCATCCGTTCCAACTCGCATTCCATGGTCGCGACGCGACGGACAAGGCTAAGTTGGAATTCGCTGAGACGATCAATGCCGCCAAGGTCTTCACAGTGAAGGTAGAGCAAATCCTTGAAGCGGCGGCCCCACGCGGAACGCCCATCGCCGGACGCGAAAAGGCTTCGCCCGCTCGTCACGCGGGAAACATTATTGACCGGACGTTTAGCGATGGCTTTGCGCTTCTTGCGCGGAGCCCCGTCAGTCTGAAGCACTTCTCGCCGCCTTTTTCGGGCGTCGGACGCGTCATTCGCCCACTTTTAACGCCCACTTCAGAAGGTGGCGCTGAGCAGCGAATTCGTCAAGCCTTTGTGGAAATACGGGCTTTATCGGCGAGAGCAGGCGATAGACTGTCGGCGGGTCGTGGAATTTCGAGCTGGGTTTCGATGTGTTTCAGGAGGGCAGGGAGCGGCACCTTGAAGAAAAAATCAGGTTTTGCAGCTTGCTTGGCGCTGCCCTCCAAGCCCTGAAATACGCCATTTCCTGACATTCCTGACACAGTGATTCGCCGTTTTTCACTCGTAACCGTTTGAAACCTATAGACTCTGACATTCCTGATACGCGCATACGGAGAGAGAAAAGACGATCTCTCTCTATTTATGTTTTTATCTATCTCGCGCGCGCGAGTCAGGAATGTCAGGCTCCTTATTTTCCGGGCGTTTGCGGGCGGAAATCGTCACTTTGCCGTGTCAGGAACGTCAAGAAAACACGCCTGTTTCAGATGACGCCGTCCTCTCGCGCAGCCGACTTTTTCCGATCGGGATAGGCGCCGTCACGCCGCTCCAAGCCGTAGCTATTTTTCGACTGGTCCGCTCCGGCGCGCCCGTCGATCCGAGTTCATCAGTTCAGCGATCGCCTGCTTGCGGCGCTCTTCTTCGGCGGTCCGTTCCGCAAACAGTTCCTTGATGCGCGGGTTGACGAGCCATTTCTTATTCAACCTCGTCGAGTCGAGCTTCTCGTCAGGATCGGGAACCAGCCAACTCCCGGCGATCAGCGGCGATAACCATTCGTTGACTTGCGCGAGCGATAGTCCGCGCATCATGCGCACGCCACTCGTCAAATCAGACGCCACGATGCGATCCTTACCGTTCGTCAAAATCCAACTCGCGATGCGTTGCAGCCGGTCGCCGTTCGTCTGCGTTTCGCTTGTCCGGTAAAATTCGAACGCATGCGGCAGAATGAAATCGCGAACGAGACGATCAACATGTTCAATCGTTTCAACGTCAATCTCCGCCAACGCTCGCATGTGCGGATCGCCTTTGATCAGATGCAGGATCAACGCGAAACTGCCGGCGATGCCCGCGAGCTTGCCGACGAAACCTTGAAATCCGTCAGCGAAGCCGCCCGACGACTGTTCAACATCGTGAAGATGTTTGCGCAGACGAGTCATCACCTTCATCGCCTCGTCGGTCATGCGCAACGTCGCGGGATGGGCGCTGAGACATTTCTCGACGAGTCGCGTGTAAGCGATTTTCGAACCGCCATCGTCGATATCTTCGGGAAATTTCGCCTCTCGCATGATGACGGGAACGAACCGCTGCAACAGCCCGTCCGACGTCAACCCGTGCAGCTCGGCGAGTCGTTTCGGCTGAATGCCGCCGAGAAGGCTGATACTGAGATTGGGAATGTATGCTTTGCGGCTGATACGATTGACCTTGTAAGGTCCGCCATCAAAAGCTTTCAACCAGAATGCCCGATCCGACGCGCCGCCCTTGCCTGCCGAATATTTTTCCATGCCGCCAATCCAGCCGGCGACCTCGTCACGAAACACCATCATTCCACGTTCGTGGCGCGACAACATTTCGCCCAAACTTTCCGGCGTCACGTCGTTTGACGTGAGACTAATCGGTTCTCGCGGCTCGTCCTTCGGCTTGCCGTCTGACGCTTCGTGCGCCGCAAGCGCCGTGCGGTAAGCGCTCATAAGCCGATTTTCGTGCGCCGTCAGCGGCGCCAGCGCGGCATTCTGCATCGGCGTCTTCTTCGTGCTCGGCGGTCCGAATAGGAGCATCCAAAGACGTGGGCTAGCGTGGAAATCGCCGTTGCGCATCATCTTGAGCGCGAAGCGATGATCAAGCGCGCTGCTCAGCGCCGACATGACGCACATCGCCAGTGCGGACGGATCGCAGCCGATAATTATGCTGTGCGTTTCGACGAAGTGCGCAAGATCGGGCGGCAAGATTTCGAACGGGAAGTCGGGAACGACGTAACGCTCCCACGGATCGAACACGGGGTTTAACCTCATCTTTTCCTTCTGTGACGTCGGCTGTGGCGCGTTCAATCCGTCAGGATGCACGGGCGCGCTCCCGTCGCTCGCCGGCGCCGGGTCTGCCTCTTCACAATACGTCGCCGCGATCCGCTCCGGGTTGTCGATGCCGATCGGCGAGCGCCGCGAATTGAGCAGCCCTTGCGTTTCCGCATAGAGCCCGTCGTAGGTGTCCCACGGCGGCTGACAGCGCCCGTTCCAGTGAATCCACATGAGCGGCGTGATGTGCTCAGGCGGGCAACCAAGATCGGCGCATTTTTGCCAAACGCGACAGGCGTTGTCGTGCCCGCGTTTCCCTTCAACCGAAATTGGCGCTTTCGTTTTCAGATAGTCGATCGTGCGTGCGACGGCTTTCTTGGCGGGGATCAATTTTTCATAGACGCGAAGCTCTTCCGGCGTCGGCAAACCCTCGGTGCGCGCCGACGAAGTTTGCCGAATTGCGAATCCGTTCTGCTTGACCAGTTTGACCAGATCGTCGATGTAGCGCTGCTTGAGGATCGGCAATTCGTCGAGTGGCGGCGGCAACTCTTCGCCATCCGCCATGCGATAGGGAACGCCGGTCGGATGCATGCTCGGCGGCATGACGACCTGACGCCCGTGTCCAAGAACCTCGAAAATCGTTTTGTTGTCGTCGTCGACAAATTTCATCGACGGGACAATTTCACCTTCGTTCTCCCATCGAAAAAGATATGCGCCGGCGCGCGCCGGATTGCCAAGACGTCGCGGCGCATCGGGGAATGTCAGTTGCATCCACTCTTCGCACGCTTTTTTCAGCCGAGGATTTTCGCTATCGAAATCGAGGACGATCAGCCCGTCATAGCCGCAGGCGACGCCGATTTGCGCGCGCGGCTGAATTTGCAGCGTCGCGGTGATTTCGCGCGGGTCCGGCGCCTGATCGCAGAAGCGCTGCCACGCATATAAGACGGGCGACTTCGAACGGTCCTTGTCGTTAATGGCTGTGCCTGGAGGATAAATGCCAAGCGGCGAATAGCCGAGCGGATAATATTTCCGCCAAGTTCGATTCAAGATTGAGGCGCGCCCCTCGCCGAAAGGCTTGCCTTTCGCGTCGCAATGCGGCGGCCGGCTCGCGCCATTGGCTTTCGCTACGCCGTGCGTCGCGCCGTTGGCGTTCGTTACAGCGGTTGATTTGTCGGCTTCATTGCCATATTTATTGGACGCGGTTTTTTCAGGTGAAGAGACTTGGCGGCGCGCTTCCGGTGCGCCGTCTTTTTTGTGCGGCTGTTGTTCTGCCATGGTGGAAAGTCACTTCTGAATTTGGGTTGATCTTCATTTCGATGTGAGTTCGCATTTGGTGAGCCTTACATTTGATGACATTTAAGAACATTAAGACGTGTTAAGCGGCTCGTGCGGTTCGCCGCGCCCGGCATGATGGTCTGCTATCTCATGCCACTCTCCTTTCCTTTGCTGCGCGGCTCCGCGAGCGCGTCCGCTGCGCTTCGCGCCAGCAAAACAGCGCCTCATCGAACGCATCGCCGACGCTCATCGATGAGCCGTCCGTTCGTTTCCTTGCCGATCGCAAAGTCGCCCGCATGATGGCGTTCTCCGCCGTCGCTTTGTCCTCGTGCGCGTAGATCGGAATGCGAAATTTCGCCGCGTAGCGCAGCTCGGCCGTGATGCGACGCGCATCATCGTCGTCAAAATCACCGAGCGAAGCGAAGAGCAGGTCGGCGCTTTCAAGCCGCTGCAAATTCGCCTCCCGCCATGCCGTGCGCTCGGCTTCGTTTAATCCGAAGGGCGGCTCGAACGGCCCGAGAAAAGTGAAGCGGTCGGCTTCGACGGCGTGATTCACGTCGAGCCCCTGTCGCCATGTCGGATCGCAGGGCGAACGCGGATAATCGCAAATCTCATTTGGCGGATATTCCGGCAGCTCGAAACCCGTCAGAATTTCACGCCACGACAAGAAACGCGCCGCGCTTCGCGCCCAGCGGCGCGGCTCCAATTCGCCGGTGATGAAAACTTTTGGTTTGCGGTCGCAGGCGTGAAGTGCTAAATTCACCGTGTCGTTCTTGGCTTCCCGCCTGCCGACATTTTCGAGCCCGCCGGCGCCAACCGGCGGGCTTTTTCGTTCACGTCTTCGCTGCACGGGAGTGCTCCTTTGGCACGTCGATGTGGCCGCGCAAAAGCGTAAGCACCGCATCCAATTTGTGCTCGACGCGCGCGACGCGTTCGCGCTGCGCAACCGCTTCGTCGCGAAAGGCGTGCAAGCGGTCCTGATACGCCCGCTGATGTGGATGTTTAGGCACCGCCGGCAGGTCCGCCATTTTCGCCTTCGCCCCCTTCGTCGTCATGTTTGAATCTCCTCGTTTTCCGTTCAGCGTGAATTTAGGTTTTCGCGCGGCTGCGGCAAGCGCAACCCGTTGCTTCGCCGTGGTCTACGGTTTCAAAATGTCGGCTCTTGTCGCGTGATGTCCTGCGATGGCAGGGCGCAAAATTTTTGGCGGCGGCAGCTCGTTCGTAGTCGGTCGATCGGTCGGCGCCGGCTCAAGTCGCGTCCTCACAATTCGTCACCATGTCGAGTTGGCGCCGCGTCGTCACGTCGGCTTTGATCAGCGGTTCGATCAGATGGTCGAAAAGATGCGCCACGACCGGCACGGCGACGCCGTCGCCGACAAGATCATGCGCGGCAGTGACGCCCGCCGGCAGGCGATAGCGCTCGGGGAGTCCCATGAGCCGCGCCGACTCGCGCGGCGTAAGCTTGCGGGCGAACATGCCCCGATCATCCAGGACAAGAAGCGTCTGGATTGAAGAACCGCCGCCCGCAGTGCGGAGCGCGTTGGCGAGCCCGTCGAAACGGACTTCCGCACGCTGCATGCCGTCGCGGCGCCGGAAATTGACCGCGCCGACGATCGTTTCGCCGGGAGCCCGCGCCTGCGCCGCGCTCTCGACTTTCTGGCGATGCGCCGGGCTCATCAGCCGGAGAACGCGTGCAAGGGCGGCGGGATCGCCTCTGACGGGCTCCAAGACGTCGCCCAGCTCGATTGAGCGCATGGGCGGCTCTGGCAGGCGCCACCATCGCCACTGCCGCCGTAGCGCCGCCGGAAGCCGCCCATAGGCTTCCACGAGCCCTTTTGTGTGGAACGGCGCCGCCGGTCCCGTCTGGAGGAGATCGGCGCCTATCGTCACGTCGCCAGCGCGGGCGGCGACAATGAAAAGGCGCCGGCGGGACTGCGGGACGAACTGCGCCGCGTCGATCACCATCGCGCCGACCATGTAGTCAAGATCGGCGAGCGCCTGAACGATCACCGTGAAGTCGTCGCCGCCGTTCGATGAAAGCAGCGGCTCGACATTTTCGATGCAGATGACGCTCGGCGCCCTGCCCGCCTCGGCGAGATCGCGCATCAAGTCATGAAAGCCCCAAAAGGCGCCCGAGCGCCGCGCATTCAAGCCGGCGCGGCGCCCGGCGAGCGATATGTCGACGCAAGGCGGGCTTGCCCATGCGAGGGCGGCGGGCTCCGCCGGCAAGTCCTTGGTCGTCAGGTCCGCCACGTCGGCGAGGACAAGCTCGCCGGAACCGAAATTGGCGCGATACGATGCGGCTTTTCGCTTGCAGATGTCGTTTGCGAAGACGCAGCGCATTTTGCCGCCGATGGCAAGGCGCGCCATGCCGCCGCCGCTGAAAAATTCAAAGAACGCCATGGGTCAAGCCTCGACGCGGGCTCGTCTTGGCGTTTTCGGCGCGACTTGGCGGCGCGTCGACTTCGGCGGCGTCTGTCGGGCGGGCTTCGCCTTTTGGCGAGCGGCTGTGGCGGCTGCGCCGCGCGGCGCGAAAGGCCCCTGGCCGGGCGCAGCGCCGCGTTTGATGATCGCTGCGATAAAGCGGTCGGCTTCACTTTCGCTGACGAATTTGAAGGCGCCGACGCGCACGACACGCGGCAGCCCGGCGTCGCCGCGCGCGTACCACCTCTCGACCGTCCTCGACGATCGCCATAGGCGCTTTGCGAAAGCACGAAAAGGCAGAAGATTTTCGGAAGCCACGGCTCTTTTCCTTGTCGCTTAACGCCGCGCAACGGCGGCTGTCGGGCGCTATGCTCGCAGACATAGCCGCGCCTGAAGCGATGTCAAGGTCTTCGTGATCTGCTCTACTGTATAGTCTGTGCCTTAAGAGAGTATAAGTTCAGCTTATTATTTAACAGACGACGGGATTTTATTACAAATGAGGCGATGAATTTCTACAAAGTGAGGCGTGTTCTTGTTACTAAATAATGCGCGCACTTGTTGCAAACGGTGAAAGCGTTTTGTCGCAAAGTCTGACAGGCTCTTATCGCTAAGCGGAGCGTTCGGGCTTCAGCAAGACGCGGTTCGATTTTTAACGCTTTGGGAAGTCGATGATTTTCTTTTCGTTCGCGCCGGAAACGATCCGCTCGATATGGGCGTTCCATCGATTGAGCGCCTCGCGTTTTTCATCGGCGAAGCTGTGCCGCTGATAAACGCCGACGATGCCGCCGAACGATCCGCTGACGTGGTTTAGGATTTTTTCGATGACCGGCAAATTGACGTCGAGCGCCGCCATGCCGGAAGCGCATGTGCGTCGAATGTCGTGCAAGCGCCACGGCGCCAGCGGCTTGCCGTCGTTAAGGCGAGCGACGGCGCTATCGAGATTCTTTTTGAACCGGCTGAAGCCGCTGACTGGCGTCGCGCCGGTCGTCGAGAAGACGAGATCGCGATTGGCGATGCGCGGCAGCGCGTCGAGAATCGCCAGCATCTGCGCCGTCAGCGGGATTTCGTGCGCGCGGTTGTTTTTGACGCGCTCCGCCGGCAGGCGCCAGACCTTCTTGTCGAAGTCGAGTTCGCTCCAGCGCATGCCGGCGACTTCACCAAGACGCTGCCCGCTCAAAATCAGCATTTGCGTGATCGGGCCGAACGGGAAGCCGAAGCTGCCGGCGGCTTTCCAGACCAATCGCAGTTCGGCGTCGTCAAGAACACGATCGCGCGTCCGTTCAACGTTCGGACGATCGATTTCTTCGACCGGATTGTGCTCGACCATGCCGCGCGAGCGCGCCCATTTGAACAGCTTCGATAAATAAGCCTTCAGTCGGGCGGCTTGAACTGGCGCCCGGTCGCCGACCGTGTCGAGCATGTCGTGAATGTCAGCGCGGGAAATCTCGCCAAGGCGCTTACCCTTCCAGCGTCCGGCGACTTCCCGCTCCAACACGCGCGCCACGGCAGCGCCCGTGCGCAGACCGGAGAGGTGGCGTTTCGCGAACAGCGCGACGACATGCCCAACCTCGTCATGACGCCCCTGCTCCGCCTCGCGCTTTGCCGTCCGCGCGGCTTCTCGCGCCTCGCGGCGGGCTTGCGTCTTGGCGCTGGCGGGATCGATGGCGGACGGGTCGCGGCGCGCCTTGGCTAGGTCGGCGAGCGCCGCATGCGCGCGGGCGCGGACGTCGGCAAGCCCGGTCGCCGGATCGAACCGCCCGATGGTCAGCTTTTTCTTGGCGCCTGCGAACCTGTAGCGCAGCACATAGCTGAACGCGCCGCTAGGGCTCACGACGACGTAGGCGCCGGTGATGCCGGGATCGCGAATCTCGTAGGGCTTGATGCGCGGCTTTAGCGCCAGAACGGCTTTCGTGGTGAGCGGCTTTCCCATAATCGGCAGCTCCAAAAGTGGGCGGCAGAGGTGGGCGTTTGCGGCTGTCTGTCCGTGTCGCGCCCTGTCCTTTAATGTCGCCATCATTTGGAGAAATACAAGAGAAATGCAGGGATTGCCGGCGGGTTGGTGTCGGGCGCTGTCGGGAGGTGTCGCAGCATGGCGGGCGACTCTTAATCAGCGGGTCCAAGGTTCGAGCCCTTGTGCGCCCACCAATTAAATCAAAGATATAGAGCCTTCACAATTGGCTCGCAGTTCGGCTTGGTGACCATATGGTGACCAACCGATTGCGCTGAATTTTTTTGGGGATGCTCGCCTCCCGTCGGCGCCGCATACCTCAACAGGTGAGCCCGCGAGGCACGAGAGTGAGAGCGGGGTCGGGTTTCCATGACGGGTTGAGGACCGGGAGAGAGTTTCCCGGCGCCCGTCATGGAGACGGACCATGACTCAGGTGGAATTTCTGGACGACGCGCGTGGACACGACGGCGGCTACAAGGTGGATGCGAGCCGCGGCGCGCGGATTGGACGCGTGTCCTCTGAATGGTTCTCGCGGCTCGCGGATGAGCGGTATCTGTCGCTGTCGGAGCTGTTCGCGGCCGTGCACGGCCGGACCGAGCGCAGCCGAACGCGCACGGTAGATAGCGCTGCGATCCGCGTCGAAGCCAGACGCGACGATTCCGATAAGCTTGCGCTCTTCCGCGACCTGCCCGACCTTCAAACCGAATGGCCGCAACAGCCCGCGGATCATATTCTCCAGATCGATCGCCTGGCCGAGCATCGCCTTGCGGCCGGCGAGCAGCATGCGCAGCGCCTGCGCCTCGCGCGACTTGACATGCACGGCACGGAACCAGCCGGCGCGCATCATCTGCGCCAGCCCGCGCGCGTCGTTGCGGTCGGTCTTGTTCAGCATGGCGCTCATCGCCGCCTTGGCGTGGCGCGTTTCGACGCACACCACCGGCAGACCCTTCTCGTCAAGCGCGGCGAACAGCCAGGCGCTGAACGAAAACGCCTCCAGACCGACGCGCTTGAGACGCACGCCCCATTCGGCGAGGAACAATTCGATCGCGTCCGGATCGCTCGGCAGCTTCGCCTCCCGAACGACCGTTCCCTCGCCGTTCACCACGCATACGCTCGTCGCCTCGAGCGACACGTCGAGACCTACGTAAAATTCCATCTCTCGCCTCCTTCGTCGATCGTCGAGGCGCATTTCGCGCGCCAAAACCGAATCGCCTCACGAAGGCATCATCCCCACAACAACACGGCCGCCGGACGTCCATACGTCATTACCCCGGCTAACATTGAATCCTTCGGATTCATTCTAACGGACCACGCCGCAATCCACCATGTGGATGATCGCGGCAAAGCTTTGCCGGAAAGAGGTGACGGGCAGAGCCGTCGATCCGCGTTCGTCGTCATTTGTCGGCGTCCCAAGGCCACGGTCCGAGACCGCGCGCCTGCGCAAAAGCGGCCCATCGAGAGAACTCGCTCCATCGTCGATCCATACGTCGCAAGTAACTCGGAGAGTTCTGCACCTTGCCGAGGCGCCATGACCCCGCTCACCGAAGTGGAGCTCTATTTTCAAAGGCAAGATCGAGCGCTGGATTCGTTTCGGCGCGCCCGTGAATGAACGCACGCTCGACCGTCGGCGACGCATCGCTTACTTCGCGCCGGGATCGATTTTCGCATTCGTCCGCTGGGCGTCGAACGGTTACGGGACGCTTGTTTCGCGCATCGATATTCTGCGCGCCTGCAGATCGATCGAGCCCTATTCCATTGTCCCCGCCGTCAAGCCCGGCGCTGAAATTCTTCTGCGAGCGGCAGGCTGGGACAAAGTTCAGCGGGTTCTGCGCGCCATCGATTCCGTCGAGTCGCTTGGCTTTGCGTCGCAAGATATCTGCCCGGATCATTGGCGACATATCCACAATCGACTGGCTGCAGGCCTGCCGCCGCGGCCCTATACGCGAGAACGCTATCAAGCCTGGCTCCTGCGCGCGAGGGTCAATTCCAAGTGATCAGACCCGTCGTTCTCACCCTGCTCGCAAGCTGCGCCGTCGCATCAACATTCGTGACGAAGCCCGATCCGCTGCTGGTTTGGAACGCCTCGGCCAGCGTCCCCATAGGTCTCTATTCCGTGCAGCCTATAGGCAAACTCGCCGTCACCGATCTTGTCGTCGCGCGACCGCCGGAAGCCCTACAAGGTTGGCTTGCTGAGCGTCATTACCTCGCCCATGGCGTGCTGCTGATCAAGCGCGTCGCCGCATTGCCCGGCCAGCGAGTCTGCCGCAACGGGCGCACCGTGACCGTCGACGGAATTGCCATGGCGACGGCGCAGGAACGCGACCACGTCGGGCGACCGCTGCCTACTTGGAGCGGCTGCCTTTCGGTGGCTTCAGGCCAGGTCTTTCTCCTCAACTGGGATGAACCCTCGTCGCTCGACGGACGATACTTCGGGACCATTCCTTCCGAAGAATTGATTGGACGCGCAGTCCCACTTTGGACGTGGGAGTGACGCGAATGGCGCCAAAGAAAATTCGAGCGCTCTCCAGAAGACGTTGCCGGCGATTGGCGATTCGGGCGGCTATGCTCGCCTATGTGACAACATTTGCCGCGACTTCCCCTTCGAAGGCGCGCGCCGCCGAGATCGCCAAATGCGCGCGAGATTCGATTGAGACATCGGCGGAAGCCATCGCCAGTGCGACTGACGAGGCGTCACGCCGCTTCAATATCCCGCCTCAATGGATTCGCGCCGTAATGCGCGCTGAAAGTCATGACGACGCATGTGCCGTTTCCGGAAAGGGCGCAATCGGTCTGATGCAGATCATGCCAGCGACATACGATGAGTTACGCCTCAAGCACGCTCTTGGACCAGATCCATTCAATCCAGGCGACAACATTTTAGCGGGCGCGGCCTATCTATCCAAGATGTTCGAGCGTTATGGCGAAGGCGGTTTTCTCGCCGCCTATAATGCCGGTCCACAGCGCTATGAACAATATTTGCGTGGAAGCCAGTTGCCCGCCGAGACCACGGATTACGTTGCGGAACTCGCGTCGAAACTCGGACTCGAACGGCTTCCGGCGACGCAAATCTCAGCCTTCCCTGGCATCAGTAAATCATCAATCTTCGTCGCTCTAACCGAACCGAACCCCACGGGCGAGATTACTGAAGATGGCGTCGCGAACGGCGAGTCAAAAAGCGGGAAAGCCGTCCCCCATCCTCTTTTCCCGGCGCAGCGCGAGGACACGATATTTGCGCGAATTTTGCTTTCGGACGTGCGCTCGATTGCAAGTTTGCGCGCGATACAACGTCCACCGGCAGACATTTTTGTTGGTCGCAGCGCTCGATGACCGCTTTCTCACTCTATCGTACGTTAGCGCAGCCTCTCGCGCCTTTATGCGCGAGCGTCGCGGAGGGAGCGCGAGCGACCGACCTATGGCAAGATACAAGGCTCGGCACTGCCGCCGTGCGAGCCCTTGCTGCGCAGGGCTTTCGCGCGTGCCGGTCGGATGGGCGAGGTGCCGTCAAAGCAGCGATCTCTCGGCATCCCATCACATTCGATGGCACTAGCGCGAAGGCGAAGGCGTCGTGAGCGATAGCGGCGACGATCTACGCGTCCGTCCTGGACGCATTCGCCAAAGTCGATGCAGGCGCGCGGGTTGTGAGGCGGATGTCATCATTGCCGGCGGTCAGAGCGGCGCGTCGACGAGGCCGGACATTTGACCGCACTGTGCCTGCTGGGGCCGGAAGCGAAATGCGCCTTGCAAAGAGGACCGTTCCACATATGAGCGAGAGGGTGTAACGTGACATAAGCGATGCGCTTTGATCGAAAACCGCACCGGGAAGCGTAAGCTTCCTTATGAACGGGGGAGAGGCAGCAAAACCACAGTAGGAGCTGAGACGATGCCTTCTTGCCGATTTTTCCCGCATATCATTATGGCGTCTCTGGCGCTAGTTTTTGCGTCCGCTCCCGCCCTCGCCGAAAAACGCGTAGCACTGGTCATCGGCAACGGCGCCTACCAATCCGTCGCCGGCTTGCCCAATCCACCACGCGACGCCGAGGCCATAGCCGGACTGTTCCGCGCCGCCGGCTTCGACGACGTGAAGGTCGAAACCGATGTCGGCGTCGCGGCGATGCGCCGGGTCTTGCGGGCCTTCGCCGACAAAGCGGCCGAGGCCGACATTGCTGTCGTGTTCTTCGCCGGCCATGGCGTCGAGATCGGCGGTCGCAATTATCTCATGCCGGTGGACGCTGCGTTGAGGACTGATCTCGACGTGCAGGACGAAGCGATCGATCTCGACCGCGTACTGCAATTGTTGGATCGGGTGAAACGACTCAAACTGGTGATCCTTGACGCCTGCCGCGAGAATCCCTTCGCCGCACGCATGAAGCTGACGAGCGTGTCTCGGTCGGTGGGACGCGGCCTCGCGCCGCCGGAGCCGCAGACAAGCAACACGCTGGTAGCCTATGCGGCGCGGGCGGGCGCCATCGCGGCGGACGGCGACGCGCGCAACAGTCCGTTCACCACGGCCCTGCTCCATCATCTGACTAAGCCCGGCCTTGATATGTAAGCATCCGGCGTGGGCCGCAGGGGATGATCTCGCGCTACGTCAGACGCCGGGGCGGGACTTCAAGTCTTTGTGGATTTCGATGAGCTCGACGAGAGTTTCGATGCCGAAGTCGGTGAATGCGAGAACACCGTCGTCCCCGACGCCATAGACCCAGACGACGCCGTCCTCCGTATCCATTTCGAGAGCGACATCGTGAATGAAGTCGACGCTTTCACCGAGGCGTGCGGCGACGCGCTCGACGGTCGAGACATGAGAGACCTTGTTGACGTGCATGCTGAGGCCGCCAGCGCCGACGCACGCGGAGCCGCCAATCGCCAGTTCCACGGCAGCAACTCGTCCAGCCGGTGAGCGGGATGCGCGGCGATACGCGAGAGGACGTCGGCGAGCCAGGTCTGCGGATCGACGCCATTCATCTTCGCCGTGACGATGAGGCTGTACATGGCGGCCGCACGCTGGCCCCCGCGATCTGAACCGCAGAACAACCAGCACTTCCGACCAAGCGCAATTCCGCGGAGCCCACGCTCGGCGGCATTATTGGAGAGGCAAACGCGCCCGTCTTCGAGGAACAGTGTGAAGGCTGGCCAGCGCTTCAGCATGTATTGCATCGCTTTGGCGAGGTCGTGTCCGCGTGAGAGTTTCGCGACTTGCTCTCGCATGTAAGTCCGGAGCGCGTCGACCAGCGGCCGGCTCTCGTTACGACGAACAGCAAGCCGTTCCTCGGGGCTCTTGCCGTTGATCGATCTCTCGATGGCGAACAGCACGTCGATGCGACGCACGATTCCCATAGCGATTGGCGAGAGGGGCATTTCCTTCTTCCCGGCTGCCTTGCGACGCGCGTTCGCCTCGATGTCGGCCATGACGAAGAAGGGCCGTCGCGCATGGCTCCAGCACGCCGCCTCGTGGATCGGGCCGGGCACACGCCCCGCCAGATACAGCCGGTTGTAGCCGTCATAGGCGTCCGCTTGCAGGATGCCCGAGTATCCCGCCAGATGGCCCTGCGGATGTTCGCCGCGCCGATCGCGCGAGTAATAGAACATCGCCGCCGGCGGCCCGGCGCCGCCGAAGGGCGCGTCGTCGCGGACATAGACCCAGCACCGGCCCGTGTCCGTCTTGCCCTTCGCCAAGACGGGAACCGTAGTGTCATCCCCATGCAGCCGTTCGGCAGCGAGGATATGCGCCTCGACGAGACGCCGCAGCGGCTCGAGCGCCGCACAGACGGAGCCGACTGCGTCGGCCATGGTCGACAGCGCGATCGGCGCTCCCTCGAGCGCATGGCGCTCGGCCTGCCGGTTCAGCGGCTGATGCTGGCCGAACTTCTCGAACACGATCATCGCTAGCAGGCTCGGACCCGCCCAGCCGCGCGCGACGACATGGAATGGCGCTGGCGCCTGCGTGATCTTCTCGCAGTCGCGGCAAGTAACTTCTCCCGCACGGTCTCGATGACTTTCCACTGGCGCGGTGTCGTCTCCAGCGTCCGCGTTACATCCTCGCCGAGCTTGCGCAGGCGCGAACCACCGCAGCAGGCGCAGGCTTTCGGCGCCTCGATCACGACGCGCTCGCGCGGCAGATGGTCGGGGAAGGTGTCGCGCTCCTACCGCTTGCGCTCGAAGTCAGCGACCGTCGTCGTTTTGGCGACAGCGCGCTCCGCGGCGAGTTCGTCTTCCGTCGCGCTCGTTTCCAGCTCTTCGAGTTCGAGCGACAACTGATCGAGCAGCCTCGCCGACCGCTCCGACTTCTGCCCGTAGATCTGGCGCTGCAATTTGGCGATCTGGAGCTCTTGCGCGGCGATCAGCGCCATGTCTTCCGACGCCTTCGCCCGCGCGACGGCGAGTTCCGCCTTCAGCGCGGCGTTTTCATCGACAAGAGCGGCGGCGTCCATGACCTGAAGTGAATCACGAATCCAGCGATTCGAGGCGCCCCAAAATGCCCCCGTCCCCGGATTTCTCGCGCCTCACCCCGCGCTTTGCGGCCTGTAGGTGAGTTGCGGATTTCGCCAGTCGATCCCCTCGAGCATATAGGCCATCTGCCCGGCCTAGATCGACACCGCGCCCGCGCTCGCCGCAGGCCAGATGAACTTTCCGCGGTCGAGGCGCTTGGCGTAGAGCGACAGGCCGATCCCGTCATGCCAGAGGATTTTGGCGAGATCGCCGCGGCGCCCGCGGAAGATGTAGAGATCGCCCGCATGCGGGTCGCGCTTCAACTGCTCTTGCACCTGAAGGGCAAGACCATGCATGCCGCGTCGCATGTCGGTGTGGCCGGTCGCGATCCAGACCCGGCAGCCCGCCGCTGGCAGCGGGATCATCGCCGCAGCGCCTTCACGACCCGCGACAGCGCTGCTGTTTTGACATCGGACCACACGATGATCCGATCCCCCTCGGCGAGCACGATCTCCATCTGGCCGGTCGACCCTGGAGCGGAATATTCCGTCGGCGTGTCCGGCGTGATCGTCACGGGCAGAATCGGCGCGAGTTCCTGCAGCGCGGTCGGCTCGACGCCAAACTGCCGCCGCCAGGTGAAGAGCTGGTTGGCGTTGAGGTCGTACCGTCGCGCGACTTCGGCGATCAAAGCCCCATCCTCAAGGCTCTCGTCGATGATTCGGCGCTTCTCCTCCAGAGCCCATGATCGACGCTTGCGCCTGAGCGCCGCCGGATCGTCATTGTTGCTCGACATCGGCGATAGTGTCCGCTTGTAATTGAAATGGACACGATCATCGCGCCACCGTCAGGCAGCTATCTCGAAAACCCGGATCAACGCCAGGCGGCCCTCGACGGAGGGATACCGATACCTTGAAATTCGCATCGCGCTCGGTGAAGTGCATGACGAAGTGTTGAGGGCGACCGGCGGGAAACAGGAGCCGTTCCATTACGGCGCGCTAGGCGGTGGGACGCTGGCGCTAGCGCCCGATGTTTCAGCCATGGTTTCTTTAGAAGGTGCACAACAACAAGCCGATTTCGAAGTGGCGATGCAGCGAAACACGGTGGAGATTCTAAGCGCGTTTCTTCTTACTTATCCACGTGGTCCCTTGGCTGACATTGTCCGGCGGCGGCGAGATAGATTGCTGCAAGAGCAAAGCATGGCCGCGACGCCCGTTGCCCCACCTGTGCCGTTAACAAAGCAGTCTCAAGGTCCGATTGCAGCTAATCTGATTGCGGTGCAGCCCAACTGGACGAAGGTTTGTGGCGCCGATCCCAAAGCCATCTCGGGCCTGCTTACCCTCGCCGATGTCGCACGACGCGATGCGCGCTTCTCCAAACTCGAATATGACGCGCTCGAGTCCACCGCCCATGAACTTATCGGCCCTTTCGTCCTGACGCTCAACGAATGGCGCGTAGAAGATCACGATCTAGGCAAAGGAATAAGCGTCACGCCGCCGACCCAATCCAACTCCTTCGGAAAAGCCGGCCGCAACGATCCGTGCCCATGCGGATAAGGCAAAAAATACAAAAAATGTTGCGGCCTCAACTGATCCGCGGTCGTCCGATCACGCTTACTATCAAACACCGTGACTCTAGTCGCCACTGGATGAAAGTTCAGGGGCAGGTCACCTATCCCAAACCGCGCCGCGGCATGGCGCGCAGGCAAACCCGCCAACGCGGCGTCAATCGCGCGATCACGCAAATCCTGGCTGTAGGCCCGCGCCATTTTCGCCTCCATCGCTATCGCGACGAAGGATTCATGCTCGAGCCGATTCGGGAATCCCTTCAGAATCGGAAAATCACAAACGCGCTCTAATCTTCAAATCGCGCTTGGATTGGCTGTTCAAGCCGGCTCCGCCGCTCCTCAAGGTAGCGTAGCGCCCCAGTCAATTTAACGGGCCGCTCATGCGACGACGCAGAGGGCTCAGCTCAGCCATCTGGAATCTCCTGTCTGAAGGCGGGTGGCGACACCCGAATCCTCTCAGACAGGAGACCATTTTCGCGCGACCTAGCTGCTGCCGCCGCGAGGCGGCTTCGTTCATCCTTCCGTTCACTCAAACAAGAAACCGCTTAATGGTCCTGTCTGCAGTGTGTGAGGGCCTCCGTGATGGTCGTCGGAATTTTCTGACCGGTCTGATTGACCAAGCCGGCGGAGCCTCCGACCGCAATGATCACGCCGGTCGACACCACATGCTTGAACGACAGCGCGTCGTCTATGGAAAACGCATATGCGCTCGACTCGAGCCCGCCAGAGCTCGCAGGGCTATGGATAAAGGCGGTATAGGGATTGAACAGGTACTTCGGGTTGGCTTTGATTGTCGGATCCAAGTAGTTGTATTGCAGCTCGCAATATTCGCGCTGGCGCGTCGCGAAATTCGGCTGAAGCACAAGATCTTTTCCCGTACAGCCTTTGTAGTCGACCGGGACCCAGCCATAAACTGCGCGCGCCAACTGCCAAGTGGGAACATCGCCCTTACCACTACAATTTGCCGTGTAGCTGGCGAGGAACAAGTCTCTCAAGGCTCTTATGCGAACACAGGTCTGACTGTTGTCCAACGGGCTCGGTTTCAGACAGAGATCCCACAAGTCCACTACTTTTTTCCCTGTGCTTCCCAAAGCAGGCGGATCCACGTACGGCGGCACAGTGGGCGGGCTACATTTGTGATCCTTATAAACCGTTGCCCAGTTAGAAGGATTGGAGCTCAAGATCGGCGGTATCGGTGGGTTTGCGCCGTCCGCGCCTGGAGCGCCCTGATACGATTCCGTCAGCAAATTATACGTGCCGGGAATTTTCGGCAGTTGGTACGCAGGAAAATTGTAGGATGAGGTGAAGGGAACGCTGACCGAGCACGCACGAGAGACGCTCGACGGAAATCCTACGTGCTCTACGCTATCGAAATACGTGGGCACGAAGAACGGCCAGCCGGCGCCATTGCTTGAATACACGCCCAGCTTCGTTCTCAAATCCCGGACCGTCATCGCCGAGCCGACGAATTCGGGGGCGTTTCTGCCGACCGGACCCATCGCGACTGACAGGAAGACAGAGTCTAGAGAGGAAACATTGTAGTTTACCCACTGGTTCTCCATATTCGTGCGCGTTGGCGGACTCAGCTTGTTATTGAGCGGCGGCCCCAGCGCCGATCCCATGGTGTATTCCTGCAGCTGGAACGGAATTCCATCCGGCGGATTTATCGCCGCTTCCTTCAGGACGACGGAGCACGGGGCATTGTCCGAGGAAACACACTTGAAAAGGTTCGTGCCGACAGTTGTGACATCGGGCTGAGGAAGTCCTCCTCCCGGCTGCGGCGTGGGAACATCCAAGTTGTTTGTCCATTTCGCCGAATTATAGGCTGCGGCGGTATCGAAGATATACATGCGATTGGCGTTCCACCAGTCGATGTACTGATCGGGATCTAGTCCCAGTCTGCCGGCTGAAATCTGCTTGAGCTGGGAATAAAAGGGAACAGTGACCTCAACATAGTAGGGATCTCTTCTTCCTGCCCCCTTCGGCGGGATTCCCTTGCTGGCGTTGTTGATTTCGATATACGCTCGGTAAAGTCTGGTTGTTTTGAAGTTTCTGCTCGAATTCCAAAGTGGAACGGTTGGCGACCCGATGTTTACCCAATCGTCCACCCCGCATTGGGCCTGCATCCATAAGTCAGCCTCGGTTTGCTTCTTATTTGCGAAAATCGGGGATTGTATGAACAGTTGGAGAGTGCTGTCCGTGTTATTGACAATTCTAATTGTTTTGGTCGGCGCCGGCGACGGACAGGCGGCAGGCGTCGCTTCGGCGGCGTAGGTGAATGCGCCTAGAAACAAGGGCGAGAGGAGCGAGGGAAAAAGAACGGCGCGCGCCGACCTTTGGCGAATGGACCTCATGAGAGCTTCTCCAATTTCTGGTCAATCAGAATTCCCGTCCGGCGGACGGGCGCTTTGCGTGACGGTCAAAACCTGGCGATAACGGCGGCCACGCCCCAATCGAAGTGGTAGTTGACGCCGACGCGCGCGATGACGCCGTCGTATCTCACCCGCGTCGCCAAGCTGTTGGCGAAGAGGAGGGCGCCTGGGGCGGCGCCGACAGCCAGATTCGTGCCGTCCGGATCCACGGCTCCCATCACGCCCGACGCGAAGCTCGCGGAGCCGAGGTCATAATACAGAGCCTCGACCTTCAGGCTCGCGTTCGGCGTGAACATCCACTCGCCGCCGCCGCCGGCCGTCCAGCCCACACGCGTGTCGGCGTAGCGGCCGCCGCCGCCGAAGGTCGGAAAAATAGTCGGAAGGTTGTCGGAGAAGGCGAGCGAGTGTGCGGCGTTCGCATGGACGCCGCCATAAGCGAGACCGCCCGTCCCATAGGCCAGCAGGCTCGGCGTCACCAGATAGCCGAGACGGCCACGAACAGTGCCGAGCCAGTCAACTCCGGCCGTGACGACGCCCCCGCCGGTGGCCAGGTTGTTGAGTCCGGAGAGATCGGGCCCAAACTGCACAATCCCGAGCTGACCGCCCGTCCCCCGGATTGCCGAGCCTTGAATGTCGGCCTCCAATCCCGCTACGACGCTCGGGCCCCACTGATAATTATAGCCGATCTGGCCGCCGCCGATGAAGCCTGACTGATTGACGGTCGCAACGCCGGCGTTGGCCGCCGCAGTGTAGCCGACCGGGGTTCCCCAGAAGGGATCGCTCGCGAGAGTGTCGTAGACAGGCGCGGCTCCTGTCGTAACCGCATTCGACGTTCCCCAACCGTAGCCAGCATTCAAGCCCGCGTAAAAGCCGGTCCAGATCGGCGGCGCGAACGCAACTGCGGGCGCAGCGGCCGTCCACCCGTTAAAGTGATAGTTGACGCCGACGCGCGCGATGACGCCGTCGTATCTCACCCGCGTCGCCAAGCTGTTGGCGAAGAGGAGGGCGCCTGGGGCGGCGCCGACAGCCAGATTCGTGCCGTCCGGATCCACGGCTCCCATCACGCCCGACGCGAAGCTCGCGGAGCCGAGGTCATAGTACAGAGCCTCCGCCTTCAGACTCCAGTTCGGCGCAAACATCCACTCGCCGCCGCCGCCGGCCGTCCAGCCCACACGCGTGTCGGCGTAGCGGCCGCCGCCGCC
>NZ_JADNQY010000018.1:0-41183 GCF_015709545.1 Methylocystis sp. H4A | reverse complement strand
GTCGTAACCGCATTCGACGTTCCCCAACCGTAGCCAGCATTCAAGCCCGCGTAAAAGCCGGTCCAGATCGGCGGCGCGAACGCAACTGCGGGCGCAGCGGCCGTCCACCCGTTAAAGTGATAGTTGACGCCGACGCGCGCGATGACGCCGTCGTATCTCACCCGCGTCGCCAAGCTGTTGGCGAAGAGGAGGGCGCCTGGGGCGGCGCCGACAGCCAGATTCGTGCCGTCCGGATCCACGGCTCCCATCACGCCCGACGCGAAGCTCGCGGAGCCGAGGTCATAGTACAGAGCCTCCGCCTTCAGACTCCAGTTCGGCGCAAACATCCACTCGCCGCCGCCGCCGGCCGTCCAGCCCACACGCGTGTCGGCGTAGCGGCCGCCGCCGCCAAAGGTCGGAAAAATAGTCGGAAGGTTGTCGGAGAAGGCGAGCGAGTGTGCGGCGTCCGCATGGACGCCGCCATAAGCGAGACCGCCCGTCGCATAGGCCAGCAGTCTCGGCGTCACCAGATAGCCGAGACGGCCACGAACAGTGCCGAGCCAGTCGACTCCGGCCGTGACGACGCCCCCGCCACTCGCCAGGTTGTTGAGCCCGGAGAGATCCGGCCCAAACTGCACAGCCCCAAACTGACCGCCCGTTCCCCGGATTGCCGAGCCTTGAATGTCGGCCTCCAATCCCGCTACGACGCTCGGGCCCCACTGATAATTATAGCCGACCTGGCCGCCGCCGATGAAGCCTGACTGATTGACGGTCGCAACGCCGGCGTTGGCCGCCGCAGTATAGCCGACCGGGGTTCCCCAGAAGGGATCGGTCGCGAGAGTGTCGTAGAGAGGCGCGGCGCCGGTCGTAACCGCATTCGACGTTCCCCAACCGTAGCCAGCATTCAAGCCCGCGTAAAAGCCGGTCCAGATCGGCGGCGGCGGGGGAGGAACAGGCCCCTTGAGCGAAGAAAGATCGGCGGCAACAGCTGGGCTGCTGGCAAGCGCCATCGTCAATGCGATCATCCCAAATTTAATATTCATCGCCCCGCCCCCTCGGTGCTTTCCTTCACGAGCTTTGCCGGGGACCCTGTTATTTTTTGTCAGCAAAATCAATGTGGCTGATCGACGTCAATGCGCGGCTCTTTGGAATTTTTCCAGACAGTGACAAAATTGACACGCAAACTGGGGCCTGCGAAGCCGCGACAGCATAGGGTAACGGCGACGGCGCCCGGGCGATCCTTCCGCAGTCGCCTGCGCCGCCAAACGCCATCATTCGTTGATCTAACCTCCCCTTCGTTCCCTGAAGCTCCGCCAACGATAGCAGCCCTTTACCCCAGCGCGCTTCGCGTGCGTTACCGCCATTGCTTTCTTCGCGTTGCGCCTGGCTTTAAACAGCAATACACATGATCCCGTCACGCCCCGCGATTGTCGGAGGTATAATGGGGATTGTTTCATGGCGCTTTCTAGCGCCGCTGATTAGCCTTCTGGGCGCGGCCCGTCTGTATAAGCAAACTCAGCCTAAGTTCTGGTCAAACATAATCGGTAATGCCTCGCAGTCCACATTGCCTCTCCTGCTAGGCGCCCAGCTGGTTCTGCCGGTAGCGGCTGTCGCCGAGATCAACGTTAGACCGGACGCCTTAATGCACTATTCTTACTGCATCAGCCATGCGAAGGACCGCAGTAGCGTCTTTCTCCTGGACCGGGGAACGCTCTACCGTTGTGGGGATGACATCGCAGTGGCCTATTTCAATTATTTAGGGCGGCAACGCGTTCCCGAAAAACGCGTGGTCGAACTTGAAGGCGTCTTCATCTATCGAATGATTTGGGGCATCGGCAAGTGCTGGAACAAAATCGAGGATTCCGAAGGCAACCCGGTCTCGATCTACGGTTGCGACGTTTACGTGGAGCTTTGATATCGCTCCTGGCCGGGGCCAGCGCCGACTGCCAGATTGAATTTCGTGCGCTGAGTCAATTCTTAATCGGCTCAAGAAAGGAGCAGAAACATGCGGCAGAAGGGTTTGGAACGATCCGCTAAGGCGACCAGACGCCGCGCCCAATTGATGCATGCGCGGCGGAGACGTCGCGCCGGCTTCACGCTGGTCGAAATGTTGGTCGTGCTTGCGATCATAGGGTTAATCGTTGGGCTCGTCGGCCCGCGCGTGCTCAACTATCTTTCCGAATCCAAAGTGAAGACCGCTCAAATTCAGATGCAGAACATCGCGAGCGCGCTCGATCTCTTTTATATCGACGCCGGACGTTACCCCACGACTGAGGAAGGTCTGGGCGCGTTGGTGCAGCGGCCCGCCGCCGTTTCGTCCTGGAGCGGCCCTTATCTAAAGTCGACGGGCGTTCCCAGGGATCCATGGGGGCATGCCTACCTCTATCGAGCGCCGGGCAGGGACGGCCCCTACGACGTCGGCTCAAATGGACCAGAAGGCCGCGAAGGCTCCGCAAGTGCGATTTCTCGCAGCGAGCAGGCCAAGTGAGCGAGCCGCGTGACTTCAGACAGCAAAACGCGCAGCTCCATCAATAGGAGGCGCGACGGATTCGCCTTGCTAGCGGTTATCTGGGGCACCGGACTGATCGCGATGCTCATCATCGCTTTCATGGATTCCGGGCGTCTTCGGTTGCAGGCCGCCTTCAATATCGGAAGCGCAAACCAGGCGAGCTATGTCGCGGAAAGCGCGATCAACCTCGCAACACTCGCACTGCTTACGAAAAGAGAAGCCTCTCCGACGGGAGAGACGGTTTACGACGGCACGCCGAAATTTTGTGCATTGGACAGAGCTCTCGTGGCGTTGGCAGTCGAAGACGAGGCCGGCAAGATCGATTTGAACGCCGCGCGGCCCGAGCTTTTGCAGGCGGCGCTTCTTGGCCTCGGCCTCAGCGAGCGCAAAGCGCAGGAGGCGGCGAGCGCGATTGTCGCCTTTCGTACGTCGTCGACCGATGCCACGGCCCAGATGAGCTCGACGCGCGCAGGCGGCAAGCCCACGACATCCAAGGAGGGACTGTTCGAGACTATCATGGAGCTCGACCAGGTGAGCGGGGTAGACCCCACGCTCTTCCGCGCGCTTCTGCCCTTGGTCACAGTCCATTCGAATACCGCGGGGATCGACGCCCGTTCGAGCCCGCCCGCGCTCTTCGCCGCCCTTTCAGGATTTCCTGTTGAGGCCGTGAGAGCTCTTGCCGTGCAACCCTATCCGAATGATCTCAACCGCTCGGATCCACGCTTTCCGGCGAATTTCAATGAGCGAGGCAGCCAAAGCGCCTTTCTCATCCACGCTGAAGTTCGGCTTGCGACAGGCCAGACGATCGCAAGAGAAGCCATTCTGGACTTGCGCCCACCGAGCGGGAAGCAGTTTGCAATTCGCGAAATCAGACGCGGCCAGTCTCGCTACGCCGATCGACTGCGCGCCATCATTGCCGCCAATGGCGCCGGCGTTCCGGACTGCTAAGAGGCGTCAACGTGTCTCTTTGTCGGCACGCCAAGGGCTCTTCGACCAGGGATCCAATAGGGTGCGCCGCACCGATTGTTCGATGTCGTGAGGGCGTCCGATGGCGCGCGACGAGATGTCGAGAAGCTTACGCTTGTACTCCTCTGTAATCTCCCGGCCTTCGCTTAGGGAGCGCACAACATGGGGCGTAAGCATAATGATGAGCTCCTGTTTTCCAATGGAGTCACCATGGTTCTTGAACAGATTGCCGATCAGGGGAACGTCGCCGGCGACCGGGATCTGTGAAGAGTTCTTGCCGGTCTCATTCTTAACGAGCCCACCGAGCATCAACGATTCATTGTCGTTGACGACCACCTGAGTTTTGACCCTGCGCTGCTGAATTCGGGGCGTGGTGCTGTTGGGGTCTGACAAGGGATCGACGTTGGAGACTTCCTGTTCGATCTCCAGCATGACGCGTCCACTTTCGCTGATATGTGGCGTGATTTTTAGAATGACGCCTGTATTAGTGTAACTGACCGAGTTGAAAGTGTTGCCGATCGCCGAAACGCTGGTGAGCGTCTGCACGGGGATTTGGTCTCCGACCTGCAGAATCGCCTCTCGGTTGTCCAGCACCGTCAGTGACGGAGTTGAGATGATGTTCGTGTCGGTGATGGCGTTCAATGCGTCGATCGTTAACTGTTGGCTAGACGCTCTGAAGGCATAAGCGAAGCCGGGAAAAACGGCGCCCACGCTGGCGCCTAGTAAATTTTTGCCTAAAATGTCGTTCGCCGCTGGATTAGTTCCAGCGAAATTGCTGTAGCCGAAAAGATGTGGATTCGTCTGCATAAACCAACGGACGCCAAAACGAATCGTGTCGTTTAGCCGCACTTCGGCGATGGTGGCCTCAAGATAGATCTGATTGGGCAAAACATCGAGCGTCTCGATGACACGCCGGATCCGTCGATAGTCCTCAGGCGTCGCCATAACGATCAGCGCGTTTTTAGCGTCGTCGACGCCAACCTTGTAACGGTCGTCGTCGAGGCTGACCGCTGGCGTCGGCCCGGCCGGTCCGACCGTCTGCCCGGCGCCGGGCACGCTCAAGCCGGTGATGCTGCTAGGCGAGCCCGCGGCGCCGCTGAATCCTGGCCCGAAGCCGCCGCCCGACTGTCCGCTGTCGCTGGATCCGCTGCTGTTCGTGGCCACGGGGCCGCCGCCATTCGTCGGGCCCGCCGCAGACAAAGCTCCTAACGGGCCGGACGCCCCGCCAATCGCGCCGCCTGACGACTGGGACGATGAGCCGAAGCGCGGCGAAACATTCGAATCTGGCTGTCGCTTTGAACCGAAGATGGATGTCAGCACCGTCATAAGCTCTTTGGCGGGACGATTCTGGACACGGTACGTGAAAAACTGCTTCTCGCCGCGTTCAGCGCGTGCGTCGAGTTTTTCAATCCAAGCGCGGGCGCGGCCAATGTATTCTGACTGCGACGAGATTACGAGAATCGATGATAAACGCTTGTTGCCGATGAAACGGACCATGCCCCCCATTGGGCCATCTCGTTCGGAGCCGAAAACATTCTTGAGATCCTCGGCCAAAAGATCAGCGTCGCCGCTTCGCACGGGAACGAGCGCGAAGGACATTCCTCTCATCGTGTCGATGTCGAACATGTTGATAGCGTCGAGCAGCGTGGCGATATCCTGCGCTGATCCGTTGATCGTCAACGTATTGCGGGCGGCGTCGGCGCGCACAACGGAGCCGCGCTCGGCAATCGGCTCAAGCACGCGCTTCATCTCGGAAGCTGAGACATAGCGTAACTGGACAACCCTGACGGTTTCGCCTAACGGCGTGGCGTCGGGCGGCGGCGAGTCGCCGATGATTGCCGCGCCCGAGACGGCCGCCTGGTCGCTTGGAACAACTTTGTAGATTTGGCCGGCTTTGACGACAGAAGCGCCGGACACGCGTAGCGCGGACTGGAAAAGGTCCAGCGCCGTGCTCTTCGGAACGGGGTTGGCTGTATGAACCGTCACCTTGCCATCGAGTTTGGGGTCGACGACGAAATCGCCCCCAACGATGTCGCCAATCACGATCTTTGCGGCCTGTGCGATCGGAAGGTCTACGAGGTTAAGAGTCACGCCTTCTTCGTCGAGCGGTTCTAGCGCCGCTGACAGCGCCTTCCCGTCGCCGATCATCCGGCCCGTGCCAGTCGCAACGATGGCGGCTCTTCCCCCGCTTCTTGAGGAGGGCGCAACGCCCGAAGTTCTCACCGGGTCGCCGCGGGATCGCTCCTTCAGAGGCGTGACGTTCCATTCCGCCACGGGGGGGCCGCCCGACACCGATGAACCATTGCAACCGGCGAGGCCAGCGACCACAAGAGCCAAGACAGCTGCTTTGGGGATCAAACGCAATACCTTAGCACCCGTGGTGAGCAGAAGGCTGGACTGGCCCTGGAGAACGATTGATCTCTACTAAGCTTCACCGTTCAAGACAACTTGAGATGATTCGCGCTTCAGAAGCGAAGCGGGTAAGCTATTGTGTTCAATGGACTAAGCAGCTGCTAACGCCGTCTGGAGACTAGCTCAAGCGAGAGCGTTTAAACCGCCATTACGCCATGATCCACAAGTGGGCCACTCACGTGTTCAGCATGTTTTTTTCGCCGTCATGTCGGCGCCGGCGCCGGGCGATCGAGTCCGTGGCTCGCGACATCTTAGTTGGACGGTCCGAGGCGCGATCGTTGACCGCGACGGCGTGGCTTTCGCTCATCGGGCTCGGCGCATTGCTCGCGCAGAGCGCTGACCTTGGCTGGCTGTTGCTGCCGAGTCTGTTTCTTTTTGCCGCGCTGTGCGTGATCGCCCTGTTTGACGCCCGCTATTTCGTAATCCCGGATGGGCCGCTGCTCTTTCTCCTTCTTTGCGGCTTGGCATCCATGGTCGCCAATACGCCGGAAGCGATCGCCGAGCGGCTTGCCGGGGGGGCCCTGGGTTTCGCCGCGTTGCGCGCTCTCGCCCTCGCCTACGAGAGACTGCGCGGCCAGCCTGGCGTTGGCGAAGGCGACGCTCGGCTCTTCGGGGTCGCAGGCGTGTGGCTCGGCTTCGAAGGCCTGCCAAGCTGCCTTGTTTATGCGACGCTATCGGCGCTTTTGGCCGCCCTTGTCGGCCTGCGGCAGGGAACGCTCAAAAATGCGCGCACGCCCGTGCCCTTCGGCCCACATTTGGCGCTCGGGTTGTGGTTTGCCTGGGTCTTTGGCCAAATTGAATTCGGCTGAGCGTCACTGCTGGCGGATCGCCACAGTCGAGGCGACCTCGATGACCCGGCCGAGGCGCTTTGCGCTAATTTTCAAAGAAACGAGCGCCGGAAGCCCATCCGTGCTCCTCCATCCCACGCTCCAAGCCGGCGCCTGTCCCTTTTGCTCAGTGCCGAAATAGGAAATTTCGAGACCGGCCAAGCCCTGGAGAATGACCGTCTTCCGCATGGTCTCCCGCGCCGGCGCAAGACCCTCATTTGGCCGATAGACCTTCGTCCAGACGGCAAGTTCATCGCCATCGGGGCCAGTATCGACAGCGATCTCGGCAACGATTAGACCGCCCCATTGCGCGCCGCCCTCGCTCAGCATAACCAAACGGCACTTATTGGCCGAGCCCAAGAAAATAGGCGGTGGGTCGGAGCCGCCAGGTGGAACCTGATCCGGAGTGACCACGAAGCTCTTGCCGATGATCCAGGACGCGGCGCGCACCGCGCTCTCGATCTCGTCGATCGCCTCGCTCGCGCGGCCGCTTTCCCAACTTCGTCGGCCGAGATGAACTCCCCCCATGATCGTGGCGGTGATCAGCGAAACGAGGCTGATCGCCAGCAGCAGCTCGAGAAGGGTGAAACCGTCGCGCCCTATTCGCTTCACTGGAGCCACTGCTGTTCAACGGGCCTGATCTTGAACGAAGAGATGATGTAACTCTCGCCAAATCCAGAGGGCTTCTTAATCTGAAGCCGCGCGTGGAAACTTGTCGCGATCGGTTGCCCGGTCGCGCCGGCGACGCTCGGCCCCGGCGCGACCGAAAGCGACCAATGCAGCCCATCCGGATAGCGGCCACTCGATTCGCCATAAGGGACGGGCCCGTCGACGCCGAGCGCGTCCAGCTGGGAGGCGCCCTGACGCGCCGCGCGCAACAAGAAATCGGCGCGCGCCTGGTTGCGGGCGCCGCCGCTCACCCCCTCCAGCAGTTGCCCGAGCGCCGCCGCCAATATTGCGAGCGCCACGAGCGCCTCGATGAGAGAGAATCCCTGCCGCGATCTTAGCTGATTTCGCATTTGGCGCTGCCTGTTAACCAGTTCACGCCGATCCTCGCGCGCGCTTCCGGCGTTTGCAGGGTCATGTCGGCGCCCGTCGAGCCGCCATCGGGAAAGAAAGTGATCGCGCCGCTTTGGGTCGTTAACTGCTGCGTATTGGCGACATCAAGCGTGATCAACGCCTCGGCGGGAAACTTGCCCGGCGGGCCTATGGGCGAGGTGTAAGTCTTGCTGGAGAGGTCTACGACGATGGAAGCATCGCTATTGGTGGCTATGGCGCGCGCACGGGAGGCCCGCAACGTCTCACAAAATCTCTGCGCCGAAGTCTCGAGTCGGAGGCGTCCCGAACGCGGCCGCAGCAATTGTGAGGCCACGCTCGCGCCGAGCGCGATCAGCGCAATTACGACAAGCGACTCGAGGAGAGTGAATCCAGCGCGGCGTTCCCGCCCTTTCCTGAGCCGTCGCATCACTTTGCCGCGAGATCGTTGATGCTGAGCACGGCGTCCATGACGGTCATTATCAGCCCCCCGACAGCGGCGGCGATCATAATGGTCAGGGCGGGCGTAAGTAGGCCCATCGCTCGCTCGATCGAGCGTTGCGTTTGTCGCTCGAACATGGCGGCGATGCGCAGCAGCATATCGCCGAGTTGCGCAGTCTCTTCGCCTATGGCGATCATCTGTTTCACAACGGGCGGTAAATGGGGCACGGCCGCGAGAGAGTTGCTGAGATTGGAGCCGCCGCGCACTGCCTCGATTACGCCCGCAAATTCATGCCTAAGAAACTCGTTGGACACCGCCGTGCGCGCGCTCTCGAGCGCTTGCAGAAGCGGGACTCCGGCTTTCAGCATGGAGCCTAGGGTGCGGGAAAATCGCGCCGCAGCGAATTGCGACAGGAGTCCGCCGACGACGGGTATCCGAAGATAAATGCGCGCGATCGCAATCCGCCAGAGCGGGCGTGACTGCGCCATCTTGTAGATAATCGCGATAGCTATTGCGACTGCGCCGAGCGCGAGCGCGATGACTCCGACATTCGCCTCGATCTCGAGGATGAACTGCAGACCGGCCGGCATGTCCTTGCCATTGTCGGCGAAGATCGGAGCAATGCTTGGAACGAGCGTTCCGAGCACGATGCCAGTCGACACAAGAGCAAGCGTGATGAGCAGCGCGGGATAGACGAGCGTGCTCTGGATGCGCGCCTTCAAGTCCTGGCGGCGTTCGAGCATTTCGGCGAGATCCATCAGCGCTGGACCAACCCTACCTACTGTCTCCCCCTCGCGCACGACATTAATATATTCTAACGAGAAAACGTCTGCGCGGCGGGACAAGGCGTCAGAAAGCGATGCGCCGTCAACGATCGCCGCCAAAATCTCCTGCGCCAGCGCGCGCAGCGTCTCGGTGGGAGATTGCGCAGCGAGAATGCGCAGGCTTTGATCGAGCGGAAGGTCCGCCTGTTCAAGCGTGGCGAATTCTCGCGTGAAGAAAGCAATCTGGGCGGCGTTAGGACGTCTTCTACCGAAGACGAACCCAGCGACTGGCGACACCGACCTCGCCTCGTGCGTCTCGAAGGGCGTGAGCCCGCGCAGGAACAGAGCATGTTCCGCCTCGTCGCTGCTGGACGCTTCGATCTCGCCCTCCACGAGATCTCCGGAGCCACTATAGGCGCGATAGCTGAAGGTCGGCATGGCGTCAGTCCATGCGCGTGACGCGCGCGACTTCCTCAATCGTTGTTTCGCCGCGCCAAGCCTTGCCCATGCCGCACTGATACATGGTCGTCATGCCATCTTCGCGTGCGGCCGCCTCTAGCGCCGCGTCGGGGGCGCTTTCGCATACGAGGCGCTGCATACGCTCGTTCATGATGAGAAGCTCAGTAATCGTCGAGCGCCCAGAATAACCAAGATTGCGGCATTGTGGACAGCCTCTCGGCGTTGAAAGTCGGTCGGGGCCGCTTGCGAAGACTTCTCCCGCAAACTGCGCCCGAACTTGCGTGCGCGATTCGAGGGGCGCGGCGCAGGCCTCACACAGGCGCCTCACGAGCCGCTGAGCCAGAACCGCCTTCACTGTCGAGGCGATCAGATAATTTTCGACACCCATGTCGATAAGACGGGTGATCGAGGCGGTGGCGCTGTTCGTGTGGAGGGTCGAAAAGACGAGATGGCCCGTGAGCGAGGCCTGAATGGCGATGCGCGCGGTCTCTGAGTCGCGAATTTCGCCGATCATGATGATGTCTGGATCCTGGCGCAGAATGGCGCGCAACGTGTTAGGAAAGTCGAGGCCGATTGCCGGCTGCACCTGAACCTGATTGACACCCGTAAGCTGATATTCGATCGGGTCCTCGACGGTAAACACCTTCACATCCGGAGTCGTCAGCTCCTTGAGAGCGGTATAAAGCGTCGTGGTCTTGCCTGAGCCCGTTGGACCAGTGACGAGCACAATTCCATTGGGATTGCGCATCGCCTTTCGCAGTTGCGCCGTCGTCTTCGGCTCGAAGCCCAGCCTAGCGAAATCGAGCGCAATTTGGCTGCGGTCGAGAATGCGCAGAACGACGCTTTCTCCATGCGCCGTCGGCAGCGTCGAGACACGGAAGTCGATGTCGACGCCTCGGATCGCGAGTTTAATGCGCCCGTCCTGCGGCAGGCGACGCTCGGCGATGTCCAGGCGCGCCATGATCTTTATGCGCGAGGCGATCGCAGCTTTTAACCCCGGTGGCAGTGACTCGGCGGCGCGCAGCGCGCCGTCGATCCTGTAGCGGACCTGCACGGCCTCGAGCGAAGGCTCAATGTGAATGTCGGAGGCGCGCGCTTCGATCGCGTCAGCGATGATCTGATTAACGCGCCGAACGACCGGCGCCTCATTGGCGATATCACGAAGGCGCTGGAGGTCGAATTCGCTTGCGTCTTTGGCGCGCAGGTCGTCGTCGAGCACAGGAACATTGTCGTGACGCGCGCCATAGAGAGAGGACCAGGCCTTGTCAAACTGGGCCGGCGAGATGAGGAGCAGTTCGATTTCGTGGCCCGTCGAATAGGCCAGCGCCCGCACCGGTTCGAGATCTAGCGGATCGGCGATCGCAAGCTTCAGCCGCTGACCCTGAACCGAGAGCGGCAGCAGCCGATTGGCGTGAATGAATTTTTCGGGAATTTCATCGCGCAGCGGCGGTTCGAGCGGCATGTCTGCTGCTTCAAGCAAGGGAATTTTGAGGAATTTGCTGAGGTGTGCGCAAAGATCGGCTTCCGAAACAAGTCCGAGCTTCGTCAACACATGATCGAAGCGCTCGCCGCTCTGTGACGCCGCTCTGACAGAACGCTGCAGAGCCAGTTCGTCCATGGCGCTTTGGGCGAGGAGGAATGCGGCGAAGCTCGCCGCAAAAGCCGGAGTATTGGCGTCCGGCCAATGCTCCGCCCGATCGCCACGATAGGCTCGGATCTCAATTTGCGACTCCATCAAGAACCCTTCATCGGAGCGGACTGGCAAGCGTGTAATTGGACTTCGGAATGACACAATTGAGATTAATATGCGTCTACTGTTCAGGTCTTGTTGAGCGATTGTAATGTGGGACAGCAAGAATTCCAACACCGCAACGCTTCAGTCCGGTGCGGTGGCGGCGCTACGCTACGTGGCGTTTTGCTTGTCATTTGTTGCGCCTGCATGTGCCGAGACCATGGGAAAAACCTATTTCTTCGCGACGCAAGACGCATGCATCGCGTCAGGCGCCTTTACGAGACGAGAGTGCGTGGCGGCTTTCACCAATGCACGCGAGCAACTGCTCGACAAGGCCCCACGCTTTTCCGCTAGCGCCGAGTGTCAGCTGCATTTCCGCATTTGCGAGCCGACCTACGCGGAGCCGTCGATTGAGGAACCTTTGTCCTATGCGCCGTCCGAGGAGTCGAGCTATATGCCCTCTGAGCTTGGCGTCGAAATAATTGCATCTCCAAGAGGAGTGGAAGCGGCGCCAACGCTCGCGGTGGACACACCGCATGCAATCTTCGCGTATTTTCCGGTGTCAAGATCTTATAATTCGGACGACAGGTCTGTGCAAGAGAAAGCCCTCCAGGACAAGGCCGCGATTCTTTCGCCCGACCGATTTATCCCTTTCGCCAAGCACAAAGCCTTTACAGGCGAAGTGACGTTTGTAGCCGCGGCGCTTGGCGCAATCGAGGGACCGATCGGCGATGACGTGTCGGCGACGGAACCGCGCGAACAGCGTCGGCTACGGCTGAGAAACGCGCCATTCATCCCATAGCAGCGAAGTCTCTCACATCGGCAATGGTCCGAAATGGCAAGCGAGTTCTGGACGCGACAAGTTCTCGAGGGTTCGATCAAAACGATGGCGCTTCGGTTCCTAGCTTGGTATCGACGCGAATTCTTCAGCCTATTTCCCCCGGAGACGGTCGCCTGGCTAACCGATCGGGGCGACCGGCAGCTGGTTGTCAGGGCGGGAGGGCGCGATCTCTGGTGCCTGGACCCACGCGGCGCGCCGCTCTGGCGCCTTTCGGAAGACGAACTCGCCTCTTCGTCGCTCGAAGAGGCGTTGAGGCGTCATGAGCTAACGCGCAACTCAGTACGGATCGGGCTCGAGATCGAGGCTGATTCCTTCTTCGTGCGCCGATTCGACGTCCCACGCGCCGCGGCCGGCGCTCTACCCAAACTTCTCGTCGCTGACATCGAACGCAAGACGCCTCTACGTCTAACAGACGTACTTTACGACCACTCGATCGCGGAACATCCTACCGCTCCGGATAAACTGCGGGTGAGTCTGTGGATTCTGCGACGCGATATCGCCATGGAGGCCGCCGAACGCGCCGGCCTCGCCTTCTCCGACGTTGGCTTCATCCGGGCCGCTGGCCAACGCGAGGGCGGCGAGAAAGCGCCTCTCATCCGCTTGCACTCCGAGGCCCGGACGTCGTATCGATTCCGCAATCTGGCGTTTGGTCTCTGCGCAGGAATTTTTGCGTTTGTGCTGGTCGGCGTAGTGGCCACGCTATGGCGCCAAAGCGCCTTGAACGAAGAGATCGATGCAAAGATCCAGGAGATGTCTGTACGCGCCGCGCGCGTGCGCCAGTCTGTGGATCGGGCCTCCTCGGAGAGTCGCATCCTCTCAGTTTTGCGAAACACGCGCCGGAACGGACCGCAATTCGCTGATTTGTGGGAGGAAACCGCACGCATTCTGCCTGATGACGCTTTTCTTACCGATTTCCGGCTGAGTGAGCCCACACCCAACGAGCGGACAATTGACCTCGTCGGATTCGCGAGTTCGGCGGTCGGTCTGCCGGCGCGCTTCAACAAATCGCCACTGTTCAGCGACGCGGAGCTGACGGCGCCTATTACCCCCGACCCACATGAAAAGCGTGAGGGCTTTTCGCTTCAGGCGAAACTCGAAAACAGGAAGCAGGAGGGTGGGAAGTGAGACACCGGATCAGCGCCCCCTTCATTCGGAAGGCGCTCCGCCACTCGCGCCTAGGCCGCCGCTCCGTCTTTGCCGGCGTAAATCTGCTGGCGCTGCTGCTTTTTTATTTTGTATTTATCGAACCGGCGCGCCACATGATCGCGATCGGCGCCGATGCCATCGCCGAGCGTCGGCAGACGCTGGCGCGCTACGAAGCCGTTGTCGCGCATGAAGACCAGATCCAAGCGTACGCGCAGCAGGTGTCAGACATTAACGGCCGCGGCGAGCTCTTCGACGGCGACAGCGATGGCGTCATTAGCGCTAACTTACAGGCGCGGCTAAAGGCAATTTCGGAAGCGGCACAGGTGACCGTAAGGTCTATCCAGATGCTTCCCCAAAAGGCCTTTCAAGGAGTAGCGCTCGTTGGCGCGCGGCTCGACGTCTCGGGGTCGTACGGCCGCATTCATGCGCTTGCCCGTGCTCTAGAAGGCGAGCCGCCGTTGCTGATCATCACCACCGCAACAATTCACAATCAGACGATGTTTTGGGGCGCCTCGCAAGAGACCGATGAACTAGAGGCGCAATTCGATGTCTTCGGCGGCGCACCTAAAAAAGGCCGTTCATGATAAGGGCGAGACGACAAGTTCGGTTCGCGGCATTGCTGCAGAACGCGCTGCCGCGGTTCTCAGGCGTCAAGCAGATGCAGCTTTCGCCGCTCTCAGCGATCGCCCTAGTTTTCTTATCGGCAATTTTTTCGGGGACGGTGATCTTCGCCCTCTATGCCATCGTTGGCCCCTTGAGCCCCGATAGCGGTGTCGGGGCGCCTGACTGGACGCCGCCGGCGCTGACTGTGGTCGAATTGAGCGCGCCCAAGCTTGCATCGGCCGATGTTGAATCCCTGTCGCGACCAATCTTCTCGAAGAACCGCAAACCGCTGCGCAAAACCGACTCAGCATCGGCCTGGGCGGCCAACCTTTCTAATGCGCCCACCGATCTGATCGTCACCGCCATTGTACGGCACAAGAAGGCGGCCCAGGCGTTCCTCTTCTCGGCCGGCTCGCCTCAGGGCGCGTGGCGGAAGGTTGGCGACGCCGTGGACGCTTGGACCGTCGCCTCCATAACCAGCGCAGAAGTCATTTTGCAAAGCGGCGTCCAATCCGCGAAAGTAAAACTCTATAAACCACCGTTGGCGCCTCACGAAACTCAGCACTAGTGTGGTTTCTTTTCAGAATGCCTCATATCCAGCGGCGGCGAAAAAGTCGGCGCATTCGGCGGTGATGTCGCAGGTCTCCGCGACGAGCGAAGAATCGATCCCTTGTGCGCGTCGATATCGCCGACAGCGGTGCCGTCCCGCTCGCCGGCGGCAGAACCGCCGGTCTTGTTAGCGCGTTCCCACCATATGGCGCTCACTTTGGAAACCGACGCTCCTCTCGGCGGCTTTGAGCAGGAGCGTCTTGAGCTTCAAGAAGGCTTTCTCAATCAGGTGAGAGTCAAGGCTTTAGGGCGGCAGGCAAAGGAGCGTCGCCGCCACGGCCTCGGGCAATCGATGGATCAATGAAGAGGGCCAGGATCTGGCCGTTTTCGACCAATTCCGCGTCGCTCGATGCATGATGGGGCTGGACCGTGGTCAGGAACCAGCCGCCGCGGATTAACTCCGCGGCGTCTACCACGCCCGAACTCTCCTCGTCGTTTGTGAGGAAGGTCGGATTGTTTGATGCGTTGCCTCCAAAGAACTTAGGATTGTGACGGGCGACCTGGACAAGTTGGCCGCTGTCGATTCCATAGACGTAGATTCGGCCCAACCGGTCATTGCCGCCGACGTCCTCCTGCAGAACGATGCGCCCGAACCCGTCAATCGTCATGTTGTCGAACATCTGGTAGCCGGGGTCGGCATCCGGCGTCGTGGCGGCGCCCGGATAGAACTGATTAGTGAGCAGCATCTCGATCGAACCGCCCGCCTCTGGCCGCGCGATATTATCGAAGCGCAGTCGCCACAGCCGCGAAGGACGCCAAGTCGTCGCGTCCGACGTAATGCGGCCGGTCGTGATGAAGTAGTAGTCGCGCTGCCTGCCCGGGCGCGGATCCCAGGCGCCGTCCTCGATGCGGATGAACTGCGTCACCTTGTTCGCGATCGCAGCGTCCTGGATTTGCACGCCCATCTTGTTCGACACATCGCCGAAATTGACGACTTCGAATCGGGCCGAAGTGACGGCGGGCGCCGCCGAAGCGAATACGAAATCCTTGTTCTCGCCAGTGACGACTTGGCCGTCACGAACCACGCGCACGCCGTAGAAGTTGCCGTTGGTAAGACCCGCCTGCTCGATTTGAGCGCCATGCGGCTGTTGGGAGCCGACATACATGTAGAGTTCGCTGGGCGGTTCTTTGCAGCCTGACTGACCCGCGGTGCGACAGACGTTTGTCTCAGCCGTGACGTTGGTCTCCCGTCCGGCGTCGTCGTTCAGCATCACGATAGTCTTGCGATCGGGAAACGGATTCGCCAGAGCGTTTTCGAACGACATCTTGCCCAGCCGCGGCAACTCGAACGACTTGTCCCTTTCTGGTCCATCGAGAATGTGTGCGAAAACGCGGCCGTGGTCGGCGGCGAACGGAGGCGACGTCTCCTCGCCACTCAGGAAGATGCGGCTTGGCGTGCGCAGTCCGTAAGCCTTCGGGTCCGCAAGGTCCGCAGAACAGAGCCGCTCGAGCGCAGTCGCGCCGGCCGAATAACCGGAGCCATTCCAGGTCAGAATGTCGTTCGGGCTAGTCATGTGGTCGCGACCCGAAATCACCTTCAAGGTCACGCGGTCGATCGTCCACTGAGATACGAAAGCGCCCTTGGAGCCGTGCGCGCGCGGCGTCCCCAGGCCGCGCCCGAGCTCATGGCTCATCACCAAATTGAACGACCGCGCCTTGTGACCGAACCAACGACCGAAGACGTTGCTATCGGGGAGCCAGGCGCCGAGCCCGTCGGGAATGCCGACCATACGGTAGCCGCCAACCGAGTCGCCGACCGTCAGCACCGAGGTGACGGAGACGCCTGCAACCGTAGGAACAAGGTACGGTTCCGTGGTCGTGCTGGGCCCTATGTTCTGGGCCGAGACGGAATTTGCATCCTGCGCCGAAGCGGAATTTGCAGACGCGACGCCGAGGATCGCGGCCAGCGCCAGGCAATGCTGTCGATTCATACTTCGCCCCCGAAAGATCAAGTTTAAAACGAGCTTAAACGCGAGCGCGAACCTAGGGGCGGCGCGTTACAGTTTTTCAACGGGTATGTGTTGGCGGCGAATTTGCGCTTCGGATCCCTCTCGCCTGATGTCCGCGTCAGGCGAATCAACCACACGCCGTCTCGCCTTCTCATCAAGACCATGCCGAGATTGAGCGTGCGATAGCGAACCGTGACAGGAACCCAGGGCTTCCCTGGTCGTACGTTAGCCCTCTCGCCGAGATCGACGCCGCCGTCGCCATGGTCGTCCACGAGATCAACGCTGCCTGATGAAGGGCTTCAATATCGGGCGGGCCGAACGTTTCGCCACGATCGACCGGCCGGCTCTGAAGGGCTGCCGCAAGAAGTGGGTCGACGTGCGCGTCGCCGGTCTTCGCGACATTGTTTTTCGTGATTGCACTGGGCGAAGCCGGACCAATGATGTCCCCGGCGCCATCGCTCCGGCATGGTGCAAATCGAGGAATTCGCCGTGTCGGCGTGTCTCAACGAAACGCCTCAGGCCGAGGTCACCGCAGTTCAACGACAGTAGTAGGACGGCATGATCCTTTGATAGCGTACCCAATTGCCTCCAGGGCTGCCATTAACTTCGCTTGCAACACATTTCGACCCGACTCTGACGAAAGGGGTTGTGTACCCCCACGGGTATTCCGCGGTGCTGGAAGGAAGCCCGGTTGCGGGATCGTAGCTCCAAGGGGCCGAAAAACCCCAGTCGCGGATCGCTGGGGCGCGGGACCAGTCCTCACAGCACCATCCCTTCTCGATCCATGGTCCCAGGCGCGGAGCACCCGGGGCGCGCCACCCCTGCCGCCTATGCGCTGATGCCGCTTGCTGAGACGGCATTACCGCAAGGAATATGAAAAGACACACAGCGCATGAGGAACGCAAAGACATGACGACCTCCACTCGGACCCCTTAACACAAAACGTCAACGACGTCGGCGATGATCAATCGATCGCTTCTTTATATGCGGAGCGAGAAGCGCCACTCGACTGAAACCTATTGCAGATATATCCGGTCATCCGGACATTTGCTTTAGCGGCTTCCTTAGGTGGGCGATATTGCGGCGAGCCTTTCTTTGTCGGCAAGCCGCCTTTTCTAAAAAGCCATCGGACTGAGATAGCCCAGCGTCGAATGTAGCCTTTGATGGTTGTAGAACAGGGTTTGAGAACGCCCACGGGACCGCTTCCGAATCTTTTGTATCCGTGGCAGCCTTGGTTATATTCTCAAGCCAGGATGCTCCTGACACCGATACTCGCAGCGCTCGTGAATGCCGTGAAGGATTTTGCGCCCCACCGTTCACGCCGATGGTAGTTATGCCTATTCATACGACCACGTCCTGATCTTCGTGCCTGCCTCAATACAAGCGTGCCGAGCGTGATTTTTGGACGCGCACTTGGAGGCGCAGCTCAAAGGAGCAGACTCGCAGTTGCTCCAAGAGGGATTTAGAAGCGCTGACTATCTCGGACGTGGGCGCTACGCGGTAGTCCTGGAGCGCTCCCGCGCTAAAGGCGAATCGTCTTTCTTTCCGTATCATGAGATGAAGGTGTTTGGCATCAGCCGCAACCGGACAGCACCATCCTGATTGGCGGTTCCCGACCAGGCGCGACCGCCCAAGGATTCAGATATGAGCATCGAGGCCATCGTCTTCTACATCCTCCTCATCGACGCAATCAGCGCCAACCTGATGTCACACTTCGGCAGAGAATGGTACGTGCGGCACTTCCGCACCATCTCGCGCTGGTTTCCGCCGGCCGAGGGCTGGGCGCTCTACTACCTGGCGCTCGTATTGTGGGTCGGCTCGCTCCTGTACCGCACCGGCATGCTGTTCTAATCCTCACGACAACGCCTGACGGCCTATCTTCAGCGGCACAAGTGGCTGAGCAGTCTCCCCCTCCCCATTCGGCGCGCGACACTGCATGTCATATACGCGCGGGTGCTCATGCGAGGCGTCTGCTGCGAAATTCTCGCTTCCGTATGTTTGGAGAGGAACATCCGAAGCACGAGAACGAGATCCGCCGCATATCCCGACGCGCCCAAGTCAACCGCCGCACGAATGTCGGAGACAATCATCTTACGTACGGCACTTGGGCCGCGCTTCAAATTCAAAAGGTAACTCGATAGCAGCGATTGATGCCTTGTCGAAAGGACAGCCCCCGAGAAGAGCTCGTTTGTTTCGAGCGCCGCGAACTTTGCGCATTCTTCAAGGGTAATCATCGGTATGACTCCACCTTGGCCGCTCATGGCGACCATATACGTTGTTTCGTTTGAAGCTGACCTCGCATTGCTCGTATGCTGCGCCGCAAAGAAGAGCTGCGTGCGAGCCAGGCGGAGAGCCGTCGAGGAATGAGTCTTTCTACCAAGACATTGTGAACCCGCTGTGGCGTCGCTCGCACAATGTCATGAAAAATATTTAATTACATTCCGACGGAACATTTTGAGCCACCGCCCAGTGCTTCTAAAGCCCGTGTGTTTCGCGCGCGCTTGTCGGCATGCGCCTGCTGCGGCATTCCTCGGCGACCCCGGAAGATGTCGACCTCCTTATCAGCCCTCGTCGCTTTCTTCGTAGGAGCACCATCGCAGAGCTCAACGACGCATTTCGTCGTCAGGGCGCATCAGGCGTTACCTGCTTCACCAACGGGCTCGCCGCGCCCCCCACAACGGCGCAGGAGGCGCAGGAACAGATTGTGCGCCGCGTTGGGGAGTTCGACGCCTTCACCGAGGGCAGCGATCCCTATGGCGAGCACGATCGAAATCGGCGATACATACAACGACCTTGGCGCTCGCATCGTGGCACCCGAGAGCGATCTCAATCTCGGGATTGTCATCCTGCTCAACGGCGCGACCACGACCGCCTTCTCGATCGACACCACCACGCCCGGCGAGCACACCCTTCTCTACATCGTCACTTCGCCTACCACCGACCTCACCGGCGGCATCATGCGCTCCATCACCATCTCTCCTGCCAAGCAATCGCCTGCGCCAGTGGAAGAACACCCGAATCCCTTCACCTCACAGCCCGCCAACGATAACCTTCCGCTACAAGGCGAGGTTGGTCAACGCGGTTCAAGGTGAGGAGAGGAGGACGCCCTCATCGCGGCGAAGGCATAGGACCGTTCCGACGGCTTCACCGCAGCGGTCGCCATGGGTCGAGATCGTTATTGTGGCGCCAGCAGTCGTGGGAAGCGCGCAACTTCTGGGTTCACTACAGAAATTGAGCGCCACGAATACGCGCTCTTCGCCAGAAACACGCTCATAGGCGAGAATGTCGTCGCTAGAGCACAATAGACGCCATTCGCCCTTGTTGAGCGGGGCGCGCTCGCGCCTGTAATGGAGCAGCTTTCGCGTCAAGGCGAGGATCGATGATTTGTCGTCGCGCATTGTCGCGACGTTGCGTGTCTCGCGGTCTGGCGTCAGCGGCAGCCAAGGCTCGCGCGTCGAAAATCCCGCGAATTGGCCTGCGTCCCATTGCATGGGCGTTCTAGACGGATCACGGCCGACGCCAAGGTCCGGCTCGCGCTTCGTCCAAGGGTCCTGCACGCGATCCGCCGGAATATCGACATGCCCGATCCCGATTTCATCGCCATAATAGAGCGTCGGCGTGCCGCGAAGCGTCAGGAGCAGCATGGCGGCGACCCGCGCCTGCGCCACGCCAACGCGCGCCGCAATGCGCGGCCTGTCGTGATTGCTGAGCACCCAATTCGGCCACGCGCCTTGCGGCAGCGCCGCTTCATATTTCTCGATCAATCGGCCGATCTCGGCGGCGTTCCAGCGCGCGTCTAGAAGCTGGAAATTGAACGGCAGATGGACGCCTTGCAGCTCTTTGCCGTAATAGGCGATGAGCCTCTCGATCGGCAGATAGATTTCGCCGATCAGCAGGCGATCGTCAAACTCATCGACCACCCGTCGCATCTCGGCGATGACGTCATGCACTTCGGGCTGGTCCGAGGAATAGGTCTGGGCGAGACGAATGATGTCGGGCCCTTCTCCGGTCCAACTCGGATTGGCCGGATTGTCGCGGAAGGCGGCGTCCTTGACGATATGCGAGATCACATCGACGCGAAATCCGTCGACGCCGCGTCGCAACCAGAAACGCAGCACGTCATGCATCGCAGCGCTAACTTGCGGATTGCGCCAGTTGAGATCGGGTTGCTCTGGCAAGAATGAGTGCAGATAATATTGTTGCGTTTGCTCATCCCAGTTCCAGGCGCCGCCGCCGAAATGGCCGAACCAATTGTTCGGGGGCCCGCCGTTTGGCGCGGGATCGCGCCAAAGATACCAGTCGCGCTTGGGATCGCTACGCGCGCTCTTGCTCGCGAGAAACCAGGGATGCGCATTGGACGTATGGTTTGGAACGAAATCGATAATGATTTTCAGTCCTTTTGCATGCGCCTCATCGACAAGCGCGTCGAACCGCGCAAGCGAGCCAAAGAGCGGATCGACATCGCAATAGTCGGAGACGTCATAGCCGAAGTCATGCATTGGCGAAGGATAGAAGGGCGAGAGCCAGATCGCGTCGACGCCGAGCCAGACGAGATAGTCGAGCCGGCGCCGCACGCCCTCGAGATCGCCGACGCCGTCGCCGTCCGAGTCCTGAAAGGAGCGCGGATAGATTTGATAGACCGTTCCTGTTCGCCACCAGGAGTGCGGCATGTGCGCCTCCAACGCGCGTTAAGTCGAAATCATGCGCAAGCTTGCGGTCAGCAAATTTTTCCGGTCCGCGCTGAGGCCGACCAGAATGTCGAAAGCGCCGGGCTCGAACATGGGCTCCATATCGTCGCCTGGAAAGGAGAAGCTTTCTGCGGTCAGCGTGAAAGCAACCGTCTTGCTTTTACCGGGCTCCAAGGCGACCTTGGCCCAGGCTTTCAACTCCATCAGCGGGCGCGCGACACGCGCCGTGACGTCATGAAGGAAGAGAAAGATCGTCTCTTCCGTCGCAACCTCGCTCTCATTGCGCGCATCGACGCGCGCCTCGACCTCATCGCCGAGCGTGAACTCAAGCCGATTGATGCGAAGATTCGTCAAGGTCACGCGCGCAAAGGAAAGTCCGTGGCCGAAAGGAAATTGTGGCTCAACAGGACAATCGAGATATTTGCTGCTGTAGAAATTGTTCGCGTCCGGCGGGCGCCCCGTCGATCGCGACGCATAGAAAATCGGAACCTGCCCGACATCGCGCGGCCAAGTGACGGCAAGCCGCGCGCAAGGATTGAAGCGGCCCGTCAGCACATCGGCGATGGCGCGGCCCGCCATATCGCCAAGCAACCATGTGGCGAGCACGGCCTGCGCCTGTTCGAAGAGCCAAGGCGCGGTCAATGGGCGTCCGCATGAAAGAAGCGCGATCGTCGGCGCGCCGGTCGCTATTATCCTTTCCGCAAGCTGGCGTTGTTTTCCAGGCAGTCCCGGCGTCGCGCGACTGGCCGCCTCGCCGCTCATGCTGGCGGATTCTCCCAAGCAGAGCACGACGACATCCACGTCCCTCGCCAGCGCGCGAGCCTGTTCGATTCCGCTCTCGTCGTCGCCCTCAATCGAGACGCCCGCGCAATGAATGATCTCAAAAGCCATCAAGGCGGCCTTGAGCCCTTCGAGGATTGTGACGCAATTTTCAGCGGCCCCGGCCGCAGACCAGGGACCAAGCATGTCGGCGCGCGCATCCGCCAGGGGTCCAATGACGGCGATGCGGCGCACATCCGCGGCAAGCGGCAAAATGCCCCGATTGGACAGCAGCGTGATCGCGCGCCGGGCGGCGTCCAACGCCAGCTGCCGATGCGCCTCCTGAACGCCTTCAGCGGGCGGCGTCGCGAACCGATAGGGATCGTCGAACAGCCCAAGCCGCTCCTTTAGTCGCAAGACGCGCGCGACGGCTGCGTCAATGTCCGCTTCAGCGACGAGGCCGCGCGCCAGCGCCTCCGGAAGGCAACGCAAATAGGCGCCGCTCACCATATCCATGTCGACGCCGGCAGTGAGCGCAAGGGCCGCCGCTTCGACAAGATCGGCGGCGACGCCATGCTCGACGAGCTCCGTGACCGCCGTGTAATCGCTCATGATGACGCCGTCGAAATCGAGTTTACGCCGCAAATATCCGTTCAACAGCTTGTCGTGCGACGTCATCGGAACGCCGTTGACATTGTTGAAGGCGGACATGATTGCCGCGCATCCTGCTTCGACGGCGGCGCGAAACGGCGGCAGATAGACTTCGTGTAGCATGCGCTCCGAGACATCGACAGCCGCATAGTCGCGTCCTGCTGTGGCGGCGCCGCCCGCGCAGAAATGCTTGGCGGTCGCCGCGAGCGCGCCTCGATCGCTCAGGCGCTCGCCCTGGAAGCCTCGAATTTTCGCCTGCGCGAATTTCGATCCGACAAAGGGGTCTTCACCCGGTCCCTCCGCAATCCGGCCCCAGCGCGGATCGCGCGAGACGTCGAGCATCGGCGCGAAGCTCAGATGAATGCCCTCGCATGCCGCCTCTAGCGCCGAAGCGCGGGCCGTGCGCTCCCATAAGAGCGGATCAAAAGCGCCGGTCTCCGCAAGCGGAACCGGAAAGATCGTGCGATATCCATGGAGAATGTCGAGGCCAAAAATCAGCGGCACGCCCAATCGAGTCTCCTCGACCGCAAGCCGCTGCGTCCGCGCGACGACATCGGGCCCCCAAAGGTTGAAGACGCCGCCAACCAGGCCGGCGCGAATGTCTTGCGTCGTCTCGCCTGGGACGATTGGGCCAGTGGCGACCTGCCCGGCCGTGACGAGGTTGAGCTGGCCGAGCTTCTCCTCGAGCGTCATGGCGCGCAGAAGGGACTCAATCCGGCTCATGGCGTCGCCCACATAATTATTCGTCGTTTCGACCGTCCGTCTCGGCGCGGACCTGGGCCTCGCCTTAGCGGAACAATCCGTTCTAAACTGCGTGTATAACAGATCATCCGGCCGCCGACGGCGCGAAACGGTCGGAGACGGCGCCGTGAAATTGCTTGGGCGAGATCGTTTAAGATGATTGATCAAGACAACCCGCAGCAGGAAGCAATGGCTCTGGGAACGACCACGGCCGTCACCCTATGGCCGCATCTCAAGATGATCCTCGGCGCCCTTCGCGCGTCTCGCGAAAGATTCGCGCTCTATTGGCTGGGCTTCGCTCTCGTCGTGATCATCAGCGCGACGGCCTATGGCCAGATCCGGCTAAACGCGTGGAATAAGCCATTTTACGACGCGCTGTCGCGAAAGGAGCTCTCCGCCGTTATCGAGCAGCTTTTGGTTTTTGCCTATATCGCCGGCGCATTGCTGGTTCTCAACGTCGCTCAGACGTGGCTGGCTCAGATGGCCAAGCTGAAATTGCGCGAAGGGATGACCCGGGAATTGTTCTTTCAGTGGCTGAAATCGCATCGCAGCTTCCGCATCGCGAGTCTGGGCGAAATCGGCGTCAACCCAGACCAGCGCATTCATGCGGACGCGCAGCGGCTCGCCGAGGTCTCAACGGATTTAGGAATCGGCCTTCTGCAAGCAACTTTGCTGCTCTTAAGTTTCGTCGGCGTGCTGTGGGGACTCTCCGAAGGCGTTGCATTCGGCCTATTTGACAGAAAGATTGTCATTCCGGGCTATATGGTGTGGTGTGCGCTCCTCTATGCAAGCGTCGCTTCTTTCGCCAGCTGGCGTGTCGGGCGCCCGCTGGTCGAGCTCGGCGCCCAACGCTATGCGCGAGAATCCGAAATGCGTTTTGCGCTGATGCATGTCAATGAACACGGCGAAGCGATTGCGGTTTCCCGCGGCGAGAAGCTGGAGGAAGCTCATCTGCACCGAGAGCTCGATCGTCTTCTCGACGTGTTGCGCCGAATTGTTTCCGCAACCACCAATCTGACTTGGGTGACCGCCGGCTATGGCTGGTTCACCATCGTTGCGCCCATCATCGTCGCCGCCCCCGCCTATTTTGCAGGAAGTCTCACCTTCGGCGGCTTGCTCATGGCGGTGGGGGCTTTCACTCAGGTGCAGCAATCGCTGCGCTGGTTCGTCGACAATGCCGGAACGATCGCCGATTGGCGCGCGACGCTGCATCGCGTCGGCGGTTTTCGGCAAGCCTTGATCGACATCGACAAGGCCGGCTTGGACGCGCGCCGCATCACATTCGAAGAGACGTCCGACGATCGGTTTGTCCTAGACGAACTGTGCATTCTTTCGCCCGCCGGACTAACGAGCTTAAGCGAAGCCCGTGTCGAGATTGCGCCCGGCGAACATGTGCTGATCGTAGGCGAGCCGAGGTCCGGCAAGACGCGGTTGTTTCTGGCGATGGCGGGATTGTGGACATCCGGGAGCGGACGCATTCGTCTGCCGTCGGCGGAAAGCGTTCTCTTTGTCCCGAAGCGCGCCTACATACCCGATCTTTCATTGCGCGCGATTATATCCTACCCGTCGCCATCGAGCGATTTCTCTGAGGAAGCCTATGTCGCGGCGCTGACGCGTTTCGATTTGGGACATTTCGCGTTTCTGCTGGATCGGGTGGCGCGATGGGAGAATGAGCTGACAGATCCCGAGCAGCAACAACTCGCCTTTGCACGCGTCCTGCTGCACAAGCCGCGGTTCGTCGTTGTGGACGAGGCGATCGAGTCGCTCTCGCCCCAGGCACGCCAAACGCTTTTCGATGTCTTCGGACAAGAGCTGGCGGGAACGGCGCTAATCTATGTTAGCGGACCAAAAAGTCAGGACAAGTTCTTTGGCCGCGTGTTGCATTTGACGTTGGACGCGCGACAACGGCTGCCCGAACGTTCCGCCGCATCAAACGCTCGCTTGGCGAATTGAGCCGGCCGGCGCGAGCGATATTTGCTCGCGCGCGAGACGCAGTCGTGCAAGACCGCCCCATAATCCGCCGAAGTCGCCGAGCGTCGCATGTACGATTTCAGGCAGCACCGGATTCTTGCGCGGCAGCGCCTGCAGATGCGTCCATATGCGATCGATCGGAATGCCAACTTCGTTCATCATCGAGCCGCCAATGACGATGCGGTCGGGCGACCAATGCGCGATCGCATTGTGCAGAGCCCGCGCGGTGAGCCGAGCGAGTTCATCCCACACGGGATGGTCCTTGCCGAGCTCTCGCGGAGGCATGTTGAAGCGCGCGGCGATCGCGCGGCCCGAGACAAGCTCCTCGAAAGTGCGCGTCGAATTGTCGACATATTGCTCGCCAATCTCAAAACCATAGGTTGTGCGATCGATTTGGCCATCGACGATGCGCGCCCCGTTCACGCCCGTCGAGATCGTGACATAGGCGAGGATCGCCGAGCCCTTTCCCGCGCCATCGGTCGCTTCGCCGAGGCCCACAAGGGCGGCGTCGTTCTCCAACACGGTGGGCGCGCCAACAGTGGATTCGATGTCGTCGGCGATTTTGGCTCCATTCCATTTTGGAAGATTGGGCGCGTGAACCAGAACGCGCTTATCGCGCGACAGCACCCCTGGAACGCCGATCGCCACGCCGTCGATCGACGCGCCCGTCGACGCCCCTATAGCTGCAGCATATAGAGCGTCGAGCGCTTCTCGGTAATTCTGCCGCGTATCGACGATGACGGGTTCTAGGAACGCACCAAGATCATGAGCGCCTGCGAGCCGCGTCTTCGTTCCGCCAATATCGATGACGACATGCATCTTGCTAAACATCCCTGACGATGGGCGCTATCCATCGTTTTGTTTTAGTTGCGTGAGCGCATCATGCAGATAGGCGATCGCACACTCCAGCGTGAAGAGCTGATTGTAGTGGACCTCGGGAATATTGACCCCCAGTCGATCATGAATGGCGACGACGAGATTGGCGAAATCCATCGAATCAAGATCGAATACTTCACGTAAATCATCTTGATTGCGAGCCAACGCGAGATCGGCCTCGGGCGCGATTTCGCCAATGAGCTCCAGGATGAGCGCTCTGATTTCGGCGTCCGTCATAATTGATCCGGCTCCTGTAAGAAACGCCCGACCGCGGCGAGATACAGGCCGCCGATATGGCCGTCGGTGACCCTATGATCCGCCGCGAGGCTGACGGTGACGAGTGGACGAGTCTCGATGCGCCCATCGACGACCCATGGGCGCGTGACCACACGGCCAAATCCGAGGATCGCGACTTGCGGAGGATAGATGATGCCGGTCACCGACTCCGCGCCGCGATCACCGACGCTCGTGACGGTAAAGGTGGCAGAAGTGAGTTCGGAGCTGCGCAAATTACCGCGCCGCGCGCGTTCGACGAGGTCGCGCATGGCTCCCATCAATTCGGCGAGCGATTTCTTATCCGAGTCCCGAATTGCTGGCGCGATCAGCCCGCCACCCCGCAGAGAAATCGCCCAACCGACGTGAATGCTCGAAGAAGGAATAAAGGCGCCATTTTCATAAGCGCCGTTGAGCTGCGGTTGCTCGCGCAAGGCCAAGGCCGCAGCCTTGAGAAAGAGCACAGCGGGCAGAATGCGTTCGACTGGGGTCTTCTCGGCGTTGTATCGCTCGATCCAGGTTGAAGCGGCGTGAAGGTCAACCATTTCAGTGAGGTAGTAGTGCGGGATTTCTCGCTTCGAGCGACTCATAGCGGCGGCGATTGCCTGGCGCATCTGAGAAAGATCGAGGCCTTTTTTTGCCGGGCGTTGTGCGAGCTTTGCTCCGCTCGCGTATGTTTCGACATCGGCGAGCCGGATCGATCCCTCGACGCCGGTTCCTTTCACGATCATTGTGGGGTCGAGGCTCAACGCCGTCGCTCGGCGCCGCGCCGCGGGCGTAATCTTTAGTCGCGAGCTCGGCGCCGTGATGGCCGGCATCGGCGGCGCCTGCGCCAATACCTGCGGCGCCGGCTTCAGCGCAGCGGCTGCGGGTTCAAGGGGGGGCGGCGGGGCGGCGCCGGGCGCGCCGTCGATCTGCGCAAGAACTGTCCCGACCGGAACGCGCGCGCCGACCGGAACGAGGATGTTGGAGACGACGCCCTCCAGAAAGATTTCTACCTCTATCGCGCCCTTTTGCGTCTCGACCACCGCGACGACATCCCCGGATCTGACGCGATCGCCAGGCTTCACGAGCCACTCGACGAGCGTGCCGGCCTCCATGTCGGCGCCGAGCGCTGGCATTTTGAACGCGCTCATGACGGACGGACAAGTTCGCGTGCTACTGCGACGATCGTCGCCACTTGCGGCAGGCAAGCGTCTTCGAGATGCGCCGCATAGGGTATCGGCGCCTCTCGCGAGCATACGCGCCGCAGCGGCGCGTCGAGTTCGAAGAAAGCTTCTTCTGCGATGCGCATGCCGATTTCGGCCGAAATCGACCCGCTGCGCCAGCCTTCGTCAATGATGACACAGCGCCTCGTCTTTGCGACGGAGTCGAGAATGGTCTTCGTGTCGAGCGGCCTGAGCACGCGCAAATCGATGACTTCCGCATCGATCCCCTCGGCAGCAAGCGCGTCCGCCGCCTCCAGCGCCTTGAACAGACTGCCGCCATAGGTGATGAGGCTTACATCTCGTCCGGCGCGACGCAATTTCGCATGCGCAATATCGACCTCCTCCATGTCCGACTGAAGATCGCCCTCCATATTGTAGAGCATGACATGCTCGAAAATAATCACAGGATTGGGGTCCGCGAGCGCGCCCTTCAACATGAAGCGCGCATCCTCGACCGTGGCGGGGGTCAGGACGCGCAGTCCAGGGATATGCGCATACCAGCCCTCGAGGCTGCGCGAATGCTGCGCCCCGACGCGTCGACCGCCGCCGGTGGCCATCCGAATGACGAGGGGGATCGCGAACTGGCCGCCCGACATATGCGGAATGGTGACGGCGTTGTTGACGATTTGATCGAGCGCGAGCAGGCTGAAATTCACGGTCATGATTTCCACGATCGGTCGCATCCCCGCCATGGCGGCGCCGACCCCCGCGCCGACGAAGGCGCTCTCCGAGAGCGGCGTGTCGCGAATGCGCTCCTCGCCAAACTCCTCAAGGAGACCCTTTGTCACTGCGTAGCAGCCGCCATAGCGGCCGATGTCCTCGCCCATCAGGAAGACGCGTGAATCAGAGAGCAACGCCTCGCGAAGCGCCTGCTTGCAGGCCTCGCGATAGGTCATACGCGTGGCGGCGGCGTTCGCTTGCGGTGTGTTCACGACGGGACCGCCTCCATCGTGACGAAGCGTTCAAGCTCCGAAACCGGTTCTAGACCGCCGGCTTCCGCGAAAGCGACTGCGGCCGCGATCTCCTTGTCGACCTCCTCTTCAATCGCTGCAAGCTCTTCGGGCTTGATCAAGCGATTGGCTTCCAACCAAGTCTGGAAGCGGACGATCGGCCCCTTTTTGCGCCAAGCTTCGACTTCATCCTTCGAGCGGTAGAGTTGCGCGTCGAACATTGAATGCGCCCGAAAACGATAGGTTCGGCACTCGAGGAAATAGGGGTCGTTTTCGCTGCGAATTCTATCAATGGCGTTTCTCGCCGCGCTTTCGACGGCGACCACGTCCATGCCGTCTACCTTCTCGCCAGCGACTCTGTAGCCCGACGCCTTATGCACGAAGTCGATATCTGCCTCCGCGCGCTCGACCGCCATGCCCATGGAGTATAGATTATTCTCGCAGACGAACAGGATCGGAAGCCGCCAGAGCTTGGCCAAGTTGAGCGTCTCGTGGAACTCGCCCTCGTCCACCGCTCCTTCGCCAAAGAAGCAGGCCGTGACAGTGGATCGTCGCTGCATCTTGTCGGCGAGCGCAACGCCGAGCGCCAGCGGCAGGCCTCCGCCGACGATGGCGTTGCCGCCATAGAAACGGCGCGCGCGATCAAAAAAATGCATGGAGCCGCCGCGCCCGCGGCAGCACCCGTTCAGTTTACCCATCATCTCGGCCATCAGGCACTTCGGATCGACGCCGCGGGCGAGCGCCTGGCCATGTTCGCGATAGGTCGCGATAACGGCGTCGTCTTGCGTCAGCGCCTCCATCACGCCGACCGAAACGGCCTCCTCGCCGTCATAGAGGTGAAGAAAGCCGAGAATCTTTTGCGCCTGATAGAGCTCGACGCATTTGGCCTCGAAATGCCGGATGCGGATCATCGCTTTCAAGAGATGAAGCAAGTGGACGTGATCGAGATGCACTTTCTTGGTCATCGCTCGTCACTCTCCAGCGTCGAAAGATCGCCTTCCGGCAGGCCGAGCTCGCGCGCCTTGAGCAAGCGCCGCATGATCTTGCCGCTACGGGTCTTCGGCAGATTGGCGCGAAGCTCGATTTCTTTGGGCGCCACGGCGGCGCCGAGCCTTTTGCGGGCGTGTCCGAGCAGCTCCTTGCGCATAGCTTCGTCCGCCGGAAAGCCAAGCTTCAAGGCGACGAAAGCCTTGACGATCTCGCCGGCGATCGGATCCGGCTTGCCGATGACCGCCACTTCGGCGACGGCCGGATGCTCCATCAGCACGCTTTCGACTTCGAAGGGGCCGATGAGATGGCCCGAGGATTTGATCACGTCGTCGGCGCGTCCGACGAACCAGAAATAGCCATCATCGTCGCAGCGTGCGAGATCGCCGGTCAGATACCATTCGCCAGCGAAGCATTTTCGATAGCGCGCTTCCTCGTGAAGGTAGCCGCGCATCATCGATGGCCAGCCGCTTTTGAGCGCGAGCTCGCCTTCTTGGTCAGTATTGACCGTTTCAACCCCGCCGTCGGCCTTCCGCCGGACTATTCCCGCTTCGATGCCTGGCAAGGGCCGGCCCATCGAGCCGGGCTTGATGTCCATGGACGCGAAATTCGCGATCATGATGCCGCCCGTTTCGGTCTGCCACCAATTATCATGGAACGGCAGGCCGAAGGCCTCTGCGCCCCACACCACCGCCTCGGCGTTCAGCGGCTCTCCAACGCTGGCGGCGAAACGCAAGGCGGAGAGATCATAATCCTTCAAGGCGTCCGCGCCGAGCTTCATCATCATGCGGATGGCGGTGGGAGCGGTGTACCACACGGTGACCCGTTCCTGTGCGAGCACGCCGTACCATGTCGGCGCGTCGAATTCCGCCTCGACGACAATATTGGTTACGCCATGCGTGAGCGGCGCGATGACCCCATAGCTCGTTCCAGTCACCCAGCCGGGGTCCGCCGTGCACCAGAAGCGGTCGTCGTCATGAAGATCGAGCGCATAGAGTCCGGTCGCGTAATGCGTCACTACGGCTTCGTGCACATGTATGACGCCCTTGGGACGGCCGGTCGTGCCGCTGGTAAAATGCAGCAGCGCCGTCTCTTGCGGATCGGTCGGGGGTATTTCGAAGGCGTCGGAGGCCGCTTGCATCAGCTTGCGCCAGGAGCGCGTTCCTTCGCCGTCTTGGTCAGCGTCGACGAGAATAACGCAGTGGAGCTTGGGCAAGCTCCCGCGTAGCGCTTCGACCTTGCGCCGATAAAGCGTTTCGGTCGTGACCAGGACGCGCGCGTCGCCGATTTCCATGCGGGTCGCGATCGGCTCTGGCCCGAACGCGGAGAAGAGCGGCGTGACGACGCACTTCATCTTCAACGCGCCCAGAACGGCGACGTAAAGCTCCGGAACGCGGCCGAGCAGAACGAAGACATTGTCGCCCGACTTGACGCCCATGGATTGTAAGGCGTTTGCGAGGCGATTGGTTGCGAGGACCAGTTCGCGATAGGAATAATCGCGACGTTCTCCGGTCTTCCCGATCCACCGCAGCGCTGTGCGATCCGTGCGGGGACCGTAGGCATGTCGGTCCACCGCCTCGTAAGCGATGTTCAGACCCCTTCCCTGCGGCAATCCGCTCAAGCCTTTGCGCGCCGCCTCCCAGTTGAACGCGGCGCAGACGGCGCGATAGTCCGCGAGGTTTGACGGAACCGCAAAGGAGGCCGGATCCTTGTGGATCGTCGCATAACGGGCAGCGTTATCAGAGGCGCGCATCTAATGTTTCCCGCAGCCGCCACGCTTCTTCTTACATCGTCCAATATGCGGCGTCGATCCGAGGCGTTATCGCGTCGGACTTAGCCAATTGAGCTTATGCAACAGCTCTTTGATGGGCAAGAACCCAAGGGCGATGAGAATGCCGCGCCGCCATGCGCCATAGCGCCGCGGCTATCGCCTGCCTAGCCGAAGGACTGCGAGAGGGCTTGGGCGCCGGCCTGCTTGGTCACGAGATTATTCCGTTGGGCGTTTATCTCGCTCAGAGATCCCTTGGGATGGCCCAACAGTTCTGAAAATGGGTCATTCCGATTCGCGGATAGTAGTTTTCGGCGAGCGGCGCGGCGACAAGGACCAGAGTCGTCATCTCGCCAGCAGCGACCCGAGTTTCAGTGATCAAACGCTTTCCGATCCCCTGACGTTGGTATTCCTGATGCACGGCAAGATCGGAAAGATAGCAGCAATAGGCGAAGTCGGTGATAGCGCGGGCGACGCCCACAATGCGTCCGGCATCCCGCGCCACCATGATGATGTCGGCGTTGCGTAGCATCCTGTCGAGCCGAGTAAGATCATCAGCGGGACGACGCTCTGCAAGCGTCGAGGCGACGAGAATCTCTCGAAACTCATTAGCGGTCAGGTCAGGTTCGAGCGAGTAATAGATCCCGTAGCGCAAATTCTTGCTTCCTTCCTCGCCAAAACGCAGCTTTCGATCACGATCCTTGCTTCCTTGAGCGAGTAGAAGATTTCGCCGTCTAGCCGTTCGTCGCGGAAGCGCGAATTGAAGCTCTCGATGAAGCCGTTCTCCCACGGGCTGCCCGGTGTGATGTAGTCAGTCTTCGCTCCGAAAGCGGCTGTCGGGCGGAAATCGCCCCTTCTTGTCGCATGTGCCGCGCCCGCATCGTCGCTTGCGGACGTATTATCACGGCCGGAGGGATCGCCATCTGGGATGGAGATGAATTTCCACCTCCTTCGCCGTACCGGCTACGACGAATATTTTCTCTCTGAGGTCGCCCGCATCATGGAATACCAAAAAGGTTACGCTGCCTACAGACACGACCTCAAATACGAGACTCGAGCAGGGTTGCTCGACTCGCTGCTGCAGCCAAATGTTCGAGCAAGCAGATAGCTCATTTTGCTCTTCCTGAACAGGGAACGCCGCATGAGTTCACGCACGCATCAAGTTCATGCGCCAATGACCCCGCATTCATCATTGCGGGAGTGGGCGATTGTTCAATCAGGTTGCAATTCCAAAGTAGCGGGCTTCAAATCGCATAGCGCAGAGCGACGAAGATCGCGAACCCACGCCGGAGTCGGCAAGGCAGCCGCCTTCGGTGTGGCCTACTGGATCTCGATCGCGGCTGCGTCAACCTTCGTCATCACGGCGGGTCCCGCGCCACGAGTTCCGTTGAACGCTGGCCATTTTGCATGTTGAATCGATATTCATTTTAAGCGCTTAACTGGCGCTAAGCAGCATGGATTGACATTAATACGTTCGTACGTATTATAGCTTCATGCCAAAGCCCTCTCTTCGCGACGCAATTCTGGACGCCGGCCTCAAGGTCATGTTCCGCGCCGGCTATAATGGCGCCAGCGTGCGTGACATCGCCGCCGCCGCGGGCGCGCCGCAGGGGTCGTTCACCAATCACTTCCGATCCAAGGAAACTTTCGCCTGTGAAGTGCTCGACCGCTATTTCGCGCATGTGAGGCGGCTTGTCGCCGAAGCGCTCGACGATGCGAGCCTGTCGCCGCGCGCGCGTCTGCGCCGCTATCTCGACATTATCACCGGCCGCCTTCAGGGCGACGCCTGGAGCCGAGGCTGTCTGATCGGCGATCTCAGTCTCGAAACTTCCGGGAGCAGCGAGACGCTGCGAACGCGCCTTGCGGCGATTTTCGAGGAATGGAGGACGCCCTTCGCCGCGTGTATCGCCGCGGCGCAGGAGAAAGGCGAAATCGCCTCGGAATTCGATGCGACGGAGCTCGCCGAATTCCTGCTTGCCTCCTGGCAGGGTGCCATCTTGCGCATGAAGGTCGAGCGCAGTCCGGCGGCGCTCGAGCGCTTCAAGACGATCTTCTTCCAAACCGTCTTCAAGGAGCCGTCATGAACACGCACCCGGAAGTCGCCATCCACCACCGTCGGACGCTCGACTCGACAATCGCCTATCGGGAAGGAGGCGAACCGGACGCGCCTGTCGCATTGCTTCTCCACGGCAATCCTACGTCGTCCTATATTTGGCGAAACATCTTGCCGCTTGTCGCGCCAGTCGCGCATGTGATCGCGCCGGATCTGATCGGTTTCGGCCAGTCCGGCAAGCCAGATATCGCCTATCGCTTCGCCGATCACATCCGTTATCTCGACGCCTTTATAGATAATCTGGGGATCGCATCGGCCTATCTCGTCGCGCAGGACTGGGGCACAGCGCTCGCATTCCATTTGGCTGCGCGGCGGCAGGACTTTGTGCGCGGTCTCGTCTTCATGGAATTTATCCGGCCGATGGCGAACTGGGTCGAGTTTCACCAGACGACCGCCGCGCGCGAGACATTCAATAAGTTCAGAACGCAGGGCGAAGGAGAAAAGATGATTCTCGACGGCAACGCCTTCATCGAGCATGTGCTGCCCGGATCGATAATGCGAAAGCTCGGCGACGAAGAGATGGACGCCTATCGCGCGCCTTTCGCGACCGCTGAAAGCCGCCGTCCGATACTCGCGCTGCCGCGAGAATTGCCTATCATGGGCGAACCAGAAGACGTCTGGCGAACGCTTGCAGCGGCGCATCAGGCCTTAGCGGCGTCGACCTATCCGAAGCTATTGCTCTTCGGCGAGCCGGGCGCGCTTGTGACTCCGGCCTTCGCCAAGAGCTTCGCCGCGACTTTGAAAGGGTGTCGCGCGCTCAATCTTGGTCCCGGTTTGCATTACCTTCAGGAAGATCACGCGTCTACGATCGGGCATGCAATTAGCGGCTGGATCGCGGGAATCGAAACGGCGGGGCGCGGAGAATTGCACGCCGCGTGATTGCAAAATGTGAGGCCCCGCGACAACATCCGAGTCGTAACGCGCTTCCGGCAACAGCCCCATCGACCATCGCAACGGCGATGTTCTGTGGGAGCTATGGATCGAAGGGTTCGAAAAGGCTGTGAAGTTTTGGCCCGCCGCGTGGCGACCGTTGCTCGACGCCGATATCAAAACCGCCAAAGCCATGCCGGGTCTGCTTACCCTCGCCGAGGTCGCGCGACGTGATGAGCGCTTCTCCAAGCTCGAATACGCCTACGGTCGATCTCGTCAATCGTATCGTCTCGAAGCCGAAGCGCGCCGGACGCCAAGGATGGCTCGCCGACTATCTCACCCGTCTCGTGGGGCTGAGCAGGAAGGGACGATCGGGCTGGGTTCGCATAGGTCCGTAGCCGACTTGACCGACGCTCCGGCCATTGCGCCGGAGCTTGACGTCGGCTATCACGCCATTTATTTAACCTATACATTATATAACTGACTGGCAAATAATGTCCGACTCTCTGAGCGCTACACTCGCCGCTTTGGCGGACCCGACACGACGCGCCATCCTGGCCCGGCTGGCGCAAGGCGAGGCGTCCGTCAACGAACTCTCCGCGCCCTTTTCCATCAGCCAGCCGGCAATTTCCAAACATCTCAAGGTGTTGGAGCAGGCCGGCCTTATCAGCCGCGGGCGGGTTGCGCAGTCTCGGCCGTGCCGGTTGGAGGCGGCGCCACTGCGCGATCTGGCCGGCTGGCTGGAGACCTACCGCCGCTTCTGGGATCAAAGCTTCGACCGCCTCGACGCTTATCTGAAGGAACTGCAGAAGGGGGATCCCGATGAGCCGCGCAACTGACTTGTCTTACCCGACGCTTATCGTTTCGCGTCATTTCGCTGCTTCGCCCGAGCGACTGTTCGATGCCTGGTTCGATCCGAAGGCCGTCGGCGCATGGCTGTTCGCTACGCCTGGCGGCGTCTCGAAACATGTCGAAATTGACGCGCGCGTCGGCGGCGGTTTCGCAATTCATGAGCAACGCGGCGAGATATTGGCGACGCATTTCGGCGAATACCGCGAAATCGTCCGTCCCCGTCGAATCGTTTTCACTTTCGGAAGTAATAAGGATGGTCCCTTCAGCGTCGTGACCGTGGACATCAAACCGAACGGCGCAGGAAGCGTCCTCACGCTCACGCATCGCCTCTTGCCAGAATGGGCGTCGATCGACGTCAGCGTGCGCGCCGGCTGGGAAGGCGCTCTCGAAGGATTGGCGCGCGCCACGGGTGAGGAAGGCGACGGCCATACTTTGGTCATGCATCGAACCTTCGACGCACCGCGAATTCTCGTGTGGAAGGCTTGGACGGAAGCCAACCATCTGCTGCGCTGGATGTGCCCTGCGGAGTTCAAGGTGCTGTTTGCCGAGAATGATCTGCGCATTGGCGGCAAATGGCGTTCGGGCATGCGTTCACCGGAAGGCGAGGACTTCATTCATTGCGGAGAATATCTGGAAATCGAGAAACCTTCGCGTCTTGTCTTCACCCACACATGGGAGAGCAACCGCCTCGAACCGCGAGCGAACACGAAAATCACCGTGGTTCTCAATGAAATTGGCGGCAAGACCCAGATGATCTTCATCCATGCAGGCCTCGCGACCGAAGAGTCCGCGTGCTCGCATCAAGATGGCTGGACCGGCGCGTTCGAGAATCTCGCGCAACTTGCGAGCGAACTCGTCCAGCAAACTCACTGAAGGCGGTCTCGACATGCCAACTAAGATTTCCTCGAACGGAATTGAGGACATCAGCAACGCAATGGGAGCATTCAACCCTGTCAACGCGCACTCGCACGAAGCCGCTGCAAAGCTCTTCGAAAATCATCCGCGTTTCAAACATTTCCCAGGAGAATCCATCGAAGTGACGCCGGTGCTTCCGATAGCAAGCGCCTGATCGCCCATTGATCGTCAACACAGGAATCAAACACGATGAAAATTACGGTTGAAGCGATGGTCGCGTCGCCGATCGACCAAGTCTGGCGCGCCTATACGAGCCCTGACGACATCAAACGATGGAATGCCGCGTCCGACGATTGGCGCACGACGGCTGCAACGGTTGATTTGCGTGAGGGAGGAATGTTTTCTTCGCGCATGGAAGCCAAGGATGGCAGCATGGGTTTCGACTTTGCCGGGACCTACACGAAGATCGTTGCGCCAAGACTCATAGAATACCTCTTCGGCGATCGAACGGCCTCGGTCGAATTCACTGACGCCGAAGCGGGCGTTAATGTGCGGGTGACATTTGACGCGGAGGCGACGCATTCGATCGAGCAGGAGCGCGGCGGTTGGCAGGCGATCCTCAACAACTTCGCTCGCTATGTCGAAAGATCGCAATAAGGAGATTCGTGATGCTCATATTCTTCGCCTGCTTGGTCGGCCTTCTCGGCGCAGTGCTGTTTTATGCTTCGACAAAGTCGGACAGTTGTCAGTTCTCGCGTTCGATCCATATCTCGGCGCCGCCCGAGAAGATATTTCCGCTGATCGACGATCCGCGCGCCATGAACGAATGGAACCCTTTCGTGAAGGCCGATCCAAACATCAAGCTCTCCTATAGCGGCCCGCCAAACGGAGTCGGCGCCGCCAATGATTTCGACGGCAATAACAAGGTCGGCGGCGGCCGGGCGGAAATCATCGAGTCCGTCGAGCCCTCGAAAGTCGTCGTGGCGCTGCGCATGGACCGTCCGATGAAATGTCAAAACCGCGTCGAATTTACCCTCGCTCCGCTACCGGGCGGAACGGAAGTCACTTGGGCGATGAGCGGCAAGCAACCATTCATGGGGAAGTTGTTCAGCGTTTTCGTCAACACCGAGAAAATGGTCTCTGGCGCCTTTGAAACCGGTCTCGCCGATTTGAAGGCGAGAGCTGAATCTTGAATCAGTTGGGGAGCGCGCCGATGACCCCCACGCAAAAAGTTCGCGGCTGTCTCTGGTTCGACCACGAGGCCAAGGAAGCGGCCAATTTTTATGTCTCGCTCATTCCCAATTCGCGCATTCTCAATATTGCGCGCTACGGCGAAGCGGGGCCTGGAAAGCCCGGCTCCGTGTCGGCGGGACGGCGACAAACGACAACTATGGGTCGCGCCTCGACGGCGTCGTCACATGGACGCTGTCGCCTGTCGCCGGCGGGACGCATGCGCGGATGGAGCATGACGGCTTCGGGCTAGGCAACGCCTTCGCCTTTGTCGTAATGAGCCGGGGTTGGAGTCACATATTTGACGTCATCGCGGGCGTGGTCCGCGAGATAGCGTGACGGTTTGCGCCTGAATTTGAGCCTTTTCCCAAGGGAAACGCGTCCCTGACGAGTGCGCGCTTGGCGGACATCATCGGCCCGAAGAACTCGCTTCGGATAAAGACCCAGATTAATCGCAACTTGCGGCGGGACGACGGTATGAAAAAGCGATTTTGCATTGCCAATTTCGTCATCTGGTTGGGGCTTGCGTTCGGGGTCGTCGTCATGGCCGGCGCGATATTTTTGGGCTTGGACCCGCGCCAGGATTTCCGAGCCATAGCGTCATCGGTAATGTTACGCACGGATGGCGCGGAACTCTATCTTCTGACGCGCGGGACGCGTCGCGACGCGCCTGTAATCCTGTGGCTGCATGGCGGACCCGGTGGGGCGGAAGGGCCCCTTTTTCGACTTTTCAACAGCGCTCTCGAAACGGATTTTGTCGTCGCTTATTGGGACCAGCGCGGCGCGGGCCGTTCCTATTCCGCCGACGCGGACCCCGCGCGCCTTACCGTTGCGCAGCACTTGGAGGATCTCGATTTCGTCGTCGACCACCTGCGCGCGAAATTTGGCGCCGACAAGATCGCTCTGATCGGACATTCCTGGGGTTCCGCGCTTGGGGTGCTCTATGCGCGGCGCCATCCAGAAAAAGTCGCAGCCTTCGTTGGAGTCGCGCAATTCGTCTCGGGGATCGAGGGTCAGCGCGCCCAATATTCCTTCGTCGATACGGAAGCGCGGCGCTTGGGCGATCAGACGGCGTTGACCGAGCTCGCCGCAATCGGGCCGCCTCCCTATTCAGCGACGAATGGTCTGCGCGCACAAGATTTGGTGGATCGCTTCGGCGGCTATTTTCATAACCGCCCCAATTTTCTGATGACCGTCCTAAGAGGGATTTGCAGCGGCTATATCGCGCCTTGGGAGATAGGGAAATTTATCCACGCGAATAATGTTTCGCTTCAGGCAATGAATGACGAAATATCACAACTGGACCTGCGCTTGTCGGCGCCTTCCGTCGACGTGCCGGTCATCTTCATGTTGGGAAGGCACGATCGTCATGTCGATTCGCGGATGGCCGCAGCCTATTTCGAGCAACTGCAGGCTCCCAGTAAGGCGCTCATCTGGTTCGAGGGCGCCGCGCACAACATTCCATTCGAGCAGCCAGAATTATTCAATTTGCACGTGACGCAAGCGCTCCATGACTTGGAGGCTCGCATTGGCCGCTAGACCACAAAGAACGGAGAGATCTCGGATGCACATCGTGCTGACGAGCGTGCTCGTCGATGACCAGGAAAAGGCGCTGCGCTTTTACAGAGCTATCCTCGGCGTTAGGCGGAAAACGGATATTCCGATGGGGGAGCTTCGCTGGCTTACGCTGGTTTCGGCAGAGAACCCAGATGGCGTCGAGCTTTTCTTGGAACCGGACGCCCATCCGGCCGCCAAACCCTTCAAGGCCGCACTCGTCGCCGACGGCATCCCTTCCACGTCCTTCGGGGTGGATGACATCGATAAGGAATATAAGCGCTTATTAGCCCTCGATGTTACGTTCACGCAGAAGCCAGTCCCGATGGGACCGGTCGCCACTGCGGTATTCCACGACACTTGCGGCAATCTCATACAGATCGCACAATGGCTCTGATCATGATTCCCGGGTCCGTACAGCAGGCCATTGCCGACCTCGCATCGGGGAAACGCGACACCCAAGAATCGGCCTATGAGACTTTGCTCGCTGCAACGGCGGACAAGGTGGCATGGGGGGACGACGCCTGGGACGAACTAACGTCGCTTCTCTCCCACAAGGACAACCGAGCGCGCTCCATAGCCGGCCAGACGCTCTGTAATCTCGCGCGCAGCGTTCCTCCGGAGCGCGTCCGTCGAGATTTCGAATTGATCCTTTCCACTACCTGGGACGAACGATTTGTCACTGCCCGGCATGTCTTGCTTTCGTCGTGGAAAATCGGCTTGGAGCATCCCGCTCTCAGAAAACAGCTGCTCGCTTGGTTCGCAAAGCGGTTCGAGACGAGCAAGACCGAGAAGAACGGCGCCCTCATTCGTTACGATATTCTCTGTGCGACGCGTTCTCTCTTCGAGGCGACGAAGGATCGGGCGATAAAATCGCAGGCATCTGCGCTCATCGCCTCCGAGACCGATAACAAATACCGGAAGAAATATGCCCGCGCGTGGCGCGGTTTACTAACGTAAAATTTGCGATCGAAGAGGGACTAACGTTGTGGTCGGATTGGCGACCCTCTCACCACGAAGGATCGCAAGCCCATAGATCGGCCTCTCGATGCCCCGAAAGTCGCATGTCTCGCAAACGGATTTGCGTAACGAAACCGATGAGTCGTGAAGTCGTGCGTTGAAATTTCTCGTCAAGAACGCGCTCGTGGAGCTGGAACTGGCGAAGCACAGTCGCGCGTCATCGCCCTGAGCGATCGAATTTCGAAACGCGGCGTTGTGGCTCAACCGAATGACGGCGCGAAAATGTCAGGATTTGCGGCAGCCCCTTGGCCAAAACGCGCGCCTTCGATTTCAAGCAGGCGCGCCTTCGCGCTTGCGCCGCCATGAGCGGAAAATCCGCCGATTTTTCCGCCGGCGGCCAAAATGCGATGACAGGGTATGATGATCGCGATCGGATTTCTCGACAGAGCGTGTCCAACCGCGCGCGCGGCGCCTGGCGATCCGACGCCACGGGCAATCTCGCCATAGGTCGCGACGGCGCCCCAGCCAATGGCGCGGGTCGCATCGTAGACGGCCTTGTGAAACGGGCTGCAGGCGCGAAGGTCCAGCCGCAGGGTCGAGAAATCGACCTTCTCGCCGCGGAAATATCGCTCGAGGTCCGCGATGGCTTGCGCGATCGGCGAAGGCAGGGCAGCTGACCACCGATCCGCCTTCGCCATGCGTCGCGCCAAAGCTGAATCATCCCGCTCCGGTAACTGGAATCGCGTCACGCCCTCTTCGCTCCATGCAATGCCGCAGGGACCGATCGCGGTTTGAAAAATATGAAAGCGCTGCATGACCGACTCGTGGCTCGATGATGGGCTACGCGCGGCGGCGCGAGCCTCGGAACTCGGCGCGACAGGATAACGGAAATCATCCGTAGAGACGCAAATTTCCAAACTGGCACAACGCCGATCGTCGTCAGGACGATCGGCAATGTGTTCGCCGCCGCGCAGCCGCATGGAGCGCTTAGCGGATCGTGGCCTGAATCACGCCGGCGCCCAGGCTTGTTTCGACGCCAGCTTCTCGGCCTTTGCGCCGGCGCGCAGCCGCGCGGGGCGATTTTCCAAGCCGCTCCAATAGGCTTCGAATTCCGAACGCTTGTCGATCACGCCGAATTGCAGCCCAAAGCCGATCATCGACCCCACATAAACGTCCGCGGCGGTGAACATGTCGCCCGCAATATATCGACGTCCCGCCACAGCCCTGGCCAGCGCGTCCATCACGGCGGCGTAGGAGCCGTAACCAAAGCGGGTCTGCATCTCGGGCGTCGCGGGGTCCCAACCGGCGGCGTGGTTGCTCATCGCCGGCTCGACGCAGCCTGCGGCGAAAAACAGCCAGCGATAATAGTCGCCGCGCGCCCCGGCCTCCGGCGCGAGCCCGGCCTCCGGAAAGGCGTCGGCGAGATAGGCGCAGATGGCGGCCGCCTCGGTCACCACCGTCTCCCCATGCTTGATGGCCGGCACCTTGCCCATGGAATTGATCGCAAGATATTCGGGCGCCTTCATCGTCGTTCCGTAATCCTTGACCTCGATCGAATAGGGCGCGCCGACCTCTTCCAGCATCCAGTGCGCGATCAGGCCGCG